>CAZTOP010000030.1:0-17643 GCA_964615145.1 uncultured Chitinophagaceae bacterium
GTGTGTAAGTCGGGATATTGGTATTTTGCAACCAATAAAGCCCCAAACAATAAATCGTTATATGAACTGCTGCTCCATTGTGTTAAATCTTGTTGCAATTCTTGATACTGCAATTTGTGTATTAGTAATTCAATTCTTTTTTGAACTTGATTACAGGTTGTATTTTCCCACAAATCTTCTAGGTTAGGAATAATTAAGTTACCGTAATTAACTATTTTTTCAGATACAATTGAAAATACTTCAGCATCTGGGTCATCTATTAATCTAAATAAAGAATCAAGTTCTTTAATTACCTGCTTATTTAAATTCATCTGTCGGTTATGGTTTCATTTAATAACGGAATTTTGTTTTTCAAATTTTGTTTTTGTTAAAGAATAGTTATCCCCAATTTTTTCATTAAAAATTGTTTTAAGTTAGTCGGTCGAGAATAATTTTTTGATGATGCAATGTTTTCTTTTGTTACTTAGTCATATTTACACAGAATGGAAACACTGCAATTAGTAAAAGATTGTATTAAAAACAACAGGCAAGCACAACAAAACTTGTATAACCAATATGCAAGTAGTATGTTAGGCTTGTGCTACAGATATACAAAAAGTTTACACGATGCAGAAGATATTTTACAAGAAGGTTTTATAAAGGTTTTCAAAAATTTGCATCAGTATAAAAGTGATGGAGAATTAGGTGCCTGGATTAGAAGAATTATGGTAAATACAACTTTAACCTACTTAAACAAGCATAGCAGATACAAAAATGAAATGAATTTGAACGATGTAGGATTGCATTCTGTTGCAAATGAAGAGACAGAATTAAAAATTAATCTGAAAGATTTGGTTGAGCAAATCAGAAAGCTACCAGCAAGCTATCAAACCATTTTTAATTTAGTTGCAGTTGAGGGATTTAGCCAAATGGAAATTGCCGAAATGTTGCAAACAAATGTTAACACCATTAGAAGCCAATATAGCAGGGGCAGGGCAATGCTCATAAAAATGATAGAACAAGAGAATAATAAAGCAAATAGCGTGTATGCAAAATAATTTTAACGATACAATTAATCAGCTAAAAGATTTTAATCTCACTCCATCTGAACAAGTTTGGAAAGAAGTTGAAAGTAATTTAGATGAGAAAAAGAAGAAGAGAATTGTTGTCTGGTGGTGGAGTATGCCAGCAATTATTTTATTTGGAATTGCTTTTTATGGGTATTACGAAAAAATCAATTCCAAAGCGTCCTTAAAGAGTGCAACAAACAATGCTATTAAAACAGGTGAAAATTCTCAAATAAATTCAAATATTAGTTCCAAAAGTATCATTAGCAATAAAATAGATTTAAAAAGTAATTCAATAAGCTCATTGAGTAATAAAATGAGTACAAAAAGCAACTCAATAAGTTTATTAAATAATAAAATGAGTTTAAAAACTTACTCAATAAGTTCATTGAGTAATAAAATGAGTATAAAAAGCAACTCAATAAGTTTATTAAATAATAAAATGAGTTTAAAAACTAACTCAATGAGTTCATTGAGTAATAAAATGAGTTTAAAAAATAACTCAATAAGTTCATTGAGCGATTCAATGAATACAATTGGTGATGATGTAATGCAGCATGAATTTCAGACAAAAAAGCATTTAGTAGCGAATACAAATGTCAAAACTTTATTGAACCCAAAAGAAAATGATCTTACAAACAAATTTGCAGATACAACAAGTAAAAAAATCATTAATAAAAAACAGACTAGTAAAAGAGGCCTATCCTGGAGTTTAGCTGTTGGTGGCGGTGCAAACTATGTTTCAAGAAATAATATTGGGGGGCAACAGAGTGAATCTAATATTTATAATAATGGGTTTACATCAACACCAACTACAGCAACAAGTGCAAACCCATCTACAAATATTTTGAGTTTACCAACAACTGGATATCATTTTTCAATAGGTATGAATGTGGATTACAAACTATCGAAAAGATGGACTTTACAAAGTGGTTTAAAGTACCAGTATATGGAAAACAAAATAGGGCTGCAAGAGGATTCTGTTACTTTTTTACCAGCTTATTATTATTTAAGCAATGAAAAAGTTTATACAAATTATAGCAACCAAATTCAAGTTCCGATAAATATTTCTTATTGTATAAATCCGAAAAGTAAAACCGAAATTTCTTTTAAAGTAGGTGCTAATATTTCTTGGATTTTTAAAGATAATTGGCTTAATAAAATTGATAATCTTTACAGATATCAATCATTTTTAGAACAGAATAAACGCTTTCTATTGGCTTTAGAAACTGGTGCATCTATTAACATAAATAATAAATTTTCATTGAGCTTGTTTGCCAGAAAATATCTAACACAAGCTCAAAAATCATCGTCAAAATATTATTGGCAGCAAATAGATTTTCAATTAAATATTCCATTTAAATCAATTAAAAAATAGTATATGAAAAAGTTTATAAACTTGGCTCTAATAGCAGTAATAATTACATTGTGTTCCAGCTCTTGTTTAAAAGATGTGGGCAAAAAACAATATCAGATTTATACACCTATAATTGAAACTACTAGCAGCCTAAGAGCTAAGGTTAAAAGCACTGCAGGTATTGATGTTGCCAATGCTGGAAAGCTTTTTGTAATTGGCAATTATGTGTTCCTGAATGAAAAAGAAAAAGGTATTCATGTAATTGATAACAGTAATCCATCAAACCCAATTAATAAAGCATTTATTACTATACCTGGCAATACAGATTTATGGGTTAGCAACAATGTTTTATATGCAAATTGTTACACTGATTTTTTGGCTATTAATATTGCCGATATTAATAATGTTGTTACAACAAAAGTGATAGAAGATATTTTTTTAGATGTACGTTTTATTAATGGTTATTCTACATCGCAAGGTAGTGTTATAACTGGTTGGAGTGTTAGGGATACAAGCATGGAAATCGAAATTGCAGAAGGTCAGGGTATTTGGAGCAATGGAAAATATATCACTAATAATTGGAATGGTGGAGTATGGCTTTCTGGTGGGCCTGCAACAGCAACTAATCCAACTGGCACACAAAGTTCATCAACTGGTAAAGCTGGTAGTATGAGCCGTTTTACGGTTGTTAATAATTATTTATATGCCGTGTCAAATTCTACATTAAATGCTATTGATATTTCAAATGCCACACAACCAACGATTGCAAATAAACTATCAGTTGGATGGAATATTGAAACCATTTATCCGTTTAAAGACAAGCTATTTATTGGTTCTCAAACAGGGATGTTTGTTTATAGTTTAAGCAATCCTATACAGCCAAATTATATTAGTAGTTTTAGTCACGCTAGGCTTTGTGATCCTGTAATTGCAGATGATGATTATGCTTATATAACATTACACGCTGGCACATTTTGCCAAGGTACACAAAACGAATTAGACGTTGTTAAAATTTCAAACTTATCAAGCCCAACTTTAGTAAAACAGGTTAATTTAACAAAGCCACAAGGACTAAGTAAAGATGGAAATATTTTATTTGTTTGTGATGATGATGCTGGCATTAGAGTTTTTGATGCTGCAAATCCTGAGAATCCAATTTCGCTACAAACAATTCCTTTGAATGCTGCTTATGATATTATCTGTAATAATGGAATAGCATTGGTTTCAGCAAAAGATGGTTTGCACCAATACAACTATTCTAATACAAACAATATTGTTAAACTTAGCAGCTTTTTGTTTGCTCATTAATTGTTGTTTTTAAATTTAGTAAGATGAGAAAAATATGTTGTTTTGTACTGATGTTGATGGCAATGAATAGCCATTCACAAACAAAAAAAATTAAACCAATTTTTACAAGTATTAACAGTATTGGTTCTGTTTGGGGAAGTAGTCAAAACATAACTGTGTTTCAAACCATCAATGGCATTAGTTACCAAGATTGGAATATTGGATTAGGATTGGCATTTGATAGTTATGGCTCCCAAAGCACACCCATATTTATTGATGTAAGAAAAAGTATTTCTAAAAACAGTAATGTATTTTTTTATGCTGATGCTGGAGTAAATATTCCTTGGCGAACTACTAATTTTCCTAAAAAATATTCTTGGAATAATGAGGATGCTTTTAAGTTAAAAACTACCTTTTATGGAGAAACTGGTATAGGTTTAAAGAAACAAATTGCCAATAAAACTTATTTTGTTGCAAGCCTTGGATACAGCTACAAACACTTTAGTTACATCGAGCAAAACGTTTATAGCTGGGGCATTGGTGGTGTGGCTGGTAAAACAGATTATGCATACGATTATTATTACAAAAGGCTTGCACTAAGATTAGGTATTCAGTTTTAACTAAAATTCTCTATTAACTTCTCACAAGCTTCATCAATCATTTTATAAACTTTGTGGTAACCTTCTTCTGTTCCATACCAAGGGTCTGGAACATTTTTATTTTGATTTGGGTGTGATAAATTTAATAGTAAATCAATCTTAGTTTCATTCCAGTCTCTATCACAAATTTTCTTAACATCATTGTAATTGTCTGTATCCATTACAAAGATTTTATCAAACCTAATAATATCTTCTCTCACAAATTTTCTAGATTGTTGTTTGCTAATATCAATGCCATTTTGCTTGGCAACTTTTTGAGATAAATGATGCGGAGCTTCGCCAACATGATAACCTGCTGTTCCTGCACTATCCACCATCCAGTTTAAACCTCTTTTATTTATTTTATCTTGTAAAATGCCTTCTGCTAAAGGGCTTCTACAAATATTTCCTAAACAAACCATCAATATTTTCATTAAACGAAAATAAATAAAGATGATTTTTTTTTGTATGTTTTATTTAAAGGAATCATAAGTGGTTTAGTAAATAATTGATTCATTCATTCATTAGTTTACCAGATATTATTAAATATCCAAACCTACCAGCAATTGTATTAATCTTCTTTTATGGAATATTTATATTAAATACATCTTACATAAAACAGCTAGCAGTTTACATTTTTCCACTGATTAAAATTTAAAAAAATGAAACCAGAAAATATTTTAGAAAGTAGTACACTAGACCTTTTATTTGAAAATAAAAACAAAGCTTATGGTGCTTATGAATTGCGTAGATTTTATCCAAACAGATTAAAAAAGTCAATTGGGGCTACAGCATTGCTCGTATTAATATTTGCAGTACTTCAAGGTTGGAAAACACCTAAAAAAGTAGTTGATTTATATGTTGGTAAAGTAATTACATTAGCAAAGTTTGATAACCCAATTCCCGAAAAGCCAAAGCCAATAGAAAAAAAACCAATTCAACGTGTAGTTAAAAAAGCAGTGGCCGAAGTAATATATACCAATCCAACAATAACGCCTGATCATTTGGTTAAGAATATAGTTCCAGATGTTACTGATGTTGATACTTCGTTTATAAGCAGTAAGTTTAATTCAATTGGTGGTCAAGATTCTGGATTTGTGGGCATTACTCCCGGATTATCAAATGATACTTCAAACTATAAAACAATAGTGAGCACAACTAACAATGATGATGATTCAACAACTTTTAATCCTACTGAAAGCCCAGAGTTTCCTGGCGGAATTGAAGCCTTACAAAATTTTATGTTAAGGAATTTGCATCAACCAAATGATATTGCAGAAGGAGAAAGGATTGTTGTATTAGCACAGTTTGTAGTAGATAAAAAAGGTAATATTTCAGACGTTGAAATTATTCAAAATGGAAGAGATGATTTAGATAAAGAAGTGCTAAGGGTTATTCAAAAAATGCCAAAATGGAAACCTGGATTACAGAACGGATTGCCCGTATCTGTATATTTTAAAATGCCTATTTCATTTGTTAATAACAACTAATCTTAATAATGAAAGGCATTTGGTAATTGTATTTTCATTAATTTCTTTGTAAAACAGTAGTACTGTTAATATAATTCCTATAAATTGCCAACTTTTAGCTAAATGAGAGACGAATTTCAACATAATAGAGGCTTTAATGCATTGCAGTCTGCAAGACATATTACAATGGCCTTATTGTTTATAGCTATGGGCTTTATTATGTTCGTAGCAAAAAAATACAATATTGTGCAAGTATTAGCGTTTGATGAACTTTTCAGAAAATTTTTTGGCAGCATTTGTTTTTTATATGGAGGATTTAGATTGTACAGAGGCATAAAGAATGATGGTTAAATGAGAAAATTAATTTTAATAATATTTGTATTATCTCTTTCATTTTGCGATAATAAGAATGAAGTAAAACCCGCCAAAGTAGATGGTCCAAATAGTGGAACCATCTACATTTCAGTTGATGAAACTTTTAAACCAGCAATAGAAGAGGAGTTAAATGTTTATCATTCATTTTATCCCAATTCAAAAATCATTGTAAACTATAAATCCGAAGCTGATTGTATTAAAGATTTGTTAAATGATTCAACAAGATTAGTTATTGTTTCAAGAGGCTTGTCGCAAAACGAAGTCAATTTTTATTTTAATAAATTATCTTACAAGTCTCAGTTTGGAATAGTTGCTTACGATGCTATTGCAGCAATTGTTAATATTAATAATCCAGATTCTATCTTTACATTAAAAAAGCTAGAAAATATATTAAGTGGCAAAAAAAAATATACTGCTATTTTAGATGGCACAAATGCTACTAGCACTGTAAAATACCTGCAAGACAGTATTTTGAAAGGAAAACCATTTGGTGCAAATGTAGTTGCTGTTAATGGTAGCGATTCTGTAATTGAAGCCATAAAACGAACGCCAAATGCTATTGGATTTGTTGGAAATAGTTGGGTGAGTAATGGATATGATGAGAAGCAAGTTAATAATCTAAAAAACATAAAATTTGCTTTGTTGGAATGTAAAGGTTGCGTCGAAAAAGATTATTTTGCAAAAGCATCACAAGCAACTTTAATGTACGGGCAATATCCTTTGGCACGACCCTTGTACTTTATTGTAAAAGAAAACTGGTTAGGACTTGGAACAGGATTTACAAATTTCCTCAGTTCAGAGCAAGGACAACTGATTTTCAGAAGAGCTTGTTTGGTGCCAGCAAAAATGAGTTTTAATAAACGACAGACTAAAATAAAAGATTAATTATTTAAAATACAGAAAATGAAACAAACAATTAGCCTAATTGCCTTAGTAATTTTTACAGTTGCAGTTGCTGCATCTCAAACCCTCAATGATGCTGTAAAATTATTGAACTATGGAAAAAATAAAAGTGCCAAAGATCAATTAGAAAAAATGGTTGCAGCCAATTCCAACGATGCAAATGCAGTATATTGGCTAGGAGAAACTTTTATTGCTATGGATGATGTTACTGGGGCTAAAAATCTTTTCCAAAAATCTTTGCAAGGTGGTTTAAATAATGCTCTATTATACATAGGAATGGCACATGTGGATTTATTGCAAGGTGGAGATTGGAATAGTGCTAACCAAAAATTCGAATCAGCAATTACTACAACTGCCGAAACCAGAGGAAAAAACAAAGGCAAAGCACCAGCATATATTTTAAATGCAATAGGAAGGGCAAATTGTATGGGACATTTAGTAAAAGATGGTAGCAGCAAATTTGGCAATCCGGAATATGCAATTGAAAAATTAAAGCAAGCTTCTGAAATTGATGCAACAAATACAGAATGTTTTATATACATGGGATTATGTTACAGGAAAATGGGGGGTGAGTATGGTGGCGAAGCACAGAAAGCTTACATGGAAGCTTTAAGTAGAGATTCTAGAAATGTGCTGGCAAACTATTTAATCGGAAAAATATATTTAAGCCAACAGAACAAGCGTTTCATGGATCAGTATTTTGATGCTGCTTTAGCTATTGATCCAGCTTTTCCACCAGTGTATTTAGATAATTATAATTATTACTCCAATAGGGATGTAGCCTTAGCAAAAGACAATATTGAAAAATATTTACAATATGCAGACAAGGATTGTAATAACGATTATTTCTATGCCGATTATTTATTTCGTGCTGCTAAATTTCAAGAAAGTATTGCTAAAGCAAAAGAGTTAGAAAATAGTGATTGTAAAATGCGGGTGCCAGTATTATATGCTTACAATTATGACAAGCTAAAGGATTCTTTACAAGCTAGAGCTAATATCGAAAAATTCCTCGCTACTGCAACTCCCGAAAAAATATTTCAAAGTGATTATGATATTGCAGCAAAAATTTTATCTGGTTTTCCAGGCTCTGAAACGCAAGCTATTTCTTATATAGACAAGGCATTGGAAATGGAAACCTCAAAAAACGATCAACTTCAATACTTTTCTCAAAAGGCAGATTTATATGAAAAGGCTAAAATGTATTCACAGCAGATAACTGCATTGCAAAAAATTGTTGAATTGAAAGGAAGTACAAGTGAATTCGATTATTACAGATTATCAAATGTTGCACAATTGGCAAAAAATTACGCATTAGGATTAGAAATTGCCAAAAAATATTTAGCTGCTTTTCCAGATAAATCTCAACCAGTTTCATTTTATCGTAAATCTGCTATTGGTTTAGATCCTGATACTACTAAAGGATTAGCTATACAACCTCTATTAGATTTGAATGCTGAATTAGAAAAGGATGTTGAAAAAAACAGGAAAACACTTTTCGGTAACGATTATTACATGCTTTTATATTATGCAGATAAAGTAAAAGACTATGCAAAAGCTATTGAAGTACTGGATAAAATGCTTGTTTTATATCCAAACGAAGGAGAAGAGAATAAATTTATCACAGAACAGAAAAGTTTTATGCAAAAAGCATTAGCCAATCCGCCTAAAAAAACAAAATAATCCCCAAATATTACTTATTTTAGAAAAACTCCTTGCATTTGCAAGGAGTTTTTACATTGTATTATTTACACAACTATCTTCGCGACTTCAATTTAAATTATGTACTCGTTATTAGACATATTAAATATAACTTCATCATCCAACTATTTGCCCATTGCAATACAACTGCTATTTGCTTCTGGTTTTGTTGGTGTAATGTTGTTAGCATCTGCATTTATAGGTCCTAAAAGAAATACGAAGGATAAATTAGCGACATTCACAAGTGGTATAGAATCTCATGGCGATGCTCGTTCTCCAATGGCAATTAAATATTTTTTAGTTGCTATTTTGTTTGTTTTATTCGATGTTGAAGTAATTTTCTTTTATCCGTATGCGGTAAATTTTAAAACTTTTGCAGCTGATGCTGCTATGGGTTGGAAAACGTTTATTGCTGTAATTATGTTTGTAGCTTTTTTTGTTCTTGGGTTTATATATGTAATAAAAAAAGGTGCTTTAAAGTGGGAAGATTAGCTAATGATAATTAGCAAATATGAGATTGTAAAATGATTAAAAATATTATAATCTCAAAATATCAAATCATCAAATCATCAAATTGTAATGAGACCTGTACGATTTAACATTCATCCAAAAGAAGCTAAGTTGAGCGATAGCTTAACTTTATCTGAATTGCCCGAAGGGCATATCGGTGAAGGCTTTTTTGCAACTAGTTTAGATAAAGTAGTGGGGTTGGCTCGTAAAAACTCTATTTGGCCATTACCTTTTGCTACAAGCTGCTGTGGTATTGAGTTTATGGCTACAATGGGAAGTCACTATGATTTAGCTCGATTTGGTAGTGAACGTGTTGGATTTTCTCCACGTCAATGTGATTTATTAATGGTTATGGGAACTATTTCTAAAAAAATGGCTCCAGTTCTAAAGCAAGTTTATTTACAAATGGCAGAACCTCGTTGGGTTATTGCTGTTGGGGCTTGTGCAAGTAGTGGTGGAATATTTGACACCTATAGTGTTTTGCAAGGAATTGATCAAGTGATACCCGTAGATGTTTATGTGCCAGGCTGCCCGCCTAGGCCAGAAGCTATTATTGATGGTGTTATGCGAATTCAAGATTTGGTTCAAAACGAAAGTTTAAGAAGAAGGGGAAGTGAAAAATATCAAGAACTAATGACTAGTTACGGAATAGAATAAATTAGTCAATTCGACAAGTAGTAAATGTGAAAATCAAATTGTCGAATTATCAAATTGTCGAATTATCAAATTATGTCTTTAAGCAACGAAATAATAAAACAAAAACTATCTGAAAAGTTTGGAGATTCTGTGTCGAATTTTGAAGAGCAATTCGGGTTACTTTCTTTTGAAACATCTAAAGAAATAAACCTAAAAGTGCTGCAGTTTTTGTACGACGACGAAATATTGAAATTTAAGTTTATGACAGACTTAACAGCTGTTCATTATCCAAATCAAATTGGTAAAGAATTAGCTGTAGTTTATCATTTACACAATCTTGCAGATAATGTTCGATTGAGATATAAGGTGTTTACAAGTATTGAAAATACAGATGTTTTCACCGCATCAAAATTATTTAGTGCAGCCAATTGGATGGAAAGGGAAACTTATGATTTCTTTGGAATTAATTTCGTTGGGCATCCAAATTTGAAACGTGTTTTGAATGTAGATGAAATGGATTATTTTCCAATGAGAAAAGAATTTCCATTAGAAGATCAAACAAGGGTTGATAAAGATGATGAAATGTTTGGTAGAGGTTAAATTAAAATAAAAAACTGTCGAATTAAATATAAAATGTCAGACGTATTACATCAACATATTAAACTTCCTGAAGGTTCTATAGAAAAGCAAACCACAACGCTTAACTTAGGACCTACTCACCCTGCAACTCACGGTGTCTTTCAGAACATTGTAGAAATGGATGGGGAAAGAATTGTAAGTTCAGAACAAACTGTTGGCTATATTCATCGTGCATTTGAAAAACTTGCCGAACGAAGGCCTCTATTTCAAATTACTACTCTTACTGACAGGTTAAATTATTGCTCATCTCCCATCAATAACATGGGCTGGCACATTACCTGTGAAAAATTATTGAAAGTAAAAACGCCAAAACGTGTTGACTACTTGAGAGTCATTATTATGGAGTTGGCAAGAATTACAGATCATTTAATTTGTAATTCAATAGTAGGTGTAGATGCTGGTGCATATACAGGTTTCTTATATGTAATGCAATATAGAGAGGCTGTTTATGAAATTTATGAAGAAGTTTGTGGTGCAAGATTAACAACAAATATGGGCAGAATAGGTGGTTTTGAGAGAAACTTTACCAATACTGCATTTGAGAAATTAGAAAAATTTTTAAAAGAATTTCCCAAAGTGTGGAAAGAGTTTGAAAACCTTTTTAAACGCAATAGAATTTTTATCGATAGAACAAAAAATACAGGTGCTATCAGTGCTGAGAGAGCTTTGAATTATGGATTTACTGGTCCAAATTTAAGGGCTGCAGGTGTTGATTATGATGTTCGTATTCACACCCCTTACAGTAGTTATCAGGATTTTGATTTTACAATACCTGTTGGCACTACTGGTGATAACTATGATAGATGGTTGGTAAGGGGTGAAGAAGTTTGGCAGTCTCTGTCAATAATTGAACAGGCGTATAAAAAGGTACAGGAATTTAAAGGGTCAGAAGCTGATGTTTATCACGCTGATTGCCCTGCTTATTATTTGCCAGAGAAAAAAGACGTTTACACCAAAATGGAAGCCCTGATTTATCACTTTAAAATTGTGATGGGTGAAACTGAAATTCCAGCAGGTGAATTGTATAATGCTGTTGAGGGAGCAAATGGAGAACTAGGTTTTTATTTAATTAGCGACGGAGGTAGAACTCCTTATCGCTTACATTTCAGAAGACCTTGTTTTATTTATTATCAAGCTTATGGTGAATTAACAAAAGGAGCTATGTTAAGTGATGCTATTATGACAATGAGTAGCTTAAACTTAATTGCAGGTGAATTGGATGCATAGAATAATTATTAATTATTAATGTTTAATTATTGGTAAAATAACAACATTAACGTTATAAAAATGAAATTTAACGAACAACAACTACAAGAGTTTAACAGGCTGGTAGTCAGATATCCAGAAGGCAAACAAAAAAGTGCCTTGTTACCTGTTTTACACTTAGCTCAGGAAAGTTTTGGTGGATGGTTAAGTAGCGATACTATGGACTACGTTGCAGAACTATTAAGCATAACTCCAATAGAAGTTTATGAAGTAGCTACATTCTATAGTATGTACAACTTAAAACCTGTTGGAAAATATATGTTCGAAGTTTGTCAAACTGGACCTTGTATGGTTAGTGGAAGTGATGATATTATTGATTATATCAAACAAAAACTAAACATAGGTGTTGGAGAAACTACACCAGATGGAATGTTCACTTTAAAAACTGTCGAATGTTTGGGTGCTTGTGGCTATGCACCTATGATGCAAATGGGTAAACACTATAAGGAGCATTTAACAAAAGAAAGAGTGGATGCTATTATTGAAGAATGTAGAAAAAATGCTAGTGTAAATAATTAAATGAAGTTAATCATCACCATATTATTTGCTTTTTTTCTAACTGCAGGATTGGCTCAATACAAACCAATTAAACAAGTTTCAGATAAAGTATTAGAACTTCACAAGGCAATTTTTATTGATAAAGATAGCTTTGCTTTAGAAAGTTTATTGGGTTATGAAGTAAATTATGGTCATAGTGGAGGTAAGGTTGAAAATAGAAAAGAAGTAATTGAAAATGCTTCTCACAACAAATCAACTTATACAGATATCAAAACAGAAATTAATCAGGTTATTGTAAATGATAATACAGCTGTTGTAAGATGTTTATTAACTGGAACAGAAACTAAAGAAGATGGCAAAGTGATTCCATTAAAACTAAGCATTTTACAAACCTGGACAAAAGTGAAAAAGAATTGGAAACTGATGGGAAGACAAGCGGTAAAGGTTAATTAAAAATTATAAAGTGAAATTGAAATTTATCATACTATTTCTGTCAATTGCTACACTTTCTTTTTCTCAAGATGAGAAAGGTAGAATGGAAATAATGATGAAAATGCTAACACTAAAAAATGCTTTAGTAGCAAAAGATAGTGTTGCTCTTTCAAAGGTTTTAGCAGATGATGTAACGTATGGTCACACCAATGCTATGATTCAAACAAAAGCAGAGTTAATTCGAGATGTTGTTTCATTGGTACAAGATTATAAGTCTATTGAACCAACAGAAATGAAGATTAGAATCTATGATAACACTGCTATTGTAAATATGAATGCTAAAGTTGTAATGAATTATCAGCAACAACCTTTAGAATTAAATATGAAAATAACGTTAACCTTGATAAAGAAAGATAAAGAATGGCAGTTGGTTGCAAGGCAAGCGGTTAAAATGAATTAAAACATTTATTCCTTAATAGGAAAATATGAGTAAAAAATTATTATTAGAAAAAGCACACGTAGAAAACATCAGATTATATGATGTGTATCGTCGTGAAGGTGGTTATAGAAGTGTGGAGAAAGCTCTTAAAACAATGAACCCTGATAGCATTGTTGAAGAGGTTAAGAAAAGTGGTTTGCGAGGTCGTGGTGGTGCAGGTTTTCCTGCTGGAATGAAATGGAGTTTTATTGCAAAACCTGAGGGTGTGCCACGTCATTTAGTGGTAAATGCCGATGAGAGTGAGCCAGGAACCTTTAAGGACAGATATTTGATGGAGTTCATCCCTCATCTATTAATCGAAGGAATGATAGTGAGTTCATTTGCTTTAGGTAGCAATGATTCTTATATTTATATACGTGGTGAATATGCTTGGATTGTTGATATTTTAGAACAAGCAATTGATGAAGCAAAAGCAAATGGTTGGTTAGGTAAAAATATTTTAGGTACTGGTTTCGATTGTAATATTCACGTTCAACGTGGTGCAGGTGCCTATATCTGTGGAGAGGAAACAGCTTTGATCGAAAGTCTTGAAGGAAAACGTGGTAATCCTAGAATCAAACCTCCATTCCCTGCTGTGCAAGGTTTATGGAAAAGACCAACCGTGGTTAATAATGTAGAAACTATTGCAGCCGTTGGACCAATTATCAATATGGGTGGTGATGAATATGCAAAAATTGGTGTTGGAAAAAGTACAGGAACAAAATTAATTTCAGCTTGTGGTAACATCAATAAACCAGGAGTTTATGAAATTGATATGACTATTACCGTTGAAGAATTTATATACAGTGATGAATGGTGTGGCGGAATTAAAAATGGGAAAAAATTAAAAGCTTGTATTCCTGGTGGATCATCAGTTCCGATTCTCCCTGCTAACTTACTGCTAAAAACTGCGAAAGGCGAACCTAGATATATGAACTATGAAAGTCTTTCAGATGGAGGCTTTGCAACAGGTTCAATGATGGGTAGTGGTGGATTTATCGTGCTGGATGAAGACCAATGTATTGTAAAAAATACTTACACCTTGGCTCGTTTTTACAGACATGAAAGTTGTGGACAATGCAGTCCTTGTAGAGAAGGAACTGGTTGGATGGAAAAAATTCTTTGGAAAATTGAGAGTGGAAAAGGAACAAGTAGCGATATAGATTTATTGTGGGATATCCAACGTAAAATAGAAGGAAATACAATCTGTCCTTTAGGTGATGCAGCAGCTTGGCCTGTTGCAGCAGCTATCAGGCATTTTAGAGATGAGTTTGAATGGCACATTAATAATCCTCAAGAATCGCAAATTAGAAATTTTGGATTGGCACATTATGCCGATGAAATTCATGTACCAGTAACAGCGTAAAACTATGTCTGAACAAATATTACATAAAGTAACCATCGACAACATTACAGTTGAAGTTCCTGCAGGAACAACAATTCTGAATGCTGCTCGTCAAATTGGAGGAGATGTTACACCACCTGCAATGTGCTATTATAGCAAATTGGAAGGAAGTGGTGGTAAATGCAGAACTTGTTTAGTTGAAGTAAGTAAAGGTTCTGAAAAAGATCCTCGACCAATGCCAAAACTTGTTGCAAGTTGCAGAACTACTGTAATGGATGGAATGGAAGTAAAGAATATCACTTCTCCAAAAGTAATTGATGCACGTGCAGGAGTTGTTGAATTCTTATTAATCAATCACCCATTAGATTGTCCTGTTTGCGACCAAGCTGGTGAATGTCATTTACAAGATTTGGGCTATGAACACGGAAAAGAAGCAACTCGCTACGAATTCAAACGCAGAACTTTTCACAAGGTTGATTTAGGCGATTATATTCAGTTGCACATGACACGTTGTATAATGTGTTTCAGATGTGTATTTGCCGCTAATCAACTTACAGACAAAAGAGAACATGGTATTTTAGATAGAGGTGACCATGCTCAAATTGCAACTTTCATTGAAAAAAATTTGAAGAACGATTTTATTGGAAATGTAATTGATGTTTGCCCTGTAGGAGCATTAACCGATAAAACTTTCAGATTTAAAAATCGTGTTTGGTTTACCAAGCCTGTTGATGCACACAGAAATTGCGACAACCCAAAATGTTGTGGTGAAGTTCAACTATGGATGCGTGGTGATGAAGTATTCAGAGTAACTGCACGTAAGGATGAGTGGGGAGAGGTTAAAGAAGCCTCAAATGGTAAAACAGGATGGATTTGCAACACTTGCAGATTTGAAACAAAAAAAGCAAGTGATTGGGTAATTGAAGGACCAAGCAATATCAATCGTCATTCAGTAATTTCACAAGGGCACTATGTGGGTGTAACAAAACCCGAGGAAACATTGAACAAAGTATTGAAGGGTCGCGATCCTAAATTACTAATGAACATTCACGATCAAAGTGAAGTAAATAAAACAAATATTGAACTGAGTAAACTAAACAGACCTGCTCACTCAACGGATTTTAATAAATAAACTAACTGAAATGTATTTGCTTTCGTTTGAATGGCTTTTATTATTAGAAAAATTTGGGTTGATTGTCATTATCATCCTTGCAAGTTTAGGTATAGCTTTATATACAACATTTGCTGAAAGAAAAGTTGCAGCTATTCTTCAAGATCGTCCAGGTCCTAGTCGTGCTGGCCCTTGGGGATTGTTACAACCTTTGGCAGATGGAGTTAAAATGTTTACAAAAGAAGACATTATTCCGACTGCTGCTAACAAGTGGCTCTTTATTTTAGGTCCGGGTTTAGCTATGACGGCAAGTTTAATGACTTGTGCTGTTATTCCTTGGGCAGGAACCATCACATTCAATGGACATCAATTTCCTATTCAAATTGCTGATGTAAATATTGGTATTTTATATGTATTTGCAGTGGTAAGTATGGGCGTTTATGGTATTATGATTGGTGGCTGGGCAAGTAATAATAAGTTTTCATTGATGTCTTCTCTTCGTGCAGCCAGTCAAGCTATCAGTTATGAGCTTGCAATGGGGTTGGCATTAATAGCTTTGATTTTTATGACTGGTAATTTGAGTTTAGGAGCAATTGTAAAGCAACAACAAGAACAAAGCTTCTGGAATGTTGTGTATCAGCCATTAGGATTTTTAATATTCTTTATTTGTGCTTTAGCTGAGTGCAATAGAACACCCTTTGATTTGCCAGAAGCGGAGAACGAATTGAATTTTGGATATCATCAGGAATATTCATCAATGAAATTGGGTTTTTATTTATTTGCTGAGTACATTAACATGATTATGAGTAGTGCTGTTATGGCTACAATGTATTTTGGTGGATATGATATACCATTTGTTGATGATGCCAAATTATATGCTGGAAGTTTACACGATTGGACAGCATTGTTACAAGTAGGTGTATTATTGACGAAAGTTATTATTTTCATTTTTATTTTTATGTGGATTAGATGGACAATTCCTAGGTTTAGATATGATCAATTAATGGATTTAGGTTGGAAAACGATGATACCATTGGCTTTAGTAAATTTAATTTTAACTGGCGGAATAATTTTATATAAAACAATTGGGTTTCATTTTTAGGTATTCGTAAGATGTCTTTTTGGATCCAAAATAATGAAAAAGTATCTTCGAAGTGGAGAATTGTAAACAGTGTTCTTTATGTAATTTGGGCGATAACAATGATTTTGAGATTCATTGTGAAAATGAGAGATAAAGCAAACCACATTGAATCTGATTTGCAAAAAATTACTTCGATAGTGTTTGTTACTGCTGGATTTTTACTTTTAATTTTAAGTTTCGTGCATTGGTTAAAACCAAAATGGTTCGAAAACAATGCAACCAAAACCAGTAAAGAACAAGAAATAATTGAAAGTGGTTTATAGCTGAAAAAAATAAGCTCAAAAGAAATATTAAAGTTGAAGTGTGCGACGCAACTGAAATTTAATAGTAGCACAAAGTTGGTATCATAAGTAAAAAATAATAAACCGAAGGTTTATTTTAAAGTAAATAGTTTTTAACATAAATATATTTGCAAACATTTTAAAATGCAAGCACTAACACAAAGAGTAAAACAGGTTGATAGAAGCCCAATGACTTTTCTAGAGAGAATCTATCTTTGGAATATCATTAAAGGAATGTTCATCACATTTATGCACATTTTTAAACGAAAACCTACTATTCGTTTTCCAGAACAAACACGTGAGTTTAGCCCAGTTTTTAGAGGTTTACACGTTTTAAATAGAGATGAGGAAGGGCGTGAAAGATGCACAGCTTGTGGTTTGTGTGCTGTGGCTTGTCCTGCAGAAGCTATTACAATGGAAGCTGCAGAAAGACTGGAGAGTGAAGAGCACTTATACAGAGAAGAGAAGTATGCTGCTAAATATGAAATTAATATGTTGCGTTGTATATTTTGTGGTTTATGCGAAGAAGC
>CAZTOP010000030.1:17755-37216 GCA_964615145.1 uncultured Chitinophagaceae bacterium
AAATTTTGCACGTAAAGGATTTATTTATGGAAAACCAGATTTGCTTAATCCAAATGTAAAAATAGAGGCAGCAGATTTTGCAAAAGCAAAAGGAATGTAGAATTAAGGAATATGAATGCTGAATGTAAAATTCATAACTCATAATTCATAACTCATAATTGAAAAAATGAATTTAATACAAATATTATTTTGGGTTTTAAGTGGCTTGGCAGTTACAAGTGCTTTAATGGTTTTATTAAGTAAAAACCCTGTACATAGCGTATTGTGGCTTATTGTAGTATTTTTTGCAATTAGCGGTCATTACATATTATTGAATGCCCAATTTTTAGCTATTGTAAACTTAATAGTTTACGCAGGTGCTATTATGGTGCTGTTTTTATTTGTAATTATGTTAATGAATCTAGGCAAGGAAGGTGACCCACAAAAAAATGTTTGGATAAAATTAGCTGGTGCTATTTCTGGTGGAAGTTTATTGATAGTTTTAGTTTCATTGGTAAAACAAGCTAATGAAATTAATGCAAAGGAAATAGTTGCCGGTAATGGAAATATTGGATTAATTGGAACTTTAGGGAAAGTGTTGTTTACAGACTTTGTGGTTCCTTTTGAAATTAGTAGTGTATTGTTTTTAAGTGCAATGGTTGGAGCTGTTGTAATTGGAAAGAAATAGTTGAATGTGCTGATTAGCCGTTGTGGTAATTAGCCAATAAAAAATATTAATTGATTTATGTAAATGCTATTTATTAGCATATTAGCATATAATCGCATCAGCAAATTGAAATTATGCCAATAAGTAACTATATCATTTTTTGTATGACATTGTTTACAATAGGAATTGTGGGGGTTTTAGTACGTCGCAATGCAATTATTGTATTTATGTGTATAGAATTAATGTTGAATGCTGTAAACCTACTTTTAGTAGCATTTAGTAAAATGCACCACGGAGTAGCGTATTTAAAAGATAAATCAACATTAGTAGGAGCAGATGCTCAAATTTTTGTTTTTTTTATTATGGTTGTTGCAGCAGCAGAAGTAAGTGTTGGCTTAGCCATTATTGTTATGATGTATAGAAACACACATAGCATTGATGTTAACTTTTTAAATAGACTTAAGAATTAAAATATGAATTGGGAATTAGGAATTATGAATGCTGAACGTAAAATTCATAACTCATAATTTCATAACTCTTCATAAAAAAAAGGTATGAATAAACTTGTTTACTTGATTCCACTTTTTCCATTAATTGGCTTTTTAGTTAATGGACTATGTAGAAAATCATTATCAAAATCATTAATTGGAATTATTGGAAGTGGTGCAATATTGGCATCATTTGTAGTTAGTTTGCTATTGTTTTTAGATGTCAGAACCAATGGAGCAATTCCTGTAAATCCTTTATTTACTTTTATACAAACAGCAACTTTTAAAGTTGATTTTGCATTTCAGGTTGATCAATTATCATCTCTTTTTTTATTAATTATTACTGGAATTGGTTTTTTAATTCACGTTTATTCTACTTCGTATATGCACGAAGAAGAACCACAACATTTTGGAAGGTACTTTGCGTATTTGAATTTGTTTGTTTTTTCAATGTTGTTGTTGGTTCTTGGAGCAAATTATGTAATAATGTTTATTGGTTGGGAAGGAGTGGGGCTTTGCTCTTATTTATTAATTGGCTTCTGGTTTAAAAATAACAATTACAATGCTGCTGCTAAAAAAGCATTTGTAATGAATCGTATTGGAGATTTAGGATTTTTATTGGCTGTATTTTGGATTATAAATAAACTTGGAACTGTTGGATACACAGAAGTTTTTGCAAAAGCCTCAACGCTTACAACATTTGATGTTACAGCAATTACGCTTTTACTTTTTGTTGGAGCAATGGGTAAATCTGCACAAATTCCTTTATACACTTGGTTGCCTGATGCAATGGCTGGCCCAACACCTGTTTCTGCATTAATACACGCTGCAACTATGGTTACAGCTGGTATTTATATGATTGCTCGTAGCAATGTATTGTTTAGTATGAGCGAATTTACAATGCACTTAATTGCTATTATTGGTTTAGCAACTGCATTATTTTCTGCTACAATTGCCATTAAACAAAATGATATTAAAAAAGTATTGGCTTATTCAACTGTAAGTCAATTGGGATATATGTTTTTGGGTTTAGGGGTAGGAGCATACACTGGTGCTGTATTTCATGTTATGACACATGCTTTTTTCAAAGCTCTTTTATTCTTGGGTGCTGGTTCTGTTATTCACGCAATGCACCACGAGCAAGATATTAGAAATATGGGTGGGTTGAAAAAGAAATTGCCTATTACGCATCTTACTTTTTTATTAGGATGTATAGCAATATCTGGTATTCCACCATTCAGTGGTTTCTTCTCTAAAGATGAAATTTTAGCTGCAGCTTTTGCTCATAGTCCTATTTATTGGGTGCTTGGAGTTGTTGGAGCTGCTATGACTGCTTTTTATATGTTCAGACTATATGCAACAACTTTTTTAGGAAATTTTAGAGGCACTCACGATCAAGAACATCATTTACACGAATCACCAAAAGCAATGACAATTCCTTTAATGGTTTTGGCATTATTAAGTGTTATTGGTGGAATGGTTGGGATTCCTGAGTTAATGGGTGGGCATCATGAACTTCATCATTTTCTTTCTCCAGTTTTAACTTCTGAAAAAGCACATCATATTGAACATAATACAGAATGGATGTTAATGGCAATTTCTGTTGCTATTGCTGCTATTGCTATTTTATTTGCTGTTAATAAATTTAGTAAAAAGCCTGAAATGAACGATGCTGAAGGCTTAGGAAAAGTATTAGCAAATAAATGGTATGTAGATGAGTTCTATGATATGATTATTGTAAAACCACTTGAAGCTATTGCAACATTCTTTAAAAATATTATTGAGAAAAGTGGTATTGATGGTGTTGTAAATGGGGTTGGTAAATTGGTTCATTATGGATCTCGTCAGGTAAGATTAATGCAAAGTGGTTTAGTTGGAAATTATATATTGATTATGGTTTTTGCATTTGTGGTTATTATTTTTATTTGGATAAATGACAGTCATATTTATAGATTTATTACAAAGTTGTTTTAATTATGAATTGTGTTGTTAAAAAGCAAAAAGTTTTTATAACTCATAATTCAACATTCATAAATTAAAGATGTATTCATTATTACTTATACTTATTCCTATTGTAACTGGTTTTTTTTCATTCTTTTTGAAGGATGAAAAAATAATAAAAGTTTTTACATTATTGACATCAATAGCTACTTTGCTGGTTTCATTGCTTTGTTTGTGTGCTACAAGTCAAACTGAATTTACTACAACCTGGATTCCTGCATTACACAGTAATTTTTCTCTTTCAATGAACGGAATGAGCAAAATGCTTTGTTTATTAAATTCGATATCATTACCAATAATTTTTACTGCAATTAATAAAAATACATATAAAAATCCCGGAGCTTTCTTTGGATTAATGCTATTAATGCAAGCTGGAATTATGGGCGTTTTTATTGCAAATGATGCCTTATTATTTTATTTCTTTTGGGAACTAGCTTTAATTCCTGCTTATTTTCTATGCTCTATTTGGGGAGGAGAAAAAAGAATACAAGTTACATTTAAGTTTTTCATCTACACATTTGTTGGTTCTTTATTAATGTTGCTTGGTTTAATTTATTTGTATTTGCATACTTCGGGTAATCACTCTTTTGCCTATCAAGATTTTTTACAGCTACATTTAAGTGTTAAGCAACAAGCATCAATATTTGCCTTAATGTTTATTGCATTTGCTATAAAAATGCCAATATTCCCTTTTCATACCTGGCAGCCCGATGCTTATGAACAAGCTCCTACAGCTGTAACTATGGTACTAAGTGGTGTAATGGTAAAAATGGGAATTTTTGCAGTTATAAAATGGTTGTTACCAATTGTGCCTTTAGCTGTTAAAGGCCATTCAAATTTAGTAATTATACTTTCAGTAATTGGAATGTTATATGCCTCATTAATTGCAATCAAGCAAGATGATATAAAACGTTTAGTTGCTTATTCATCTATTGCTCATATTGGATTAATGTGTGCAGCAATTTTTACCAACACAACTGTTGGTATGGAAGGTGTTTTAATTCAAATGTTCAACCATGGAATTAATGTAATTGGTTTATGGATTGTAGCTGATATAATTGAACAGCAGTTAGGAACAAGAAAGTTTAGTGAACTTGGAGGTCTAGCACAAAAAGCTCCAACGTTAGCTATTTTGTTTGTTATTATGTCATTTGCAAATATTGCTTTGCCATTGACAAATGCATTTGTTGGAGAATTTTTAATGTTTAGTGGTTTGTTTCAATTTAATGTTTGGTTTGCTGCAGTTGCAGGAATTAGTATTATACTCGGTGCTGTTTATACTTTAAACATGGTTCAAAAAATATTTTATGGTAATACGGTTGTAGCAACTGAAAAAGCTGTTGATATAAGTTTTAATATTAAATTGGCTTTAGGGATTTTAGTTATTATGATAATTGCATTTGGTGTATATCCAATGCCATTAATTAATTTGGTAAAGTAGTTTGCTGAATATAGAATATCAGTTGAAGTGTGCGACGCCACTGAAGTTAAATAGTAGTAATGTCGCTGGTAACATAAATAAAAAAAATAAATTTCCCCTTTAGGGGTTGGGGTATTATGAATACAATAATTATTTCGGCTTTATTAGGTGTTGTAATGATGTTTAGTGGAATTTTTACCACTAAAAAAATTGCTATTAGAAATGTAGCAATACTTGGTTTAGCTTTTTTGCTTTTAGCAAACATTGCAGACACATACTCTTGGTTTAGCATTACTATAGATGTTAAAAATATGCTTGTATTTAACAGGTTTGGATTTTTGTTTAATTCAATTTCTATTTTTTCAACATTGATGTATGTTATTTTAAGTGGTAGTGATATTACTAAAGTTGGAGATAATGCTGCTGAATATTTTGCTATTTTGTTTTTCGTTTTGTGTGGCGTTTCAATATTATCGGCGTACAATAATTTACTAATGTTGTTTTTGGGTATTGAAATAATGACTATTCCATTATACATACTTACAGGTTCCGACAAAAAGAATTTAAAAAGTAATGAAGCATCTTTAAAGTATTTTTTAATGGGTTCTTTTTCTACAGGAATAATGTTAATGGGTATTGCACTAATGTATGGTGCTAATGGCAATTTTAATACTGCTTTTGATATTCCTTCAGTGGGTAGTCCAATGCAAAATTTTGGAATTTTACTACCACTAGGATTACTGTTTATTTTTGTTTCAATGGCATTTAAAGTAAGTGCTGCACCTTTTCATTTCTGGACACCAGATGTGTATGATGGAGCTCCATCTGTATTCACATCATTTATGGCTACAATAGTTAAAGCTGCCGGATTTATTGCTTTTATTAAGCTATTCGAAAATCATTATTTCCAACTGCAAGCATCCTGGAAATTAATATTGCCATTAGTCATAATTGCTACATTGTTTATTGGTAACATTACAGCAGTATTTCAACAAAGCGTTAAACGTATGATGGCTTATAGTTCCATTGCACAAGCAGGTTTTATGTTGTTTGCATTATATAGTAATAATGCTTTTGCAAAAGAGGGAATTTTACTTTATAGTGCTGCTTACAGTTTTGCTACAATTGGTGTATTTGCAGTATTAATTAAAATGAAAGATTACACATTTGAAGGTTATAATGGATTAGCAAAATCTCAACCTGTACTTGCGGCTGCAAATACTATTTTTCTATTATCATTGGCTGGTATTCCATTAACTGCAGGTTTTTTTGCCAAATATTACATGCTTACTTCTGTATTACAATCTCATAATGGATTTATGATGGTAATTATTGCAGTTCTTTTTGCAGCTGTAAGTGTTTATTATTATTTTAGAGTCATTCAGGCAATGTATTTTAAACAAGGCGATGCTGAAACTACGGCAATTACAAGTGGTTTTAAATTTGGATTAATAATATTATCTGCACTTGTTATTTTACTAGGTATTATGCCAAATATCCTATTGCAATTTTTATATTTTTAATTTTTTTTTGAGGTAAGCTTTATTGCAATAATGAAGCTTTAGTTGCGTCGCACACTTCAAGTGTAGTAATGCTAGTGAGCTATCAGGCTAGTTATCCCTTTCACTTAAAGTAAATACCTTTTACTTTTGCTTTTATTTTATAATTATGTCTAAGCCATCAATTCCACAAGGTACCAGAGATTTTAGTGCAAACGTTGTTAGAAAACGCAACTACATTTTCAATACAATAAAAAATGCTTTTGAGCTATATGGTTTTGAACCATTAGAAACTCCAGCAATGGAAAACCTGGAAACATTGATGGGAAAATATGGAGATGAAGGTGATAAGCTAATTTTTAAAATTCTAAATAATGGCTTAGATAATCCAGATAAACAACAAAAAATTAAAGAAGATTTTGAAAAAATATTAGAAGGAAAAAACAATAAAGGAATTACTGAAAGAGCCTTACGATACGATTTAACTATTCCATTTGCACGTTATGTTGCAATGAATCATTCACAACTTGCATTCCCGTTTAAACGTTATCAAATACAGCCTGTGTGGCGTGCAGATAGACCTCAACGTGGTCGTTACAGAGAGTTTTATCAATGTGATGCAGATATTGTAGGAAGCAATAGTTTAGTGAACGAAGTAGAGCTTATAAATATTTATGCTTCAGTTTTTCAAAAGCTAGGTATTGATGTTGAAATAAAAATAAATAGCAGAAAAATATTGCAAGCCTTAGCTGAAATTTGTGGTGGTACAGATAAATTAATTGATATTACGGTTGCCATTGATAAACTTGATAAAATTGGTATTGATAAAGTAAAAGACGAACTTTCTCAAAAAGGATTAAATGCCGAACAAGTAACAGCTATTGAATCTTACTTGCAAATTGATGGAAGCAATGTTGAAAAATTATACAAGCTAAAAAACATTTTGAAAGACAATGAAATTGGCAATAAAGGAATTGAAGAAATAGAATTTATTATAAACTATACTACACAAAATAAGAAGCGAGAAACAAGAAACGAGAAACTTTGTATTGACCTCACTCTCGCTCGTGGCTTAAATTATTACACTGGAATTATTTTTGAAATAAAAGCCAACAATGTACAAATGGGAAGCATTGGAGGTGGAGGAAGATATGATGATTTAACAAGTTTATTTGGCGTACCTAATATTCCTGGTGTAGGTATAAGCTTTGGTGTAGATAGAATTTATGATGTAATGGATGAATTGAAATTATTTCCTGTAGATGTAGAATCTTCATCAACAACTAAAATATTATTTTTTAATTTAGGAGATGCCGAAAGCAAAAAAGCTTACGAAATAATGCAGCAATTGAGAGATAAAAGTATTGGCTGCGAATTATATCACGAACAAACAAAGTTTGATAAGCAATTTAAATATGCTGAAAAGAAAGGAATTCCTAATGTTGCTATACTTGGTAGTAAAGAGTTAGAAGATGAGAATTTTAATTTAAAAAATCTTTCAACGGGCACACAAACATCTATTAATTATAATAATTTGGATGCAATTATTCTTTAATCAATCGTAATTCTGAAATCAATAAATCGAAAGTAAAATGTTTATTTATAATGTAACCATAAAGACTAATTGGGAAATTCACGAAGCTTGGGTAAAGTGGATGAAAGAAACACATTTGAATGATGTAATGGCAACAGATTGCTTTACTAAATATCAATTTGTACGCCTTTTAGAAATTGATGAAGCAGATGGACCAACTTATGCTATTCAGTATTACTGCGATTCAAAGGCTCAGTATAACTTGTATATCGAAAAGTATGCACCAAAACTCAGACAAGATGGATTGAATCTTTTTGGTAATAAATTCATAGGGTTTCGTTCATTAATGCAAATTGTGGATTAACTGTGCAAAGAAAATAAATAATAATTTTTCAATTTCAATTTCTACTATATTCCCCTGAATTTTATAATGCTTAATATTATTCAATAAATCTTCTGTAATTCAATAATATCAATAGTTTTAGACTTTTTAGGGCTTAATTAAAAAGTTTTAACGTTTTTCACATTAAAGCAATACAAAGCCTATTACCAAAGCGTTTGAAAGTTTTTTTTCACAAAATGATAAAAAACAGTTTGTTGGTTTTACAAAGCATCTATATTTGTTATTGTTAATTAACAAATAAAAAATATAACATGAACAAAGCTGAATTAATTGCAAAAATTGCAGAAGATGCAGGTTTAACTAAAACACAGGCTAATGCTGCTATCGATTCTTTTACAACTGCAGTTCAAAAAACCTTAAAAGGCGGTGGTAAAGTAACTTTGGTAGGTTTTGGTACTTTTTCTGTAACAAAACGTGCTGCTAGAACTGGTCGTAATCCTCAAACTGGGGCTGCTATCAAAATCAAAGCAAAAAAAGTTGCAAAGTTTAAAGCAGGAAAAGAATTAAGCTCAAAAATCTAATCCCTACAACAACTTTTCAAAAAAAATCCTTCCATCTCGGAAGGATTTTTTATTTTCGCAGTTCATTAATAAAAAAACAAATTAAATACAATGGGAAGAGGTGATAAAAAAACAGCTAAAGGAAAAAGATTTAAAGGGTCATTTGGCAAAAGCCGTCCACACAAATTGGCTGTTAAAAAAACAGCTACAGCTAATACTGAGAAGGTTGCTTAATTAGAGAAACTACTTAATCTTTTAATAGTTCAAACTTGCTTATCCCGCTTTATTGCGGGATTTTTTTTTGTGTATAACTAAGGCGTTTTCCACACTAAATCAGCACTTGTTTCCCTTATCTTCGCCACACTTAAAATTTCAATTAATTATAAGATAAATCGGTATGAATAGCGAAGAACAAAACATAAGCAACGACGCACAGAATAAAAATTATGGAGCAGATAGTATTCAGGTACTAGAAGGTTTAGAAGCAGTTCGAAAAAGACCAGCAATGTATATTGGTGATATTGGTAACAAGGGTTTACATCATTTAGTGTACGAAGTTGTTGACAATAGTATTGATGAGGCTTTAGCTGGCTACTGTAAAAAAATAACAGTTAATATACACGAAGATAATTCCATTAGTGTTAGTGACGATGGGCGTGGAATCCCTACAGCAATGCACACCAAAGAAAAACGTAGTGCATTGGAGGTTGTAATGACAGTTTTGCACGCCGGCGGTAAGTTTGATAAAAACACTTACAAGGTTTCCGGTGGTTTACATGGAGTGGGTGTAAGTTGTGTAAATGCATTAAGTTCTAAGCTTCATGTAAAGGTAGAGCGTGAAGGAAAAATATTTGAACAAGAATATGCAACAGGTATTCCCAAATATGCTGTACGTGAGGTTGGTACAAGTAATAAAACAGGTACAACTGTTCACTTTTGGCCAGATACATCTATATTTCAAGTATCGATTTATAACAGAGAAATTTTAGAAGGAAGATTAAGAGAACTTTCTTTTCTTAACAGAAAAATAAATATTACTATCAATGACTTGAGAGAAGTTGATGAAGAGGGAAATTGTTATACGAAAGATTTTTATAGTGAAGGCGGTATTGTTGAGTTTGTTGAAATGCTTGATAAAGCTAGTAATCGAGTTCCACTTATTTCTAATACACTCTATTTTGAGGGTCACGACGAAGCAAGTAATGTAGCAGTTGAAGTAGCAATGACTTATAATGACGATTTTAAGGAACATATTTATTCTTATGTAAATAATATCAACACTATTGAAGGCGGTACACACGTTACTGGATTTAGAACTGCATTAACCCGTGTATTTAAAAGTTATGGCGATAAAGAAGGATTATTTGAAAAAGCGAAAGTAGAAGTAGAAGGAGATGATTTTAGGGAAGGCTTAAGTGCTATTATCTCAGTAAAAGTTCCTGAACCACAATTTGAAGGTCAAACAAAAACAAAACTAGGCAATAGCGATGTTGCAGGTACTGTTCAAACTGCAGTGGGCCGTGCATTGCAGGCTTATTTAGAAGAAAATCCAAGAGAAGCCAAAAACGTAATTTCAAAAATAGTGTTAGCAGCCCAGGCACGTGTTGCAGCAAAAAAAGCTAGAGAATTAGTTCAGCGTAAAACAGTTTTAAGTGGAGGCGGTTTGCCAGGAAAGCTTGCAGATTGTAGTGAACGTGATGCAGAAAAATGCGAACTTTATTTAGTTGAGGGAGACTCGGCTGGAGGTACAGCAAAGCAAGGAAGGGATAGAAACTATCAAGCTATATTACCATTGCGAGGAAAAATTTTGAATGTAGAAAAAGCAATGGAACACAAGATATATGAAAACGAAGAGATACGAAATATGTACACTGCTTTAGGTGTAACTGTAGGTACAGAAGATGATCCCAAAGCATTAAATTTATCAAAGCTTCGTTATCACAAATTAATTATTATGACCGATGCCGATGTGGATGGAAGCCACATCGCAACGCTTATCTTAACTTTCATCTTTAGATATATGAAAGAGATGGTAGAGCAAGGTTATGTATATTTGGCTCAACCACCACTATATTTAATTAAAAAAGGAAAAGAAGCCGAATATGCTTACAATGAGGAACAAAGAAAAGCGATTACATTAAAATTAGGTGGAGGTAAAGAAGATAATGTTACGTTACAACGCTATAAAGGATTAGGAGAGATGAATGCTGAGCAGCTTTGGGAAACCACAATGGATCCTGCTCGTAGGGTTTTAAAACGAGTAAATATTGATAGTGTTGCCGAAGCAGATAGGGTATTTAGCATGCTTATGGGTGATGATGTGCCCCCTAGACGTGAATTTATAGAAACTCATGCAAAATACGCTAAAATTGATGTTTAATTAATTCATCCAAGATTATAAAATTTTAATTCAACGATATAAAGAGGCTGTCTTAAAAAGGCAGTCTCTTTATTTTTTTAAAGCAGCGATTTTCACATTTTTTGCATTATTATAAAGTAGTTTTTTATATTGACGAGTATAAATAATTTGGTATCGATTGCATATTTAGTTGGTATTTTAAGCTATCTTAGAGAAATATTTCGGTGTTATAAATTTATTTTTACTTATTCAAATTTAATTTAGCCACAATTATTACAAAAGGATTGCTATGTACATTAATATACGTTTGCGTATAAAACAATTGTTTACCGTTTTATTTTTTTTATTTTCTGCATTTATTTCCAATGCACAACTTGCTACTTACCCAATGAGAACAGGTGGTGGTAATCCTGCTGGTGGACAACCTCTACCAAGTGGTACAAATCTTAATATTACTGCAGGAAGTACAACTGTTGGTAGTGAAATTACTACTCAGCCAGGAGGAACTTACAATAGCACAGGGCTTAGGGTAAGGCCAAACAACTTAGCTTGGCCTACTTCTATTAGTAATAGTTTTTGTGTAAATATTCCTTTAGCACCTAAGCCTAATTACGATTTCAATTTAACTTCTGTTACTTTCAAAAATAATGCTTTAGATGGAAGCCCTAATCTTTGGTGTCAGTTGTCATACGAAGTAAATGGTAGTGGAATTTATAATTTAATTGGAACACCTCAGGCTGTAACTGCTGCAAATTTAGCATCAACTATTAGTATTACTGGTTTAAATGAAGGCTTTTATAATAATAATCTTTATGTATTTAGATTTTATTTTTATGGAAATGGAGCTAATGATAAAAGTCAAGGGTTTAGAATGTCAGATTTAGTGTTTAATGGTGTAATGGTTTCGCCACCAAGTATAGCTCCAATTGTAATTACAGGTTCTTTAGGTAGTCCAACAAAATATTCAAACACTGTTTCTGCAAGTTCTTATACAATTTCAAATGGTGGTGTAAATGTTAAAGTTGTAAACAAAAGTGGAGTATGCTATGGTACAAGCACTGCCCCTACAATTTTAAATAGTAGTTATACAGTTGATGCTGCAACAAATGGTGTTGCTACAGCTACATTTAACAGTACATTATCTGGATTAACACCTAACACTAAATATTATGTTAGGGCTTATGCTCTTACGCAAGTTGATACAGTTTATGGCAGTATTGCGAGTTTTACCACTTTGCCACAAACAGTACCTACACTAAATACAAATTCACCAATTAACATATTATCAAATAAAGCTACAACTGGTGGTAATACCATTGATAGCGGTGGATATCCCATTTTAGAAAAAGGTATCTTATACGATGTTAATAATAGTTTGGTTTATCCTGGAACAAACCACAGTTCAGACGGAATTGGAAATGCTAACTTTACAAGTGTCTTAAAAAATCTTTTGCCCAACACTAAGTATTATATTATGGCTTATGCCAGAAACAGTTTAGGTGTAGGATATGCCAACATAGATTCATTTACAACAAGTGCACCTGTACCTTCAATAACAGTCAATCCAAGTAATTTAGATTTTGGCGACATTACATATAACGCTACAGGTCCTGTTTTAAGTTATAGATTAAATGCTACTTATTTAACACCAACTGCTGGTAGTATAACTTTAAATGCAAGTACAGGTTATACAATTTGTGCAACATTAAACGGGGCGTATCAAGGAAGTTTAGTCCTAAATTATACAGGCAGCACAATTATTAATAAAGTTATTTATGTAAAATCAGCAAGTACACCTTATGGTCCTTTATCAGGGAAAATTTTACATACAGGTGGTGGAACTGTAGCACCAAATGCCGATACAACTTTTTTAACAACCAATGTTATACAAAACCCAGATACACTCTCAAATTCAGGTAGTGATTTTTGGTGTGGCTTTGGGTATCAAGAAAAGATGAGTCAAGTATCAGGAAATTCTGGAGAGGCAAAACTCTCTATTTATATAACTACAGGAAATCAGCCTGCAACAGTCCATGTAGATTTAACGAGTGGTGGCTATTCAAAAACACAAACTATTCCAGCTAATAGCTATTACGAGTTTAATAATTTTCCTACTGGAGATGCAGGGAATAAATACAATCCAACAGGATTACCAGATTCAAGACTGTACGCAACTGGTATTACACAAAAATCAATTCATATATATTCAGATAATGGTGTACCTGTTAGTGCTTTTATGCATTCATATACAAACTCAAATACAGCTGCAGGGGCCATGTTATTCCCAAGTAATACCTGGAATTCAAATTATACAGTACAAGCTTTTGGTGGGCAAAGTAATAGTAGCAATCCTAGCTCTTATTTTTTTGTTATTGCAAATCAAGATAATACCCCAATAACCTTTACTCCAAAAAATGATATTGTTGATTCAAATTCAAACACTATCTTCAGAGATGGACATACAGCTTCTGATATTAAATATAAAAAAGATTCTACTTACACAGTCGTTATAAATAAAGGTCAAGTATTTAATGCAATGGGCTTTGTAAGTGGCTCTGGCTCTGGTGTTGGTACAGGTAAGGCAACAGGATTAGATCTAAGTGGAACTTCTGTAAAAACTACTTGCGATAAAAAAATTACCGTATTTGCCGGAAATGGTAGATGTCTTATAAGTGGTTTAACAGGAACCAAAACCACAGGGTCAGACCATCTGATTCAACAAATGTTTCCCTCTGTGGCTTGGGGAACAAAATATCTAACAATGCCTACAAAGGGTGAGCCACTAAATTATTATAGAATTTATATTCAAAATCCTGCATTGTATGGAGCAACAAAAGTTTGGGTCAATAATCCAGCTCATACCACACCTTTAAATGTTCTAGTGAACAATCTTTATTACGAATACGAATCAAATCAACCATTATTGATAGAAAGCGACAAACCAATTAATGTTACTCAATTTATTACAACGCCATACAGTAGTACACCTTCTGTTGATGGTGGTCCTGAAATGGTAATGTTAAGCCCAGTGCAGCAATCAATAACAAAAGCTACAGTTTTTTCTGCTGCTGGAAAAGACGGGAGTGCGTCACAAACTAATACAGCTGGGACAAGTGGTAATCACGCTAGTTTCTTGAATGTAATTATACCTACTTCTGCTGTATCTTCTTTTAGGCTAGATAATTCAAACTTGGTAGATACTGGTCGTCAAGTAACAGGGGCTTGCCCTTCCGGAAATACTGGTAACTGTTCAGATCTATATGCAAAAGGTACTAAAGTAGACGTAAGTCTTGCATTTAGAAAGCATCCACAAGATACAAGCTATTCAATTGCCAATCTTTGGGTATTGGCACCATCTGTTCATACTATGTCAGCTAGTAAGGGTTTTAATTCAATTGCTTATGGTCTAGGTGTTGGAGAAAGTTATGGGTATAATGCTGGAACAACTATCAATAATCTTTCTGCCATTAAATTTTCTTTGAATCCCTATGGTACAGATACTTCAACAGCCTCTGTTAAAACTTGTAAAGGTAATTTAGTAACGCTTCAAATTGCCTTACCTTATGATACTACAACAGTTAATAGTATCATTTGGGATCCAGGTACCGATGGTTCACTTTATTCTCCTACAGGTCCTATGGCAGGACAAATAAATCCAAGTACTACCAAACCACAAGTTGTTGGAACAATTGTAAGAGATGGCAGAACTTTTTATATTTACAAATCACCAGCTCAATACACTTTTTTTGAAGAGGGTGCTTATAAAGTTAAAGTGACAATTAATGGAACTTTTGCTAGTGATTGTGGTGGTACTGATATTCAGTATATGAATGTGATTGTTGGACACGATGATATTTCATTTACTGCAACACCTGCTGGTTGTGGCTCGAAAAATGTAACAATCGCAGATGCTACCACTCCTTTAGCTGGAACGTCAATAGTAAAGTGGAATTGGGATTTTGGGGACAATACAAAAGATAGTGCGTTAATTGGTGATAGCTGGGCACCTAATCCTAAAATAAACCCTCATACTTACCCTAATAATAATGCTTTTACCATAAAGCTAACCACTATTAATAGTGTTGGTTGTTTTAGTACAGATAGTGTTTCTATTGATTTAGCGTTTGGTATTAGTACAAGCTTTACAAGCTTTAGAGATACTGCTTGTGTTGGAGAGAATGTTGTATTTACACCAACATCATCAGCTAATGCAGTAAAATGGTTTTGGGATTTTGGAGATAGTTCACCCATAGACTCATCTAACACTTCTGCAAATTCTATTTCACATTCATATTCAACTGCTGGCAGTTATGTGGTAAGTCATTGGGTTAAAACTGCTGCTGGTTGCCCAAGTGCAATTGTAAAAGATACAATAGAAGTTTCTAAAACTCCAGTAGCAAGTTTTGTATTACCTGCAGGTGTTTGTTTGCCTGGCAATACACAATTCACCAACTCAAGTGATACAAGTGCTGCGGGGGCTGCAATTCCTTACACTTATCATTGGAGTTTTGGAACAGGTAATGCTGCTGATACCAGTAATGTTAAAAACCCCGTATTTGCATATACAACAACTCCTCCTTCTGGTGGTTATCCAGTAAAACTAACTGCCACTTCAAGATTTGGATGTACCAGCAGTGTGTTTACAGAATATGTAAATAATGTATTTACAAAACCAACAGCAGTAATTGCTAATTCATCTTCTAAAAAGGTTTGTATGGGCAATGGTGCAAGTTTTTATGATGGAAGCTTTGGAACCAATCAAACTGTGAATAGTTGGTATTGGAATTTTGGAGATGCTGCTACATCAAGTTCACAAAATCCAACACACACATACACAAATAATTTATTATATACTGTTAAACTTGCCATTGGTACAGATAAAGGTTGTGTTAGTGATACAACAATCTGGAGTATTAAAGTAAACCCTAAGCCAGTTGCAGCTACTATTTTACCTAGTAGTTGTATTACCAGTGGCTCATTATTATTTCAAGATAATAGTACAGTTGCTACTGATGATAGCACACAAACACCCTATACATATTTCTGGACTTTTGGCGATGGAAGCGGCACTTATACTACAAAAGATTCAACTCATACTTATGCAGGTATTGGAACTTATTATATTAACCACGGCATTACAACTGTAAATGGATGCACCGATAAAAAGATTGATACATTCACTATTAGTGGAAGCAAGCCTGTTCCTTTACATCAAGTACCCAATCCAAATTTAGTTGGTTCAATTCAATATTGTAGTAACCAAACTGTTTATCTAAGAGACTCATCATCCATTGCTCTTGGAACTATTAAAAAAGTAGAAATATATTGGGATATCGACAATGTTTACTTAGCAGGTTTAAATACAAACCCTACTGTTGACAATACTCCACAAAATGGAGTTATGCCAATTACAACAAAAGTCTATTCTTTTAAATACCCTTACTCTGCAACAAGTAAAAGTGTTAAGATAAGAATTGTAAATTATAATGATAATAACTGTTATAGCTCGGATACCATATCGCTTACAGTTTATGGAACACCAATAGTAAAGTTTGATAATATCAATGGGATATGTTTAAATGGTGCACCAAAGAAAATTAATTTTGCTTATGATAGTACAGGTCGTTTTGATGCTTCTAACTATATCAGATTGGCAAAAAAGCCTACTTATAGTGGGTTAGGTGTTTACAATGATTCAATGTTCAATCCAACAGTTGCTGATACAGGAATTCATATTATCAAATGTGTTTATGAAACCAACCTTCCATTTAATAACCATTGTATTGATTCAGGATTTGCATCCATTAGAGTTTGGGCATTACCAACTGTTAAATTCGATACAGCTTTAATAAAATGTGAAGGCAATAGTATCTCATTTACCGATCAATCTATTGCTGGTTCAGGTACAGGTAATATAAAATCTTGGTTGTGGAATTTTGGTAATGCTTCAAGTGGTACAAATGATACTTCAAGTATTAAAAACCCAAGCCACACTTATAATACTTTTAATACTTATAGTGTAACGCTAAAAGTAACCAGTGATAGTGGTTGTAGCAATACATCAACCCCTAAAACAATTACAATAAACCCCAAACCTAAAGTTGGATTTATATCTCCTGCTGGAACTTGTGCTGGTACTCCTGTAGGTTTTACTGATACCTCAAAAATTGCCGATGGAACACAAGGCTTGTTTACACATTTCTGGAATTTTGGAGATCCTGCAAGTGGTACAAATAATACTTCAATAGGAACTCCTTTGCCAAATCCAAGTCATTTATATGCAACTACACCACCAGATTCAGTTAAATTAATTGTTACAAGCAATAATAGTTGTGTAGATTCATTTGCTGTTAAATTAAGCAGTTCTATTTTCCCTAAACAACATGCTACTTATATTGCTAATGGTAAGCCAAAAGACAACACAGATATTACAAGAGTTTGTTTGGGTAATAGTATCAAATTTGCAAGTGGATTAGCAGCAAATAATACTTATTGGATTTTTGGGGATAGTGGAATATTAGTAAATACTAATGCATCACCAACTCACACTTATCCAACTGTAAATTCATTTACTGGACAGTTTTATGCAGATGATATACACGGATGCAGAACAGATACAGTTGCTGTAAAAGTTGAAATATGGGCTTTGCCAACACCAACAATTCAAGTTACAGCCCCAACTTGTGAAAAGCAGATAAGCATATTTACAGACAAATCAACAGCAGGTGCTGGAACTGGAAATATTAACTCTTGGTTATGGAATTTTGGCGACCCAATTAGTGGTTCTTTAGATTCATCTAAACAGCAAAATCCATTGCATTATTATAGTGCTTATGGAAATTATAATGTTAATTTAACAGTTACTAGCGATAGTGGTTGTAAGGCAACAACAACAGCTGCAACAGTTGTAAATGTGCACCCAAAACCTAAAGTAACATTTGTATTACCAAGTTCTGTTTGTTTACCATTAGCTGCCCAGTTTACTGATACTTCAAAAATTGCTGATGGAACTGAAAGTCAGTTTAGTCACGTTTGGGATTTTGGAGATATTACTAGTGGTGTAAATAATATTGCCATTGGAAATCCATTAACCACTACTTCACATATTTTCAGTTCGTCAAATGACTATAAAATCAAACTTACTATTAGAAGTGCAGACGGATGTATAGATTCATCTACCCAAACTCTATTAGCCAGTGCTATTCACAATAAACCACACGCTGATTACACAGTTAACACTATTAATAAAGACACCCCAACAGTTTGTTTGGGCACAACAATTACATTTAAAGATGCAAGCGTTGGTACTGTAAAAAGCTATTGGATTTGGGGCGATGAAGGGTTAACCACTTATCTAGGCAACACCCCACCTCCACACTTATTTAGCCTGGCAGGTAGTTACTACGGCATACATTTTATAGACAATAATTTTGGATGCAGAAGCGATACAGCAGATTTCTTAACTATCATTGATTCATTCCCTGTTATTGTGGGTGGTGAGAAATATATTCAAACTGGAACATCAGCATATTTGACGCCATATATATCGGGTGCTGCAACAGTACTGTGGACTCCAGTGGTACCAGCAGGGTTAGTAAATAATTATCTAGATTATAACGATGTTGAATCGCCATTTTGTACACCATTAGACAGTGTTATATATCGAATTGATGCTAAAAGCCAGGGTGGTTGTGCTGCACCACCAGTTTATTATGCTGTTAAGTTATTCTCTGAACCTAATATTCCAAACGTATTTAGTCCTAATGGCGATGGTATTAACGATAGTTGGGATATAACTTCTTTACAATATTTTAATGGAGCTACTGTACAGGTTTTCAATCGTTGGGGGCAACTTGTATTTAATAGTCTTGGTTATTCGAAACCATGGAAAGGAACAGATGTTGCTGGAAAGCCATTGCCAGAGGGTGTTTACTATTATATAATTAAGTTGAATGGTAGAGCTCAACCTAAATCGGGAAGTATTACTATTTTAAGATAATAGTTAACTCTATTCAAATAAAAAAGCTGAATCTCATTTAAGGATTCAGCTTTTTTATTTAGCTTAATCGAAACAAAGTTTATAATGCAATTTCGGCTGCACCAAAATAAGGCTGTAATACTTTTGGTATTTTAATGCCTGTTTCAGTTTGGTTATTTTCTATAAGAGCAGCATAAATTCTTGGCAATGCCAATGAACTTCCATTTAATGAATGTGCAAACTGCATCTTACCTTCTGCATTTTTATATCTGCATTTCATTCTGTTTGTTTGAAAAGCTTCAAAATTGCTAACGCTACTAACTTCCAGCCATTTTTGCTGAGCTGTACTATACACTTCAAAATCATAAGTCATAGCACTTGCAAAACTCATATCGCCACCACAAAGAGCCAAAATTCTATACGGCAATTCAAGACTTTGAATTAATTTTTCAACGTGGGCTACCATTTCATCCAATACTTCATAGCTAGTTGCAGGGTCAACAATTTGAATGATTTCAACTTTTTCAAACTGATGCACTCTATTTAATCCACGAACATCACTACCAAAACTTCCTGCTTCTCTTCTAAAGCAAGGGCTGTAAGCAGTCATTTTAATTGGCAAATCACTTTCTT
>CAZTOP010000031.1:0-34631 GCA_964615145.1 uncultured Chitinophagaceae bacterium
TGGTATTAATTTACAGCCAATTTTACCAACTGTTTTTTACCACATTGTCTAAAAATTCGATATAAAAAAAAGACTACTCTGTTAAAAGTAGTCTTAATTCTTTTTTTGTAGAGCGTACGGGAATCGAACCCGTGATTCCTCCGTGAAAGGGAGGTGTCTTAACCCCTTGACCAACGCTCCATTTTTAATTGGGTTGCAAATATAGGAGCGATGTTCTAACTGGCAAATTTTTTATCAACTATTTTTTTAAAATAGATATTAAGGTTTTATTTTACCACCTCCAGCTGGGCCTGAGTGATTAGGATGTAGTTGGCTATTAGGATTGCGAGGACCCATTTGTGGTCTTTGTTGCATTTTAGTTGCCTGCCTTCTCATCCATTCTCTTTTTAGTAGTCTATGAAATTCAGGTTCTGCCCTAAAGCACTTTTTTACTCTATCATCACTATTCAAAACTTTTTTAAAATCCTCTCTATATTTTTTCATAATGCTAACCTTCTTCTCTTCAAAAGAAATATCATCTTGTTTAAATTCAACTCTAGCATTTTTTATATCGGCAGTGTAGCCATTATAAATTGGCCAAAATTTTTGAGCTTCCTCGGTAGAAAGATTGAGCTCTTTTGTCATAAATGCCATCTTTAATGTCTCTAAGGATTGAGTAATTTTTGCTCGTTCATTAATATCTGCAGGAATCTGTGCTTCATCTTGTGCATTAAGTTGAGTACATATAAACAAAGTAATAAATGGTAATAACTTTTTCATTGTAGTTCTTTTTATGAGTTTGATGAAGAATTTACTTCATCAACAATATTGTTGTCGTTTATATATGCTTCCATTTCTTGATCAGGTATATACTTTATTTCTTCATTGATATCTGATAAATTTTGTATTAATGAAATTTCAGCCGATTCATCTATTTGCAATGAACTAAATTTATCCTCGTTCACAGCATTTGCTAATAAAACATCTGGAAGTTTTTGAATGCTAGCTTGAACATCAGTTGTTGTTATTATACTTGATTTATCTAACAATTTATATCCAGCAAAACTGATTAAACCAATAAATACAGCAGCTATTGCATATTTAAATAAGGTTTTAGATTTAAAAGAAACTATTTTGGCGGTAGAAATCGGATGAGCCAAATTATCAAAATAGCCCTCAGGTGATTGATAAACGTTATTTTTATCGATGCTGCTCAACAAAGGTGCAATGTCTTTTAATTCTTCCGTTACATCATTTATTTCAGCTGAAATTTTGGATAGTATTGAATTTGAAAGTTGGTCAAAATAATTAGAAGGAATTGTATATGTTGGTTTTGTTGAAATAATTTTAAACAAAACTGAAGATGCAAATTCATCAAAATATCCTTTTGGTACAAAATAAGTATTTCGTACTTCGGGTGTTATTTTTTTTAGTATCAAATATTCACTTTCCATTGTTATGTTACGACGCCTATATTTTTACTTGGTTTAATGATTCCTTATAAAATCCTCTATTTTTTTAGCTGCGTGATGATAACTAGCTTTCAGAGCACCTTCGCTTGTATCTAAAATTTTACTCATTTGCTCGTAAGGTAATTCATCGTAATACCGCAAATTAAAAACAATTCGCTGTTTTTCTGGTAATTTCTGAATAGCTAATTGCAATTTCCATTCTAATTTATTTGCATCAAAGCCTTCACTAGCTATTACTTTATTTGCTAAACTTGTATCTTCTTCATCAATACTATCAGAATATCTTCTTTTTCTTTGGTCTAAAAAAGTTAAACTTTCATTAGTTGCTATTCGGTAAAGCCAGGTGTAAAGTTGACTGTCTTCTCTAAAATTGTCTAGTCCTTTCCAAACTTTAACAAACATGTTTTGCAATACATCATTTGCATCTTCGTGTTCAACAACCATTCTTCTAATATGCCAATATAATTTTTCCTGATATTTTTTAATAATTCCAGTAAAAGCTTTCTCTTTATTAGGAGTTTGCTTGAATAGTTGTAGCAGTTCTTTATCGTCTTGATGCAGCATAATTATTAATGCTTAAGATATGTTGTAAAATAAAAGGTTTAATCTAACGAAACATATATTTGCCAAAACTAACACTTGTTTGTATGCAAAATATAGAATTTAACCGAAATGAAGATTGGATGAAATTGCTTTGGAGTGACAGAAAGCAGAAATTTGAAAAAATTAAATTAGGTGGTGGCAAAAAATCTATAGATAAACAGCACGAAAAAAACAAACTAACTGCCCGTGAACGTATAGAATATCTTATTGACAAAGATTCAACATTTATAGAAATGGGTGCATTTGCAGGTTATGAAATGTATACAGAGCAAGGTGGATGTCCAGCAGCAGGGACAGTTTCGGGTGTTGGTTATATTAGCGGTAAACAATGTGTAATTGTTGCCAACGACCAAACAGTGAAAGCAGGTGCCTGGTTTCCTATTACAGGAAAAAAGAATTTGCGAATGCAAGAAATTGCAATGGAAAATAATTTGCCTATCATTTATTTAGTTGATAGTGCTGGAGTTTTTTTGCCAATGCAAGATGAGATTTTTCCTGACAAAGAACACTTTGGCAGAATCTTTAGAAACAATGCTAAAATGAGTGCAATGGGTATTACACAAATTGCTGCAGTGATGGGGGCTTGTGTTGCAGGCGGTGCATACTTACCCATAATGAGTGATGAAACTTTAATGGTTGAAGGCAATGGAAGTATTTTCTTAGCAGGAAGCTATTTAGTAAAAGCAGCAATTGGAGAAGATATAGATAATGAAACTTTGGGTGGTGCGACAACTCATAATGCTATTAGTGGTATTGCAGATTATAAATTTAAAACTGAGAAAGAGTGTTTAGATTACATTAAAGTAATGATGAGTAGAGTAGGTAACAATACTAAAGCTAGATTTAATAGAACAAAAGCATATCCTACTGCAAAAAATGAAGATGAAATTTATGGCATTATGAGTGAAAATAATGTCAAACCTTACGATGTCATTGAAATTATTGAAAGGATGGTAGATTCGAATGAAGATGGGACTACAAGCTTTGATGAGTTTAAACAAGACTATGGCAAAACAATTGTTTGTGGCTATGCAAGACTAGATGGATGGAGTGTTGGAATTGTTGCCAATCAGAGATTAATTAGTAAAACTGCCAAAGGAGAAATGCAGATGGGTGGAGTTATTTATAACGATAGTGCTGATAAAGCTGCACGTTTTATAATGAATTGTAACCAAAAGAAAATACCATTAGTTTTTTTACAAGATGTAACAGGTTTTATGGTAGGTAGCAGAAGTGAGCACAGTGGAATTATAAAAGATGGAGCCAAGCTAGTAAACGCTGTTGCAAATTCAGTAGTACCCAAAATCACCATTATTACAGGTAATAGTTATGGTGCTGGCAATTATGCAATGTGTGGCAAAGCTTATGACCCACGTTTTATTTATGCCTGGCCAAGTGCAAAAATTGCTGTAATGGGCGGAGGTTCTGCTGCTAAAACTTTATTGCAAATTCAGATAGCAAGTGAAAAAGCAAAAGGTAAAGAAGTGAGTGCAGAAGATGAAAAGAAATTACTGGATGAAATAATGCAACGCTACGATAAGCAAACAACTCCTTATTATGCTGCTGCAAGGTTATGGGTAGATGAAATTATTGATCCAAAAGAAACTCGTAAATACATAAGTGAAGCTATTAGTGCAGCAAATAATAACCCACATTTAGAGGAATTTAAAACAGGCGTGTTTCAAGTGTAGCCTACTTCATCACATCTTCAATAACTTTTCCTACACAACCACTTGGCATTTGAATTTTAAGTAATGCTGCAAGAGTTGCTGCAATATCCGTCATATAGGTTTCTTTATGTGTGCTTCCTTTTTTTATGCCCCAACCATACCAAAGCAATGGAATATGTGCATCGTAAGGATTCCATAAACCATGTGTGGTTCCAGTTTGCATTCCATCAATATAACCTGACTTTAAAACAACTTGAATATCTCCACTCCTATTTTCAAAATAGCCATTAGCTAATCTTTCTCTAATAATATTATTCATTGGTATTTCCATCAACTTATTCAATTCAAAAACATTCAATATAGCTTCATTTTGTCTCAGGTAATTAATTATCCAATTTGTCAGTTTGTTTTCATCAATACCCAATGATTGAATTGATTTTTTATTGAGGGTTATTTGATAATTTTCAAATGATAAAATCGCAGTATCAATAGCAAATTTTTCTTTTAGTTGTTTATTCATTATTTTCTTTTCCATATTGTCATCAAATGTTCCCCCTGGTAATTTATTCTCTTTCATAAAAGCTGGAATGTGAGCCACAGCGTGATCTGCAGTTAAAAAAGAAATATAGTTTCCTGCACCAACTTGTTTGTCAAAAGCATCAAACAATTTACCTAATTCTTCATCTAATCTAACATAGCAATCTAAAAGTTCCCAACTGTTGGGACCAAACGAATGACCTATATAATCGGGGCTAGAAAAACTAATTGCTAAAAAATCTGTTTCATCTCTTTTACCCATTTTTTCATTAATCAAAATTGTTTTTGCAACTTCAGCAGTTAGTGTATTTCCAAAAGGAGTACTGATGATTTTATTATAATCTTTATTAATATATTTTGCTAAATTGTTATAAGGGAATCCAAGTGCAGAATCTCCGAAAACCTTGTATTCATAAGGCTTTGCATCATCTGTACAATACTTTAAATACGTTTCTTTTGATAGCTGAATATTCCAACCAAATCTGTAAAAAGAGTCAACTAATTTTCTATTATTAAAATCGTTTAACCAACTAGGCAAAACTTTCATATAGTAGCTACTACTGATAAAACTACCTGTTCCTTTATCATACCAATAAGCTGCATTTGCACTATGACCGGCAGGTAAAATTGCACCTCTATCTTTAACGGCAACGCCTATTACTTTACTCTTAAAATTTGTTGCTAATCTAAGCTCATCGCCAATAGTGGTAACAAGCATATTTTTAGGACTCATTTTCCCTGCATCTCCCTTTGTAATCCCAATGCCATCAACTGTTTTATCTTCTGTGCAATAGGCTATTTTATTTAAAGATTTATCCCACCAATTATTTCCAATGATACCATGAATATTAGGCACACTACCTGTGTAAACACAAGTGTGGCCACAAGCTGTAACTGTTGGAGCGTAAGGCACCATTGTATTATCGCAATTAAATCCATTATTAATCATTCGTTTAAACCCACCATTAGATTTGAATAAAGGTTGAAAACGGTATAAATAATCCCAACGCATTTGGTCTATAACAATACCAACAACAAGTTTTGGTTTGGATAATATTTGAGATTTTTTTTGAGTATTTCCACACAATGAAAACAAACAAAAGGATATAGTTACCAAAACATTTTTCATAAAAAATTATTTGCGAATAAAAAATTAATCAGGAATTACTAACCTATTATTAGCTCTATTTATGTCGGCCATCCTGAAGCTAGGGTCGATTTCTACACTTTTAATATCTAACAATTTTTTATCAATACTAAAATTGTAAGTTGGGTGCGTCCACTTCCATTCGCTATGAATTATTCTGGTAATATCATCTTCTGTAGGCTTATTACCATACATTAAATTCAATGGAATATAATGCCATTCTTTGCTTCCATCTTTATAAGTAATTAATACATCTATTGGCATTGGCATTTTACCAACTCTTTCAATTGAAAGCAATGGTTTACCTGTAGTTTCATCGGTAGTAATATTTCCCAATTTATAGTCTATTGTTTTAGTACTATAAACCCAATATTCTTTATACCATTGTAAAGCTATACCACTTGCCTTTTCAGCAACTCTTATAAAGTCGTTCGCATTAGGATGCTTAAATTTCCATTGCTTGTAATACTCAAGTAAAATTTTATCCCTCATACTGTCGCCAACTATATATCCTAATTGTCCAAGAAATGTAGCACCCTTTGAATAAGATGCAGTAGAATAACCAAAGTTTGTATTGTAATGATCTGCGTGAGTGGTTAAAGGCTCTTCAACACCACTTTTAACCAAGGCAAAATAACCCGCATAATTATCTGCTTGTACTAAGGGTAAATCATTTTTTTCTTTCTCTAAGGTTGCAGTTAAATTACTTTTAGCTTGACTACTTATAAATGGAGATTGTAAAGCCCAATTATTGTTATAATAATTGGTTACTTCATTTTCTGCAAAGCTTGTAAAGCCTTCATCCATCCAAGGAAACAAGCTTTCATTAGTTCCTAAAATTTGTTGATACCAACTATGCATCCACTCATGAAAAACAGTTCCAATTCCTGGCCCTTTTAGTAAAGTTGCCATGGCATACTCCATTCCACCATCGCCACCTTGAATAAACGAATATTGTGGGTACGGATAAGCACCATAATGTTTTTCCATAAAAGGCAACACCTTTTCAGCTGCCCACAAAACATTTTCCCAAGCACTATCACCCCATGAGGCATTAGGTTTATAAAAGGCATGAAGAATTAATCCATTTCTTACTTTTTTTGAAATGTGTTTATATCCAGTATCAGCAGCCCAAACAAAATCATGTATATTTTCTCCTTTAAAAACCCAAGTATTACGCAATGATTTATCATTAATTACCGGCAAGTTTACATTTTGATATCCTTTACCAATTTGCTGGGAGTTTTGCAAAACACCAGTCGCTGCAACCATATATTTTTTATCAATATTAATTCTAACTTCATAACTACCCCATACCCCATAAAATTCTCTGGCGATATATGGATTGGCATTCCAGCCCTGATAATCATATTCAACAATTTTAGGATACCATTGACTCATACTAAACTTAATATTCTCAGCATTGTCTCTCCCACTTCTCCTAATTTGTTTTGGTACTTGTGCTTCAAATGCAATATCCATTGATGTTTTTGAATTAGGCAAGATTGGCTTAGATAATTGAACCTCCAAAATTGTTTCGTGCTCTACAAGCTTTTGGGCAACGCCAAGTATCTTTAAGGATAATATCTTCTGATAACCCACTTCATCAGAATTTAGTTTTTGAATTCTATTAGTTACTCTACCATCCCAATCTGGCAAAGGGTTTCCTGCTTTATCTTTTCTTACAGAAATTTTTCCTAATTCTCTGCTGCGAACATCCATGCTACTATTGGGCTGAAATGCATTCCAATACAGATGAATAAATATTTTGTTTAATGTGTCTGGTGAGTTATTTGTGTATTCTATTTTTTCTGTACCTGAAAATTTGTTTTGCTCTTCAAATACTTTTATAGAAATATTATATTTTATTGATTGTTGCCAACGATTAGGCTGCGAAAAAATTTGTGTTGCAAAAAAAATAGCTAACAAACTTATATATCTCATTTGTAATATTTTTTAGTTAAAACGAATGTAGGTGCTATTTGGTTTGACACAAAAAAAATCCCCAAAAGGTTATATTCTTTTAGGGATTAACTTCAAGTTAATAATTGTTACTTCAATTTTACAAATTTCGTATTTGCTAGTATATCATTCTTGTCATCTTTAATTTGTACATAGTAGGTGCCCACTTGTAATTGCTGAATATTAAGTTTAACTTCTTCCACAACGTTGCCGAAAATATATTGTTTTGTTGTTAAAACTCTTTGTCCAAGAGCATTATAAACTATCAAATTAGTGGTAGTATTTTTATTTAACTTAACAGCTACTTTAATCTCATTAATTGCTGGGTTTGGATAAGTTTTAATTATATTATTAAATAAGGCATGATTTGCAGCTCTATAATTTGTGTACCCACTATTTGTTGCACCAAAAGTTGCATAGGCAGTATCTGTCATTCCCAAATCATTCATTGTAATTAATCTAATTTGAAAAGTATTTGTGGTATCTGCATCAAATTGAAAGTTAAAAGAATCAGTTGTTAATGGTAATAAACCAGTGTATGGCCCTGCATCATAATAACCGTGATTCCAGTAACTATTTCCACTTAAATAAGAAATTCTCCAATAAGCAGCAATGATGGGGCGACAAGCAGTACTTCCCAAATGTGCAAAAAATAATTTATAGTGATTATAACTTGTACCAAAAGGATCTGTACCAACATTAGTTATAACCTCGCTATGAATTCCTATTACAGAATGAGGTAAAGTATCTGCATTTGGAGTAAGTGTTACGCTGCCATAAACCGTGTTTGAAAGACAACCATTACTCGAAACAATATTTCCAGAAACAGGATGTACACCTGTAGTGGTGTAGATATTATAGGGATTACCATGCCCCAAAAAAGTTCCTGTTCCATTTGTTCCATCATCAAAATTTACTTGCCAAAAATCATAGGGAGATGTGTAATTTCCAGTTATTGTATTACTAAACCAATTAAATCCGCCGAAACATTGTATTGTATCATTAGCCATTCTACTGTGAAAGACATAAAATGGAGAACTTGTTCTACTCAATGGGTGGTCAGGGCTTCCTGTAACACTTGAAATAACTAGATTTGACGCAATTGGAATATTATAAAGTCTTACAAAATTAGTAACACTATCCTTACAATTATTATCACTCGTAGCAACAAGTTTTATAAATATTTTTCCATTGTCCGAATCCAAATCTGTGCGACCAGCATGTGTGTACGAATGAGAAGGACTATACAAACTTGAACTTGTTGTATCGCCAAAATCCCAAGCAAAACTCATACTACCATTAGCAATAGAAGTAGTATTATTGAAAGTATAATTATTAGCTGCATAACACATTGTTGTTGGGCTACCACTAATGTTGAAACCTGCTACTGGCATAGGATGCACAGTTACTGGCAAACTATAAGTTCCTGTTTTTACGGCACAACCAGGGTAAGATAAAGTAGTAGTTAAAGTAATGGTATAAGTTCCTACAGCAGCATAATTATATGTGGGAGGATTTTGCAAAGTTGATGTTGTGCCATCTCCATAATTCCATAAATATGTCATTGGATAACCAGCACTGTTTCCAAAATAATTTTGGACACCAAAGTAGTTTCCAACAAAACAACTTGAGGCTGCATTAATGCTAAATGCTTGATTTGTTAATAATGGGCAAATAACAACTGCTTGTGTAATGCTATCCTTACAACCCAAATCGCTTGTTACAACAAGTTTCACATTCATTGTTCCAGCACCTGAAAAAATATGTTGTGGACTATTTTGAGTTGATGTTCCACCATCACCAAAATCCCAAGCATAAGTCATACTGCCGTTTGCTATGGTTGATGTACTGATAAATGTGTGAGCATTGCCACTACCAGTTCCTGCAATAGTATTGAAGCTTGCAACTGGCTTAGCTCCTACATAAACTGATTGACTACTCGCATAATAATCTTGTCCATTATAATGTGCAATCATTTGTACATTATAATAACCTGATAAAGTGTAAGTATGTGTTGGATTAGATAGACTTGATGAAGTATTATCTCCAAAATTCCAACTATAAGTTGTGCCACTTGGTGCAGTTGATGTATTGGTGAAAACAAAACTATTTCCTGTGATACATTGGTTTGTTGTGTTGGTTGTAAAAGATGGGGTTGGTGTTGAACCACCAGTTCCACTTGTTGTAACAGTAATAGTTTGTGTAATACTATCCTTGCAACCTAAATCACTTGTTATAACAAACTTCACATTATATGTTCCTGTTGCTGCATAAATATGTTGAGGGCTTACTAAAGCAGAAGTTCCTCCATCACCAAAACTCCAAGCATAGCTCATACTACCATTGTTGATAGTTGATGTGCTAATAAAAGTATAAGCATTGCCACTTCCAGTTCCTGCAATAGTATTGAAACCTGCAACTGGCTTAGCACCTACAACAACACTTTGTCCACTTGCATAATAATCTTGTCCATTATAATGAGCAATCATCTGTACATAATAAGAGCCAGCAGTTGTGTAAGTGTGTGTTGGATTTATTAAAGTTGATGAAGTGTTATCTCCAAAATTCCAGCTATAAGTTGTGCCACTTGGTGCAGTAGATGTATTGGTGAAAACAAAATTATTTCCTGTGATACACTGAGCAGTTGTGTTAACAGTAAATGATGGTGAAGGATTGGTTGATGGGGTACAAGTTGTAACAGTTACTGTATTGCTTGTAACACTACATCCATAAGCATTTGACACGATAGCTGTATAAGTTCCAGCAACCGTTGGCATAATTGAAACTGGTGCTATTGCACTGAATTTTTGTACTCTGTTATTATGACTATCTGATACATAAACATTACCACTAGCATCTACAAAAACGTGGGTAGGATAATTTAATCCATTGGCACCACTGCCATAGTTTCCTGTACCAGCAATTTTAACACCAGTTGTTGCACCATTAGCCCAATACATTATTCTGTTGTTGTAAGTATCAGCAACATAAATGTTACCACCACCATCAACAAACATTCCCCAGGCATTATCTAATTTATTATTCGTGTTTCCTGCAACACCAGTACCAGCAACAGTTGTAGCAGTTAAGCTACCTGATGCAAACCTTTGAATTCTACTATTACCATTATCTGCCACATAAATATTTCCTTGTACATCTACTTGCAGGTGTGTTGGATACGAAAGCTGTGCAGCTGAATTGCCACTCACACCAGTACCAGCAACTGTAACACCAACAGTGCTTCCATTGCTGAATTTTTGAACACGATGATTATAAGTATCTGCAACATACATATTGCCACAATCATCTATATAAACACTTTTAGGTAAAGTAAACTGTGTAGCTGAATTTCCTGCAAAGCCAGTACCTGCAATAGTTACACCATTGGTTGCACCAGGGGCCCATTTTTGAACACGATGCAAAGATTCTACTGTATATAAGTTATCATTTTTATCAACAAACAACCCATAACCATTTGTTTGATTAGATGCTAAACCTTGTCCGTTACCACCAGCAATAGTATTGCCTGTACTTGCACCTATTGTCCATTTTTGTACTCGATCGTTTCCAAAATCTGCTATGTATAAATGATTATTATTGTCTACAAAAATGCCTTGTTGGTTATTTAATTGCGATGCTCCAAGTCCTGATGACAAACCTCCTGCAACTGTTATAGCATTGGTATCAATGGAAGGTGCAGCAGCTGCCATTGGAACCCCTCCAACTAACCAAGTTATTGTTGAGCCTGATAAACTTGAACCACCTAAACTTAACATACTTCCAACACACGCAGATCCAGTAATGGTTACTGTTGGTAAAGGTTTAACAGCAATAGTAATTGAGTTTGAAGTTGCAGGATTTGGACTTGCACAACTTACATTACTAGTTAAAGTTGCTGTTACTATATCATTATTATTTAAAGAAGATGTAGTGAAAGACGCACCAGTTGCAACATTACTTCCATTCACCTTCCATTCAATTAATGGTGATCCACCTCCATTTGTTATGGATGAATTAAATGTAATACTACTACCTGCACAAACAGTTACATTACCACAAGAAGTCCCTGCATTAATTGCAATAGTTGGAGCAATACCAATGCTGCTTACTATTGTTGAGGCTGTTGCACTACAGCCGTCACTTGTAACAATATCTACAGTGTATGCTCCTGTTCCAACAACTGAATGTGTTGTATTGCTTGTGTTGTAAACTGTATCAAGTGGTGTTCCATTTAAACGCCAAATTAAATAACTTGCCGAACCACCTGAAAGGTTTGCTGTTATAGAGCTTGCACAAGCACCACCACCTGTTAAACTGATAGTTGGATTGGCAAATACTGTAATATTTTTAGTAACAGTTGCAGTGCATCCTGCATTATTTACAGTATAAGCGATAGTTGCTGTTCCAGCAGCAACGCCAGTAACAACGCCACTTGAATTAATAGTTGCAATACTGGTATTACTACTACTCCAAGTGCCTCCAATATTTGCTGTGTCAACAAATATTGTAGTTGTATTAGCACATACATTATACGCACCCACTATTGGATAAACTGTTGGCGTTTGATTTACAAAAATACTATTTGATGTTGCTGTGCAACCACCAAAGCTTGTTATAGTTGCTGTATAAGTTCCTGCTGTTGTGGTTGTATAAGTATTGCTGATGGTATTGGTAACAGCATATTTTAAAACACGATTATTGGGTTGGTCTAAAACATAAATATCACCATTATTTGTGTTTACAAATATAAAGGGTTGATCGTGTGGAGCAGAGCCATAACTGCCACCAAACGCAGTAACACCAGTACTTGCACCTGCTGCCCAATATTGTATTCTTCCTTGAAAACGATCTACTGAATATATATTTCCAGCAGCATCCACATATACTAAATCAGCACCGGCATCAAACTGATTTGCAGCAGAGCCATTTCCATTGCCACCAGCAACAGTAACACCTGACGTTGCTCCAACTGTCCATAATTGAATACGATAATTGCCCAAATCAGCCACATAAATGTTACCAATTGCATCTACGAAAAATGAATATGCAGAATTGAATTGATTTGCAGCCGAACCACTACCATTGCCTCCAGCAACTGTAGTTCCTGAAATGGCAGCAACTGCCCATTTTTGAATTCTATTATTTCCTACATCATTGATATAAATATTTCCACTTGCATCGATATATAAATTACCACGGGGATTATTTAATTGATTGGCAGCAGCCCCACTTCCATTTCCACCAGCAACAGTTGTTGGCGTTAAACTTCCAAATGTCCATTTTTGAACCCAGTTATTAACATCATCCACCGTATAAACATTTCCTGCGTCATCTACACCAACGCCAGTAATTTGTAATCCTGTAGCAACAGTAATTCCAGTGGTTGCACCAACAGCCCATTTCTGCACACGGCTTTGGTAATTATCAATCACATAAACGTTTCCAGCCTTATCAACATAAATTCCTTTAGCAACATTTAATTGATTGGCATTAGTTCCAGCTCCATTATTTCCTGCAACAATGCTGTAAGATGTGTTCCAAGTTGGCGTGTTGGTTTGCACCACACTTACACCATTTTTCCAAACAATAGAAGATATATTACTTGTATTTGTTGTAGCTGTTAAAGTGCTGCCAGTACAAGCAGTTCCAGCAATTGTAATTGTTGGTGCTGTAGTAACATTTACTATTTGAGAATAAGTATAATCTACCCCAGAAATTGTAGCTATCAAGCTTACAGAATAAGAACCTGCACTTGCATAACTATGTGAAGGATTTGCAAAATTTGAAGTAGCCCCATCGCCAAAAGTCCAACGATAAGTTGCACCAGAAACAACTGCTGTTGTGTTTGTAAAAATAAAATTATTTCCTGCTAAACACTGACTATTATTATTGATTGCAAAACTTAAATTCGGAGAATAACCACCACTTGAAACTGTTACTAAAACAGTTTTTGAAACTGAACAAACACAACCTTTATCACTTGTAATTGTTAAAGTTGCAAAATAGGAACCGTTAGCTGCATAGGTGTGAGTTGGATTACTAATAGTAGATGTACCACCATCACCAAAATCCCAATTGTAATTCATAATACCACTTGATATGGACGAATAACTTAAAAAAGTATAGCTATCGCCGGCACTTGTAGCTGCAATAAAGGTAAAACCACATTGTGGAATTGGGTTTACTTCAACAGTTTTGTTTACGTAGTAATCTATTCCACCAATTGTAGCAATCAGTTGAACACTATAATTTCCAGAATAAGCAAATGTTTTTGTTGGGTTAATAGCAGTTGAGGTTGTGCCATCACCAAAACTCCATTGATATGCAGTTGCTCCAACACTGGATGTATTAGTAAAAACAAAACTATTGCCCGAAAGACATTGTGATGGGCTATTTATAGAAAAGTTGGCAAATTGGGAATATCCAATTTGAAATGTAAATGTAAATGCTATAAATAGATTTACTTTTTTACAAATCAGTGTAGAAATCTGATACATACAAACTAGTTTGGTAATAAAAAAAGCCGTTAAGGTTTTAATGGGTTTGGACAGTATATATGCAACATTTATTATTTAAACGTAATTTCTGAGCAGAAAGTACTGCAAGGTAGTGAATTTAGATATAACTTCTATTTAGTCCCTAGTTTAAGGGAGCATAAAAAACCCGAAGAAATTTATCTTCGGGAATTAGGTTTTGATACAGATCAAGAATATTGGAGTTCAAAAACGGCAAAATAAGTAATCAGAAAAACCTTCTTTTCACATATTCTTCCACAATATTAACTGTGTTTTTAAAACAAAATTGTGTGTAAAAAAAATTACGTTGAAACATACGTTTTAACGCAAAAAAGCAACGAAAAACAACGTACGTTAAACAACGTTATTTTAAACCAAAAACAACCTAATTTAAGTACACTTATCAACACTTTAAACACATTATCAGCAAGTTGAAAAAATAATTAAATAAATATCAGCCATTTGCATTTATAGTGTACACAATAAAAAATAAACTCTGCAAATATCTTCACACCAGAAAAATAATATATCAAAAAAATAACTTATGCAAACTTTAACAACCCCAAAAAAAAGAGTAGGAAAATTTGTAAACACAGCACACGTTGATAATGTAATTCGTAATTACAAAAAAGAAAGATGGGTACATAACAGTGAAAGAATTGGTAAAGAAGATAGCTTAAGTGCATGGTGGAGCATTGAAGAAATGGAAGATTTTATTGAGCAAGCGAAAATGCATGGTGCAGACGGCCTAAAATTCTATTTTGGTGCTTATGACAATGATTATAAAGAGAATCCTAAATATGCAGGTAGACAAACACTAGTAATGGTTGGAACAAGAGAGGCACAAACGCCAATGGGTATAAAAAACAAAGACATCTATATTCAAACTGAAAATGGAACTAATATTTTAGCATACAACAGAGGTACACTTTGTCCGCCAGAATGTGGGCCAAGACCTGATACAATTCCTGGTGAAGGTGAGAATATACTTGGTTTGACAATAATTGATAGAGGAGAAAAAGGAATGCTCGTTTTTTAATTTTGTATTTTTTTATTTAAAAGGCTGTTTCAATAGTATGAGGCAGCCTTTTAAATTTTATCTATCAGGACTCACCATTGTAAAAAAAATAGATACAATTTGTTGTTATTACAATAATTTTGTTAATTATGCCAAGTCTTGTAGATACATATTTATGGGTATTACTTTTAAGTGTTATTACAGGACTGGGGCAATTTTTTTTTCAAAAAAAAAAGACTTATCTCAATACACTTTCCTTCTTTATTCTTTACATATTTATCATCGAAAAAATTGGAGACTATTTGTCAAACAATTATAAGCCTAATGCTTGGTTATTTAACTATTCCAGCGTTATAGAAATTTCCTATTATTTATGGTTGATTGGGAAAATGTTTAACAACAAGAAAATTTATAAAACTATTTTAGTTACTATTTCAATTAATGCGACTTTATCGCTTTTAAATATCATATTTATACAAGGGAAAACTGGATTTCATTCAATTACATATGGCATTGGAAGTCTGCTCTTAATTTCAGCTTGTGGTTACTATTTCTACCAGCTTCTACAATTCCCTAAAGAGGTTAGTTTAGTCAAACAAATGGAGTTTTGGATTTGTACTGCAATATTATTTTCATTTGGGTGTGGCTTTCCAATTTTTTGTATGAATAACTTTTACGCTCACAAAATTTCAGAATCAATATGGCCCATAATTTCTGCTTTAAATGAAATAATCAACATGGTATTTTACTCACTTTTCATTGTTGCATTTTTATGCAAAATGGATTTTAGAAAAAGGACTCATAAACTTCAAGTTTAACAAATTTAAAAAGCCTACTAATTTCTTAATAGGCTTTTTAAATATCAACTTTTTCTAATAATTAATTATTATCTCTTTGTTGTCTATCAGTAGTTGGTCTTTCTGGTCTTGGCATTAAGGCTTTACGACTTAATTTAAACTTACCAGTTCTTTGATCAACTTCAAGCAATTTCACCTTCACTTTATCACCTTCTCTAAACACACCATCCATTGTTTCTAAACGGCTCCAGCTAATTTCACTAATGTGCAATAAGCCTTCTTTTTTAGGCAAGAATTCAACAAAAGCACCAAATTCCTTAATACTTTTTACAGTACCTTCATATTCTTTACCAACTTCAGGAATTGCAGTAATGCCATTAATCCAATCAATAGCTTTTTGCATTCCTTCTTTAGCATTGCTTAAAATAGATACTTCGCCAGTATTGCCTACTTCTTCAATCGTAATCGTAGCACCAGTTTCTCTTTGTATTTCTTGAATAATTTTTCCCCCTGGTCCTATAACTGCACCAATAAATTCTTTATCTATAATAATTTTAACCATACGTGGTGTATGTGGTTTGTAGTCTGCATTGTGTGCAGGCATACATTCATACATTGCATCTAAAATATGTAAACGTCCAGCTTTAGCCTGGTTCAATGCTTCACGCATTACATCCATACTTAAACCATCAACTTTAATATCCATTTGTACACCACAAATACCATCTCTTGTACCAGTTACTTTAAAATCCATATCACCTAAATGATCTTCATCACCAAGTATGTCTGTAAGGATGGCGTATTTACCATCGGCACGGGTAATTAGACCCATTGCAACACCACTAACGTGTTTTTTAATTGGCACACCTGCATCCATTAAAGCCAAGCTTCCAGCACAAACTGTAGCCATAGATGATGAACCATTACTTTCTAAAATATCACTTACAATTCTTGTTGTGTATGGGAAATCTCCTTTAGGCATCATAATTCTTAAAGAACGCATAGCTAAATTTCCGTGTCCAACTTCTCTACGTCCTACCCCACGCATCATTTTAACTTCGCCTGTTGAGAATGGTGGAAAATTATAATGCAAGAAGAATTTTGAATATTCAGATTTAGCAGCAGTTTCAGTTAATAATTCATCTAACTTGCTACCTAAAGTTACTGTAGTTAATGATTGTGTTTCGCCACGAGTAAATAATGCAGAACCATGTGGACTTGGTAATGGTTCTACTTCCATTGCTAAAGGACGAACAACATCCAGCTTTCTTCCATCTAATCTGATTCTATCATCTAAAATCATATCACGAACAACTTCCCATTGTAAATCTTCGTAATATTTTTTTGCAAACTTTTTGTCGCTGTCAGTTGCTTCTTCACCAAGACTAGCAATTAATTCATCTTTCAAAGCACTGTATGCATCGCTTCTTTCGTGTTTTGCACTTGCACTTTTACTGATTTGATAAATTCTTTCTTTTGCAAAAGCTGCAACTTTTTCTTTGATTTCTAGATTCTCTTCAGGCTTTTTATAGTCTCTTTTTGTAGTAATGCCTTTTTTAGCTCTTAATTCTTCCTGAGCTTTAATTTGAATACGAATAGCGTCGTGTGCAGCTTGTAAAGCTTCAACCAATTCTTCTTCGCTACATTCTTTAGCTTCCCCTTCCACCATCATCAAGTTCTTTTCAGTAGCTGCGATGATAAATTCATAAGAAGCTTTTTCTAGTTGAGAACGTGTTGGATTAATTACCAATTGTCCATCAATTTTTGCAACCCTAACTTCACTAATAATTTCTTTAATGGGAATATCTGAAGCTGCTATCGCAGCAGATGCAGCTAAGCAGGCCATAGCATCTGGCATAATTTCAGGATCGCTTGAAATAAGTGTAATTAATACTTGCACATCGCATAAATAATCCTCAGGAAATAAAGGACGTAAAGCTCTATCCACTAAACGGCTAGTTAAAATTTCGTAGTCGTTTAATCGTGCTTCTCTTTTAAAGAAAGAACCTGGAACACGTCCAGCACTTGCAAATTTTTCTTGATAATCTACGCTCAGGGGAAAAAAAGATTGTCCTTCCTTTGGTTCTTTGTTTGCAACTACTGTTGCTAAAATTATACAGTTGCCTTGACGAACTGTAACTGCTCCATCTGCTTGACGAGCAAGCTTTCCGGTTTCTAAAATAACTTCACTACCATTTGGTAATGTAAAGGTTGATTGTATTGGTTGTGATAACATTTTAATGTAATAATGTGATAATATAGTAATGTGCTATTAGTAACTCATTTTAATTATCGTGTAAATAAAATTTGCAATTTGCCTTATTGTATAAATAAAAAATTCCCAACACCTTGTAAGAAGTTGGGAATAATATAATAAGTTGAAAGTGTAGTTTGGAAAGTACAACCCAAGATATTTCCTTATTCCCTCCCTCGAGGGCAAGGAAGTATTACTTTCTTAAACCTAATTTTTCAATGAGTTGACGATAACCTGTTAGGTTGTGTTTTTGCATATAGCTTAGTAATCTCTTACGCTGACCAACCATTTTCATTAATCCTCTCTGAGTAGAGAAGTCTTTTTTATTAACTTGTAGGTGTTTGCTAATATCCAAAATTCTTTCAGTTAACAAAGCCACCTGACCTTCAATAGAGCCTGTGTTTGCTGCATTGCCACCATATTGGGCAAAAATTGCTGTTTTTCTTTCTTTAGTGATTGACATCTTTTTGTGTTTTAAATGAACACCCAATTGTGTTTCCTTTTTTATTTCGGCGGCGAAGATAGGGGTAAACATCAAAAAAACAAATGTTATGCCCAAGAAATTGTAAAAGTTTAAAAGTTACAACTTTTCAATTTAATAATTTCAATTTTATTACTTCTGGATATAGAACCTGGGTTGATACCCAATTGCCCTTCGGGAATAGAAGAATTTAAACTTTTATAATAATCTATCCAAGCAGGAAAAAAAGCATTCGTCTTAGGATCTTTAAAAGTCATAGGTTCTAAGTTAAAATATTCTTTTTGATTGCTTCCAACCTTAAAAGCTTCGTAAACAAGTTCACTACAATACCATTTACCGTTATTTAGAATAAATTCGTCATCGTAAGGTGTACCTACTTGACTTATGGCAAATTCAGCCGCTATTGATATACCTTTATTTCCAAGGTTTTTTACTCTTCCAATTGTTATATTTTTAATCAAAGCTGTATCGTTACTTCTTTTAAAAAAATTATGTAATGAGTTGATTTGAACTCGCCCTCCAATTGCCTCTACTACTTTCAAAGTGTCATTTTGCTTAACTACGATAGCACAGTGAGAAAAACTTTTTCCATCAATCCCATTTGTCACAGTTTCAATAGCATCGCATAAAGGTCCACAGTTTAAATCTTGAAATAGCAAATCCCCCTCTTTCAAATTATTTTCATTTGATTTATAATTACAACTTAAACCTATAATAGCGATGATAAAATACAAACCAAGCTTTTGCCTCATTTTTTAACCTTTATACTTGCAATATTATTGATTTATTGATACCCAAATTTTATCATTGATAAATTTGATAATATTGTTTTGTTTATTAAAAATTAATATTACAAATAAATGGCTAGGAATATCTTTGCCTATGGCAACAGTAAAAAAGAAACTAACTACCAAAATTAATTTTCAAAGAACCATTGTCGAAGGCTTTACTTTTGACGATGTATTAATTGCCCCTGCATACAGCAATATTCTTCCTAAAGATGTAGATGTTTCTACACATCTTACTAAAGCAATAAAGTTAAACATTCCATTTTTATCTGCTGCAATGGACACTGTTACTGAAGCAAGTTTGGCCATAGCGTTAGCACGTGAAGGTGGTCTTGGCATATTACATAAAAACATGTCAATTGAACAACAAGCCAATCAGGTTAGAAAAGTTAAAAGAAGTGAGAATGGGCTGATATTAGATCCTATAACGCTTACTGTAAAAGCTACTGTTGGCGATGCTTTTAGAATAATGAAAGAAAATAAAATAGGAGGTATTCCAATAATCAATACGAATGGAAAACTAATTGGAATAGTAACCAACAGAGATTTACGTTTTGAAGTTAATAGTAAATCCAAATCGATTGAGCAAGTAATGACAAAAGAAAAATTAATTACTGCACCTGAAGGAACAGATTTAAAAAAAGCAGAAAAAATATTACAACAGTATAAAATAGAAAAACTACCTGTTGTAAACAAACAAGGCAAATTAATAGGACTAATAACTTACAGAGATATACAACAAATAAATAATTATCCCAATGCCTCAAAAGACCACTTTGGAAGGTTATTAGTTGGAGCAGCTTTAGGCATTACCAATGATTTATTACAAAGAGCAGAAGCCCTACATCACGGAGGAGTTGATATTGTAACTTTAGACAGTGCACATGGTCATAGCAAAGGCGTTATTGATGCACTTCATTTATTAAAAAAGAATTTTAAGTCGATGCCAGTTATTGCTGGAAATATAGCAACTGCAACAGGAGCAAAAGCTTTGGCAGATGCTGGTGCAGATGCCGTAAAAGTTGGAATAGGACCAGGTTCTATATGCACAACAAGAATTGTAGCTGGTGCTGGTGTTCCACAACTTACAGCAATAATGGAAGCTGCAACAGTTTTAAAACAAAGAGGTATTCCAATTATTGCAGATGGAGGCATTCGATTTACAGGTGATGTAGTAAAAGCTCTAGCTGCCGGAGCAGATGCAGTGATGATGGGAAGTATTTTTGCAGGCACAGAAGAAAGCCCCGGTGATACTATCATTTATGAAGGAAGAAAATTTAAAGAATATAGAGGTATGGGAAGCCTTGGTGCAATGAGTCAAGGTAGTGGCGACAGATATTTTCAAGCTGGCGAAAGCGATTCAAAAAAGTTTGTTCCTGAGGGTATTGAAGGAAGAATTGCTTATAAAGGATTTTTGAGTGAAATTATTTACCAATTTGTTGGTGGGCTAAGAGCCGGTATGGGCTATAGTGGTTCAAAAAATATTAACGAATTAAAACAAGTAACCTTTGTAAAAATAACAAATGCTGGTATGAAAGAAAGCCATGCTCACGATGTAGATATTACAAAAGAAACTCCAAATTATAGTAGGGGGTAATGTTTTTTTTATTTAAACATTTTTTCAGCAACAGCAATGCTTTCAGGCTTACCCACATCAATAAATTTATCTTTAGAATGATTGAAAGCTATGATATCATTAGCTTTCATTAAATCTAAATAAACATCAACCATCGAGAATTTTCCTTGTTGTTTTATTAAAGAGAATACTTTTTTATTGATGATATGAATACCACTAAAAGCCATTTGTTGATGTATTGCTGCATTAAATTTTTCAAAACCTTTTATTTCATTGGTTTTGGTATTCATCCAACCACAAAGCTTGTTGCTATTATTAAAAATAAAGTAACGAGATGTTGTTCTATTAGTGACTGCTAAAGTGGCTAAAGCGTTTGTTGAAATATGTTGTTGAAACATTTGATCAAAATTCAAATTGGTTAATATATCAACATTCATCACAACTATATTTTCCACATTGCCAAATAATGGAATTGCTTTTACTAAGCCACCACCCGTTTCTAAAACCTCGGCAGTTTCGTCACTTATGATTATATCGCTTCCCCAACCTTTATTTTCACTGACAAAATCAATAATTTGATTAGCAAAATGGTGCACGTTAACCACTACCCTATTGATACCAAAAGATTGCAAGTATTGAATATTATGTTGCAATAATGTTTTGCCATTTACTTGTGCTAAAGCCTTAGGATGCTCATTAGTGAAGGGTTTTAAGCGAGTACCCAAACCTGCTGCAAAAAGCATTGCTGTATTTAATTGATTATTGAACATTGAATATTAATTATTGAATATTTGGGTTTTAAATTTTAATTTACGACTTTTTACCTCACCCAATTTTCTTTATTTGTATGTGTTAATTTTACGCTTAAATTATATTTGTTTCTTAAGTGTCTTGCTGTTTGTTCGGCAGCAAAAACGCTTCTGTGTTGTCCACCTGTACAACCAAAATTTATTTGTAAATTTTCAAAATCTCTGTTTAAATAATCTTCTACTGTGATATCTACTAAGTCCCACACACTATTCAAAAACTGGTTCATTTTTGTTTGCTGTTCTAAAAAATCTTTTACTGGTTTATCTTGCCCTGATAGTTTTTTATAGGGCTCAAATCTGCCTGGATTTAAAATACCACGCATATCAAAAATATAACCACCCCCATTTTCTGTTTCATCTTTTGGTAACCCTTTTTTATAACTAAAACTATTGATTATAATTTTTAATTTGGTAGCGTCATTTGCTTTTGGTGGTGTGAATTTGTTGATGATTTCATCGCATACAACTATGCTTAAAACCTTATCAAACTCTGGTATTACAATGCCTATTTTTTTATTAGATAAAAAGTATTTTAAATTATTTAACGCCAAAGGAATGCTCGATAAAAAATGTGCTTTTCTTTCAAACAAACCTCTAAAACCATAAGCACCTAAAACTTGTAATAATCTTATTAGAACATAGCCATTGTATTGACTGATGAAAATATTTGTATCTATTGGCTTAGGTAAAATTTGGTTAACTTCTTCGATATAATAATTCAGCAAATCATTTTTCCATTCCTCACTTAATTGTGCTTTTGCTTGCCATAATAAACTGGCAACATCGTATTGCAAAGCACCTTTCATTCCACCCTGATAATCTATAAATGTTGCCTGATTATTTTCGAGCATAATGTTTCTGCTTTGAAAATCTCTAAACATAAAATACTTATGCTCTGTGTGGCTTAGATATGATGCAATGGCTTCAAAATCTTCAAGCAATTGTTGCTTATCGTAAGGTTTTTGAAGTGTGTCTAGAAAATAATATTTAAAATAAAGCAAATCACTAAGTATAGCTTGTTTGCCAAATTCTTTTGCGGTGATACATTGGTTGTAATCAAAATTTCTATCACCAATTATCTGCATTTTTGCTAGTTGCTTTAAACTCGTTTTATAAAGATTAAAAAGTTCTTCGTTATATCCATTTGCTTCAAGTCTGTCTAACAAACTTTCATTACCCACATTTTTTTGCAAGTAGGCTGTTTCCTCATCATTAGTAATATAAACCTCGGGCACAGCCAACCCCAATTTAAAAAAATGATTAGTAAAATAGATGAAAGCCTGATTTTCTTTTACATTCAAATTATAAGTTGCAATAATGGTTTCTGTTTCTGCTTTTACATTGAAGTAAATTCTGTCGCTGCCACTTTGAGGAATTTTTTCGATACTAATAGGTTCTATTCCTTTCCATTTTTTGTAAAGCGATTGAATAATGTTTATTTGTTCCTGCATAATTGGCTACGAAAGTAAATTAAGTAAGTTAAAAATTTTTTTTATCAACAAATAAAGTGTTCTATATTTATTTTGAAACTAACAATACTTTATTACATTTTAAAAAAGTTGTAATTTAAAAATCAGTCCTATAAACATAAATAAATAAATTTTGAAAATAAAAATACTGATATCGATGGCAATAGGGTGTTTAGTATTTTTTAATAAAATAATTTCACAAACACCATCATTCTTTAATTATGAAACATCGAATGGGTTGCCAAGCAATGAGATTTATGATATTGCTCAAGACTCAAAAGGTTTTTTATGGCTTGGCACCGAGGCGGGCTTAGTAAAATATGATGGTGCTCGATTTATTAATTACACTAGCAAAGCTAGTAGAGGAAATGCCGTTAGCAACATAAAGCAAGATGTGTTGGGAACAATTTGGTGCACCAATTTCAATGGTCAAATTTTTTATTTAAAAGAAGATTCTTTGTGCTTATTTACACCCTTTGAACCTTATTACAAAACGAATTATGCTGAAATAGAATTTGATGAAAATAACGATTTAATAATTACCTGTGGTACTAACTGTTATTACAGATATGTCTTTAAAGAGAATAAAATATACATCTACAATAACACAAGGAATCAAACATATGTTGCACCTTTTAAATTAAGCAACAAGCAAGTAGTTATCACAGACTTGGGCAATAAAACCCAACTATACTCGATTGACGGCAAAAAAAATATTGAATTTGAAAATGTAAATAAGATAAAGCACTTCAATAATTTCATCATCTCCAACTCCTATAAAAGTAAGAAAATTTATTGTTTTCAAAATTTTAATAAAACCAATCCTATACCATTGCTTTATCATTTTTTTGATGGCAAAATGTTATTACATCCAATTTCAATTTTACTACAAAAAACAAATGCATATCCACAAAGTGTTTACGATGATGATGATGGCAATCTTTTTATTGGAACAACTCAGAAATTATTTTGGTTTAAAATTTTACCAAACAATACATATGTTTTATTTAATACAATGCTTTTGGGAAATAGTATATCATCTATAAAAAAAGATACAGAAAACAATATATGGATTGGTACATTAAAAAACGGGTTATACAAAATTCCCAATACACAAATTTTTACTTTAACAAATCTTTCCGCAACTGGTGTAAATCATTTAACAACAAACAATACTAATACTGTATATGGAAGCTATTTAAATGGTAATTTTTTTGTATGGAATCGTTCTTTAAATACAAATACAAATATTAAATCAAATCAAAAAAGAGATGCTCAGTTTTTAAAATTTAACCACTATACACAAGAACTATTTTTAACTCAAAACGAGACAAATATTTATAACTCAAATGGGGCATTTAAACAAAACATTCTTCAAAGCTTAACTAACTCAAAAGACTTATTTTTTACTAAAGAAGGTGTAATATACAAAGCATCTAACTATTTAGAGATACTTTTTGACAGAAAAAAAAATGACCTTCGAAAAAAATTATTACAGGAATACGATACTATAGATAGAGACTATTTTAAAAATAACATCATTGATTTTTATGATAAAATAGTAATAAGAGAGCAGAGATGCAAAGCTGTTTGTTTTGATGAATTAAATCAAACACTCTGGTGTGCTTACATAGATGGATTATTCAATTATAAGAAGAAAGAAATAAAAGAACTATTACAACCAATCACAAACAAATCCATTATTGCAAATAAAATTTTGTATGATAGCATTAACCAAAGAATTATTGTAAGCACGGTTAACCAGGGTTTTTTTATTATAAAAAATTCAAAAATTATACAGGAAATAAATACTAACAATGGTCTAGAATCCAATGAAATCAGATCTTTCATATATAACAATAATAACTTATGGTTTATTAGCAAGGGCAAGGTTTGTAATTATAATTTAACAACTAAAAAAGTAAAATTTATTAACCAACAGGATGGACTACTTACCAATGAATTATATGATATTGAATTTTTATGTGATACCATTTTTGTAGCATCATCAAAAGGAGTTCAATACTTTCCTAAACAAATAAATACTTATAACAATATAAGTCCATCCATTTTCATTAAACAATTTAATGCCGATGATAGTATTTACAATATCAACAATGAAATAGAGCTTAAGGCAACCACAAAAAACATAACAATTCATTTAATAGGTGTAGCATTAAAAAGTGATGGCAAATTAAAATTTCAATATCGATTACTTCCTACTGATTCTTCTTGGATAACTACAGAAGTTGGTGAAGATATCATTCGTTATTCGTCTTTAGCTAGCAACAATTATTTTTTTGAATGTAAAGCAATTAATGAAGATGGAGTAGATAGCAAAATGATACTTAAAATAAAATTTACCATTAACAAACCTTGGTACTTGCAATGGTGGTTTTTTATGTTTTGTTTAGTTTTTGTAGGTTTTTGTACCTACCTGATTTATAGTTATCGTTCCAAAAAAAATCAGCAAAAATTAGTTGATGATTTAGCAAAGTCGAAAATTGAAGAGGAGTTAAGGAAATCTCAACTAACATCATTAAAAGCTCAAATGAATCCACACTTTTTATTCAATGCTTTAAATTCAATTCAAGAGTTTATTATTTTAAATGACAAACAACAAGCTAATATTTTTATGGGGAAATTTGCCGATTTAATGAGGCTTACATTAGATATGAGTAATAAAAATGAAGTTGTTTTAGAAGATGAAATAAAAAGCATAAAACTATATCTTGAATTAGAAGCATTACGCTTTGAAGAGCAATTTGCTTATGAGATTGTAGTAGATGAAAGTGTTGCAGTGACTGAAATTTATATGCCTCCAATGCTAGTACAACCTTATATTGAAAATGCTGTTAAACACGGCTTATTGCACAAAAAAGGAGATAAAAAATTAAGTGTATCATTTAGTTTAAAAGACTCACAAACGTTGAATTGTAAGATATTTGACAATGGAATTGGAAGAAAAAGAAGCAGTGAAATTAATCAACAGCGACAAAAGAAACACACTTCATTTGCAACAGGGGCCACACAAATAAGATTAGATCTTTTAAACATAAAAAGAAAAGATAGTATATCAGTAATTTTTTTTGATTTAAAAGATGAAACTGGAAATGCAACAGGTACAGAAGTAATAATTAATATTCCAATTTAAAATACAACTTACAAACTCATATTAACTGTTCACAAATCATTAAATATGAAAATTATTTCATTTACCAATATTTGCCTAATTTACTTAATAAAAGTAAATATATTCAATCAGGGGTTATGTAAGCCATTTTCCAACAGGGAAATGGCTTTACATTTATTAAACTTAAATCTCCAATATGATTAAAGCAATTATTATTGATGACGAAGCAAAAGCGAGAAGAATTTTACAAAATTTTTTAGAAGAGTACTGCCATCAAATACAGATTATTGGAGTAGCAGAAGATGTAATACAAGCAGTAAAACTAATTCAAAAAGAAAAGCCTGATGTTGTTTTCCTTGATATTGAAATGCCCGGATACAATGGGTTTCAGCTTCTAGAATTTTTCGATGAAATCGAATTTGAAATCATTTTTGTAACTGCTTATAGCGAATTTGCCTTAAAAGCTTTTCAAGTTAGTGCTATAGATTATTTATTAAAACCACTACAAATTGAACAACTAAAAAAAGCAGTTGAAAAGTTAGAGAAGATAAGCCTTAATTCAAATGTCATTGAAAGGTTTGCAACATTAAAAGAAAATCTTAAAAACAATAGTATCAAAAAAATTGTTGTACCACAAACAGAAGGTAGTTTATTTATTGCCTTGGACGACATTACACATCTAAAAGCAGAAGGTAGTTATGTGAATATTTTTTTGAAAGATGGGAACAAAATTTTGGTGAGCAAAAACATCAAAGACTACGAAAATCAGTTAACACAGCAAGAAGGATTTTTTAGATCACACAGAAGTTTTTTAGTAAATACAAAATACATTGTTAACACCTCTATTGCTAATACAGAAGCCACAATGTGCAACAATGAAATCATTAACATAGCGAGAGAGAGAAAGAATGATTTTATTGATTATGTAAAGTCGTTTAGTATTTAAAAACTATATACTCCAGATCCCATTCACAAACTCAAAAAAACAATTCACAAACTTTTTGTTTCAATTATTATTTAGTTTGCCTTTTTTGCTTTCAAAAGAAAGTTTATGAAAAAGCAAATTTTATTTTCACTTATTTTTTTATTGTCTTTTATTACTTCGAAAGCCTCACATTATATGGGTGGGCAAATAACGTACAAATGGGTAAGTATTAATAATTATATTATAAGATTAACAGTTTACAGAGATTGTGGAGGAATCCCCTTAGGAACAACAAGTGCTGTTATCATTAAATCTGCTAATTCTCAAACTAACGTTACATTATATAAAACAGCAGTTAGAGATGTAACTTTATTATGCCCAAATCAAACATCACCTTGTAATGTAGCAGGTGGTTCTTTTGGAGTAGAAGAGCATATTTATGAGGCTACAGTTAATTTGCCTCCTTTATCTGGAAATAATATATATACGATAGAATCAACTGGTATGTGTTGCAGAAATAATGCCATTACTACACTTGTATCGCCTGGCTCACAACAGCTGTTTTTATCAGCCACTTTAAATCCAAATTTAGTTAACAAAAACACCTCTCCTGATTTGTTAAACATTCCTATTGCAAACTTTGCACCTAATCAAACTGCAACGCTTTCTCCAAATGGTTTTGATGCAGATGGTGATGTATTAAGATATTCGCTTGTTAGTGCAAAAGATTTAGATAACAGTGACCCAGTAAATTACGCACCAGGTTTTAGTGCTTTAAATCCGTTAAGTTCATCTACACCTATCACCATCAACCCTAATACTGGTATCATTTCATTTACCCCATCTGTTAGTAATCAAATTGCTGTTATTGCCATTAAAGTTGAGGAATATAGAAATGGCGTAAAAATTGGAGAAATATATAGAGATATACAAATAAGAATTTTTAATATAGCAAATAACTATCCTGTTATTTCACAAATTAATTCTGTTATTGTTCCTGTTGGTCAAAGTTTTTGCACCAATATTACTGCAACAGATGTTAATAATGATAGCATAGATTTATCAGTTGTTGGCTTAGTGCCCAATAGCAATTTTTCAGTAACAACAAACGCTATTGGCAATGCTGTAGGTAATTTTTGTTTTATGCCAACTGCGGCAGATGCTGGTAGAACTTTTTCATTCACAGCTAATGCCGTTGACAATAATTGCCCTATAGTATTAGCTTCATCAATGACATTTAATATTATTGTTCCAAAACCTTGCAACTCGTTGGAATTAACAACTACTGTTACTAATGCAAGTAGCTGTGGAAATAATGATGGTGCAATTACATTAAGTGCTTTATCAAACGCTCAGCCGTTTAGTTATTATTGGTCTAGTAATAACGGCTTTACGGCCAACACACAAAATACTAATAATTTGTTAAGCGGAACTTATTGTGCTATTGTAGTTGATGGTAATAACTGTGTAGAGAATATTTGTGCAACTGTAATAAATACCAGTGACACAATTAAAAAAGATTCTACAATAATTTCTGATTGCAATAAAATAAAATTCAGAAACATCATTTACACTTCAAACACAGTCATAATTGATACATTTAAAAATGTAAATGGCTGTGATAGTGCTTTTCACTATAACCTTTTAAACTTTATAATGCCAGTTTCTAACTTAATTATTAAAGTTAATTGTAAAGGTGAAAAAGTTATGTATAATGGAATGTCTTATAGCGTTTCTACTAAATTTACTGATACTATTAAATCAGTAAAAGGTTGTGATAGTATTTATAATGAAGTTAGAATTATTATAAAAAAAGTAATACCACTTGTACAAATAACAAACCTAGTAAGTTGTAATGGAAAACTCACTCTTAATGGCATAACCTATAATTCATCTACAACATTAGCAGATACTATAAGAACAAGCGAAGGATGCGATAGTATTTATAAGCAAACGAATATTATTATTTCAAGCATAAAAGTGCAGTTTCAAAATGTTACAATTAATGGTTGCCAATCTGTGCTATACAAAACAAATTTATACACTACAAATACTGTTTTAAAAGATACTATAAAGTCAATTTTTGGTTGCGATAGCATTATTAAACAAGTAAATATTTATATCACCCCTTTAGTAATTACAGCAATAGATACAGTAAGGGTAAGTGGTTGTGGTCAAGTGAATCATAATGGTGTTATTTATAATACCAATACAATACTGAGAGATACAACATTCGTAAAAGATAGTTGTAAAGCCAGTATAAGCGTTACTATTATTACAGCAAATTCAGGGCTGAGTTTAACCTTAAATAATATTTCAAATATTTGTTCAAAACCACAAACCTTAACTGTTAATGGCACCAATATCAATAACATTAGTAAAATTGATTGGTATCGTGATGGTGTTTTGGTTGAAACATCTTTACGAGGACGTTTTTTTGGTGAAGGACGAACTGTAGCTGGAGTAACTGGCGTAAGTGGAAGTGCAACAACACATTTAAACGACCCACACGGTGTTTTTGTTATCGGAAATGATATGTACATCACCGACTGGAATAATCATAGAGTTCTACGCTGGACTATAGGTGCAACAAGTGGTGCTGTAGTAGCAGGTGGAAATGGTGCAGGTAATGCAGCCAATCAGTTGGCATTTCCATCAAATGCTTTTGTAAAACCTAATCGTGATGTGTACATTACAGATTATGGCAACAGTAGAATTCAGTTATGGGCAAATGGAACCACAACAGGCGTTACTGCTGTATCAGGTTTAAGTTCACCAAGAGGTATGTTTGTAAAAGCAAATGGTGATATTATTGTTGCCAACACTCAAGTAAATGAAATAAGAAATGGTGCTATTACAACGCACACAAATGTTGGAAGCAATATTGCCAATATTTGTGAAGATGCTGCAGGCAATATGTATGTTGCAGATCAGGCAAATAATAGAATTTTAAAGTATGCACCAAATTCAACAACAGCAACAGTTGCAGCAAGTTTATCCCTTCCAAATGGAAATTTGAATGCTCCTTGGGGCGTATATGTTGATTACTTAAATCAATTATATGTCACAGAAAATGGTAGTCACAAACTGGTAAAATTTCCAGCAAATTCAAATGCAACAACATTGCCCAATTTTTCTATTGGAACAGGTATTGCTGGTACAGCAAACAATCAGTTTAATGTGCCTAATGGCGTTTTTGTTGATAATCTCGGAAGAATATTTATAGCAGATGGTAATAATCATCGAATACAAATGTTTGATACTTCAGTAGAGCTAAGTCACACAACAAGTTTGTCTGGTAGCTTTACAGCAGTTGTTACCGATGTTAATGGATGTGTTACATATCTTGGTGCTTTAGATGTTCACATTCCACCTATAGTAAAGAACGATACAACATTTATTACTACAGCTGCTTGCTCGTATCAATACAAAGGAAAAAAGTATATGTCAAGTACAATTTTTATTGAAGATACAGTGAGAACAAGTTTTGGTTGTGATAGTATTATTAACTATGTAAAAATAGATTTGGCAGGAAGAAATGATACAAGAGATACTGTAAGATTAAATAGTTGTGGCTCGCTATACTACAACAATATTATGTACAACAGCAGCACAGTAATTCGTGATACAATTTCTGTAGCAGACACTTGTACTATGCACATAAGAGTAACTGAAATTACTATTAACCAACAGCAAAGAGATACAGTAAGATTGATTGGTTGTGGCAGTGTTACATACAATGGACGTGCATATACAAATAGCATAGTAATAAGAGATACAATCTCTGCAATTGGTAATTGTATCACTAATCTAAAAGTGATTGAAATAACAGTAAATCCAAGCCCTATACCTGTAATTACAACAATAGGCTCTGTATGTTTAAATCCAAAAGTAATTGGTGTCACACCAGCAATTACTTATGATTACATTACTTGGAAACGTTATGGAACAACAATTGCATCTGGTGCAAACTCAACTAACGTAACAATTACAGTTGAAGCTACATACTCAGTAGAAGTCAAGTATTCAAATGGTTGCGTTGCAACCACATCTCAATATATACAATTAACACCAGCACCCATTAATGTTTATATAGATACTAGTGCGTGTGGTGCTTTTATGTTTAATGGTATTCAAATTAGCAGAGATACTATCATTTTAAAAGATACCATACGAAATAGTTCGGGATGCGTTACTCAAATTCGGTATAACCGACTTAAAGTAAATCCTGCTTTCGTGGTTCCAATTTTATCTATAAACAATGTTTGTGAACCAACGCTTGTTCTTAGCAATGTTGAAAAAAATGCCACAATAAGATGGTTCAAAGATGGTGTGGCAGTTGTAAATCCTCCTATATATAAGCAACAAGGTGTAACTGTTTTAGGGAATGGTGCATTAGGTGCTGGTGCAATTTCATTATCAGATGCCACAGGTATGGTTATAGATAAACACGATAATTTATTCTTAGCTGATGATAGAAATAATCGAATACTAAAGTACTCTTTAGTATCAAATACTTTATTAGCAACAATAACTGGGGTAACTCGACCATCAGGAATATTTGTCGACAACAACGACACCTTGTATTCATATAATAAACCAACACAAGTTGTAAGATTCAATTCAAGCTATACAACCACGACGCCTGTTGCAAACATTTATAATAATATTTGTTACGGCATCACAAAAGATCAGTTTAACAATTTATATGCAAATGCTTGGTATGATCGCTATGTAAACCAATACAAACCTAATAATTATGCTGGAGCAAACTTTATGTCAGGCATATTTGATCCGTTTGCACTTTTTGCAAGGGGCATTAGTTTACACGCAGTAGATCATTATTATAACAGGGTTTATACAAAAAATATTTTAACAGGTAGTTCAAGCTATTTTACAACTGCAGCAACTGCACCATCTGGTTGTTATGTTGATGATTATCAAAATATGTTTATAGTTACACAAACAGACGGAGCTGTGCGATACAAACAAAAAAATTCTAATACACAATATTTAATGGTCGGTAATAATGGTATTGGCAATGCTGCAAATCAACTTAATGCACCTTTTGCAATTGCATTTGACAGCAAGAAAAATATGTATATATCTGACGACTATAATCATAGGGTTCAACGATTTGATTTTGTTGCAAATTATGACACGGCTCTTCGTGTTACAACAAATGGAGTTTATACAGTGAGAATTGAAAATGAATATGGTTGTGGTATAACACTTGGTCCTATTAATGTTTCAATTCCAACAGCAACAAAAGATACAACAACGATTATTGCTTGCGGTACCAAGGTTACTTATTTTGGAAAAACATACACTGCAAATACATATATCAATTTAGATACAGTAAAATCAGTAGCAGGCTGTGATAGTATTATACATATTGGCTATTTAAAATTAACACCCAATCTTACACCAAGCCTTTCAATTTTAGTGCGTGGTAGCGATAGAGTTTGTAAAGGAAGTAACTTAAGCATTAAAGTATTTCCTGTAAATGGTGGCACTAATCCACAATATCAATGGACAGTAAATGGTGTGCCAGTAGCTGGTGCAACTGGGGTTTATTTTATTTCAAATACTTTAAATAATGGCGATACCATTCGTTGCATCTTAACAAGTAATTATCCTTGTGTTACAAGTAATGATATTGTAAGTAATTATGTAATTGCAAGAATTGCTGCACCAACATTTAGGCAAGTAAATATTAGTGGCTGCAATAGTGTAACTGTTAATAATATTACTTATCAAAATAGCACAACTGTATTTGATACTGTAAGAAATAATATTGGTTGCGATAGCATTGTTACAACAACAAACATTACCATCAATAAAGTAAATACAGAGACAGTTACTAACAATATTATTGGTTGCAATAGTGTTGTTTACAATGGTGTTACTTATATTAATTCTACTACTTTAAAAGATACATTACGAAGCACACAAGGTTGCGATAGCTTGTATAGAATTAATAATATTGTTGTAACAAAAGTTGTAGCCGTTACTAATATTACAAATCTTTCTGGTTGTGGCAAGGTTATTTTTAAAGAGAGAATTTACACAAATTCAACAATTATTAATGATACCATACGAACTGCACAAGGCTGCGATAGTGTTTATAATATTACCAACATTACTGTTACCACAGCTGTAGTGCCAACTATTGTAATTACACCATCACAAAATCCTGTTTGTATTTACACAAATATTATTTATACATCTACTATTACTAATGGAGGCACAAACCCTCAATACCAATGGTATAAAAATAGTGTTCTAATTCCAGGAGCAACAAGTGCAACATATAGTAATGCAGGTTTGCCAGATTCTACAGTAGTTTACACATGCACTTTAACATCAAATGCACCTTGTGCAGAACCAAGAACTGTTTTTAGCAATAGTGTGAGATTAACTTTTGGTGGTGCTGCTATTGCCACAATTAATATTACAGCAAACCAAACAACAATTTGTTCAACAGCAACAGTAATATTTACAGCAACTGCAATCAATGGTGGCAGTAATCCTCAATATCAATGGAAGAAGAATGGCAATAATATTAGTGGTGCAAATAGTGCAACTTTTTCAACTGCAAACATTGCAAACAATGATGTTTTCACTTGTGTATTAACAAGTAGTTTACCTTGTGTAAATACAGCAAATGTGGTAAGTAATGGAATTGCAATAACTGTAAATGCAAGTAGTGTTACAGATATTTACAACGATGGTAGCATTATCGCTCCTGCATACATTCCATTATATGTTCCAACAAACGTATCAACAACGCAACCTATTGGCGGCACTTGGAAAATATCAAATAGAATTCTATTATCAAACAATCCTACAACTACTGCAAGCATTACTGTTTCGGCAATTCAACCTGGAGCCAATAGTCTAATTTATCAATTAAATAGCCAGTTAACGAAGTGTACTACAAACTACATTAAAAGTATTGTAATAACTAGTGGTAGTTCAACACCAACTTCAACTCAAATTACTATGTGCAGTTTAGGTTTAACAAGAACATTAACTAGTAATTATTCCTCTGCAGGAACTTGGATAAGTAGCGATCCCTCTGTTATTTCAATTGTATCAACAAGCACAACCCACTCAACAAGTTCGGTTGTAATAAAATCTAATACAGCTGGTACTGCAAACCTGTCTTATAATGTTCAAATAGGTTCTGGTGTTTTTTACACTGAATCAACAATTGTAACAGTCTCCCCAGTAAACATTACACCAATTTTTGGTAACTCTTCAGTTTGCATTGGTGCAACAACTCAATTAACAAATGCAACACCAAATGGCGTTTGGAGCAGCATTGCTGGTAGGGCTACTACAAACACAACAGGATTAGTAACAGGCACAAGTGCTGGCGTTGCTGAAATTAGATATACAGTAAACAATGCAGCAACAGGTTGCAGTGCTTATGCTGTAAAAAATGTAACTGTAAATGCAATTCCATCAGTGCCAACAATAACCTATGCACC
>CAZTOP010000032.1:0-33515 GCA_964615145.1 uncultured Chitinophagaceae bacterium
TGAGGCTATATTCGTCAAGCCCCAATAATGCCAAACCTAATGTTGGTAGCAGTTTTAGTCTTTCCCAAACTGGTTTAAGAAAATTTGATGTTGTTTTTCAGCTTCTTCATCAAGAACTTTTACATAGTCTATAAAATAGTCTTTTGCAGCACTTTCAAACTTGCTTTTGTTGATACTATTTTCGTTTGTCTGTCCATATAATTCAGAAATGTAGTTTTCAAAAGCAAATAAACGGTCTGATACTTCTTCTTCTTCTTCTTTGTCTGCAAATGATTTGTCTGTCAAAATGAAAGCAATAAATTCTTTGTCTGCAAGCAAGTGTTTGAATTTTGGGCTATAACTTCTAATTTTCCAATAATAAAGTAATATTAGTTTCGAAATTATTGAGTTCTCATTTTCCAAGACTGTCAAATATTGCTCAGTCTTTTTTGAGCCTAACCAATTTAATTCACTTAAACAACGATAAGAAAGTATTGGATTTGTCAAGCTAAAATTTGTTTCATATGCAGTCTCTAAATAGTCTACATTTTCATTGTTTGAAAACTTTCCAATTGTATAAATTGTCCAACTGCAAACAGAAAAATTATTTGAGTAAAGGAAAGTGTTTAACTCTTTAAAAAATCCTTGTCTTTTTAGTTCTTTATAAAAAATGTCTTTGTTCTCTTGGCTTAAATCAGAACCAATGTAAAAGTCTCTTGCGAAAGTTGTAGTGTCAAAATAATTTAAGTTGTCAATTTTAAGCCATTCTACAATTTCTCTTACAATGTTTTCAATTGAGTATTTGTCAACCCAAAATTTAAGTTTACAGTCGAAGGTGTACTCATTTTGCAAAAAGAATAATAAATCGTCCATACTTATCAGGTCTTAAAAAATTGCTACCAACTCAAAAATATACGCGACTTTTTGTTCTGCCAAATATTTCTAAGCTTTTTAAAATATTGTTTTTCAATAAATTTTTGTGTATTTGTACGGAGTTTTAATTTACCGTACATTTCAATTGTTTTAAAAATACCGTACATTTCAATTGTTGTTTCTTTTTCTCATAATCTTATCTAATGGGCTTTCTACTTTGCTTAAACTTTTCTTACTTACATGTGTGTATCTGAGTGTTGTTTTAATGTCGTTATGTCCTAGTAATTCTTGTATATATTTTATATCGGTGCCACTTTCTAATAAATGTGTGGCATAGCTGTGTCGTAAGCTATGGAAAGTTATGTATTTGGGTATCCCAATTTTTCTAAAATAATCTGCAAATATTTCTTGTGCACTTCTTGTGCTGTATGGCTCGCCTTTTATTTGTCCTTCAAACAACCACTTTTTGGGTTTGTATTCTACATAGTATTCTCGTAATAATTCTAATGCAGTTTGGCTTAGTGGTACAAGTCTGTCTTTTTTTCCTTTGGCTCTGGCAATAAATATTTGCATTCTATCGCTATTTATATCTTTTACTTTTATGTTCACTACTTCGCTAACTCTTAATCCAGCACTGTAAGCAGTCATTAATAGTACTTTGTGTTTTAAATTTTTGATGCTTAATAATCCTTCTATTATTTTTTCTTCGCTAATTACTTTTGGTAAAATAATTGGTTTTTTGGGTCGTGGTATTTCCCAAAAAAATTTGTCTCTTTTTAAAACTTGCTCATAATAAAATTTAAGAGCGTTCATTCTGCTATGTACTGTGTTTTCACTCAATTTTAAATTATAAAAACAATATTGTAAATAATTTTTTATCCGTTGTGGTGTAAAATCATCGGCTTTTGCAAGTTTAATTGTTTGTAAAAAAATAGTAAACTCATTTCTGTAAGTATTAATGGTTGATGGGCTGTAAGCCTTTAGTGTAAGGATTTGTAGCATTAAATTTAGTTGCTTATAGTTATGCTCACTTATGTTAAGTGCTTGTTTTAGTACCTCTTTTTTTTCATCAATTTTTACTACTTCATTTTTTATGTATGTTAGTTTTGGGGTTTGTTTTTTTAATTGTGATGTATCCAGTGTGGCTATTCCATTAATGGCTTTGGCAACTTGTATGAGAGCTGTTTTGCTTTTGGGTATGTACCACCCTTTGTTTGTTATGCTAAAAGCTGCAAAGTTTAGTTTGCTGAAAATATTATTGAGTTTAATACTTTTTTCAAATTGAAGTAAAATAACATCGGTATTATGATGATGGATATATGTACAGATTATTTTCAAAGTATTGTTATTTGAATGCTATAAATACGATAGTTGAATTTTTTTTGATATAAGTAATGAGGTTTTTGGAAATAATAATTTAAACATAATTGTTTATTTTACGGCTTCGCCAATCTCACTCACATTTTATAAGTAAATTAATTCACACGTTAAATTAAAGTATGTACTGTCGAAAATATGTTTTTTAACGATACTAAAAAATCTGTGGAAGAACGTGTTGTTTTGGAGGAAGAACGTGTTGATTTGAAGGATAAACGTGTAAAAGTGAATTTTGAGGGATTGATGATTTATGCAATAAAAAAGTAGTTAATTAAAATTTGCTGGATACTTTTTTTCTTGGAAGGCTGCAACGATTACAATTCAAGAATGGTATTTATTGTATCTGTTTAATTTTACATTGCTACTTATAATTTGGTAGTTTATTGTAAGACATTTTTAACTATTCTATTATTAAACTTTCATTTCCTATTATCTCATTATTTTTTATTAGTTGTACAAAATAATTTCCCTTGATATAATGGCTGCAATTGAGTTGTATGGTATTGCTGTTGGTAGTTGAAGTTTGTATTAGTTTGCCTGTTACATTAGTTATATTAATAGCTACTTTTTCGTTGTTTGGATTTGAAAAAATAATTTTTATATAATCCTTTGCAGGGTTGGGTTGTAATTGAATGTTATTGTAAAAAGCCTTGTTATGAATGATAATAATATTTGAATAAAGGGTTACTTGATTTATTTGTAATGATGCTCTGTAGTATACAGTATTATTGCTGCTGTTTTGCGTAAGTGTGTATATTATTGCATTGTTTTGGGCTATGTTAAATTCCATTTTTCCTGCTGCATAAAAATGAATTCCATCGAAACTTTTTTCTAAAATTACTTCTTTGTGTTCTGCAATGCCAGCAATGCTTGCAGTAATATTATCGGTTTTATTTTTTGTATTTGCAAACAAATGAATATTAGCAATAGGCAATGCTGCTGAATAATTAATGGTAGCATTTGCCAAAGTTTTATTGTCTGGGTCGAATGTAATATTGGCTGGCGTGAATGATAAATTATATGAAATAATATTGCTATTTACTGTACTGCCAACGCCATTGCCTGCATACATTAAAACGTTTGCAGATTTATGGTATATCACAATAGTTGTATCGGCAGTATTTGTAGCGTTTGATATTTTTATTACCACAGGCATTGGAAAAAAAGTAGATGCTACGCTAGTTCCTGTACTTGTTGTAGCTGTTATACTTTGAGTAAGTTTTATATTTATGGTATTACCGACATTGCCCCATTGTACATTATAATTGGGTATGCCATTTTTAGTAACCCATTCAGTAAAAAAATTAGTCATTGATTCGCCAAATTCTGCTTCCATTTTTTGTTGCAAATTGACTGTAGTGGCTGCTTTGTATGCAATAGATGTGTCGTTTAAATAGCTTTTGCAAGCATTGAAAAATTTAGTATCTCCCATTAAAGTTCTTAGCATAGAAACTATCATGCAACCTCTATCGTAAACGGCAGTTGTATTGTTATTTGTCCATACTTCGTTTGAGTTATTTACAGGGTTAATGTAGGTTGCAGTATTTGTAAGCGTTCTGGCGTTCGATTTATTATTTGCTAATTTATTTGCAGGATTAATTCCAATTGATGGTACAAATTCGGCAGCTAAAGATTCACTGTAAGTTGCAAAGCCTTCTGCAAGCCATAAATGATTCCAGGTAGCAAAAGTTACTTTATCGCCCCACCATTGATGTGCTAATTCGTGAGCCAAAACGCTATTGCTTTGAAAGCTGCTTGTACCAATACCAGAAAAAGTTTGATGCTCCATTCCTCCACTAAAACCAAATTCATAAAAACCATGTTTTTCTTTGGCAAATGGATAATCGCCATACAAAGTATTAAATGCTGCAAAAACTAGTTTATGATTGTTTAATATGTTTAAAATATTGGTTTCAACAGGCGTGGTTTTATTAGGGAAAAGATTAACAACAAATGGAACAGAGCTTGTTCCAACTGCTAAATTGCCTAAGTAATATTTTTTATATTTTGCTATGGCAATACTTACTAAATAGGAAGCTATTGGATAACGATGTTTAAACTTGAAAATTCTATTGGAACCAATAATAGCCGAGTCTGTCATTACACCATTAGCAGCTACCCAAAAAGCACTTGGTACAGTAACGTTAATGTCAATCGAGTCTACTTTGTCTTGCATATCAGCTTTGCAGGGCCACCAATCTTTATCCTCATAGGACTCAGATAAAGTATAAATGTAATTGTTTGAAGAGGCATCTTGCTTGCGTTGATAACCCTCGGTGTTTGTAGTTGCAGCAGGGGGGATGCCAACATAATTTATGGTTATAGAATCTAGAGTGCCTGTTGAAATAATAGTAGAAGGAAGTGTAATATTTAAAACATCGATATTGCCAGATGATGGAAATGAAAAACTACAGTTGCTGCCATGATACAGCACTTGTAAAGAGGCGTTGTTAAAAGATGTTTCATTAAAATCAAAACTTATAGTTGATACATTGTTTACAGTTGTGGTGAAATAGGTTGTTATATTTCCTGTTAATGTTTTGGTGGCATCATCAGGATTTGCTATCCAATTGCAACGATGATATACAACGTTAATATTTGCTCCTGTACCACTGTTTCCTGTTGATGTAACGCCTGCATTTATACTTCCATTTAAACCAAAAATATCTTTATGATAATATGAGCCTTCGTTATCTGTTTGAGAAAATAGGTTAGTACTTATAAATACACAAGCAAGAGCAATTTGTATTATCTTTTTAAATGGCATAATTTATTGTGTCAAAACTTTTGAGGGTAAAATTAAGTTAATACAAGATGAAAAATGAAGTTATAAGTTTAAGTGCTCATTTTTTTGCCTTTTATAAAATAGAATCCCGGAAATATTGAGCATACACTTACTTTTAGCATTAAATTTTAATTTATGTTAAAACAATTTATTTCATTATTTGCAATTGTTGCCATAGTAAGTTGTAATAGTAAAACTGAATCTGTAACAACTGATCCTTTGGCAGACAATCTTGATACTACTGTAAATCCTGGCGACGACTTTTTTTTGTATGCTAATGGTGGTTGGATAAAAAAGAATAAAATTCCTGATGCAGAATCGGCTTGGGGCATTGGTAATATGGTTCAGGAAGAAATTTATAAACGCTTAATTAGTATTAATGAAAAAGCTGTTAAAGAGGCTGCAGCAAAAGGAACTGTAACACAAAAAATTGCAGATTTTTGGAGTTCAGCAATGGATACAATTACTATTAATAAAGAAAATATTGAACCATTAAAAGAAGATTTGGATAAAATTAATAAGGCAGTATCAGTAAGTGATTTAATAAAACTTTCTGCTGAGTTTGGCATTAAAGGTTCTAACACTTTTTTTGGAAGTTATATTGCTCAAGATGATAAAAATAGTGAGCAAATGGCATATATACTTGGGCAAGGTGGATTAGGAATGCCCAACAGAGATTACTATTTTAATACCGATGAAAAATCAATAGCTGTACAAAAAGCATTTAAAGAATACTTGATTAAAATATTTAAGCAATTAGGTTATGATGAAGCAACTGCTAATAAAGCGATGAATGATGTATATGCTTTTGAAACTAGATTGGCTAAAGCTTCTCGTAAACTCGCAGACCTGCGTGATCCTTATAAAAATTATAATAAAATGAGTGTTGCATCATTGCAGTTACTTATCCCAAATTTGAATTGGAACGACTACTGGAACATAACAAAAATCCCCAAAATTGATAGTGTTATTGTGGGTCAGCCAGAGTTTTATACTGCCTTGAACAATGAATTAAAAACAACGCCTATTGAAGTTTTGAAAAATTATATGAAGTATAATTATGTGTCAGATTTCGCAGCTTATTTGGATGATAAAACATTTATGGACAAGTTTAATTATGGTAAAACTTTAAGTGGAGCAAAAGAACCAAGACCAAGATGGAAAAGAGTATTAGATGCACAGGAAGGAGCTATGGGCGAAGCTTTGGGGCAATTGTTTGTAAAAGAATATTTTAATGAAACGGCTAAAAAACGATACGAAAATTTAGTCGAAGCCATTCGTGATGCTTATAAAGAAAGAATTTCAAAACTAACATGGATGAGTAATGAAACCAAGGTAAAAGCGTATGACAAGCTAGCTAAAATTAAAAAGAAAGTCGGTTACCCAGATAAGTGGAAAGACTTTACAGCAATGGATATTAGCAAAACATCTTTTGTTCATAATATGCAAAAAGCAAATGAATGGTGGCATCAATACAATGTAAATAAATTAGGAAAGCCTGTAAACAGAGATGAGTGGGATATGACGCCTCAAACTTATAATGCTTACTATAATCCTAGCAATAATGAAATCGTTTTGCCTGCTGGAATATTTGCAATTCCTGGTAAAAAAGATGCTGATTTAGACGATGCTTTAGTATATGGTTATGCAGCAGCTAGCACTATTGGACACGAGATTACACACGGTTTTGATGATCAGGGAAGACAATATGACGCTGCTGGAAATTTAAAAGATTGGTGGACAAAAAAAGATGGCGATGAGTTTGGGTTAAGAGCAAAAAATATTATTCGACAGTTTAATGAATTTGTGCCGGTGGATACTTTACATATAAATGGCGAAGCTACTCAAGGAGAAAATATTGCAGACCTTGGAGGGCTATTATTAGGTTTAGATGCTTTTAAAAAAACAGAGACATTTAAACAAAATAAAAAAATTGGAGGCTTTACTCCAATTCAACGCTACTTTTTAGGATATGCTTATAGTTGGCTATATCAAGCAAGAAAGGAGAGACTTGCCAATCAGGTAAAGACAGATGTACATAGCCCTGCTAAGGAACGTATTAATGGTCCTGTTGTTAATGTTTCTGAATTTTACGAAGCATTTAATATTAAGCCAAATGCAAAAATGTATCGTCCAGATAGTTTAAGGGTTAATATTTGGTAGTGTTACTTGAAAAATAATGTTGAAAATATTTTACAGCAAACACTGAATCTGAAGGAAAATAGAATGCAGATTCAGTGTTTTTTTTGTTTACTAAAATGCTGTGTAAAATTTTATAAAAACTACTTTAAGATTATCCATCAACTTTTTTCCATCTTAATTTAATGCTGTTTACAGCAAGTATTACATCACTTAATCCCATAATAATTGCACCGTAAGTAGGTCCATATTTTCCCAATAATCCAACAGCAGCAATTGGTATAGCAATCACGTTATATATCAAAGCCCAGAACAAATTTTCTTGAATAGTGATGTATGTGTGTTTGCCAATTCCTAATGCAAAAGGTAGTTTCTTTAAACCATTTTTCATTAAAACCACTTGTGCACTTTGTATAGCTAATTGACTTGCCTCGCTAAGCGAAATTCCCAAACTAGCTTTTGCCAATGCAGGTGCGTCATTAATACCATCGCCAACCATTGCAGTTGGAATAATTGTGTTGAGCTTTGCAACAAAGTTTATTTTATCTTCCGGTGTTTGTTCGGCATAAACTTCATCTATTCCTAGTGCTTTTGCAACTACATCGCATTTTTCTTTTTTATCACCACTCAATAAAATAGTTTTTATATGATGTTGTTTAAACCAAAGAATTACCTCTTTTGCTTCTTCTCTTATTTCATCAGCAACATCTATCCACCCTATAAGTTTATTGTTTTTTGTAATGTAAATATTGTGAGAATAATCGTTAGTCAATTTCTTAACATCTTTAAATGAAGTTGCTTTGTAAGTATTGTTTTCTTTATCAATGGCAACTATTCCAAGACCTTTAATTTCCTCTATTTTATTCCATCTAATTTCATCAGCTGTTTTCCAATTTGAAGTAATTGTTTTTGCTAGTGGGTGGTTTGAATATTTTTCTAAACTATAAACAATTCTTTTAAAATTTTCGTCGTCAATACCTGTGTCGCCAAGTGGTATTTCTATTTTATAATTTGTGATGCTAAACTTTCCTGTTGTTAAAGTGCCCGTTTTGTCAAATACAACTTGTTTAATAGTTTTAATGATATCCAAACTTTTTGCATCCTTGAATAATACACCATTTTTGCTGGCTCTACCCAAACCTACTGCAATTGCAGCAGGTGTTGCTAATCCCATTGCACAAGGACAAGCAATTACCATTACAGCAACACTCCTTAATAAGCTTTCATTGAAACCTACATTGGCAAAAAAAAAGTTAATTCCTAAAGTTAAAAAAGCTACTATGATTACAGCTGGAACAAAAACAGCACTTATTCTATCTGCGAGTAACTGCATTGGTGGTTTTTCGTTTTGTGCATTTTGAATTAACTTAATAATTTGTGCCAAAACAGAATCATTTCCTGCTGCTGATACTTGTGCTTTAAAAGAGCCTTCTTCTACTATGCTGCCACCAATAAGTGTATCTTTTTGTTGTTTGTTTAAAGGGATGCTTTCTCCGGTTATAATGGCTTCATTTACGCTGCCATTTCCCCATAAAATTTTACAATCAGCAGGCACCTGTTCGCCTGTTTTAATGAGTATTAAATCACCCACTTTTAAGTCTTTGCTTTCAACTGCAAATAATTGTTCTTGATGATTGTTGTCAAATGCAATCATTGTGGCTTTTACAGTCTGCGATTTCATTAAGTTTTTTAGTGCAAGCTGAGTTTGTTTGGTTGTTTTTTCTTCCAGTGCATTCCCTAAAAAAACTAAGGTTAGTGTTGTGGCTGTTGTTTCAAAAAACATAAACTCCATTGCTTTGCCAGTTAGCAAACCGTATAAACTATAAAAGTATGCAGCACTTGTTCCAAGTGTAATTAATACATTCATATTCGGAAAACCTTTCAATAAACTTTTAACACCGCTTACTCCAAAATAAGACATTCCAAGTATGTATATAGGTGTTGTTAAAGCCACTTGTACCAAAGGATTCATTAACCAATGAATGTGCACTAAATGTGAGATAAATAAAGGTGCGGCGAAAACCAAACAAAATAAAAATTTGTTCCAGCTTGTTTTTAAATCAAATGCAGACGTCGTATTAGTAATAGTTTTTGAACCTTTACTAATTACCGTGTAACCAAGTTCTTTTATTTCTTTTTCGATAGAATTTAAGGCAATATTTGGTGTATTAATAAAACTTACATCGCCTGAGGCGTAGTTTACATTCACTTCATCCAATCCTTGTTTTTGTAAACACTTTTTTATACTTACAGCACAACTATTACAATTCATTCCATCTACAGTAATATTTGTAGTTTCCATTTATTTAATTTGTACAAAGGTATTTGTTTGTAAATTTTTTATAAGTGATAAATATCACTTACTAGTTATTTTTGTTTATGGTTATTACATATAATTTGAATGAATTGCCTGCTATTGTAGAAAAAATTTGGGATGTATATAAGCACAAAAAAATATGGCTTTTTAAAGCACAAATGGGCAGCGGAAAAACTACCTTTATTAATGCCTTATGTACTTTTTTGCAAGTGGAAGATATTACCAACAGCCCAACTTTTTCAATCATTAATGAATATAAAAGTAAGATAGTTAACCGCATTTACCATCTTGATTTGTATAGATTGAAAGATGAGGAAGAGGCTGTGAATACTGGTGTTGAGGATGTATTAAATGGTAATGATTATTGCTTTGTTGAGTGGCCAGAAATTGCAATGAACTTATTGCCATTGGATGTACTTAACATTGAAATAAAAACAAACTCTAATTTTACTAGGGTTATTTATATCAGTGAATAGCTTTCCAAAGCAAACTACCATCACCATAACTCAAAAATCTAAAACTATTTTCAAGTGCATAATTATACGCCATTCGCCAATCTTCCCCAATAACCGCAGACACTAGTAATAATAATGTGGACTTAGGTTGGTGAAAATTTGTAAAAATAGCGTCTGCTATTTTCAAAGTATAACCAGGTGCAATAATGATTTGAGTTTTTGTAATTAGTCTATTTTGATTACTATACCTCATCCAGTCTATTAAATTTTCAATTGCATCAACTGTAGTAATATTTTGAGACAATTCGTAGCAATCCCATTGAGATAAGTGTAAGGTTTCTATTTTAATATTTAACGTGGACTCTTTTATTGTGTTTAAATTATTTTTATTGTCTATAATCTTAACCCCAAGCCAATAAAGGCTTTCAAGGGTTCTTAATGATGTGGTTCCAACTGCAATAATTTTATTTGTACTTTGCAAATGAATCAATAGGTTTTCAATAAAATGCAATGAAACATCGATAAACTCGCTGTGCATTTCATGATTTTCCATTGTTGTTGCTTTTACAGGTTTAAACGTGCCAGCTCCAACATGAAGTGTTAAAAAGTCTGTTTTAATTTGCTTGGTTTTTAAAGAGGCTAATACTTCCTCAGTAAAATGTAAACCAGCAGTTGGTGCAGCTACAGAGCCATCGTGTTTGGCATAAATAGTTTGATAAGTTTCCTTGTCTTTTTCTTCAACAGCTCTGTTTAAATATGGTGGTAATGGAATATTTCCAGCAATATGCAATAATTCAGAAAAGGTTAATTCAGCATTACTCCAGCTAAACTCAATTAAAAAATAGTCACTACATTTTTCAATTTTTTTTGCAGTTAGTATTAAATCTCCACTATTATTTTCTATTGTTTTAGTCAATAACTCTTCTTTCCATTTTTTTGCACCACCAATCAAACACTTCCATAAAACTGTTGATTTTTGTAGCATTGCAGTTGTAATGTCAGCATAATTATTTGCTGGTTCTAAACAAAAAATTTCAATTGAGCTACCAGAGTTTTTGGTAAATAAAATTCTGGCTTCTACCACTTTTGTATTATTAAAAACAAGTAAACTATTTGATGGTATTTCTTTTGCAAGTAGTTTATACATTGATTCCTTAATACTGCCATTACTATAAACTAACAGTTTGCTAGAATCTCTTTCCACTAAAGGGTATTTTGCAATTTTCTCTTCCGGCAATTCATAAAAAAAGTCATCAATAGATAGCTTTTTGGGATCCATTTTTCGTTGTTTTTTTATTTTTACTATTTTCTACCACTTTTTGACACCACTTTTTTGCCAATTTATTAACATTATTTTTTTCAATTTTAAAATTATAAATTCAATAAAAACAATGTTTTTTGTGTGTTATCCACACTAATTCACATATTAATTCACATATAATGTTATTATCAACAAAAAAACAAGTTGTCAATTTGTGTCTTTAGCTGTTATTTTGTGTCAATAAGTGGTAAAACGCTATTTTATTTTTTTACAATGAACAAATTCCAAGGCGAATACGAATCAACGGTTGACTCAAAGGGTCGCTTTTTGATGCCTGCAGCTGTAAAAAAACAGTTGCCTGAATCGGAGAGTAGCTTTACCATTAGTCGTGGTGCTGGAAATTGTTTAACACTATATCCAAAATCAACTTGGGATAACATATTAAACAAAATTAGTGTTTTAAACGACCTGGATCCAAGGGTAACAGTATTTAAAAGAAATTTTTTGCGTGGTGCTACCGAGGTTAGTTTGGATGCAGCAGGAAGATTGAATTTACCTGCCTCTTTAAAGGAGTATTCTGGCATTGAAAAAGAGATTATCATTTTTGGTGTTTTGTCTCGATTTGAAATTTGGGATAAAGCCAAATACAATGAAATGTTTGATAATACAACCGATGTAACACTGAGCGAAAATGCTAAAGCTATTTTGGACGATTATAAAATAAATTTTAACGATTAAAATTTTAATTATGAATTATGGCTTACGGTTATATACTAAATCGTACATCGTAAATCAATAAATCGTAAATAAAATATGTATCATATACCAGTTCTTTTTAATGAAGCTATAGAATCACTAAACATACAACCTAATGGCGTTTATGTTGATTGCACTTATGGTGGTGGTGGGCATAGCAAAGGCATACTTGACAAGTTAAGTAACCAAGGAAAATTAGTTGCCTTTGATCAAGATGAAGATGCACAAAAAAATTTAGTGAAAGATGAGCGGGTTGTTTTTGTGCCACACAATTTTAGGCATTTGCAAAGATTTTTGCGATTACACAAAATTGATAAAGTTGATGGGGTGCTTGCAGATTTGGGTGTTAGTAGTCATCAATTTGATGAGGGTTCGAGAGGTTTTTCTACAAGGTTTAATGGTCCATTGGATATGCGAATGAATATTCATCAGCCAATAACTGCTAAGCAGCTCGTAGAAACTTATACAGCTCAACAGTTGCAGTGGATTTTTCAAGAATATGGACAAGTTACGAATTCTAAAACTCTAGCTGCACATATTGTTGCTAGTAGAACTGGAAAACAAATCGAGTCAATAGAGCAATTTAAAACCTTGATAAGTCCACTTGTAAAGGGAAATCCTAACAAGTATTTAGCTCAGGTTTTTCAAGCATTAAGAATAGAAGTGAATGATGAAGTTGGTGCTTTGAAAGAAATGTTGCAGCAATTACCTGGTGTATTAAAAAAAGGTGGAAGAGCTGTTATTATTACTTTTCATTCATTAGAAGACAGATTGGTTAAAAACTATTTTAGAAATGGGGCATTTGAAGTTGAAGAAGATTTGAACCCTTTTTCAACAGAGGTAAAAGAAAAATATTTTAAGCTGGTTTCAAAAAAACCTATTGAAGCATCTAGCGAGGAAACACAAAAAAACACGAGAAGTAGAAGTGCAAAATTGAGAGTGGTAGAAAAAGTTTGATAGTGTTTTGAAAAGAGAAATAGTAGTATAAATAATAAACATTAATCCGTACAAAGCAGTTCTGTATGTCTATGAACGAAAAATACGGATTGCTAATTATAATTAATCCGTGGCCGAAACAACTGTTCCAAACAATACACCTGAAAAGAAAGCAATAACAGTTAAAAGTGTTGCTAATCTTTTTCAAACAAAATGGATTAATGCCAATTTGTTTTTTTTCTTATACATAGCATTATTAGCTGTTGTATATATAGCCTATGGACATTGGACAGACAAAACACTTCGTTCTATAAATAAAACCGAAACAGAATTAAAAGACTATCAATACGAATATAAAACTGTAAAAAGTGAAGTGATGAAATTAAGTGAAGAAGGGGAGGTGCTAAAAAAAGCTGAGCCACTTGGGCTGCATATTAGTAACGAAGTACCAAAGCGTTTGAAGTTACAAGAAGCGAATCAATCATTAAAACAAAGCGAAAACTAGGAGTTGTTGTAATATGGAAATTAGAGACGATATATTTTCTAGAGCTATTATCTGCTTCATATTAATCATAGGTATTTGTCTATGGATTTTTGGAAGAGCGGCTTATATACAACAAGGGCAAGGAAAATATTGGCGTAGTTTAAATGAAACACTCCATCAAAAAACCGACACAATTATAGCAGAAAGAGGAACTATTTATAGTGAAGATGGGAAAATGTTGAGTACAAGTATTCCTGAATTTGATATCTATATTGACTTTGCAGCAGAAGGTCTAAGAGCTAAAAAAGGAGATAAGTTTTATAAAAATATAGATTCATTAAGTATTGAGTTGAATGCATTATTCAATGATTACTCAACAAATGAATACAAAAAAATTTTGGTAAATGAATTCAAAAAAAGAACCAGGTATTTTCCTTTCAAAAAACATATTAGCTATTCGGAGTTTAAAAAACTAAATACTTTTCACTTGGTTAAATTAGGTAGGAATACAAGTGGATTTATTGTAGAAGTAAAAAATAAAAGATTAAACCCTTACGGAAACTTGGCTTTTAGAACAATTGGTTTGGCAAGGGATAGCTTTAAGGTAGGTTTAGAGTTGAGTTATGATAGTTTGTTAAAGGGCGTTAGTGGTACTAGAACAGTTAGGTACATAGCAGGCGGAGTGGCTGTGCCTGTTGAAGATGCAATAGAAACAGAAACACAAAATGGAAAAGATATTGTTACAACAATAGATGTATTAACCCAAGAAATAGCCGAAAATGCTTTACACGAAATGTTGTTTAAAAATCAAGCACAATATGGATGTGCTGTAGTTATGGAAACAAAAACCGGGAAGATAAAAGCCATTGCAAATTTGGGATTAGACTCGGCAGCTTTACTAAAGTCATTTAATGATAAAAGTGAATACAGAGAAATAAAAAACTATGCTTTATATGCCACAGAACCTGGTAGTACTTTTAAACTTGCAACAATGCTAACCTTGTTGGATGATGGTAAAATAAAACCAACAACACCAGTTGATTTGCAAGGTGGCTTGTGGCAATTTGCACCCAATGCAACTGTTACAGACGCTGAAGTTCACGGTAGAGGCATAGTTACTGCTGAAGAAGCATTTGAATTAAGTAGTAATGTTGGAATGGCAAAAATGATTTGGTATAATTATGCTAATAACCCATCTGCTTATGTTAATAAGCTTCATAGTTTAAGAATGGATACCGTAAGTGGAATTGATTTAGTAGGAGAGCGAAAACCAATTTTTCATAAGCCAGGTACTCGTGGTTGGGAAAGAACAACATTGCCTTGGATGGCACATGGATACAATGTAAGCGTAACGCCATTACAAACATTAACACTGTATAATGCTGTAGCTAATAATGGTAAAATGATGAAGCCATATTTAGTAAGTTCAATAATGAATGAAGGACTTACAATTAAAGAGTTTCAACCAACTGTATTAAATGAAAAAATATGCAGCGACTCTGCTTTATCTGCTGTTAAAAGATGTATGATTGGTGTGTGCCATAGTAGTTTGGGTACAGCAAGAAAACTATTTAATAATAATGCGTATTTAGTAGCCGGTAAAACAGGAACTTCTTTTGTAGTTGATAATAAAATTCGTTATTCAGATAAAATATACCAATCGTCATTTGCAGGGTTTTTTCCAGCAGATAATCCACAGTATACCTGTGTTGTAATTATTGTGAATAAAGCTAATTCTCCATTGCATTTTGGAGCAGAAGTGGCTGGTCCAGTATTTAAAGAAATAGCAGATAGATTATATACAACTTATGTAAAAAATAGTAATATCAATAATAAATTAATCTATAAAAAAGATAGTAATAGTATAGTATATACGGGATACAGGGACGATGCAAAAAGTGTATTGAATACTGTAGATCTAAAATATCAAGACAATACCGATTTAGCGAACGATTGGATTAAAACAAATACACTCAATAAAAAAATACAATTCACTTCATTTAATACTCAAAAGCAAGTAATGCCTCAATTGAAAGGAATGAATTTAAAAGACGCAGTTTTTTTATGTGAAGAAATAGGATTGAAAGTGGTTGTAAAAGGTAGGGGAAAAGTAAAAGAGCAATCAATCGTAGAAGGTTCAAAGTTTTCATTCGGGCAAGTAATAAATATCTTATTAAACTAAATGAAGCAATTACAAAACATATTATACAAGGTGCATCTCAAGCAAGTGCTGGGTACAACAGATCAAATTGTTGCAGGTATTGCAATTGATTCAAGAAAAGTGCAAGCTAATTATGTTTTTGTAGCAATAAATGGAGAAAAAACCAATGGTCATCATTTTATTGAAAAGGCAATAGAATTAGGTGCCTCAGTTATTATTTGTGAAGTGTTGCCTAATGAATTAGCTGCTGGTATTACTTATTTACAAGTTGACAATACTCACGAAGCTGTTGCTGTTATAGCTCATCAATTTTACAATGAACCTTCAGCAAAAATTAAGTTGGTTGGAGTAACTGGAACTAATGGAAAAACTACTATAGCGACAGTTTTGTTCAAATTGTTTAAACAACTAGGGTACAAGTGTGGCTTAATTTCAACGGTTCAAAATCAGATAAATGATAATATTATCCCTTCAACACATACAACTCCAGACGCAATTAGTTTAAATGAATTATTGGCGAAAATGGTTAAGGAAAATTGTACTCATGTATTTATGGAATGTAGCAGCCACGCCATTCATCAGCATAGAATTACAGGGTTGCATTTTTCTTGTGGAATATTTAGTAATATATCTCACGATCATTTGGACTATCACAAAACTTTTGATGAATACATAAAAGTAAAAAAAACATTTTTTGACAATTTGCCCCCTTCATCTTTTGCTATTTCTAACTCTGATGATAAACGTGGGGACGTGATGCTCCAGAATACAAAAGCTAAAAAATTATTTTATAGTTTAAAATCTCCCGCAGATTTTAAAGGTAGAATTTTAGACAATGCACTAACTGGTTTACAAATGTTAGTGAATGATATTGAAGTACACTTTAGGCTAATTGGAGAGTTTAATGCCTATAATCTATTAGCAGTTTATGCAGCTGCAATTTCTTTAGGAGAAGACAAGGAAAAAGTATTGACAGCATTGAGTTTAACCTCTGGGGCTGAAGGAAGATTTGATTATATGATTGGCAATAATCTTATTGTGGGTATTGTTGATTATGCACACACACCTGATGCTTTAGAAAATGTTTTAAGTACTATAAAAAAATTAAAAAAAGGTCACGAACAAATTATTACCGTTGTTGGTTGTGGTGGCGATAGAGACAAAACCAAACGTCCAATAATGGCACAAGTTGCTTGCGATTTAAGTGATAAGGTAATACTTACTAGTGATAATCCAAGAACCGAAAATGCAGCCGAAATATTAAAAGATATGGAGTTTGGATTAAGCAGTGCTGCTCAAAGAAAACACATATCAATAGTGGATAGAAAGGAAGCAATAAAAACTGCTGTGATGATGGCAAATAATGAAGATATAATTTTAGTTGCAGGTAAAGGACACGAAAAGTATCAAGAAATAAATGGAGTGAAATATCCATTTGACGATAAGGAAATTTTAAAAGAATTATTAATTAGACTATAGACCTTGTTTATCATCTGTTATTTTAAAACGATAGACAATGGACTAAAAACAATGAAATATGTTGTATCATTTATTTACATGGCTTAATAAGCAATATAATATTCCAGGTGCTGGGCTGTTTCAATACCAAACCTTTCGTATTGCTATGGCAATTGTTTTGTCTTTGTTAATAGCAACTGTTTTTGGAAAAAAAATTATTCTGTTTCTTCAAAAAAAACAAATTGGCGAAAGCGTTAGAGACTTAGGATTGGAAGGACAAATGCAAAAAAAAGGCACTCCAACGATGGGCGGTATTATTATTTTATTGAGCATTTTAGTGCCAACATTACTGTTTGCAAATTTAGATAAGGTTTATATAAGGTTAATGGTTTTATGCACTGTATGGCTTGGAGTTATTGGATTTTTAGATGATTATTTTAAAATTCGTTCAAAAAAATTAGCTCTGTCAAAAGGGGAGTCATACAAGAAAAAAGATAGTGATGGACTAGCTGGTATTTCAAAAATAATTGGTCAAGTAGGTTTAGGAATTATTATTGGTGTTACACTTTATTTTAGTAATGCAGTAACTGTAGAAAGACAAGTACAAACAGCTTCAACCAACATTCATAGTGTATTGCAACAGGGAGAAAGACTAGCAAAAGATTCCAATGTTGTTATAAGAAAAATTGATGGAAAAGAAAGGTACTATGTGAAAGTTAAAACACCAATTACTACAATTCCTTTTGTAAAAGGACACGAGTTTAACTATAGTAAACTAATAAGTTGGATAAGCCCAGGAGCAGAAAAATATACTTGGCTTGTTTACATATTAATTGTTACACTCATTATTACTGCAGTAAGTAATGGTGCTAACTTAACTGATGGGTTGGATGGATTGGCTGCTGGCGTAAGTGCTATTATTGGAGCAGGTTTGGGCGTTTTTGTTTATGTAAGTGGCAACTATGTTTTTGCAGATTATTTGAACATTATGTATATACCAAACCTTGGCGAATTAGCCATATTTGTTGGAGCATTTGTAGGTGCTTGTATTGGTTTTTTATGGTACAATGCTTATCCTGCTCAAATTTTTATGGGAGATACAGGAAGTCTTGCTTTAGGTGGCATAATTGCGTCTCTTGCAATCATTGTTCATAAAGAACTATTGATTCCAATTTTTTGTGGAATCTTTTTAGTAGAGAATTTAAGCGTCATTATTCAAGTAGCTTACTTCAAATACACAAAGAAAAAATTTGGCGAGGGCAGAAGGGTTTTTTTAATGAGCCCACTTCACCACCACTACCAAAAAAAAGGGTTTCATGAAAATAAAATTGCTTTAAGATTTTGGGTGATAACTATACTATTGGTTGTAGCAAGTATTATGACTTTAAAGATAAGATAAGTGAGTAAAAAAATAATCATATTAGGAAGTGGCGAAAGCGGTATTGGTTCTGCGTTATTGGCAAAGCAGAAAGGATATGATGTGTTTGTAAGTGATGCTGGTTTGATAAAGGAACATTATAAAAAAGAGTTATTAAATAATAGCATTGAGTTTGAAGAAGGAGGGCATAATGTGGAAAGAATTTTATCTGCAAAGGAAGTGATGAAAAGCCCTGGTATTCCTGAGAAAAATGAAATGATGAAAGCAATTCGTAAAGCTGGAGTGCCTGTTATCAGTGAATTTGAATTAGCTTATCGTCATAAAGGAAATAGTAAAATAATTGGCATTACTGGAACTAATGGTAAAAGCACTACGACAAGTTTATGTTATCATATATGTAAACACGGAGGGCTTGATTGTGCTTTAGTTGGAAATATTGGATATAGTATAGCAAGACAAATGGCCGAAGATCCTAAAGATTTGTATGTAGCAGAAATAAGTTCATTTCAATTAGATGATATACAAACTTTCAGCCCCGATGTTGCTGTGCTATTAAATATTACAGAAGACCATTTGGACAGATACGATTACAAGTTTGAAAATTATATTAAATCGAAATTCCAAATCACAAAATATCAAACGCAAAGTGACTATTTTATTTACAATGCCGATGATGAAGTGATTACAAAATATTACCCATTACTAATAACAAATACTAACCCACTACCATTCAGTATGAAACAAGAATTTAAAAAAGGAGCACACATCAAGGGCGATCAAATGATGCTTAGAATTCAAGAAGAAAGAGTTTCTATGAGCATTTATGATTTTGCTTTAAAAGGTAAACACAATCAATACAACACTATGGCAGCCTGCATTGCAGCCACAACAGTTGGCATCAGAAAAGAAAAAATTCGTGAAGCAGTTTTAGACTATAGCGGTCTAGAGCATCGAATGGAATCTGTTGCATCTGTAAGAGGTGTTGAATTTATTAATGATAGTAAGGCAACTAATATAAATAGTACTTGGTTTGCATTGGAAAGTATGAATAAACCTACTATTTTAATTCTTGGCGGAACTGATAAAGGAAATGATTATTCTTTAATTGCAGAGTTAGTTAAAGATAAAGTTAAAGCCATTGTTTGTCTTGGCTTAGATAATGCGAAAATCAAAGCTGCATTTAAAGGAATTGTTCCCAAGATTATAGAAACACAAACTGCAAAAAAATGTGTAGATACTTGCTTTAATTTAGCAGTAAAAGGTGATGTGGTTTTATTAAGTCCGGCTTGTGCAAGTTTTGACTTGTTTAAAAATTATGAAGATAGAGGAAGGCAATTCAAAGAAGCAGTTTTAGCTCTATAATTTTTTATTACTTATATGTTTAAACGTACCTCAGATATAATGTTTTCAGAACTACCACAGTTGAAAGACTCTGGTTCTGCACTTTTAGCAAAAGCCAAAGGTGATAAGTTTATATGGGGTATCGTTATTCTATTATCTCTTGTATCAATTTTAGTTGTGTACAGTGCTACTGGATCTTTGGCTTATAAAAAATATCATGGTAATACAGAATTCTTTTTGTTTAAGCAAGTTGCATTTAGTTGTATTGGATTGCTAGTTATTTATTTTTTGCATCAGGTAAATTATTATTTTTTTTCAAGACTGGCTACTTATTTTATAATAATAGCTGTGCCATTATTAATTTATACTTGGCTTTTTGGTGCTAAAATAAATGATGGTAGTAGATGGCTTAGAATTCCAATTATCAATCTAACCATTCAAACAAGTGATTTTGCCCGATTGGCTTTATTTATGTATTTAGCAAAACTGCTCAGTAAAAAGCAAGATGTAATTAAAGATTTTAAAAAAGGGTTTCTCCCAATTATAACTCCCGTTTTTCTTATTTGTGGCTTTATACTTCCTGCAAACCTTTCAAATGCACTATTAACAGGTGCTACATCGTTATTAATTATGTACATTGGTAGGGTTAGTTTAAAACATATCTTTCTAACAATATTAATTGCTCTAATACCTGTAGCATTAATTATCGGCGTAGCAGTTATAACTTATAATGGTAATCAAGCAGAAACCGATAAGCCTGCAATGGCGGAAAAAATTAAATCTTTTGGTAGATTTGGTACTTGGGTAAAGCGTGTTCAAGATTTTAAATACGCAAGCGATTCTGCAGCTCCATATCAAAGGCAGCAAGCAAATATTGCTATTGCAAATGGTGGAGTTTTATTTGGCGTAGGGCCTGGTAATAGTACAGCTAGTAACTACTTGCCTCAGGCTTATAATGATTTCATTTTTGCAATTATTATTGAGGAATATGGACTTTTAGGGGGTGCACTTATTCTATTTATCTATATACTTTTTTTGTATAGATGTCTCAGGATTTACAAAAAAATCCCTTACGCATTTGGAGCATTTTTAGCATTGGGCTTAAGCTTTACACTTGTAATACAAGCTTTGGCAAATATGGCAGTAAGTGTGGGAATTGTTCCAGTTACTGGTGTTACGTTACCATTGGTTAGTATGGGGGGTAGTTCTTATTTATTTACTTGTGCCTCTATTGGTATTATTTTAAGTGTTGGAAGAAATGTTGAGAAGTTAGAAGGAACTTTAGAGCCAGTTATTTCAAGTGTACCATCAACAACAGCTGTGGTTTAGATTATTTTATTATGCAAACGAACAATTTTACATATCATCCAAATGTAGCTTTAAAAGAGAGTACTAATAATCTACGTTTTATTATAGCAGGTGGAGGAACAGGTGGTCATATTTTTCCTGCTATTGCTATTGCAAATGCTTTAAAAAATATCAATCCTAAAATAGAAATCTTGTTTGTTGGTGCTGTAGGGAAAATGGAAATGGAGAAAGTACCTCAAGCTGGTTATGCCATCAAAGGCTTACCAATTGCGGGTTTAAATAGAACTTCATTACTTAAAAATATTTTCTTGCCATTCAAGTTAATTAAAAGTTTTTGGGAAGTAAGAAAAATTGTTAAGCAATTTCAACCAAACGCTGCAATTGGTGTTGGTGGATATTCTAGTTTCCCTGTTTTAAAATATTGCCAGTCAAAAGGTATAAAAACTTTTATTCATGAAAGCAATTCATTTGCAGGTAAAAGTAATATTCTATTGGGAAAAAATGCAACTAAAATATTTGTAGTAAGCGAGGGGATGGAAAATTTTTTTCCTAAAAATAAAATTGTAATAACTGGTAATCCTGTTAGAAAGTCAATAACTAATAATACGATTACAAAAGAACAAGCTGTTTCTTTTTTTGGTCTTGATGTAAATAAAAAAACAATATTATCAATTGGTGGCAGTCTTGGAGCAAAAAGCATTAATGAGGCATTAGCTGAGGGGATTGACAAGTTTGTTTATAATAATATGCAGCTGATATGGCAAACAGGAAAATCAACTGCAGAACAGTTTATTGCTATTGGTAAAAATAAAAAAGGGATTTGGGTAAATGCTTTTATAGAAAAAATGGAAATGGCTTATGCAGCAGCAGATGTGGTTATTAGTAGAAGTGGTGCAATGAGTGTTGCAGAAATTAGTGTTGCAAAAAAACCAGTAATTTTTGTTCCGTATCCGTTTGCTGCAGAAGACCATCAAACAGCAAATGCGATGCATTTAGTAGAAAAAAATGCAGCAGTTTTAATAAAAGATGAAGATGTAAAAACGGATTTAGTTAATACAACTATTGCACTAACAGATAATATTTCTGCTCAACAAACTATGCAAAATGCTATAGCAAAATTTGCAATAGCAAATGCAGATGAAGTAATTGCTTCACAAATTATTTTAAATATTGAATTATAGATGGCAAAACCAAACAACATATATTTTATAGGTATTGGTGGTATTGGAATGAGTGCATTAGCTCGTTACTACAACTCAATAGGAGTAGCAGTTTCAGGCTATGATAAGACTGAAACTATACTAACAAAACAACTAAAAGATGAAGGTATCGATATTCACTTTGAGGATAATATTAATCTAATTCCTAAACAAGTTGACTTTGTTGTTTATACACCCGCTATTCCTTCAAATCATACAGAATTAAATTTCTATAGAGATAACAACTATAATGTACTAAAACGTAGTGATGTATTAAAATTAATTACAGAAAACTCTTTCAATATTTGTGTTGCTGGAACCCACGGAAAAACTACAACTAGTACAATGATTGGTCATTTGTTAAGAGACACAGATTATGGCTGCAATGCTTTTTTAGGTGGAATTGCAGCTAATTACAATACTAATTTTTGGAGTAGCGAGAAAAATAATGTTGTTGTAGAAGCAGATGAATATGACAGAAGTTTTTTAAAACTTTCACCAAATATAGCCATCATTACAGCTGTCGATGCAGACCATTTAGATATTTATGGAACTGCTGAGGAAGTAGAAAATGCTTTTGTTCAATTCTCTCAAAAAATCAAAGATGGTGGTTGTTTAATTTTGAAACACGGCCTACATATCAGAGAGAAATTTGCAACACCAGATACCTGTACTTATAGTGTTTCTGATGTTGAAGCAGATATTCATATCGAAGATTTAAGAGTAATTAATGGGTCATACCATTTTAATGTAATCAATCAGCACTGGATAATCAAAGATGTAGTACTAAACATGGGCGGATTGCACAATATTGAAAATGCCCTGGCAGCAATTGGCGTTGCTAAATATTTAAAAATTGATGATAAAAAAATTAAAGTTGCATTGGCAAACTTTAAAGGAGTTAAACGAAGATTTGAATATATACTTAAAAACGATAACAGTATTCTAATTGATGATTATGCTCATCATCCAGATGAGTTGAAGGCATTGATATCAGGCGTTCGTAGCATATATCCTTCCAAAAAATTAACACTTATATTTCAGCCTCATTTATACACAAGGACGAGAGATTTTGCAGATGGTTTTGCAGAAAGTTTGGATATGGCTGATGAAACAATTTTATTACCAATTTATCCTGCCAGAGAGTTACCAATTGAAGGTGTAAATAGTGAAATGATTTTGAATAAAATGAAGCTAAGTGATAGAAAGATGCTCAATAAAAACGAAATGTTAAACTATATTGTCAATACCAAACCAGAATTACTAGTAATGGCTGGTGCTGGTGATATTGATGTATTAGTATATGAAACAAAAAGAATACTTAATTAAAATATTAATTTGACAACTACATTAAAAAATAAATTAATTATGGGGCTTTGGCTGTTGATAGGACTGAGTATTCTGATTCTATTTATAGCTGCTATGCATAAACGGAAAAATGGGTTTTGTGCAGGTTCAAGAGTTCAAATTAGTGCCAATAATCAAAATTTTTTCATAACTCAACAAGAAGTTAATGAAATTATAAATGCAGGTGGAAATATTAGTGAGCGTACAATACACAGTATTGATATTGGAAGTTTAGAGTCTGCAATCAAAAAAAATCCTTGGGTAAAAAATGCTGAATTATATTTCGACAACAGCAGTTTGTTGCATATTGATGTCGAACAACGGGTCCCAATAGCAAGATTATTTTGTGTAACTGGTTATTCTTCTTACATTGATAACGAAGCTTTGAGATTGCCAATTAAAAATGGAGCAACTGCTCGAGTGCTTGCTGTTACTGGTTTTCCAAGCGACAACCAAGTATTAGCACATGTCGATAGTTTGGTTTTAAATAGTGTAAAAATTTTGGCAAATTTTATATATGCTGACTCTTTTTGGAATGCACAAATAGCACAAATTGATATAACATCTACAGGCGATTTTGAACTGATTTCAGCTGTTGGAAACCTTGTTATAAAGTTTGGTAATAGTGATGGTATAAAAGAGAAGTTTGATAAACTATACACGTTTTATAAACAAGCTTGGTTGCAAAATGGAATTAACTCTTATGAGACATTAGACTTAAGATTTCATAATCAAATTGTAGCTACCAGAAATGGATTTTCGAAACAAATAATTGATTCGGTAAATACACAATTAGGTTTAGATAGTATAGTTTCAACAAAGGATAGCCTTTGAGTTAAAATAAATATTGATAATAACTATCAAGTGCAGACAGAAAACATTGCTTTTGCAAAATAAAGTATTAAAAAAAACGTTATCCTTTAATTAGGGGTATTACAAACGTTTTTCAAAGTTTGAACAACGGAAAAAACTAATGAGATTTATGAATAAAATTGAAGCACCCATTATTGTTGGATTAGATATTGGAACTACCAAAATTGCTGCAATTGCAGGAAGAAAAAATGAACATGGAAAATTGGAGATTTTAGGCTTTGGAAGAGCTAATAGCAATGGTGTGCAACACGGTCAAGTTTTAAATATTGACTTAACAATAAAAGCCATCAATCAAGCTTTAACTAATTGCTATGCCAGCAATCCTGATTTAGAAATCAAAGAAGTTTATGTGGGTATAGCCGGACATCATATTAAAAGTTTACAAACCAGAGGAGACATTGTACGTCAAGATGCTGAAATTGAAATTCAAAGAGCCGAAATTGATTTATTAATAGAAAACCAACGCAAAACTTTTATACCTGCCGGAGATTCCATTATTGATGTTATACCACAAGATTTTCACGTAGACAACATTCCTTGCATTGGTAGTCCTATTGGTTATAATGGAGTTAAAGTTGGTGCTAATTTTCATATCATAACAGGCGATAAAAACGCTATTAGAAACATAAATCGAGCAGTAACAAAAAGTGGTTTAGTTACAAAAGATTTAGTGCTGCAACCTTTAGCTAGTGCTGGTGCTGTAATGAGTGATGTAGATTTTGAAGCAGGTGTAGTAATATTAGATATTGGTGGAGGAACAAGTGATATTGCTGTTTTTCATGATGGCATATTAAAACATACCGCTGTAATTCCTTTTGGTGGGGAAAATATAACCAATGATATAAAGCAGGGTCTGGGGGTTTTACGAACTCAGGCGGAAGCTATGAAAGTACAATTTGGAAGTGCTTTAGCAAATGAAGCCAATGCCAATGCTTACATTACTATTCCGGGCTTAAGGGGAATGCCTGCTAAAGAAATTAGTGTAAAAAATTTAAGTCAAATTATTCAGGCGAGAATGGGTGAAATACTTGATTTTGTTGTTTATCACTTGAAGCAAGTAGGTTTAGATAACAAATCTTTGAATGGAGGGGTAATTTTAACGGGCGGGGGTTCACAACTAAAGCATCTTATTCAACTTACCGAGTATGCTACTGGCTTAAATGCTCGCATTGGGTTGCCTACTGAACACTTAGCACCCAACCATATTGATGAGTTAAAAAAACCAATGTATAGTACTTGTTTGGGTTTAATTCTGAAAGGGTATGATGACTATGAAAATCGTTACAAAGAGTTTTTGGAGAATTTTAAACCAGTGGAAGTGCCTGGAACTCTCATTGATGATACAAAAAAATTGGATACAGTTGAAACAAGTTTTACAAATACTAAGGATGCTAATAGTATTCCTGTAGAAAATAGAAAGAAGAAATTAGGTAGTGTTTGGGATAAAATGAAACACACTTTAATAGAAATGTTTAGAGAAGAAGAAGATAAAAAAATTTAAACAGATAATCCAATATTCCAATTAAAAAAATCGTACTAACCATTAAATTTTAAGTCAATGATTCACTTTGATTTGCCAAAACAAAAATCATCCATTATCAAAGTATTTGGTATTGGTGGGGGCGGTAGTAATGCAGTTAACTATATGTATTCTCAAAATATTGAGGGTGTAGATTTTGTTGTGTGTAATACAGATGCCAAAGCAATAGAACAATCTCCGGTATTGAATAAAATTCAACTTGGACCAGCATCTACACAAGGTTTGGGAGCTGGAGCCAACCCAGAAGTTGGGAAAATTGCAACAGAAGAATCCTTGCAAGAAATAAAAAGTATTTTAGAAGTAAATACTCGTATGGCTTTTATTACTGCTGGAATGGGAGGAGGAACAGGAACAGGTGGAGCTCCTATTGTTGCACAAATTTGTAAAGAATTGGGCATATTAACAGTAGGAATTGTAACAACTCCTTTTTCTTTTGAAGGACCAAGAAGAATGCAACAAGCGGAAGATGGAATCAAAGCTTTAAAACCACACGTGGATACTTTACTTGTAATTAGCAACGATAAATTACGTATGCAGTATGGTAATCTAAAAATGCGTGATGCTTTTGGAAAAGCCGATAATGTTTTAGCTACTGCAGCAAAATGTATTACAGATATTATTAACAGTAAAGGGCATATAATAGTTGACTTTGCCGATGTTTGTACTGTAATGAAAAATGGTGGAGTTGCCATTCTTGGAAGTGCTGCTTGCGAAGGAGAAAACAGAGCACAAAATGCAATTGAAGAGGCTTTAAATTCTCCATTGTTGAATGACAATGAAATCAAAGGTGCTAAATGGATTTTAATTAATATTAATAGTGCTGAAGGCGATGATGAGTGCACTATGGATGAATTAGATGTAATTAATGAATATCTAAGATCTCAGGCAGGTGAGCACGCAGATGTTATTGTTGGAATGGGAACTGACAATACCTTAGATAAAAAAATTGGTATTACAATTATAGCTACTGGTTTTGCCCATAAAGATCCATTTGCAAAAAAAGTAGAAATCAAAGAGCAGCCAAAAGAAGAGAAAATTGTGTTAACACTTGGTGTAGATGCAGAGGAAAAAAAAATAGTTGAGGCTGCATCAATGCAACAGCAAGCAATTCCATTTGAAGAAAAAAATCCTTTTGAACCACAATTAATCGAAACACCTCCAAGTGTTGAAAGTGCTTTTGATATAATGGGCTTTAATTATTCAGTAAATGATTTTGATGCACAAAGAGAGGAAATACTGGATGCTAAGGAAACAGAAATTTTTCAATTAGAACTTGAGCATATTGAACCAATTCAGATACCTTTTTTTGGAGAACAAGTTTCAGAAGAAATAAAAGCTGATGGAGTAATTTTTGATGATAATAAAACAACAGAAACGGTTAATAATATTGAACAAAGTTTAGTTGAAATGACTTTGTCTGAAAAAGTGGATACACCCACCACTTCTTTTTTAAATAAACCCTCTAATATTTATTCAAATTATAAACAGGAAGAAAATAAATTAGAGCAAAAAGTAGAAACAAATTTGCCCGAAAATACTTTTGAGCTTTATATTAAAGAAGAGGTGCCGAATATTGTAGAAAACAAATTAGTAGAGGAAATTACTGAACAAGAAGAATTTGTTTTTGAAATTGTAAATAAAGAAGAGGCAACAAATTTTGATGATCCTCAAACTGTAATTAGCAACTTGACTGAAGATTTATCAGAAGAAGAATCTCAGAGAAAAAAAGCTTTAGATAGAATACAAAAGCTTCGTAATTTATCATTCAATATGAGTAGTGCAGATTCAAATACAGAGTTCGATAATGTGCCAGCTTATGTAAGAAGAAATATGGAATTGTTTGGTAATACCTTAGCTACTGTTGAGAATTTTTACAGCAAAACAACAGTTGAAAAAAATGATCAAAACCAAACTATCATTTCTACAAAAAACTCTTTTTTAGATGGTCACAGACCAGACTAGTCTACAAAAAAAACTTTAAAAAAACCACCTCATCTAACTAAGATTGGTGGTTTTTTTGTTTATGATTAAAGTCTTAATTTTCTAAAAACCTTTTCAAATATTTACAAACCCTAATTTCGCAAACTATGGAATTTGGTTTTAGCTATAATAAAAAAAAGGTAATACAGGCACTACGATTGCATTTTATTGCACAGCGAGAGATTAAAATTTTAATGATTTTAGTAAATGTGTTTGCTATTTTATCAGCTATTCTTTTTTATCAAAAATTAATACGTCCAGAACCTTTTATTTTAGGTTCATTTGTATGGTTATTGATGCTAATATCTGTATGGTATATTTTACCATACAATATTTACAATAAATCAAACACTTTTAAAGAGAGTTTTATAGTATCTATCAATTCAAATTCTATTTCTCTGGAAAACCAGTTGGGTACTGTTAATTGGAGTTGGAGCAAGATTCACAACTTTTTTGAAAGTCCACATTTTTTTCATTTATACTTTAGTAAAAAATCTTTTTTTATCTTGCCAAAAGATGATTTAGGAGAGGATATACTCCACGAATTGAGAGCTGTCTTAAGAGAAAATCTTGCAGCTTCAAAATAAGAGTTTCAACCTTTGTTATCGTTTATGGTAAAATTGACGGCATTTGTTGTGGAATTTCCATAAGAGTTTCATCTTTTCACAAATTATTTTTTGGTAAGATTTGCATATTCATAATTTTTTACGTTAAAATTGCCAACTCAAAATATTTTATAACTTTTATTTTTAATTAAAAATCGATTGTATTATGTCTGACATCAAACCAAACGCATCAAAAGCTACTACATCAGTACAACCTCACAAATCAAGTAACGCAATTTCTTGGATTGCACCAGTTGCATGCATTATTTTAGGATACGTCATTTGGCGTTTTTTAATTGGTGCTGACAGCAATTTTGTTAATCCTGATAAAACTGGAGGGTTTTGGCCTAGCCACAAGCAACCAAAAGGAAATTTTGCTAAAATTTATGAAGGTGGAATTATAGTGCCAGTATTGATAGCTTGTTTTTTAACAGCAATAACCTTTGTTATTGAAAGATTTTTGACAGTTACAAAAGCTAGCGGTACAGGAAATATTGCTGAATTTATTAGAAAAGTGCAATATCATTTAGCTAATAAAGATGTTGATAAAGCCATCGCTGAGTGTGACAAACAAAAAGGAAGCGTTGGTAATGTAATGAGAGCGGGATTGCGTAAATACAAAGAGATGATTGGTAACTCTGAATTAGCTACCGACCAAAAAGTATTAAATATTCAAAAGGAAGTTGAAGAAGCAACAGCACTAGAGCTTCCAATGCTAGAGAAGAATTTAGTATTTCTTTCAACTATTGCTTCTGTGGCAACCTTAATTGGATTGTTAGGTACAGTAATGGGAATGATACGTTCATTTAGCAAGTTAAGTGATGAAGGTGGTGGAGATGCAGCTAAAGAACTTTCTCAAGGTATCTCTGAAGCACTTTATAATACTGCATTAGGTATTGGTACATCTGCAGTTGCTATTATTATGTACAACATTTTTACAACAAGAATTGATGCTATTACTTATGGTATTGATGAAAGTGGATTTACTTTGACTCAAAGTTTTGCAGCAAATTATAAATAATATTTTATGGAATTTTCATAAAATATTATCTAAATATAAAATTTTAAAAACAAAACAATGGGCAGAGCCAAATTACCTCGAAAAAGTACAATAATAGATATGACGGCTATGTGCGATGTTGCTTTTTTGTTGCTTAGTTTTTTTATTCTAGCTACAAAAGCAAAGCCTGCAGAAGCCATTCATGTAACACCACCAAGTTCAGTTGCTGCAAAAAAAGTACCTCAAAAAGACGTAGTATTAGTAACACTTGACCCTAATGGCAAAGTTTTTATTAGTATGGATGATGTTGAGAAGAAAACAACAGTTGCCAACGAGTTAAAAACCAAAAATCCAAGTCTAGATGTTGCTGCTTTTACAAAAGCAACATTTTGGGGTGCACCTTTTAATGCTATGAATTCTTTTCTTTCTGTACCAGAAGAAAAAAGGACAGGTGCTGCTTTGCCAGGAATTCCTGTTGATACTACAAAAGGAACTAATGAAATGGTAGAGTGGATGCGTATAATTAAATCTGCATATTCTGGTGAAAAAATCAACCTTTTACTAAAAGGGGATAATGATGCCAAATATCCAGCATTTAGGGCTATTGTAGATGCTTTTAAAGCAAATGATTTACTAAAGTTCCAAATGGTTACAAATCCTGAAGCTGCTCCAGTTGGCACAGAACTTTGGAAACTTTGGAATAGTGGCGACAAGAGTGCATTAAGCGAAGAATAATTTTAACTTATAAAATAAAAATATTACTATGGCAGAAATGGATACCTCGTCCGGTGGCGGACACAAAAAAGGGCCAGGCGTAAAAAAAGCAAAAAAACTTTCTACAAGAGTTGATTTAACTCCAATGGTTGACCTTGGATTTTTGTTGATAACGTTCTTCATTTTTACAAACACAATGAGCTCGCCAACAACAATGAAATTAAACCTTCCAAAAGATACAGATAAACCTGACGAGCAGAATAAATCAAAGGAAAGTGGAACATTGACAATATTATTAGGAAAGGAGAACCACGTATTTTATTACGAAGGTCAGTTATTGCCTGATGGATCAAATTTTAAATCTGCAGCATTTGCTGGTGAAAATTCTATCAGAAATGAAATAATTAAAAAGAGAAGTGAGGTAATGTCAAGACACGTTCATGATGCAGGTTGTAATGAAATTTGGGCTAAACACAATGGTGATCAAAACTCTTGTCTTGACAAAGATTTAGTTGTTGTAATCAAACCCGATAGTGAAAGTACTTATAAAAATTTTATTGATATGCTCGATGAGATGGCTATTAATGCAGTGAAAAAATATGCTTACGTTTATATATCTCCAGCAGAGCAAATTGCAATTAATTTAACTGAAGGAACTGTGGCAAAATAATTTTTAGAATAGAGTTTTTAATATGATATAAAAAACAAAAAAATGGACATAAATAAAATATTAACGGCCGATATTCTTGATATTATTTTCGATGGGAGGAATAAAGAATACGGAGCCTACGATTTAAGAAAGACATATAACAAACGCATCACTACAGCATTGCTTTTTATGCTTGGGGTTTGTTTATTAATTTTTGCTACTTCGTTCGTGATGAGTATGGGTTCAAAAAAAGTTGTAGTTGAACAAACTGCACCAGAAATTGAGCTCGACAAATTTAAAGAAGAGAAAAAAGTAGAACCACCACCACCACCTCCTCCTCCAAAAGTGGAGCCACCAAAAATTGAAGTGGCAAAATTTACTCCACCAAAAATAGTGAAGGATGAAGAAGTAAAAAAAGAGGATGAAGTAAAAGAAATAAAAGAAATTGAGAATAAACAAACAGGTAATTTTAATCAAAAAGGTATTGAAACAGAAGTAGTACAACCCGTTGTTGCACCAAGTACCGGTGTGGTTGCACCTGTAAAACAAGAAGAAGATTACGATAAACTATTTACCTCGGTTCAAATAGAATCATCTTTCAAAGGAGATTGGTCAAAATATGTATTTAGAAATTTAAATGCAGCAATACCAACCGATAATGGAGCTCCTGCTGGGAAATATACTGTAGATGTTACTTTTACTGTTGATAAAGAAGGTAACATAAGTGATGTATCTGGACAATTAGTTGGAGGAGGACCCGACTATGGAACCATAGAAGAAGCTATCAGAGTTATTAAAAAAGGACCTAAATGGGAACCAGGTATTCAAAATGGTATCAAAGTAAAAAGTAGAAAAAAACAAAAAATCACATTCTTAGTTAGTGAAGAATAAGGATAAAAACTTTTATTTAAAAAGTCTCGCTAAACAGCGAGACTTTTGTTTTTAATAAAAAAATATTTGATGCAAGGAAATTTAACGGGTTGGGATGATACAATTGTAGCATTAGCAACACCACAAGGTTTAGGAGCTATTGCTGTAATAAGATTAAGCGGGGTACAAGCTATCAAAATTGTGAATGAAATGTTCCCCTCGAAAAATTTATTGGAACAACCCTCACATACTTTACACGTTGGGTTGTTAAAAATGAAAGACGAGATTTTAGATGAAGTAGTGGTTGCAATTTATAAAAATCCAAAATCCTATACTGGTGAAAATGTTGTTGAAATTAGTTGTCATGGATCTCCATTTATTCAAGAAAAAATATTAAAGGCTATTACATCTTTTGGAGTAAGAATGGCAAAGGCTGGAGAGTTTACACAAAGGGCTTTTTTAAATGGTAAATTAGATTTGGCTCAGGCCGAAGCTGTAGCAGATTTAATTGCTAGTAATACGGAGGCGAGTAAAAATACAGCTTTAAAAAATATTAGAGGAGGCTTTTCAAGTGCATTACACTCATTAAGAAACGAGCTAATTAAATTTTCGGCATTAATTGAGTTAGAATTAGATTTTAGCGAAGAAGATGTAGAATTTGCAGATAGAAAAGCGTTCAAGACTCTGGTTAAAGAAATTAGTTTAGCAACTAATCAACTAATCAGCTCATTCGAGTTGGGAAATGTTATTAAAAATGGTGTTCAGGTGGCTATTATTGGCAAGCCTAATGCAGGAAAGTCAACATTGTTGAATGCATTATTAAATGAAGAAAGGGCTATTGTAAGTTCTATAGCTGGTACTACCAGAGATACTATTGAAGAAATTATCAATATCGAAGGTGTTTTATTTAGATTAATTGATACTGCAGGAATCCGGTCAAATACTTCAGATGAAATTGAAGCGATTGGAGTTGAAAAAAGTTATGAAAAAGCAGTACTAGCAGATGTGATATTATATATTTTCGATGCTACAGCCGAAAATAATTTAGAGGATACTATTGAATGGTTAACATCCTACAAAAAACCATTTATTCTAGTTGCCAATAAAACCGACATTTTATCTAAAAAGGAGTTTATTAATAAAGGAAAAGTTACAATTGTATCAATTTCAGCAAAAAACAATTTAAATATCGATTCTTTAAAAAAATCTTTGGTTACCAAATCTTTAAAAGGAGATATAAATACCGAATCTGTAATTGTTACAAATGCCAGACATTTTGAGGCCTTAAAAAATTTATCAAACTGTTTGCAAGATATTGAAAATGCACTCAATAATAATATTCCTGGCGACTTATTGGCTTTAGATATTAGACAAGCACTACATTACTTAGGAACTATCACAGGTCAAATTACTAATGAGGAACAATTGGATTTTATTTTTTCAAAATTCTGTATCGGAAAGTAATTTACTTTCTTTTGTTTGTTAAGTGCCTGTTTTTGTTGAGTTTCAGTACACTTTTCTTTCTCTTTTTTGTTGCCCAACTCTACTTTTTTACTTATATTTGTTGCCCAGTTGTTGCCCAATTGGCTATTTTGTTGCCCACATATCAGTTTGATGGAAGTCAGGCGAAATAATGCACCAAGTAGCACCACCCAGCAACATACTGCAACAAGTAGCAACAAATGAGTAGTACAATTAAACTTCCTAAATTCTGTAATCATTGTGGTAAG
>CAZTOP010000033.1:0-32949 GCA_964615145.1 uncultured Chitinophagaceae bacterium
TAATGTTAAGTTTAAATTATTAATTAAGTATTTTGATTTTCATTCTAACATTTTTTACTGGTCTATCGCCAGGGTAACAAGGTGTTGCAGCAATTTTATCTATCACATCCATTCCAATAAAAACTTCTCCAAACACTGTATAATTTTGATCTAAAAATGGTGTTCCTCCGATACGTTGATAAATTTCTTTTTGAGTACTTGTATAATTATTTGCAGCGTTTAATTGTGTTGAATCTGTTTTTTTCCCTTGAACAATATAAAACTGACAGTTGCTGCTTTTTTTCTCAGGATTATTATCTCTTGCAGCAGCTAAAGCCCCTTTTTTGTGTATCAAATTGCTTCTGAATTCGGCTGGAACCATTGGAATTCCTGGTGCTTCGCCTGCACCAAGTTGTACAGTGCTATCTGCTTTTTTGCTAGTTGGGTCGCCCCCTTGAATCATAAAACCATTAATCACACGATGAAATAACAGACTATCATAAAAACCTTGTTTCACTAAATTAATAAAATTATCTCTGTGTAAAGGGGTATTATTGTACAAACGTGCTGTCATTACACCAAAGTCTGTTGTAATTTCCACAATTGTCTCATTAGACTTGGATTTGTCTGCTGTAATATTTTCTTTTACTTTATTGATTTTGGGTGTAGTTTTTTGAGCAAATAACCCTACTGAAAAGAAAATTGTTGTAACTAAAAAAAGTTGCTTCATTTATTAAATAAATTCTTGTTGTTCAAAGTAAAGGAGAATATGGTCTTTTAAAAAATTTTCTTGTTCCATTAAACCTAAAACTGGCAATTCTTTTAATTGTGTAAAGTGTGGCCAACCTTGTTCATCAACCACGTCCAAACTATAGAAACCACTACTGCTGAGTACTGTACAAACAGCAACGTGCATTAAATCCTGCTTTTGTTCTTTGCTGATTTTTTCTACTAAGAAACCCGTTTCGTTTAAGCCAATTAAAAAAAGTATTGCTTCTGTATCTGGTTTTTTTCCAAATTTTTCCAATAGTTTACCCTCTAATGTCCACCATCTTTGCTGCAAATCATCTTTCACATTCATGGTGCAAAAATAATAGTTAGAGGGTTACAGATTTTATTAATTCAATAACCTTACTTTCTATAAAATCTCTCACTTTGTTAAAATCATCTTTATCCATATTTCGTGGGTCGGGAATTTGCCAGTCAATAAATTGCTTGGCTGGCATCCAAGGGCAGGCATCTCCGCAACCCATTGTTACAACAATATCAAATGGTGCAAAAGCTTCAACTTGTTTTAAACTTTTGCTTTCGTGTTTTGATAAGTCATATCCTAGTGCTGCCATAGCTGCAATGGCTTTAGGGTTTATAATACCGCTTGGCTTGCTTCCTGCACTGAAAGCTTCAATCTTTTCTTTGCCATTAATAATTGTAAATGCCTGAGCCATTTGGCTTCTGTTGCTATTTTCTATACAAACAAAAAGAAGTTTCTGTTTCATATTTTCAGTGTTTAAACGATTAACCAAATGATATTAATGATGCAAAACTTTGGGTCAAATCCCCAGATTAATTGGAGAATCGTTATGGAAAGTGTAATTACAATTGGCTTCTTAAATTTCTTAAAAAATTCTCTCATTGCTGCTAATTTTAATTACAACAAGTAGGTCCACAGCAAGTTTGTTCAATGCTTTTTTCTGCATAAACTGTAATACTAAAAATGCCTGTGTTACCTTGTTTGTAACTGATTAATTCTTCTTCGTTCAAATATTTTTTTAAAATATCATCGGGAATAATAATGGGCTTTTCTTTTTGAACAGTTACGTTAATGAATTTATTGCTCTGAATTAATTGTAGGTAATCATTTTTTTGAATTGCACCACTAACACAACCTGCATACATTTCAGCATCTTTTTGTAAAGGATTTGGTAGTTTTCCAATTAGTACTACGTCAGAAATACTAAAATGCCCCCCCGGTTTTAAAACACGAAAAATTTCTTTAAAAACACCATCTTTATTTGGTACAAGATTCAGTACACAGTTGCTAACAATAACATCTGCAACATTAGCAGTAATGGGTATTTTTTCTATATCGCCATATCTAAATTCAACATTATGATAGCCCAGTTTTTCGGTATTAATTCTTGCCTTTTCAATCATGGCATCTGTAAAATCTACACCAATAACTTTACCTGTTTCTCCTGTTTCTTTTCTTGCAATAAAGCAATCGTTGCCTGCACCACTTCCCAAATCCACAACTACATCACCAGCTTTAATTTTTGCAAACTGTGTTGGCAATCCACAACCAAGTCCTAAATCAGCATCTGGATTATAACCTTTTAATTCGCTATAATCATCAGTCATAATATTATACACTTCTGTGCTACAACCACCTGCACCACAACAAGATGCTTTGTTGTTATCGATAGATTGAAGTGCAATTTCACTGTATTTTTCTTTTACTAATTGTTTTAATTGATCATCTGTTTGCATAAAATTTTGTTTTGTTTTATACAAAGGCCACTTACGACTGTTGTATAAAGGGTTATTAATACTTGTTTTTAACAACACATTTTTTTATTATTTCCTTTCATTTGATTAAAAAGGAATTCTAAATCTGCTGATAGCTTTTCAACATTTTGCCAATTTATACAGTAACAACTTTTAACGCCATTAATTTCCCCTTTTATCAATCCTGCATCTTTCAACTCTTTTAAATGTTGGCTTACTGTGCTTTGGGCAAGAGGAAGAATCTCTACAATTTCGCCACAGATGCATTCATTTTTTTCTGCTAATACCTTTAAAATCGCAATTCTTGCAGGATGCGATAATGCTTTTGCTAAAGCAGCTAATTCTTGTTCTTCTGTAGCAAATTTTTCTGATTTATTAGTAGTCATTTTCCATTAATCGTTTTTTTACGATAATGCAAAGAAAAGGGTTTAATCGTAATTGTACGATTATTTTTATCCAATTATTTTACCGTTTATCAAATTGGTAAAAAATATTTTATTTTATTGGATTTTGGCTGAAACTCTTATCTGTATTGTGTTTAGTAATTTTAAACAATACTTTTTTATCACAATTACTTAAACAAGCAAGGTATTATGTTTTACATAGTACCAAATATTCTATTATGTTTGCATTGTCAAAACAAAAAGACAATAAATTATAAAATTAAAAACATTAAAAATTATACAAAATGAAAAATGCAAACACATCATCTCAAACATTAAGTAACAAACCAATTAATAACGGTGTTAACGAAACAAAAAATATAGCTTCAAAAAACCAATTTGAAAAGAATGTTTTTAGCAGTGCTGATTTATGGTACATACAAAAAACAGGAAGAACAGCTTATGCAAGAAGAAGAAGTTTAATGTGCTAATTAAGAAATCGCAAATCAAAATTCTTAAAATAAAAAAATAATTTTATGGATATCCAAAATACACAAAGCCAAATGCGAAAAGGGGTGCTTGAGTTTTGCATTTTATCTGTAATAAGGAAAGGAGAAGTTTATCCTAGTGATATTGTAGATAAAATGAAAGCTGCTCAGTTGCAAATTTTTGAAGGAACGCTTTACCCACTTTTAACAAGATTAAAGAATGCAGGTTTACTAACTTATAGATGGGTTGAAAGTAATAGTGGCCCACCACGAAAGTATTTTGTAATGACAGATAAAGGACTTGAGTTTTATGCAGAACTTGAAAGAACCTGGAAAGAACTTGCAGATGCAGTTCACACGATTACAAATGAACCCACAGAACAACCAACAACAGAAACCAACAACTATAACCAATAAACTTAACTAAAATGAAAAAGGTAATAAATATCAACTTTCAAGGCAGAGTGGTTCCAATTGAAGAATCTGCTTATGAAATACTAAGAAAATACACTGAAAGCTTGAGTCGTTTTTTTGCTAACGAAGAAGGCAAAGAGGAAATTATTAATGATATTGAAGGCAGAATTGGTGAATTATTTGCCGAAACTTTAAAAAAAGGAAGTACTTGTATTAGCGATGATGATATTAATAAAATTATTGCAAGTATGGGCAGACCCGAGGATTTTGAAGTAGATGAAATTAATGTTAAAGAACAATTAGGTGGGAATAATTCAAGCGACAATTCAAAACAATATTACAATACATCAAATGATGAAGGTAGAGAAAGAACCAGATTGTATAGAGATGGTTCTGATAAAATTTTAGGTGGTGTTTGTGGTGGAATTGCTCATTACCTGCGTGTAGATGCAAGTATTATTAGAATACTATTCGTTTTACTATTTTTTGGTGGTGGAACAGGGTTTTTAATTTATCTTTTACTTTGGGTTATTTTACCTACTAGAAATTTACAACCCAATTTCACTAAAAGGTTATACAGAAATCCTGATGAAAAGGTTTTAGGTGGTGTAGCCAGTGGGTTAGCAGCTTACTTTAATATTGCTGTTTGGATTCCGAGATTAATTTTTGCTTTCCCTTTAGTATTAAGTATTTTAAATTCTATCTCTCATAACATATTTTGGAATTTTCATCCATTCCCATCTATCATTTTTGGCTCATTTGGAGGCTCATTAACCCTGATTTATTTTATTCTTTGGATAGTGATTCCAGAGGCAAAAACTGCCAGTGAAAAACTTGAAATGAGAGGTGATAAAGTTGATTTGAATTCAATAAAAAACACTATTCAAGATGATTTGGAAGGATTTAAAGAACGTGCAGAAAAATATGGTGCTGCATTTGGAGAAAAGGCAAAAAAATGGGGAGAAGAAATGGGTTCAAAAGCAAGTTCAAGAACACATCAGTTTTCCAGTGAAATAAATTATGCAGCCAGAAGTACAAGCAAAAAAATTGGTCATGGTATTGGAATATTTTTTAAAGCTTTCTTTTTATTTATTGCAGGCATGATAGCTTTTGCTTTACTAATGGCATTATTAAAAGTGTTTTTTGGAGGTGTAAATGTATTGCCAATTAAAAACTTTTTTATCTATGGATATTGGGAAAACATTTTATTATGGGTAAGTATTGTTTGCTTTTTAATTGTACCAATTATCGCCATTATAGTTTGGATTATTCGCAGAGTTATTAAAGCAAAAGCTTATCGTGGCCCATTAAATGTTGCTTTTGGTGTATTATGGTCAATTGGTTGGGTTGCTGTTTTTCTTTTTGTTTCTTTAATGGTTAGTAATTTTAAAAATAGAAGTATTGTTGAAGAGCAAAATATTACGTTTAGTCAACCATCAAACAATAAATTAATTGTAACTGTGGCAAAAGACAATGCCATTAACTATTCAAATAATATGTTTGATATGAATTGGAGTCCCGAAGATGATGAAGATGATTTTAGCGATAATAGTGATATTGCATTTTGTGGCATTAATTCAGATAGTTTATTGTTAAGAAATATTAGAATAAACTTAGCTAAAAGCAATGATGATAAATACCATTTAAAACTCTTTAAGTTTAGTCGTGGAAGAAATGCCAAACAAGCACAAGAAATAGCACAAAAAATTAATTTCAATTTTACTCAAAATGATAGTGTAATTACATTGCCTACCGGAATTTTTGTAACAGAAAAAGAGAAGTTTAGAAATCAACAAGTATTAGTGATTATAGAAGTGCCTCAAGGCAAAAAAATACAAATGGATGGTAGTATCGATATCTATCATTGGTTTAGTTTAAACATGAACAGAAAGCATAGATTAAGTATTAATTGGAATGAGGATTGGAATAATAGTTTGCATTGGGATAAAAATGAAGAAATGATTATGGGCGAAAAAGATTTAAAGAAAACCAATCATTCAGAAGAGGATATAGAAGAATCAAAAAATGCTCTAAGAGATTTAGACAGAAAGCAAAAAGAGATAGAAGAAAAAAGAAATGAAATATTAAAGGAAAAAGAAATAACAAAACCCAAAGTTGATTCGTCCATTAAGAAAAATACAACCCAAAAGCAGCATGTTGAAAATCAAATTTATTTAGCTAATATTTTAATGAGTAAATTGTAAAAAGGGTATAAAAGTTGGTTTGGTTTATAGTTTAAAGGCTCTGCACTGTATGGTGTGGAGCTTTTTTTACAACCCATATTTATCTATCAAATAAATCAAGGCAGCCATATTTACAGCACCCAACAAAAGCTCTCTTTTATTTACATTTTCAAAAACATCATTATTTGTGTGGTGAAGGTCGAAATATCGTTGACTGTCTGGCAACAATTCTGCTACAGGTATTTTTAACTTTTCATTCAAAGGGCCAATATCAGCACCGCCACCACCAGCTTCTAATTTATATGTACCATAAGGTTTAAGTAGAGATAACCACGATTGCACTTTTTTAAGTTTTTCATCGCTCATTTTAAAACTAAATCCTCGTGGAGAAAAACCACCACCATCTGTCTCTAAAGCAAAAATGTGTTTTTCATTTTTAGCAATAGCTTCTTCAGCATATTTAACTCCACCCTTTAATCCATTTTCTTCGTTAGCAAACAGCACAAAACGAATGGTATGTTTGGGTTGGTAATTCATTGCTTTCAATACTCGCAAAACTTCCATTGTTTGCACAACGCCTGCACCATCATCATGAGCACCTTCACCAACATCCCAACTATCTAAATGCCCACCAATAGTTATAAATTCATTAATGTTTTCACTACCTTTTAATTCGCCAATAACATTGTAAGCTGTTGTATCTTTTAAAAACTTTCCGTGAGTATTTATTGCTACAGAGACCCTGCTATTACTACACATTTTCCATAATTTATCAGCATCTTGCAAGCCTAGTGCAGCAACAGGGATTTTGGGAAAAGAGTCATTGTATTTCATTGCACCCGTATGGGGGAAATTGTCTGTTGAGCCAGATAAAGAGCGAACCAAACAACCCACAGCACCGTATTGTGCAGCTTTACTAGCACCAATATATCTGTATTTTCCTGCATCACCATAGGCATTAAAAGTTTCAACATAAGTTTGATTAAAAGCATAATTGAAGAAAACAATTTTACCTTTTATTTCATCCTTTCTTTTTTCTAATTCATCAAAACTTTTTAGACAAATAACTTCTGCATTTGCTTTTCCTGCAAGGGAATTCCCCAAAGCAATTGCATTTAGTTTGAGGTTTTGTTTTTTTGTGTTGATAGATGTTACGCTAACATCATCATTATTGCCACGAACCCAATGTGGTACTATACATTCTTGTAATATCACATTATCTGCACCAGCTTCTTGCAAAGAATTTTTACCCCAATTAATGGCTTTGTAAAAAGCCGAAGAAGCTGTTAATCTATTCCCTATTTTTTTTGTAAGATGATGTAACCAATCGTAAGCTTTTCCATTGGTCAAAATATCATCACTCATTTTTTTAATGAAAGCAGAATCTTGATTTTGACAAAATCCAATACAAGGAATCAGTATAATAAGTAGCAGTAATTTTTTCATAATTATGATATATGAAGGATAAAGATAACTACCAATTTGTAGTCACTATTAATGTTCTTCCACATAAACTACCAAATAATACATTTTGGCTTTTTAAGAAATATGGTTCTGCATAATATTGATGCATCATTGGATCTGCAAACTGAAATGTAATTACACGTTTTGATTTTAGTTTATTGTAGCTTTTTTTGCCAACCCATAAAACCCCATTTTTATCAGAACTAATGATAGGTCTGCTACCATTACTGGGTTCTAGCACCAAACGAAAAGCAATGTTTTTGGGATGTCTTTTAGCATCATCCTTACACCAAACAGTGCACTGAGATTGAACATTCAATCCAAACAAAATAATTACTATCAATATGGCATATTGCTTCATATTAAAAGTTTAATATTTATGCTTCGCATTGATCCATTCTACAATATTTGCTATACATTTTTTCGTAGATAGGAATGATGTTTTGAATATCGAATTTACAAGCTTGTTCATAAGCTTGTTCTTTCATCTTTAACAATAATTCTTCATCTTTTAAAACAGCAATGGCTTGTTTTGCCATAGTTGCAACATCGCCAACATTTGCCATAAAACCAGTAACGCCATCAATATTAATTTCAGGAATTCCTCCTGCATTAGTGCTGATAACAATGCTTCGTGCAGCCATTGCTTCTAATGCACTTAAACCAAAACTTTCGTAATCGCTGGTTAGAAGAAAGATATCACTTACATTCATTATCTCTTCCATCTGCTCTTGTTTGCCTACAAAGCTTACATCGCTTGCAACACCTAAATGTCTTGCTAAATCCTCTGCAGCTGGGCGTTCTGGTCCATCACCAACCATCATTAATTTAGCAGGAATTTCTTTTTTCACTTCAGCAAAAACTTTTATCACATCCTCAACTCTTTTTACTTTTCTAAAATTACTAGCGTGCAACAATATTTTTTCGCCATTGGGTGCAATTACTTTTTTAAAAGCATCAATAGGTTTTTTGGCAAAACGAGCCACATCAACAAAATTTGTTATCACTTCAATATCTTTTGTGATAGCAAAATTTTTGTAGGTTTCTTCTTTTAAATTTTCACTAACAGAAGTAATGGTATCGCTTTCATTGATAGAAAAAGTAACCACAGGTTCGTAGGTTTTATCTCTTCCAACTAAAGTAATATCTGTGCCATGCAATGTGGTAATTACAGGAACTATACGACCAGTTTTACTTTTCACAATTTGCTTTGCCATATATGCTGCACTTGCATGAGGAATGGCATAATGCACGTGCAATAAATCTAAATCGTGATTGATAATGGCATCAACCATTGTGCTGGCAAGTGCCACTTCATAAGGTGGATAATCGAATAAAGGATAAGTGGGCACTCGAACTTCGTGATAAAAAATATTGGCATTAAACATATTTAACCTTACTGGTTGTTGATAGGTGATAAAATGCACTTTATGACCTTTATCTGCCAATGCTTTTCCAAGTTCTGTAGCCAACACACCACTTCCACCAAATGTGGGATAACAAGCAATTCCTATTTTCATTTTCTATATTTTATTTTAATTCCACTAACTCGCTTAAATTATTGTTCACACTTAAAGATGCTACAAACACTTTCGTAAACATATCGTTTAATAACTCATTTAAGTTAAACTCATCACTCTCTTTTAAAATTATTTTTTTGCTAATTGCATTTTCTTTACTTGTACCAGTAAACAAAACATACCCTTTAATTCGTTTTGAGCCTTTATAACTAATGCCAAAACTTCTGTCTGCTTTTTCAATAATTATTGGAGGAACAGGCTTTTCATTATCTATCCAAGGCATTGGTGGCACAATAGCAGGAGTGTTATAATAGTTTTGTTGCAAACTATCGTTCCAACCGTTTGGGTTTTTATTAAAGCTAATGCTACTAAAATAAACACTACCTTTTGTGGTGCTGTATTTACGCAAGTTAGTTATTTCATTAGGTAGTTCATTTTTATCTCTCCAGCCTTTGGTAGTACCTGCTCTGTATGGTGCTTGACCAATATATAAATGTCTTCCAAAAGTGTATTTATTCCACCAGGCAAGTAAGGTATCAAAATCACATAAATTGTGGCCACGCTCCCAATACAATTGTGGCACTACATAATCTACCCAACCTTTTTTAAGCCACAGTAAAATGTCTGCATATAAGTTGTCATAGTTGGTAACGCCCGCTTTTGTATTACTTCCTCGTGGGTCTTGACTTGCATTTCTCCAAACACCAAAAGGACTAACGCCAAACTTTACCCTACGTGGTTGGGCATTGATAGCTTGCCAAATTTGTTTAATAATACTATCGCAATTGCTCCTTCTCCAATCGGCTTTGCTTAAACCATTGCCCATTTGTTTATAATATTTCCAATCGGGAAATTCTGTTCCTTTTGCATCGGGGTAAGGATAAAAATAATCATCGATATGAATACCATCAATAGGATAACGCTCAATTAAATCGTTAATAATATTTACAAAATGAGTTCTTACTTCTTGCAAAGCAGGATTAAAAAATTTCTTTCCATCATAGTTTAAAAATAAATATGGTTTGGTTTTAGAAAGATGCGTTGCTGCTACAGAAGATTCTTTAATACTAAACACAGCACGATAAGGATTTAGCCAAGCATGAAACTCCATTCCTCGTTTATGCGTTTCATTAATCATAAACTCTAATGGATCGTAATATGGATTGGGAGCTACGCCTTGCTTGCCTGTTAAATATTCACTCCAAGGTTCAAACTTTGAGGGATACAAAGCATCTCCAGCAGGTCGAACCTGCACTATTAAAGCATTCATTCCATTGCGTTGATGCAAATCTGCCAGTTTTACAAACTCTGCTTTTTGTTCATCAACACTTAAATTTTTGCTGCTAGGGAAATCGCAATTTACTATACTAGCAACCCAAACTCCCCTAAATTCGTATAACGGATTTTGGGAAGATGATTGGCTAAATGAAATGCTATAAAAGAAGCATAGGAATAAAAGAAATGAAATACTTTTTTTCATACTGAATACAAATGTAAAGTCGTAGATAGTTTTAAAATTGGTATTTGGATAAATGAATGTGTAAAGATTCCTTAAATGGGTAGTCGTATACTTAAAAAAATGGCTGTAAGCAAATAGTTACTTACAGCCTCTTTTTTAAAAAATTATTTTATTATTTTCTTGATACCACTTTTTCAGCAGCTTCTACAATAAATGGTGTGTCTAAGCCATATTTTTTAAGTAATTCAAAGGGCTTTCCGCTTTCGCCAAAAGTATCTTTTGTTCCAATATATTCTATTGGTATTGGTAAATGTTTGGCTGCTACTTGAGCAATACTATCGCCTAAACCACCAATTACATTGTGTTCTTCTACAGTTACTGCACAGCGTGTTTTTTTTATGGAATCCAAAACTGCTGTTTCGTCTAAAGGTTTTATGGTATGAATATTTATAACTTCTACACTCAATCCTTTGGCTTCTAAAATTTTGCCAGCTTCTATTGCTTTCCAAACCATGTGACCACAAGCAAAAATACTTACATCGCTACCATCACTTATTTTTTGGGCTTTTCCTATTACAAAATCACTACCATCTTCTTTGGTAAAATTTGCCCATTTGGGTCTGCCAAAACGAAGATAAACAGGGCCTTCGTGGTTTGCAATTGCTTTAGTGGCGGCTTTAGTTTGGTTGTAATCGCAAGGAACAATTACTGTCATCCCAGGTAGCATTTTCATCATTCCAATATCTTCTAATACTTGATGTGTGGCACCATCTTCACCTAAAGTTAGTCCAGCATGTGAAGCACAAATTTTTACGTTTTTATTACTGTAAGCAACGCTTTGACGAATTTGATCATATACACGGCTTGTACTAAAATTTGCAAAAGTTGTGGTATATGGAATTTTACCTCCAATCGTCATTCCAGCAGCAATGCCAATCATATTAGCCTCGGCAATGCCACATTGTACAAAGCGTTCAGGAAAGTCTTTAATAAAATTTGCAATTTTCATAGAGCCTGCCAAATCTGCTGTAAGTACTACAACATTTGGATTTTCTTTACCTGCTTCATAAACTCCATCACCAAATCCAGCACGGGTTTCTTTTTCGTTTTGTATTTCAATATCTACACACTTCATTTGTTATAATTTTATTTTTAAATAATTAGCTCGTAATTATTTTTCAATTGCCAATAATTCAATTTCAAAAATCAATGCAGAACCACCAGGTATTTTTTCTCCAGCACCATTATCGCCATACGCTAAATCACTTGGTAAAAAGACTTTCCATTTGCTGCCTACAGTCATTTGAGTTACAGCTAACGTCCATCCCTTTATTACTTGGTTTAGTCCAAAAGAGATAGGTTCGCCTCTATCTACAGAGCTATCGAAAACAGTTCCATCTATCAAAGTGCCGTGATAATGAACTTTAACTTTATCAGTAGCCAAAGGTTTTTCTAGGCTTTCTCCTGTTTTTAAAATTTGATATTGCCAGCCACCAGGCATACTAATGATTCCTGATTTTTTTGCATTTTCAGCTAAAAACTTTTGACCAGCAGCTTTTACACCAGAAGCTTTTTTGCTGTTCATAGATTGAGCATAAGTGTTTACACAACGACTCGCATCTGCATCATTCAATAAAATTGTTTTTTTGTTCATTAATACATCGCTTAAGCCTTTATACAAAAGCATTGCATCTATATTATCTAGGTTCTGAGCTTTTAAGTTACGTGCTATGTTTACACCTAAAGCATAGCTGGTACTATCTTTTAAAGTTTTTAATGTACTGGTTGATGTAGTAGTTTTAGCTGTTGATGGCTTAGCTGTAGTTGATTTTGCAGATTGATTTTTTTTTGTTTGAGATACAGCGGGAACTGTTAATACAATTGCTAAAATTGGAACGAATATTTTTTTCATTTGCTTTTTTTATGGTGGCAAAGTAAGTTAAGATGAATTAAAATTTTAATAAAAACTTTTGTTGTTTAAATATTGATGCAGTATCTATTACTTAAGTCTCAATATTTAGTTTTTGCTCTATGTTATTGTCTTTATCTCCAATAACTACACCAACGCAGTTGGGTTCTCCACATTTACAAACAAAAGATTGAGCTGTATTGTTTATTAAATAAGAATAATTTATGGTAAGTTCTTCATCTTTTTTAATTGATTTAATAGCAACTACATTCAATCCGTCGTAAGCTGTGTTGGCATTACAACTATGATTTTGTGGAGCCCATTCATTTGCATCATCATCCCAAAGAATAAAAATATTTTTACTTATTGGGTAAGCATATCGGGCAAAATCATCTTGTTGTTGTTGGTTCCAATTTTTTTCGACATATTTTTTTGAAACAATTCTCTGAGCTTTTTCCTCTCCTTTAAAAATAATTTCATTTGCTGCTATATTTTTAGTAGCAAAAATGCCATAACCATCTATAGAGTTACCCTTTAAAGCATAACACTTTTGTTTGTTTTTATGCCTTGCAATACCTTCTTCTATTATATTTTTTAAAAACCCAGTTTGTCCTCTTTTGTCATATTTTAAGATATAATCTGCACTGCCTTCAAATCCATCTTTATAAAAAACGCTACAAGTAAAATTTATTTCTAAAAAAAATATTTTGCCACTTTTATTCATCCTAAAGTCAAGTCTTGCATATCCTACACCATTGAAAGCAATAAAAATATCTTTTGCAGCATTACAAAGCCTCTCTTTTAGTTCAATATCAGTAACTGGAATATTAGCTTTAGGGTGTAGTTCTGATGTTTTAAGCGAATATGTTTTAAAGTTATAATTTTCCGGAAAAATAAATTCAACAGGAGTGTAGCTTTCACAAGTGTATGTGTTAGCGTTTTTAGATACTAATACTGTAAATTCCCTTCCATCAATATATTCCTCAACTATTAACTCATCATATTGGGTTATTATTTTCTTTGCTTGTTTTTTTAGTTCATCAATATCGTTTACAAGTGAGTTTTTGTCAATGCCAAGACTATCGCCTGCTTTGGCAGGTTTTATAAATAATGGAAAATCTAAATGAATGTCATTTATATCAGATATTTTTTTAATAATTTTAAATGGGGGCGTTGCAACATTTGCACAAAAAGCCACGTATTTCATGAGTTCTTTTGTGGGGTCATACAAATTTTTGTTGGGACCCGTGTATGGGAGATTTAATAAGTCCAAGGAGTAAATAACATCAATGCTTGGTACAGTCCAGTCCAAGTAGCCCTCACATAAATTCACGTAAATGTCATACCCATTTTTGCTTGCTTCTTTTAATTGTTTGTATGTAGATAGTTTATTAAGAAAAATGGTATCAACAATGTCATTTGGCAATAAACTCGCTATATTTCTTGCTGGGTCGTAAAACTGATAATCCACATCAGATGTTGAATAATCAGGGAGTAGAACACAAATTTTCATTCAAAGATTTTTTAGTGTTACAATAACACATCAAATTTATTATTACTAGCTAAGCAGACTAAGTAAAAATAAATTCTGGTATTTAGTTTTTATTAAAATTTAATTTCAATAGTACTTTAAATTGGTAACAAGTGTTTACTTTTACTATTCATATCTCCATTAATTTTTTTAACATACTCAAAGCTATATGAAACAGATTTTTTATTTAATTATTTTTTCTTTTGCTTTTACATTAGGCAAAGCTCAGTTTGTTACTGGTAGTGCTCCTGTTCAAGATGGGAATATTTCAGCATCGGAATATTATAACAGCAATAATACTCCCTGGTATATGTGTTGGGATAATACTTATTTATATATCGCATTAACGGGTGGTGCAAGCAATGAGCCAGGAATAGTTTACTTTGATTTTAATGCTAACTCGGCAAACAATGGAGGTGTATCAACCGGCTCAAATGGTTCCACTACAGGCAAAAGCGACTACGGCACAACTCCTAATTTGCCATTTGTATCAAATGCTAGAATATTTTTTGTTACTAACCTCAATGGCTCATCAGGGTTATATGCAGAAATCAATACAAATACTGGCTCTGGCTGGGGCTCTCCAACTGTCATTACTAGCTCGTTAGGATCAAGTTCTGGAACCAATCGAGAGTTAAAAGTAAGCTGGGCTCAATTACAGGGCGGTACAGGCAGTAAGCCAAATTCATTTAATTGGTTAGGAACTGCATCTTCAACAGGAGGATACATTTACAATCAGTTTCCAAGTTCAAATTACAGTGGAAACTCAACAACCACACCAACATATTATTTTTATCAGACAATTGTAAATACAACAAGTAGTTCTACAACTAATCCATTTAGTAGCAATTTTATTAGCCTTTCAAACTACAACACATCTTTTGATTATACGAGTACATTGCCTACTTCGCTTTATGATATTACTATTGGAAAATCGGGTAGTAGCGGCTCATTACACATTAAAAGTAGTATTGCTGTAAATGGAAATATTGCAGTTAAAAATGGAATATTAGATGTGGCTGGAGGTATAGGGAAAACAATCACAATGTCTGGCACTAATCAACTGGTAAAAATATTCAACTCAACTGGGGGTAGTATTACCGGCACTGATAATGGTGTTGGTAATGATTTAACATTAAATGTCAATAATGGAAATACAACCATAGATGGTGATGCTACAACAAATAGCGACCATGAGAAAAAGTTTTTTAATGTAAGTGTTGCTACCGGTGCTAAATTAATTTTGAATAAAGGACTTTTAGTAAGGTATGGTAGTTTTAATATAAGCGGAACTTTACAAATCAATAGTAATGGTTATGTACAAAGTGGCGTTAGTAGTAATAAAGCTGCATCATACTCTGGTACTGCTTCAACATTGATTTATGCTAATGGTGGAGATTACGCAACTACTGATTTTGAATGGCCAACAACAAACGCTCCCAACAACATCACAATTCAAACTGTTGGAACTAATGTAATTTTGAATAATAGTAAAACTATTAATGGAATACTTGCTTTGAATGATGGAAAAATAACAACTGGTAATAGTATTTTAAGTATTGGAAACAATGGAATAGTAAATAGAACTAGTGGCTGGGTACTAGGTAATTTAGAAAGAGGATTTAGTGTTGGAAGCAATATTAATTTATCATACGATTTAGGTACAACTTCTTATTGGATTCCAGTCAATATACAGCTTGGGAGTGTAACAGTTTCTGGTTCTATAACTTTAAGAACAGACAGTGTTCAACATCCAAATTATTCAACAATAGGTTTAAATGCTACTAAATATTTAAAAAGATATTGGACAATTTCTGTAAATGCAGCATCTTTTACAAATGCACAAATCCAATTTAATTACCTTGGTTCCGATTTGCAGAATGGAGCTAACCAATTTAACTTAAAAGCTGCACGATATAGTGGAACTGTTTGGGTTTATCCATCATCAACAAGTGTTTCAGCATATTCATTTAGTGCTGGTGGCTTTAGTAATACAACAATGAGTCAAAGCTTTACAGCTGGCGAATGTGCAGGAAATATAATACTTCCAACACCAAATACAAATGCACCTATTTGTCCAAATACAACTTTAACACTCAATGGAACAGTAGTAACTTCAGGTGGCATTGGTGCAATTTCCTACACTTGGAGTGGGGTAAATGGTTTTGCAGCATCTACGGTGTCTACATCAATTAATAATATTAGTAATGCAGCTGCTGGCTTATACACTCTAACAGCCACAGATGCTATTGGATGCAGTACAAACAAAAGTATAAATATATCTCTTTTGAATAGTTCTTCATCTACTACAAACGCTGTAATCTGTAATGGAAATAGTTATTCATTTAATGGAAATAATTACTCAACAGCAGGTTCATATACGGCTCATTTAATTAATGCAGTTGGTTGTGACAGTTCTGCAACATTAGTTTTAACAACAGTAAATACTGTTCCATCCATAACAGGCAATACTCAAGTTTGTGTAGGCTCAACTACTCAACTAAGTAATTCTTTAAATGGAGGAAACTGGTCTAGTTCTAATGTTGGTAGAGTTGATGTGAATAATGCAGGATTAGTTAGTGCTAAAAGTGCCGGAACTGTTTTTGTAGAATATAGTGTGGCTGGATGCGGAAGTAGCTCAACACTTGTTAATATAAATCCTAAGCCAATGTTACCAACAATTTCTTATGCCACTGGTACAGTTAATCCTCAAATTGGTTCAGGCGGTGGAGCAAATTTTTGTGCAAATAAAGTATTTACAGTTGTTGGTTCACCAATTGGCGGCAATTGGTCTAGCACTGGGGTTATAAGCGTAAATAATGCAGGTGTTATTAATACGGGTACAACAAATGGTGCTGGCTCGCTTACATATACTTACACCACATCAGCAGGATGTACTAACAGTAGAACGATTAGTGGGTTTGTTGTAACTTGTGCATCAAGAGGTGTTGCTGATATTCAAAATTTTAATAATATTAATTTAAAACTATTCCCCAATCCTGCTAGAAGTATTGTAAATATTGAGATTGAAGATTTTTTTACAAATGCAAGTATTAGTATTACCAATTTACTAGGTAAAGAAATAAAAAATCAGAAATTGAGTTTGGGTATAAATACGATTGATATTAGTAGTTTGGTAAGAGGATTTTATTTAATAAATATTTACACTAATGAGGGTAAACAAGTTCAAAAATTAATAGTAGAATAAAGTTAATAATAGGAGTGTAGAGTATTTATTTATGCTCCTATTATTTCATTGAATTAACAATAATTTCTTTAACTAATTCTGTAAAACTTGTGTTGCTGAATTTTAAAATGGCACCAATAGAAGTATAATCTTCATCTTCACTTAAACCACATTGTGCATTAGTTTCTAAAACAAATAAATTATTTGTTTTTCTATCCAATCTTAAGTCAACTCTGGTATAGCTTTTTCCATTACAGGCTTTATAAGCTTTTAAACTAATTTCTTTTATAGCATCTATTAAATTAATATCCGGCAATTGGTATTCATAAAAATTTTCTCCATTGGGCATAGGAGTTTCATTTTCATAAATTTCCCAGAGTCTATCAAAAGATAATAACTTTTCTTTCTCGGGTAAAGATGAATGAAAAACTCTTTCTACTGGTGTATATATGTGTATCAAATCAGGCTTGTCGCTATCTCCGGTTATCAGAACTGTAAACTCAGGTCCTTCAATAAATTTCTCTATAATAATACCCCCAGCATTCAAATTCCAGCCCCTGTAGCCATTAATAATACTAGTAATTTGAGTATTCAGCTCTTCAAATGTTGTTACAACACTTTTTTTGCTAATACCCATACTGCCAGCACTTACAGCAGGTTTAACAATTAATGGTGAGCCCAGTTTTAAAAAAATTGATTCATCTATTTCATCTATTTTTTCAATAAAAATCCAATCAGGAGTAGGTACTTTAAACTCATCAAAAGCATCTTTCATATTGGCTTTTGATGTAGTGATATGATAAAAATATTCGTCGGCTCCAGTATATTGCAAATTTAATTCGTTAAGATATTTGACTACCGATATTCCGGGTGCTTCGTTCTGTTCATCCCCGTCGCATAGATTAAAAAACAACGGCTCTTCATTGTTTAGTGTGCAATTAAAATTAATGATATCGATAATGTTTTTATAGTTATCAATTGTTACAAACTGCCATTCCCAATCTAATTCTAGCTGCTTAAAAACTGCTGTGTATTCTGCAATGCTTTGTGTAAAATCATAATAATAATTTACATTATCGTCATCACTTTTTACAAGTGGAGCCAAAACCCAAACTTTTAATTTTTTTGAAAATATCATTTTCTATTTCTTAGCATTTGTTCAATAAAATTTGTAAGCTTGTATTGATGTAATATCTCTATAGGTAAATATTTAGCTCCTTTAATATTCTTTAAGCAATTTGTAAAACCGCAATTACATTCAAAAGATTGTGACATATCCCACTCTGTTGATGGATAAAAAAAAGTAAGTTCATCACCAGCTGAAATATCTTTTAGAGTCACTAACTCAAATGTTGTAGTATTAAAAAAAATATTTGGATTGCAGCTATGATTTATATACTGTAAATACTCAGGCAGTAAAGTTATGTGTTTATTCAGTCCTACTTGAACAGTTAAATAACTTGGTTTTTCAACAATTTCTTTTTCACTAAAATAAGTGATTATTTCGTTTGATTTAATGCCTTTATTTATACACAATGCGTATTGCATTGATATTGTATTTTGCATTACATCAAAAAAAGTATAACGTTTAACTATATTAAATGCTGTTGTGTTCTTGTTTATATTGTTCATACATCTGTGAAAAAAAAGTACGGTATTAGTTTAATCAGTTCATATTTTTATTTTTAAATCCTATTGTAAAATTTTGAATAGTGTGCCACAATTTTCTTGTATTTCTGTCTGATATCTTGGAAAGCTAAAAGTAGGTGTTTTAACAAAGTTTAACAGTTGTTATTTCAATATTGAAAGAAACTTGACATAGGAGATTGCTTATTTTATAAAAAATACCCAGACTATATAATCTCCAGCCTTTTTTCCATTCATTTATATAAGTTGCCACTAATAAATTTATAATAATTTCTACCCTAACAAGTATATTTTTGTTAAGGTTTAAATGATTTTAATATGAATAAGAAACTGCTTTGGATAATAATTGGACTTGTTATTTTGGTGTTGGCATTAGCTGTAATGAAATCAGCAGGGGTATTTGGTAAAGATGAGGGAGCTAAAGCCACTATTGAAAAAGTTGAAAAAAGAACAATCATAGAATCGGTAAATGCAAGCGGAAAAATTTTTCCAGAAATAGAAGTAAAAGTGAGTCCGGATATTAGTGGAGAAATTGTAGAGCTAAATGTAAATGAAGGCGATACTGTGCATAAAGGTCAGTTATTGGCAAAAATTTATGCAGATATTTATATTTCACAAAGAGATCAAGTTGCTGCAGGTGTTTCCCAAGCCAAATCGCAGTTTTCTAATGTAAATGTGGGTTTAGGAGCGTTAAAGGCATCGTTTGATCAGGCAGAAAAAAACTTTAACCGACAAAAAAAATTATTAGACGAAAAGGTAATTTCAAGAGCAGAGTTTGAACAAGCACAACAAGCGTATTTATCTGCACAAGCAAATTATAACGCAGCAAAAGAAGGGTTAAAGACCAATGAAGCCTCTATTAAAAGTGCAGAAGCACAATTGCAAAGAGCGGATAAAGATTTATCTCGAACAACAATTACTGCTCCTATGAATGGTGTTGTAAGTTTATTAAGTATAAAAAAAGGCGAACGTGTAGCTGGTAATAGTTTTAATGTAGGAACAGAAATGATGCGTATAGCCGATATGAATAGTTTTGTTGCACAAGTAGATGTAGGTGAAAATGATATTCCAAAAGTAAAAATTGGCGATACAGCCTTAATTACTGTAGATGCTTATAACAACAGAAAATTTAAAGGACTTGTATATAAAATTGCCAATCCTAATACATCTGCCAACATTACATCTAACACTGATGTTACTAATTATAAAGTACATATTAGATTGTTGAAAGAAAGTTATGCTGATTTATTACTAAAAGGCAGATTTCCTTTTAGACCAGGAATGAGTTCTAGCTCAGAAATACAAACAAGAAGAGAGATTAATGTGTTAAGTGTCCCATTAAATGCAATAACAACAAGAGATAAAAAAGAAAATAAACCTTCTACCGTAGCTTCAAAAGACAATAAATCTGAAAATGACAGCAATGACGAAAATGAAAGTAAAAATATTTTAAATGAGGATTTAGAAGAAGTGGCTTTTGTATTTGATGCAACAAAAGGAACTGTAAAAAAAGTGAAGGTAAAAACAGGTATTCAAGATTTGAATTATATACAAATTATTAGTGGTTTAAATGAAGGAGAGCAAGTAATAACCGGACCTTACATGTTAGTAAGTAAAACTTTAAAAGAAGGAGATAAAGTTAAAAAAACAGATAAGGATAAATTATTTGAAGAGAAAAAATAATAAAAAAAGCGAGTTTAAAGCTCGCTTTTTTTATTAGCCTATTTTAAATTTAATATTGCAGTTCAATGCAACCAAACAAAGACAATATTTTCTCAGCTCGTTTTTTTATTTTATTAATAATTGCCTTAGCAGCAAATGCTACAGGTTTGTTCAATGATATTTTAGAACCCGATGGTGCTTTATATGCAAGTATTGCTAAAAATATTGTACAAAAAAACGATTGGGTAAACTTGTTTGCTTATGGTAGCGATTGGCTAGATAAACCACATTTTCCTTTTTGGTTATCGGCTATAAGTTTTAAAATATTTGGCATCAATGCATTTGCTTACAAACTGCCTTCTTTTGTATGTTTTTTAGTTGGCATATATTACACATACAAGTTAGCTTTTAAAATTTATTGTAAAGAAATTGCACAATTAGCAACATTAATTTATGTAACATCTTTACACGTTATTCTTTGCAATTTTGATATTAGAGCCGAAGCTTATTTAACTGCTTTTGTTATTACATCTATCTATCATTTTTATTGTGCAATGCAGGCTCGGCAATGGTTTAAGTATATTGTTGCAGCTGCTTTATTTGCAGCATTTGCAATGATGACAAAGGGGGTTTTTGCTTTAGTAACAATTGCATCTGGTTTTGTTATTTATTGGATCGTATCTAAACAGTGGAAAGAATTTATCAATCCAAAATGGTATTTATTACTAATACTAAGTTTTGTTTTTATAGCTCCTGAATTATATTGTTTATATGTGCAATTTGATTTGCATCCAGAGAAGATTGTATTTGGAAATACGAATGTATCGGGCATTAAGTTCTTCTTTTGGGATAGCCAGTTTGGAAGATTTTTTAATACAGGACCCATACAAGGTAGTGGAGATAATCTTTTTTTTATTCATACCTTGTTATGGGCTTTTTTACCTTGGGCAGTTTACTTATTTATAGATGTGTTCAAGAGAATGAAATATTTTAAACCCAATAACACTAGCCCAACTTTAATTATTAATGCAAGTGCATTGATAACTTTTGTAATGTTCTCTGTATCTAAGTTTCAGTTGCCTCATTATATTGTTATCATTTTTCCATTATTATCAATTATTGTAGCTAGATATTTATTTGAAGCAGCATCAAACCCAAAAGAAATTAGAATATTGAATTATGTGCAGCATTTCATTTTCTTTATTCTAATTTTATTCATTGCAGCAATCGCTGTTTTTTATAAGTTAGATAACTATTGGATTCTATTAATTATTACAACAATTGTAACGCAGTCTTATATTCGAAAAATAAAATTGCAAACCCTCGATGGTATCATAATAAAGGCACTTTCATTTAGTGTATTATTGGCTTTTTTTTTAAACCTTGTTTTTTATCCCAAATTAATGCAATATCAAGCAGGGATGAACGCTGGAAAGTGGCAGCAAAAGAATCTACCAAACAAAACAATTTCAATGTTCAGATGCAACGAATTTTCTTTTGATTTTTATGGAAATACTACAATTAAAAGAGATAATAATTTGTTGCCATTATTAAAAAATGAAAGCGGTGCACTAGTATTTACACCTAAAAAAGAAATAGCCAACATAAATACAGATAGTTTTAGCCTTAATGTCTTAAACAGCTTTCCATATTTTCATATTACAGAGTTGGAAGCTAAATTTATTAATGCTAACACACGCTATCAAACCCTTGATACGTTTGTAATTGCCAATGTTTCGCTGAGGAAATAAACAGCTTATTTTAGTTTATCGTTTTCAATATGACGAGTTTTATCTCGTGAAGTTTTTTTTTCAAAATTCTTTTGCAAAGCATCAGTTAAGTTAATACCTGTTTGATTTGCAAGACAAATTAACACCCATAAAACATCTGCCATTTCATCGCCTAAATCTTTTTCTGCTTCGTTATTTTTAAAAGATTGCTCACCAAATTTTCTTACCATTAATCTAGATAGTTCACCTACTTCTTCTACTAATATTCCAAGATTGGTCAACTCGTTAAAATAGCGTACGCCAATGGTTTTTATCCATTCGTCAACTTGTTGTTGTGCTTGATTAAGTGTGATTTCTTGTGGCATCATTTGAAAATTATAAAGGTATATCTCTATTCAATTTATTAAAATGCAGGTTTTGCAGATTAATACTAAAGCTGATAGATTTTGAGAATATTTTTTCGGTTAAAATAGATTGATTATAATCTCTAAATACTTTGCTATTTAAAATAGGAAAGTAAATGTTTACAGCATTCTTTAACAAACTTAATTGCAGCCCTGCATCAAATAAAAACCTACCCGTTGCAGGGTTGTCTTTCCAAGCTTCTGCATAAGTGCCAATATCTGCAAATGCTTTAATAGTAGGGAATCCAGGGCAATCAACATTCAAATTTAAAGCCATTAACCAGTCATCTGTCTTGCCAATTTTGCTACCCAAATAATCAGTTCTTACTTTAAAAAAACCATCACGTTCCATAATTTGCTGATTACGCCAACCTTCAAACTCTCCACGTCCAATAAAGTAATCACTGTAGGTATAATCTTCATAACCTTTAGGACCAGTTAAATTCAAATGATATTTATCGTTGTAGTATTGTTTTAAAATAGTTTTTCCATTTAGGTAAAAGAATTTTCCTGCAAAAAATCTTGTTTCAATTCCACCTTTGTTTTTTGCATAATTGAAAAATTGTTTTGCCGTGAAAGCAGCTCTCACAAAGTCTTTCCCTTGATCAACAGTAAGGTTAATATTATAAGGATACAAAACTCTGTTATCAAATTTGCTGATGTATAATCTGTTGATATAAGATTTTGTTGAAGGTGTTGTAATTATATCATTTGCACCGAAGCTTAAGTTTTGTTCATTAAGATAAAATGTTTTAAAACCAACTACAGTTCTCTCTGTTGAACGAATATCATTTTTATAAAGTGTATATTTTACAGAAGGGACAAAACGAGAAATATTGAGATGATAATTGTGTTCTGCTTCTGACTTAAAGCTATTGTAGGTATAGTTTTGATAACTTGCAGAAAGTTCTAACCAAGATTTCTTTTTGTAAATATTGTAAGATGCTCGTCCAAAAAAGTTGAATTTACTGCTTGTTGTGCCATAGCTTGGATTTATGATAAACTGAAACTTTGGCAATGGTAGTTGATAGTTGTGTATTGCAATACCCAAGCGTATTCCATCATAAAAGTTATAGGTCGCAGCAGGCAATAATGAGATGTGATTATATTTATCTGTTTCTGATGTTGGAAAGAAAAAAGCTGTTTTTATTTTCTTTGCTTGTGTTGGTTGAAAAGGTTCATTGTTGTAGAGTTTGGCAAACAATACATCAATATTTTTCCCAGATATTTTTTCTACTACGCTTTTAAAATCCTGTGGATTAGGATGTTTAAATTTCCATTGTTGATAGTATGCTTTCATTGCACTATCAAATACATTTTTGCCCAAGTTAATTTCTAATTGTTTCATCCAATAAGCTGCTTTTTCATACACAATTAAGCCATAATAATCTTTTGGATAAGCAGCAGCAACTGTATCAATTGGAATATTTTTATGAATACCAATTAATGTATTAAAAAACATTTCTAAGGGTTCAAGAGGATTGTCGTTAGAGGGTTTCTGATACTTTTTTGGAAGCTTTTCTAAAATCTTAGGATCTGTGATTCTGCTTTCATCTATTAGTCTATTATCATAATAACTATTCATTCCTTCATCCATCCAAGGATGTTCTCTTTCATTACTTGCTAGTATTCCATAAAACCAATTATGTCCAAGTTCGTGAGATATTAATTCACTCATTGACCAAGAACTATCAGGTATATTGATATAAGTAATAGTTGGATATTCCATTCCATCCTCTTTGTCTTGTTTACCAACTACTACTGTTGCAGTATTATAGGGATATTCACCTAGCCAGTTACTATAATTTTTTAGTGTTTGTTTAATGTGATGGATATTGTTTTTGCTTCTATTTTCTCTAGCTTTTGATGTGAATGAAAAACAATCAACAAGTTTATTATTCAAATTCAGGGTGTCATATTGAACCAAGAAATTTTTACTGGCAAACCAAGCAAAGTCGTGAACATTATCTTGTTTGTAAACTAGTGTTTTTGTGCCTGTGCTTTTTATTATGTTACTAACTACAGTTTTAATTTTCTTAACTGGTTTTGCTGCAAGAAAAGTCTTTTTCTCTGGTACATTATCTTCAATTAAATAATTAGGTTGTTTTGCAATAGGCATTCTGCCTAACTGCTTTAATTTTTGCAATTCTTCTGTAGTTTGAAGTTCGCCTGTAGCTGCAACTAAGTATTCATTGGGTACTGTAATACTTACTTCAAAACTACCAAATTCACTATAGAATTCTCCTTGGTCTAAATATGGCATTTCGTGCCAGCCTTTAGTATCATAAACTGCTGGTTTGGGATACCATTGTGTTAATTGATAATCATTTTCTATATGACCACCACGAGAAAAGTTTTTTGGTAATTTTGAGTGAAAAGGTGTTTCTATTGTTATGCTTTGATGTGGTGGTAAAGCTTTTGGTAGCAATAGTTTGATAATATCTATATACTGTGGATGAGACTCTGTTTTTGCAGTAATTTCATCAACTTTAAAATCTAATTTATTTGTATAACCTCTGTCCTTTTCATCACTAAAATAAAAGTCTGTTCTTTCATTTATAAGTAGTTGTTCACTAAAAGCTGTCTTATCATTTTTGTATGCATTTTGCCAAATGTGAAACCAGATGAATCTAAGAGTGTCTGGTGAATTGTTAGTGTAAGTAATTTTTTCAAGTGCATCAATAGTATGGTCTTTATCGTTTAATGCAACTGCAATATTGTAATTAACTTGTTGCTGCCAATAAACATTTTTCTTTTGAGCTATCATTTTAGATAGTGAAAAAAAGCAAGCTATTAAAATCCAAAAATATTTCATTCAATTTTTTTTATAGTTTGAGATTGAAGCAATTTTTTCAAAAAAATTATACTCCCAATTGCCGATAATTATTAAATATTATTTTCACATCTTGCATCCAATCATATTCTCTGGCATACAATACATCGGCTTTTTTAAGAATAGTTTGACTTACTTCAAATCTACCATTATTGGGGTAACCGCTTGGTGTTAAAATTCCAGAAGGAAGTATTGGCAATGTGTTTTGAAAAGACGAATAACCCACCCAAGTTCTTTTTCCAAGAATATTAAGCCAGGCATTTTTAAAAGCATTTATTGCATTATTAATGAAAAGAAATTGCAAAGGAAGTGTGAGGAGTATTAATAAAGACATCCATACATCTAACATTCGTTTCATCCTTTGCTGATAAGGGTTTGACAGTGCAAAATAACCTTCGGCAGTTAATGCTTCTCCTGTGGTTGTTTTGGAGTCGCTACCAACAATACAATGACTTTTTTTTGAGTGAAATCTAAAGCTGATATTTTGATTGTGTAATAAAATAATTTGCTCAATAATTTCTTTGAATGATAAGGTTCCTTCACAAAAAATTATTTCATTAATACCTACTGTTTTTACCAGAGTGCTCAATTGTTTTATGTTGCCTACAGTATTTTGTTCGTCATTTTCAGCTAAAGAAACCCTGCCCAAAACTCGTTCATCAATATCTGCTTTTTGTAACAATTGCAATACTTGTATGTAGTCAGATTGTGAACCAATAATTACAGTTTGTTTAAAAATTTCATTGTCATTTTTTATCCATTTTACTTTAATAAATAACCATCTTATTAAAGTAACCATCAAACCAGATAAAATTCCTCCACCCACAACAACACCTCTTGAAAATCTATAGTCTTCGGGTAATAAAGAATAAAAAGCTAATAGTACCACAACAGCTGAAGCTGATGCTACCAAGGCTTTTAAGGGTTTATAAAGATTGTCATATATTCCACTTAGCAATGCACCTAAAATAAATACAGCTGTAAAAATTGGAATAGAATATTGTGTTAGAGGGCCATCAAATGTTTTGCCATTTCTTAAAATATGTATCCAAAATTCATTTGTAAAATACATACTAAAAAAAACAACCATTGCATCAAATAAAAGCAAGCCCGATTTGTTTACAATGTTTTGTACTAAACTTACAAATGCTCTAAACCAAATGGCAATATGTATTACTGAAGAAAAAAAAGTTGCTTTACTACCACTGTAATGTTTTTTTACAAAAATGCTCATTGCATTATAAAACATTCGTACATAATTTAAACTGCCTCTTTTTGTACTTTCTCCCTTAAAATGTATGATGGATTGTTTGCCTAAATAATAATTTTTATATCCTGCTTGTTGTACACGATAACTTAAATCAATATCCTCTCCATACATAAAAAATGTTTCATCAAATCCCTTTGTTTTTTCAACCACGTCTTTGCACAACATCATAAACGCACCAGCCAAAACATCCACTTCAAAATTTTCATCTTTTGCCAAATTTCCTAAAGCATATTTATTAAATCGTTTTGATGTTGGAAAAATCAAAGACAAACCAGTTAGTTTGTAAAATGCTGCAGATAATGATGGAAATGCTCGTTTACTTTCAGGCAAAAAGCAGCCACCACCATCAATCATTTGCACTCCCAATGCACCACAGTCTTGATGTTGTTTAAAAAAATGAATGCAGTTTTTAAAACAATCTTCTGGAACAATGGTATCTGGGTTTAAAAAAACAACATATTCACCTTTACATTTTTCAAGAGCTTTATTGTTGGCCTTTGCAAAACCATCATTTGTTTTACTTGCAATAAATTTTATTCGGGGGAATAAAGGTTGAAGGTATTCTATGCTTGCATCATTACTAGCATTATCAACTACAAAAATCTCAGCATCTATACCATTAACTGCTTTTAAAACACTGTATAAACACTGTTCTAAAAAGTATTTTACATTATAATTTACAATGATGATAGATAACTGCATATTACACTTTAACCATTCTTTAAAAGTTCAGCAAAATAAGCAAAATGACTTACATACAACTAGCAATAAATTTTGATGATTTTTTTAGACTAATTTTTGTTTCAGGTGATATAGTTTTTGAAATCAAGAAAAATTTGTAAATAACTGTTAAAACAGTCTTAAATAAACTAAAAATCTATTTGTAAACAGTTCTTAACAATATCTTTGCCCTTATGGCAAAATACGCCCACGATATGGTAATGCCCAATGCGGCAAGTGGTTTATCAAAGAAGAATCAAGTTGCAGCAATGTTTAATAACATAGCTCATCGCTATGATTTTTTAAACAGGTTTATGAGTGCAGGTATTGATATTGGATGGAGAAAAAAAGCAATAAAAGAAATTAGCGATATAAGACCAAAGGTTATTTTAGATGTTGCCACTGGAACTGCAGATGTAGCTTTGCTTACACACAAAATGTTGCACCCCAATAAAATTATTGGAATTGATATCAGTGAAGGAATGTTGCGTGTTGGAAAAGAAAAAATTGAAAAACTTAATCTGCAGCGAAATATAGAATTGCAAATTGGCGATTCTGAAGCACTTGCTTTTGAAGACAACTATTTTGATGCTATTACAGTAGCTTTTGGTGTAAGAAATTTCGAAAATCTTGAAAAAGGTTTGAAAGAAATTCTTAGAGTTCTAAAACCAAGAGGAAAATTTGTAGTGTTGGAATGTAGCAAACCCACAAAAAAAGGATTCAAAGGGTTTTATCATTTTTACATGAATAAAATAATGCCTGGTTTTGGGAGTATTTTTTCCGGAAATAAACAAGCTTATCTATATTTGAACAATAGTGTTCAAGCCTTTCCAGAAGGGCAACAATTTTTAAACATAATGAATGAAGCAGGATTTACTCAAACTTATTTAAAAACACTTAGCCTAGGAGTATGTACAATTTACTGTGGAAGCAAGTAATCCTGTTTTGCTTAATTTTTTTTATTGGTAATTCTTTAGTTGCACAAAGAGAACAATATCGTTCTGAACACGATAATTTATCTTATTACTTTGGAGCAACATTGGGCTATAATATTGGCTCACTATCGGCTCAAAAGTCTGATAAGTTTTTGATGGATGATAGCGTTTTGGTTGCAGAGCCAGCATCTAGTGGAGGTATTTCAATAGGGATTCACGCTACAGCAAAACTTTCAAAACATTGGCAAGCAAGGTTTAATCCTCAAATTATTTTAGGAGGAGCAAGGTATTTTACCTACACATTGAACAGTAAATATAATACCAACGAACCTATTGAACAACGATTTACATTACCAACTACTTTGGTTAGCTTTCCTTTTAGTTTTAAGTTTAATAGTGACAGGATAGATAACTTTAGAACTTATTTGTTGCTGGGTGTGAAGGCCGACGTTGATTTATCTGCAAATTCTGCTGCACGAAATCAAGATGGATATATTAAATTAAAAAAATATTGTTATGGTGTGGAAGCTGGAATTGGGTTTAATTTATTTCTGCGATTTTTTACTTTAACACCTGAGCTTAAAGTAAGTTATGGATTGAATAATATTTTGGATAGAAATCCCGATTTAAAATACTCCAGTGTATTTAGCTCCATTCAATCTAGAATGATTATGTTCAGCCTACATTTTGAGGATTAGCAAGCAAATGTCAATTAAAATTAAAAATAATATTGCTGTTTTTGTTGCATTACTTTTTCATAGTTGTGGTGCCATTGGTATTTTATTTTCTCCCTATAAAGACTGGTTTATTAACAACACAAGTCTTAATTTATTACTGATGGCGGGGTTGCTAATATTTACACAACCATCCTATAATAATTTGTTTTGGGCTTTTGCAATTATTACAGCACTTGTTGGTTTGGGTGTTGAAATAATTGGCGTAAATACAAGTTTTTTATTTGGCAATTATTCTTATGGCTCATTAATGGGCTATAAAATAATGGGCGTTCCATTGCTAATAGGCATACAATGGTTTGTTACGGTTTATTGTTGTGGTGTAATTATGCAATATGTAAATAATTGGACAAAACGAAAACTAAGTAGTTCAGATATGGATAACACAACTACTAATAAAATACAATCTATATCACTCGTTATTGATGCTGCTTTATTAGCCACTTTTTTTGATTATATTATGGAACCAGTGGCTCAAAAACTTGGGTATTGGCAATGGAAGAATAACGAAATACCTTTTTTCAATTATACTTGTTGGTTCTTTGTTAGTGCATTTTTATTGTTTTTGTTAACAAAACTATCATTTAACAAACTGAATCAGTTTGCCATTCACTTATTCATTATACAATTACTATTTTTTTTAGCTTTAAGAATTTATTTATGATGATTTTTATTTTTACACTACTACTTACTTTTTGTGTTATGGAAGGTATTACCTGGCTAACACATAAATATGTTATGCACGGATTTTTGTGGTATTTACATCAAGATCATCATCAACCCAATGGTAAAATATTTGAAAAAAATGATGCTTTCTTTTTAATATTCGCTATACCTAGTTGGTTATGCATTATGCTTGGCTTGCAGCATCAAAACTATATTGCTGCAGCTATAGGCTTTGGGATTGCTTTATATGGACTAGCTTATTTTATTGTGCACGAAGTAATCATTCATCAAAGATTAAAATGGTTTTCAAGAAGCAATAATAAATATATTAGAGCTATTAGATGGGCTCATAAAATGCACCACAAACATTTGAATAAAGAAGAAGGTGAAAGTTTTGGAATGTTGATTGTTGCTAAAAAATATTGGGATAAAATTAAACGTGATGATGTGTTTAAAGTAGTAAAATAGTTTACGATTTTTAACTGTTGAATAAAACTCAGGTTTAACTTGCAATAAATAAACTCACAATTTAATAATGCAAAACAATTCAATTAAAAACTGGAGTGAAGATGATAGACCAAGAGAAAAGATGTTACTAAAAGGTGCTGAATCATTAAGTAATGCTGAGCTGCTAGCAATATTAATAAACAATGGAACACGCAATAAATCTGCTGTGGATTTAGCAAAAGAATTAATGGGGTTGGTGAATAACGATTTGCAACGTTTAGGTCAATTATCTGTTAAAGAAATAGTAAACCTAAAAGTAAAAGGTTTAGGAGAAGCAAAAGCTATTGCAATAGCTGCTGCACTTGAAGTTGGAATAAGACGTGGTGCTGTTGAAAATAAAAGAGAAACTATTAGAAACAGTAAGGATGTTGCTAACTATTTAAAAGCACAATTACAATACAAAAGTCACGAGGTTTTTATTGCTATTTTTTTAAACCAATCAAACAAAATATTACACAATGTAATATTAAGCGAAGGTGGTATAACAGGTACTGTTGTTGATACAAGGTTACTATTGAAAAAGGCACTTGAATATAATGCTGTAAATATGATACTTTGCCATAATCATCCAAGCGGAAATTTGAATCCTAGCCAGGCAGATAAGCAATTGACCCATAAAATTAAGGATGCTGCAAAACTGCTTGATATTACAGTAGCAGACCATATTATTGTAAGCAGCGAAGGTTATTTTAGTTTTGCCGATGAAGGATTAATTTAGTTCAATACTTCAGCACTTTTTTCAATGGTAAACTTATCGCTTAATTCTTTTATTGAATTCCATCCACCTATAACATTACGAATATTGTGAATACCTTCTTTCTTAATTAAACTCGAAGCAATTACACTTCTGTAACCACCTGCACAATGAATATATATGTTTTGATTATCTTCAAAATCTGACATACTTGCAGGATCTGTTAAGTTTAATAAAGGAATATTGATAGCTTCTGCAATATGTCCATCTGCATATTCTGTTTCTTTTCTCACATCAACCACTACCATATTTTCATCAAAGGGAATATCCATTGCAAGTTCATCGGCTTCAACGTCAATAATTAAATCTGTTTTTTCGCCAGCCTGTTGCCAAGCATCAAAACTACCATCTAAATATCCGGCAAACTTTGAAAAACCCACCCTTGCTAATCTTACTACAGATTCTTTTTCTTTTCCGGTTTCTGTTACTAATAATATAGTTTTATCAAATGGTAAAAGACTACCAGCCCATTCAGCAAATCTGCCTTCTAAGCCAATAGAAATACTTGTTGGCACAAAGCCCAGTGTAAATAATGTTGCGTTTCTGGTATCTAAAACCAATGTATTTTCATCATTCATTTTTTGCTTAAAATCTGCAATTGATAATGCTTGTAAGCCAGATGCTAGTACACTATTTAAACTTTCATATCCTTCTTTATTTATTTTAGCATTGATAGGAAAATACTGTGGCGGTTGAGCTAATCCTTCTGTAACAGCTTTTATAAAATCTTCTTTGCTAGCTTGGTTTAAAGCATAGTTAGTTTGCTTTTGTTCGCCAATGGTACTAGTAGTTTCCTTGCCTAAATTTTTTCCACAACTACTGCCAGCACCATGAGCAGGATACATAATAACTTCATCTGCCAAAGGCATAATTTTCGTTTGTAAACTTTCGTATAGCATACCTGCTAAATCTTGCATTGTAAGTATTTCGCCTTTTTGTGCAAGGTCTGGTCTGCCAACATCTCCAACAAATAAAGTATCTCCTGTAAACACACAATATGGTTTTTGATGTTCATCTTTTAATAAAAAACAAGAGCTTTCAAGTGTGTGGCCAGGTGTATGTAATACCTCTACACTTAAATTTCCTACTTTAAAAACTTCGCCATCTTTTGCAACAATTACTTTAAAGTTAGTTTGTGTATTAGGACCATAAACAATACTAGCACCAGTGGCTGCAGCAAGGTCTAAATGACCACTAACGAAATCGGCGTGAAAATGGGTTTCGAAAATATATTTAATGGTAGCGTTACGAGAAGTTGCCAGTTGTAAATATTCGTCAATATCTCTTAATGGATCAATAACTGCAGCCTCGCCATTGCTTTCTATGTAATATGCAGCCTCGCTAAGGCAACTTGTATATAATTGTTGAATAAACATTGTAATTTTTTTGCAAATATAGGATGGAGGTTTATTGCACTTAAAATTCAGGTTTGTATTTCTATAATTGCAAGATTGATACAAACTAAAAATGGTTGCTAACTTTTAAAAGTTGGCAACCATTATCGAATACTCTTTAATATTTTTCACTTGCTTTTTTATTGCTTAGTTATTGTATATCTAACTAGCAATTTTATAATATTTAATAATTTGTTTTTCAATGGCAATACTTACGAGTTCGCCATGTGTTTTTACATTAAAAATTTTATAAATTTTCCCCAAACTTTTCTTCAAAGTTTCTACATTCAAATTCAAAATATCTGCAATATTTTCTCTTGATAAACTGGTTTGGCATAAATGAATGAGTAGATAATCATTATCGGTTAATTGATATGGAAATTCAAACTCGGTAGTTTTAGCTACAACATTTTTCACAAGTTTTTCATTTACATATAAATTATAATAAAACTCGTTTTTTAAAACTGTTTCAATAGCTTTATTTAACTCAATATGGTCGGCAGTTTTATCAATAAAACCTTTACAACCAGTAGCAATAAAATGTTCAATCCATTGGGGTTTTGCATCTGCCGAAATTCCAATTTTTTTAATGTGCGGATAATCTCTTTGTAATAAATAACTTAAATGAAACCCTAGTAAAAAGGGCATTCTATAATCGATTATTACTAAAT
>CAZTOP010000034.1:0-28907 GCA_964615145.1 uncultured Chitinophagaceae bacterium
TGCCTACAGCACTGGGTTATTGTTATATATTTTTGCTACCGATATGTTGTGCCTATGGCACTTTTTGTTCTACCAATATATTATGCCTACAGCACTGGGTTATTGTTATATATTTTTGCTACCGATATGTTGTGCCTATGGCACTTTTTGTTCTACCAATATATTATGCCTACGGCATTTAATTTCTTTTGTTTTATAGACATTATTGTGCTTACTGCATTGGATTTCTTTTGTTATGTAGATATTATTGTGCTTACAGCATTTCATTGTTTTATATTTCTAAATATTTTATTTAAAAGATACTTGCATTAAAAATTCAAATTAAATTTGTCTATCCCTTTAGGGATATAATATTGGTAGAAAAAATTATCGTTTAGTTTAGTCCCGTAGGGACGACATATTATGCTATGGCAAATACCTATACACAAATACATATTCAATTTGTGTTTGCAGTAAAGTATAGAACTGCAACCATTCATTCCTCTTGGAAAGATGAATTGTATAAATACATTACAGGAATTATTCAGCATCATAAACATAAATTAATTGCTATAAATGGTATGGCAGACCATATTCACATTTTAGTAGGAATGAGACCAACACAAAGCATTTCAGATTTAATGCAAGATGTTAAAGCTAGTTCTTCAAAATGGATAAATGAAAAACAACTTGCACAAGGAAGATTTGAATGGCAGGAAGGTTATGGAGCTTTTTCGTATGGCAAATCACAACTTAAAGATGTTGTTGCATATATCAATAATCAAGAGCAACATCATAAAATAAAAACCTTTAATGAAGAGTACATTGATTTTTTACAAAAGTTTGAGGTGGATTATGATGAGAAATTTATTTTCAAAGATTTAGCTTGATATATATTGCGTACGGCACTTGATTACTTTATTTATGATTCTACCATGTTTTATCCATAAAGGGATTTTACTTTGTGCCTTCGTTGGTATTGTTCTTCTCTAACAAACCAATTGGATAAAGGGTAGATAAAGTTAAAAATAAAGAAACCATATAAAATGAATAAAACCAGATTAGAAGCTTTTAGCGATGGGGTGATAGCCATCATTATTACTATAATGGTGCTTGAAATGAAAGCACCTGAGGGTGTTTCGTGGCAGGCAATACAACCACTTGTCCCAAAGTTCTTAAGCTATGTCTTAAGTTTTTTGTTTATTGCCATTTATTGGGTAAATCATCATCATTTATTGCATACTGTTTCCAGAGTTTCTGCTGGCATTATGTGGGCAAATATGAACTTATTATTCTGGCTATCTATGGTGCCTTTTGCAACTGCCTGGATGGGTGAAAATCATTTTGCCAAAGAAACCATAACTGCTTATGCCATTCTTGCACTGCTGTGTGCAACGGCATATAATATTTTACAATTTGCTATTACCAAAAGTCACAAAAACTTAAATAAAATTAATGAAATAGTTAAACCAACGGGCTGGAAAGAAATTACATCGTTGCTGCTATACTTAACATCCATTCCTGTTGCTTATTTTATTAGTTCAACAATTTCGGGGCTAATGTTTTTAACGGTTTCTATTTTATGGTTGATACCCGATAAAAAAATTGAAAAAGCACTGAATCACAGCTAAGAATTTAACAGTCGATAACCGCAACAAACTAAAAAATGACAAGTGAAATTTTAGATGGCATTTTACACGAAGTGCCCGACGATATGCAAAAAGCTTTGATGTCTAAAGCAGACATTTTGGAGCAATGGAATAAACTTACCCCCATTCAACGTAATGAATGGATTTGCTGGACCACCATTGTAAAAAAAACAGAAACAAGAGTAGAACATATTGAACGGATGCTGGAAGATTTGAACGATGGAAAAAGGCAACCTTGTTGCTGGCCAGGCTGCCCACACAGAAAACCCAATGCTCAAAAATGGTTTAAAAATTTGGAGAAATGAAAACAACCCCTGAACACGATGAGCGAATTGCAAAAATAACTTTCGCATCGGTTTATCCGCATTACATTAAAAAAGTTGAAACTAAAGGCAGAACAAAAGAAGAACTGCATCAGGTAATAGCGTGGCTGACTGGTTTTGGCGAGAAAGACCTGCAAGTACTTATTAACGAGAAAGCAACGTTTGAAACATTTTTCAGGAAAGCAAAATTGAATACGAATGCCCACCTTATAAAAGGAGTAATATGTGGCTATAGAATAGAAGAAATTGAAAATCCTTTGACAAAACAAATAAGATATTTAGACAAGCTCATTGACGAATTAGCAAAAGGTAGGAAGATGGAGAAGATATTGAGACAGGCATAAACCCTGCTCTCGTAAGTTTATTTGGAAAGCAATGCAGCAAGTGCATAAAAGCAGCAAACAGATACAGAACACAAATAATAAAAAAATAATATGTAGAAAAAACTAAACTGCTGCTTTAGATTTTACATTTACATCTTAAATTAAAAATATAAAAAAATGACAACACAAGAAGTAGCAAATCGCTTGTACGAACTTTGCCAACAAGGACAATTTGAAACAGCACAAACAGAGCTTTATGCCGAAACAGCAACAAGCACAGAAAGCAATATGCAAGGTGGTAGAGAAACTGCCACAGGAATTGAAGCTATTAAAGAAAAAGGAGCTAAATTTCAAAGTATGATTGTTGAAATGCACGGTGGGTACACAGGCGAGCCAAAAGTTTTTGGAAAATATATTTTTATGGAAATGGGAATGGATGTAACTATGAAAGAAATGGGTAGAATGAATATGACAGAAATGTGCAGATATGAGGTAAAAGACGGTAAAATTATTTCTGAAGAATTTTATTACTAATTTTCAGTCAACACAAATTTTGTAACAGCGTCCCTTTGCTAAGCCTTGTGCCGTAAAGGGACGTTTTATTTAGCGGAACTTTTATTTATAGTTTCACTACTCAGCATCTGTTCTTGTATAACTAAACGGGTCTAATACATCCACCATTCACCTATACACTATTTCTTGTACGCTTTCTTTTAATAGTTAGGCTCATTATTATTGCTCCAAAATCATAGATAAGTAAAAAATTCTCGCAACAGGGGTTTGCAAATTATGTTATTTAGAGATGAAGTTTTCTGCCAACTATATGGTTTTTAACAACCAAAAATCAACAGATATATATTCATTCTTGCTAATCGTATATGATGACTTTCCTGTTTCATCCCTATCAAAAAAAATTATCCATCACATTGCGTTTATTGTCCATTTTTTAGGCCTTATTGTTATTGCAGTTTTGCATTGTCAATAACGACGAAACAAAAAATTAAAAAAATTGACACGTTTAAAAGCTTTAAGTCCTGACCAAGCAACAGGAAAAACAAAAGACTTATTTACTGCTATTGAAGGTAAATTGGGTATGGTTCCAAACATGATACTCCCACCTAACTCCCAGTAAACCCCCACCTAAAGCCGACCTAAAGCCGACCTTAAGCCCAGTTAAGCTATGTAAAATGTGTTGTATTATTTTTAAGGTGGTTCTTGCACTTTGCAATTCTTATAAACCTTTTATAAAAACAATAGTGTAATGCTAGTGGTTTGCTATAAATGTTGTAGCATATTTGCAGTATTAAGTTCAACACATTAATTAACATAACAATGAAGCAACATTTTATAAAGCTAGTAGAAGGAGAAATTTGGGCAAATAATCTTTTAGCAGCTACACTTGAAAAAGCAACAAATGTTGATGATAGAAGCTTGTTATTATTCTCTCATTTATTATCATCTTATAGTATGTGGATGAGCCGTATAAAAGCTACCGAATTTACTACTACCCTTTTTCAGGAAAGAACATTAGCCGAAAGTAAACAACTAATGCAAACAATGTTTGCCGATTTGCAACAATATCTTGAAACTATTGATGATAAAGAGCTTGAGCGTATTGTTCATTTCACATTTCCTATCGATGGCAGCAAAAGAACAATGAGTATTGCTGATGCTTTGATGCATATTGTTACACATTCCTGCTATCATCGTGGACAAATTATAGCACAGCTTAAGGGCAAAGTTGATATACTGCCTTTAACCAGCTATATTGCTTTTGCCAGTAAATTAGAAGCATAGTTTTATGAACCACCATCAGCAACTTATTGCCAACTATATTCAAAAGTATGTGCAGCTTTTACCAGAAGAGGCAGAAGTTTTTTGCAATAGTTTTAAGGAAGCCAAGATTAAAAAAAGGCAGTTTATTGTACAACCCGAATTTACTGCAAAATATAGAAGTTATATAATTGATGGTGCTTTTAGAAGCTATGTTGTGGGCGATAATGGCGAAGACCACACCATTACTTTTGCTATTGATGATTGGTGGATTACTGATTATAACAGTTATATTTTTCAGCAACCTGCTACTATGTTTGTTGTTGCTTTAGAAGATAGTGTGATAATGCAACTGGATTACGCTACAGAGCAGGAACTAAAAAAAATGAATCCAAAGTTTGAAACCTTTTTTAGAATAATTGCCGAAAGGAGTGTTGCATTTTATCAACGTAGATTAATAACCAACCTTACCAAAACTGCTGAAGAAAGATACCAAGAGTTTGAAGAAAAATATCCATCTATTGTGCAACGTGTACCTCAATATGCTTTAGCCTCTTTTTTAGGGATGACCACAGAGTATTTATCAAAGCTTAGAAATAAAAGAGTCCGAAAAAGATAAGACCTTTAATCAAAAAATGCCAACCCTTTTAAAGCATTTACTAAAGTATAAACAACAAGGCCAAAATAAATAATTGCAAAGGCAATAATTGTAGCTGGATTTTTAAATACATAAAACCCCAGTAATGGCAATAGTTGTAGCGAATGCATACCAAAAAAGTGTGCGATTCTTAAATCACCATAATGTTTACTCCAGTTTAAAAAAGCAATACCATCGTTACCATCAACTGAACCAACAGTGTGCTGTAGTTTAGCACCCATAATACCACCTTCAAAAGCAAAAATTACAAAAAGGATAATACCTAATCGAATACCCCATAAATAGCCTGTGGGAATATTTAGGTTATCTATTTTAAAAAATAAATAACCCAAATATGCTGTGTGTAGCGTAAATATAGTAATGGCCATCCCCATCAAATTAAACAATGTAGCATATAGTGGTTTACTGATATTAAAGTGTGATAAACGTCCGTTTGCAGCTTGCCAAGTAATCACAAATAACTCAAAAGTCATTACAACAATTGTAACAAAATTGTAAAGTTTAATAACATTAGGCTGGTGTAATTCGTAACCAATCCAAGCCATTGTAAAGCAAAGTATAGCAACACTAAAAAAAAATTTCGTTGGTTTAATAAAAGCATTGATGTTATTGACTTGTAGCGAAGTTGTTATAGAAAGCAACAAACAAGTAACACCTCCTAAAAGTGTAAGCCAAGCATACCAAGCCAATACATTATTTCGATGATGAAGTTCAATAATCCAATTCATATTATAGTTTTTTAAAACTGTAACCTGTATAAAATATCTGGAAAAAATCCTATTTGATTTACGTTACCAATGGTTTGTTTTTGAGGATTGTATCTACGTAAAAAAATGTTTTCGTTATTGGTTACATTTTGTAAGTCTAAGTAAAACGTATGACTCAATTTACGTTTGCTACTGTTAATTCTAAATCCAAATTTTGTATCTAATCTAAAGTAACCTTTTAGTTTTTCGCTGTTATACCTTGTTTCATCTAACTTCTCTGTGTTAGATGCCATAGATGCAGCAATATCAACAGGTGTAGCATATTTGCCACCAAGGCTAGTCATTTTAATATCAAATGTAAAAGCGTTTTTTTTGCTTTTTCCAATCTTCCATTCTTTACCTGCTAATAAATTTGTTGCATAGCCATAATTAAAGCTGGTATTGCGTTCTATGCCATCGCTGCCTTTATATTTTGAACTAAAAATTGATGTTGACGATAAGATATATAAACCATTATTTAAGAATTTCTCAATAGTTAACTCAACACCATAATTGTTGCCAGTGCCAGTGTTTTTTAAACCAGTTTTTTCAGGAAATCCAAAATCTGCACCAGCATTCAGCATACTAAATCCGCTTGCTGTATCGGTTACAGGCACATTAAATAAGTATTGATAATACACTTCTGCTTTCAATCTCCAATCCTTTATAAAACGTTTTTCGTAACCTAATACAAAATGATGTGCTTTGGTAAAATCCAAATCTCTGTTGCTTTTATCAATGATACCAGCACCCAAATCTTTTTGGAAAAAATAAACAGGAATAGGCTGCATTTGACTGTGCATTCCATAGTTAAATAATATAATATTGGCTTTATTAAGTTGATAATTGATACCCAATCTTGGTTCAATCGCATTTTTTTTACTTAATGTATAATACATTTCGTGAACTCCTCCAACAACAGTTAAATCGTTGGTGGGTTTAAATCTTACTTGGCTATATGCTTGTAATAAAGTTGAATTTCCTGCATAATCCTGCTGCACTTCAAATGGTGCAGTTTCTGGTTTTCCGCTTCTTGATAAAATTTTGTTTTCATTGTGATATGTTTCTATCAATACTCCATTTCGCAAACTCAACTTTGCATTAAATTTTGTATTGATAAAGGATGAAAACCTTGCAGTGCTTGACTTTGTTTTGTAGTCGAAGGTTTTCCATTTGTGTGTATATGTTAACGGTAAATCATACTTATACTCTTCATAATCAGATTTTGTGGATGCATAAGAAACCACTGTGCGTAAGAAAGTTCTTTTAGAGATATCAATAGTATGCTTAACACCGAACATTAAAAAGTTATTTGAGGAAAAGGCATCTTGATCCTGACGTGCATAAAAATCAGTGCTATCAGTATCTTTTCCTAAAAAATCAATATCGCTATTACCACCCATTCCAAACAAATTCAATTTACCAAACTTGCCTTTTGCAAATTGAATATTATACACCCAGTCTTGATATTTAGGAACAGCTTTAGTACCTATATTCAATCCTAAACTTTGACCTATTTGTGCAAAAGAATACCTATAACCTACCAAGTAAGATGTAGCATTTTTACTTAGCGGTCCTTCAAACATTGTTTCTAATCCAGAAAATAAATTTAACTGTAGCGTTTTCTCGTGTTTATCTGCATTACCAGTTCTTAGCTGAATGTCAAAAACAGCAGCATTTGCATTGCCGTATTCAGCAGGAAAAGCACCTGTATAAAAGTCGCTTGTTTTTAAAGCATTTGTATTAAGTGCAGAGATAGGCCCACCAGTTGTGCCACTTGTTGCATAGTGGTTTGGGCTTGGACTTGGAATGCCTTCTATTCTCCATAATACGCCACTTGGCGAGTTGCCACGAACAACAATATCATTACGAGAGTCGTTGCCAGAAACTACACCTGCAAAGTTGCTAACCAATTTGCTTGGGTCATTTCTGCCGCCTGCGAAACGAGTAATTTCCTCCTGACTAAAACTTCTGCTACTTGCACCAGCAAATTCGTTATTAGCATTACCTTTTTTTGTTCTTGATGAAGTAATAGTAATATCTGTTAATACCTTTACATCTTGCTCTAAAGCTACGTCAATAATCACTTCTTTTCCAGCAGTAACAAGCACTTCGGGCACCGTAGCTGTTTTATAACCAACTATGCTAAACGTAAGGGAAACCCTCCCTATGGCAACATTATTAAACACATATTTTCCATTAGAATTGGTTTGTGCTTTTTGATTCAATAAAACTACTGTAACACCTTGTAAAGCCTTTTCACTCACTTTATCTATGATACTTCCTTTAACAGTTTGTGTAATGTTTTGACCAAAAGAACAAAAAGAGAGAAGGATGGATAATACTAATAAAATTTGCTTCATTTTGCTATTAATTTTTTGCAAACCAATAGTGCTAAATTTTATTTTCCGTTGATATATGTTAAGATAGTGTTGGGTGGCTTAATTTATTGATAAATGTTAATTAGTTTTTTGGGTGAGTTTTTTTCTTATTCTACTTAAATGTTCTGGCGTAACACCAATGTAAGCTGCCAGCATATATTGTGGAATTTGTTGTAGCAATAAAGAGCCATTATCAACCAGTTTTTGATAACGTTGTTCTGGGGTTAGTAGTTGTAAGGCTGCTACTCTTTGACTTAATACAATAAAAAGTTGCTCGGCTACTTTGCGTCCAAAAATTTGGAAAATGGGGTGGTTTTTATATAACATTTGCATATCGTTATAATCAATTTGTAGCAATTCTACATCTTCAAGCACATCAATATTTTCATTACTTGGTTGGCGTGTTAAAAAGCTTTCGTATGCTGATGCATATTGATTTTGCATAAAAAATCCTGTAGGAATTTCTTTGCCATCAACCAGCATATAATATCGTATCATTCCTTTATTCAAAAAAGAAACGTGGTTACATATTTCGCCTTGTTTAATCAAATGCTCTCCTTTTTTTAAATGCTTAACAGTAAGACAATTTTCTATTGCTTGCCACTCCTCATCGGTTAATTGTGGAAGTAGCTGTTTATAATATGATTTGATTTTTGTAAACATATATCGAAAAAAAGTACAACAACAAATATAGAAATGGGTTGGTTAACACTATAGAAAATCTTAATCTAGTTCAACCTTATTTCCTAATCTACTTCATTGGAAAACGCCTCTTGTGAATAGCACTTTTGCATTGTCAAACAACGACAAATTATTTAAAACAGTAAAAGAATAACAATGCAAAAATTCACAGTTCCCACCAGAGGAGAAGTATCTGAAAACAATCAACAAGCTTTTGATAACTTACAAAAAGGCTTAGGCTTTGTGCCAAACCTGTATGCCTATTTTGCAAAAAGCGAAACAGCACTTACGGATTATTTAGCTTTTCAAAATCGCAAAAGCACTTTAAGGGCTAAAGAAAGAGAGGTAGTTAATTTAGTAGTTAGCCAAGTGAATGGTTGCCGCTATTGCCAAAGTGCTCACACTGTTTTAGGCAAAATGAATGGCTTTACCGATGAACAAATTATTGAGTTAAGAAAAGGTACAGCATTGTTTGATGCTAAGTTAGATGCCTTGGTAAAATTTGCTAAAAGTGTTACAGAAAACAGAGGAAGGGCTACTCAAGAAAGTAAAGATGCTTTTTTTGCTGCCGGATATACCGAAGCAAATTTGGTAGATGTGGTAATAGTTGTGGGCGATAAAATTATTAGCAACTATATTCATAATCTTACAGAATTTGAAATTGATTTTCCAGTTGCTGATGTTATTTAAAAAGATAAGAATGCTTGGTTCATTTTTAAAAAAGCAGTGCAAGGTTAATTGTGCTGCTTTTATATTTTTGTAACTGTAAGTTTTCTATCATTGCTTCGTAAATACTGATTCAACTGCATATATGAAACATAGCTTCACACATAAAGATGGATTGGGCAAATTGTTGTTGCTGCAAAACGAGGAAACATTTAAGCAAAATTATTTTGAACAAAAATCTGATTTCACTTTTCATACCATAGCCTGGAATAGAGGTAAAGCACAAAAAGTAATGATAGATGAAATAGAATATGAGTTTGCAGCCAATACTATTTTACCAATAATGCTGAACCAATCGTTTAGCTTTGAAAAGCCCGACGACATTGTTGCATGGCAGTTTAACAGAGAGTTTTACTGCATATTAAATCACGATGCCGAAGTAGGCTGTGTTGGCTTTATTTTCTTTGGCCCATCGTCTACAATGTTTGTAAATCTGGATGAAGAGCATATTGAAAAAATGCAAAGGCTTCTGGAATTGTTTATTGAGGAATACGAATCAGAAGAAGATATTAAGGGTGAAATGTTAAGAATGTTGCTAGTACGTTTAATTATTCAAACTACCCGATTAGCAAAAAAACAATACCTTGGTACAGCGGATATTGTAGAGGAAAAATTTAATTTATTAAGACAATATAATGTACTTGTTGAGATACATTTTAGAAAAGAAAGGCAAGTACAGTTTTATGCGGGTTTACTAAATAAATCGCCAAAAACTATTTCCAATATTTTTTCTTTATACAGCAAAAAAACACCCCTGCAAATTATACAAGAACGAGTGATTACAGAAGCTAAAAGATTGTTCTACTATACAGATAAATCTGTTAAAGAAATAGCTGATGATTTGGGCTTTGAAGATGTGGCACACTTTAGCAAGTTTTTTAAAAACTGCACTTCGCAAAATCCATCTGAACTTAAAAGAACAGCACTAAGTAATTATTAGGGAAGAATGTACAAATGATAGGGAACAATGTCTATTGAAAGCCGTCTAAATGGACGGCATTTTTGCATTATTAAATCAATCGAATTAAAATGAAATTTCTATTAACAGCATTTCTCTCTTTGGTAGCTTATACAAGCAGCATTTCTCAAACAACAACTTATTACAACACCAATGGAATAGCAATCAAAGGTTATGATGTTGTTGCCTACTTTTTACAAAACAAAGCTGTGGAGGGAAATGATAATTTTTCTTTTGAATGGAGTGGTAGTAAATGGAAATTTTCTTCACAGTCCAATTTAGATAGCTTCAAAGTAAATCCAGCTAAATATGCTCCTCAATATGGTGGTTATTGTGCCTATGGTTGCAGCGAAAATCACAAATCACCAACCGAACTCAATGCTTTTACCATTATTGATAACAAACTGTACTTAAACTATAATCTAAAAGTAAAAGAGTTTTGGATTAAAGACACTGTCAACAGAATTAAAGCTGCTGATAAAAACTGGACTTCCCTAAACAATTAAAAAACTATAACTCTAAAAAAATGAAAAAAGTTTTCACAGCATTCATTGCAACAATTATCACCATTGGATTTGTCAATGCACAAGCTCCATTAAGAATAAAACATTTTAATGTAGAAAAAGGTACTGCCATTGAAGGCTACGACCCTGTAGCATACTTTACTCAAAACAAAGCAGTAAAAGGTAACAAACAATTTGCTGCAACTATAGAAGGTATTACTTACAATTTTTCTACGGCTGCTAATAGAGACTTATTTATTAAAAACCCTAATAATTATGAACCACAATATGGTGGATGGTGTGCTTATGCAATGGGTGCTACTGGCGAAAAAGTAGAAGTTGATCCAGAAACTTTTAAAGTGCTTAATGGTAAGCTGTATTTGTTTTATCACTCTTGGGTTAACAACACTTTAACCAAATGGAATAAAGATGAAACTAATTTAAAAACAAAAGCTGATAAAAGCTGGATGAACATATTTCACTAATAAAATTAAATTAACTAAAAATGAAAAATATTATTTCTTGGGTATTACGCATCGCTGCTGCTGCTATTTTATTGCAAACATTGTATTTCAAATTCACTGGTCATCCCGAATCGGTGGAACTATTTACTAAACTTGGTGTTGAACCCTGGGGAAGAATTGGAACTGGTGTTATTGAGCTAATCACTGGGATTATTTTACTCATTCCTGCAACAGCATTTATTGGAGCTTTCTTGGGAATAGGATTAATGTCTGGTGCAATACTATCTCACCTAACCGTTATAGGTATTGAATCTAAAGGAGATGGAGGGCAACTTTTTATGTTGGCAATTATTGTAATGGTTTTGTGTATTGTTATTGCAATCATGCACAAACAACAGGGGCTAAATTTGTTTAATAAATTATTAAAAAGAAAATAAAATGAAAAAAACAATCGCATTGATATTATTGTCTTTCACAAGTAAATTATTAACAGCACAGGGTTGCAGTGATGCAGGTTTTTGTACAATAAGTAGCATTAAACAGTCGGCTACAGAAACGTCAAAACAAAAATTATCATTACAATTAACAAATGGAATTGGAGATGAAAGCGTTTATGTATTTACACCAGGCATTCAATATGATAACAAGTTAAATAATAAATGGGCAATACAAGCAAAGTTAACTGCTAATGTTGCATCAGGAAATTTGGGGACTATTGCTGGTCTGGGTGATGTTTTTATTTCTGGTAGTTATAGCCCTATAACAAAAAATAAATGGAAATCTACTTTTATAATAGGTACAAAATTACCCTTAAATAATGGAGATTTAAGAAAAGATAATAAGCCATACCCTATGCAGTACCAAAGTAGTTTAGGCACAATTGATTTAATTGCTGGTGTTAGCATTACAAATAATAAATGGCTATTTGCAACAGCCATCCAACAGCCGTTATCTGGCAGTAACAGAAATACTTTTTTGCCTGCATATTGGGCAAATTCTGAAGCAACCAAGTATGCTCCATCTAATGATTTTAATAGAAAAGGAGATGTACTGCTAAGAGCAGGATATACAATTATATCAAATAATAAATTCAATTTAAAAACCAGTTTATTGGGAATTTATCATTTGTCAAAAGATACATATATAGATGGTAATATTAGTAATAAACCTATTGAAATTAATGGTTCAGATGGCATTACTCTAAATGGAACTTTTGCTGCATCGTATAAACTAAACCCAAAATTTTCACTTGCCATTTCAGCAGGGTTACCTTTTGTTGTTAGAGATATTAGACCAGATGGTTTAACTCGTTCTTTTAGTTTTTCTCCTGAAATTATTTATCATTTTTAAAAATTATATGATGAGACTATTATTCTTTACTCTAATAATTACAACATTTATCTCTTGCAAAAAAGAAACCTTAGCACCCACCAATATGGTGAATGAAATGATAGATTCTACAGCTGTTTTAAAATACACAGGCAATTTTTTAAATGGACCTTATGGCACGGTTACAGGCAAGGCAGAAATATATAAACAATCTAATTTGCTGAGTGTAAAACTTAGTAATTTTCTAAGTTCAAATGGACCCGCATTGCATGTATATCTTTCTAAAGAACCAATGCCAATAAATTTTATTGATTTGGGTGTATTGAAGTCTACAAATGGTAATCAGGTTTATAATATTTCAGGCATGCCCGACTTTTCTGAATATAAATATATTTCTATACACTGCATAGACTATAATCATCTTTTTGGTTATGCGTTACTAAATTAATTACAATGATTTTTTTACAACTATCACAACAATTAACATCCTTAAAAAATCTTCTTGAAACATTAGAAAATAATCAGTTTACAATAAAGGTTGAGCATTTGGGGAATTCAAGCATTGGAAGCCATACAAGACATATTATTGAATTACTGCAATGTGCTATTGATGGACATTCCACTGGTATAGTAGATTATATTAATAGAAAAAGAAATCTTGATTTAGAAACCAATAAAGAAATAGCGTTAAGTGTTCTTGTAAGCCTTGACAAGTACTATCAATTACCAGATAAAAAATTGAATCTAGCAATTGATTGTGTTGAGGAATCCGAAGAACCTATTGTTACCACTACATACTTTAGAGAAATTGTTTATAATATAGAACACATTATACACCATCTTGCTTTAATAAAAGTAGCTTTAATAGAGTTGAAATTGAATTTGGTAGATAACAGTTTTGGAATGGCTTATTCTACTATTAAATACCAATCAACCTTACAAAATGCTTAAGACAAAAATAAATATAGCTGCAAAAATTGTTTTGATAATTGTTATTAGTTGCACTCTTATCAATGCTACAGCACAAGATACATCAAAGACTTTTTTTACAACATCGTTTGGAATACTATCACCATTATCAAAGTTTTCAAATGCCTACAAAACCTCACTAGCATTGAACTCTGGAATAGAATATAAGTTTAGTAAAAATTATTTCTTACAATTTGTATTAGACTTTAATGCCATTAATTACGACCAACAAATTAAAGATGCGAGTTCAAATTATTTGTTTCAAAATACCAGCAGTTCTGTGTTTTTAGTTGGATTGAATGTGGGTAGAAATGTCAACATTAATAAATCTGGAAGTTTGTTTGTTTCGCCATATTTAGGACTTGGCTATGCTAATATTGGCGAGCCAAGATTAACTATCGACAACACAACCAATGTTATAACACAAGAGGTAACAAGAATGAAAGGGTTGTTTACAAGAGGAGGATTAAGACTTGGTTACAAAACCAAATCGAAAGTGTTGCAAACAATTTACATTGATGCCTCTTATTGGACAACAAATATTACAGTTCAGGACAGCAAGCCACAAGCCTTATCTATTTTAGTAGGAACAAGATTTGGGTTTTAAAAAACAAATAATATGTGTACAGTAGTTTATATACCCAACAATAACGGCACAAGTTATTTTGCTTCTTTAAGAGATGAAAGTCCTTTAAGACCCAAAGCATCTATGCCTCAGGTGAATAATGAAAATGAAATAAAATTTTTATCTCCAATAGATGCTTATGCAGGTGGTACCTGGATAGGTGTTAATGATTTTAACAATGTAATTATTTTATTAAATGGTGGCTTTGAAAACCATACACGCAAGAGGTTCTACAGAAAAAGCAGAGGCATTATAGTAAAAGAATTATTGAGCTCAGAATTACCCGTTGTAGATTGGAATTTGATGACCCTGACAGATATTGAGCCTTTTACATTAATTGTTTTTAGCGATGATAATTTATTTCAATTAGTATGGGATGGAGCCGATAAAACAAGAGTATTATTAGATGCTTCAATTCCTCATATTTTTTCATCTTCCACACTTTATTCTAGAGAAGCAAAAGCAAAAAGAAAAGATTTTTTTGATAACTGGATAGCAATGAACCCACCCATTTCAAAACTTAGTTTATTAAACTTTTTTAAGTCTACCAAAGATAAAGAAAATGGATTTGTAATAGATAGAAGTGCAACAATGAAAACAATCAGTTACTCTTTTATCGAACTACAACATCATCACACCGCTAATTTCAGCTATTACGATTTTATTGATTTTAGATTCAATAGTATCGATGTGAGTATTGACAAAACTATATCTGGTTGTCTTTTGCCAAATAATATAAAGCCATAGTTTATGAGCAAAACAGCACTATACTTTAAACTAAGAAGATATTTTATTAAAGCTACTAGTTGGGAATATTGGCCAATGTGGTTAGTATATTTTCCAGTAAGTTTTTATTACATTTTCTTGGCAATAAAAGCCAGATCCTTTTTCTTTTTTTCTGCATCAAATCCTACAATTGAAACAGGAGGAATGTTTTTTGAAAGCAAGTGGAAAATATTCGAGCTCATTCCTAAAAATTATTTTCCTACAACTATATACATTAACGATACAGATACTTTAAATGTTGTTTTAAGTAAGCTTAATACAAACAATATTTCCTTTCCAATCATAGCAAAACCAGATAGAGGAGAGCGTGGTTGGTGTGTACAAAAAATCAATAATCAAAAGGATTTAAACGAATACATTAACAAAATAAATGTCCCTTTTCTTATTCAATCTTATGTTGATTATCCTTTAGAGTTCAGTGTTTTTTATTTTAGAAGTCCAAATAATCATCAAGGAAAAGTAACTTCAGTTACATTAAAAAAATTATTGTCGGTAAAAGGAGATGGCAACTCAACAATTGAACAATTAATACTAAAAAATGATAGAGCTTTTTTACAATATTATCAACTAAAAAAAAATAACTCTCTTGATTTTAATAAAGTTTTGAGTAAAGATGAAGAACAAATTTTAGTGCCTTATGGTAACCACGTTTTAGGTGCAATGTTTATAAATTACAACCATATAATTGATGAACAGTTAAATAAAATTTTTGATGAAATAAGCAAACAAATCAATGGCTTTTATTTTGGAAGATTTGATTTACGTTGCACCAGCATTGAAGATTTGAAACAAGGCAAAAACATCTCTATACTTGAGTTAAATGGTGCAGGTGCCGAACCTGCTCATATTTACGACCCCAACTTTTCATTCTTTAAAGCTCAGCAAGTAATTGCACAACATTATAAAATGCTGTATCAAGCATCAACTATCAACAATAAAGATGGTGTTGCATATATGAGTTACGGCGATTTTAAAAGTTGGCGACAACAAGAAAAAGAATTTAAATCAAAGGCAATTTTAGTAAAACCCACTCAGGAATATTCTATTAGTTTTGCGGTATGAAATTTCGCTTTTTCTCTATCACTATTGGCTGCTTCATTATCTTAAATGCTTGTAAAGGCAAAAAAAATATTCCAGATGTTTCGAATATTGTTGTTGATTTAAAAGTAGAACGATTTGAAACAGATTTTTATAAAATAGATACTAACAATATTCCACATTCTTTAGATGAATTAAATAAAAAATATTCAGCATTTTTACCAGATTATTTGTATCAAGTATTGGGTTTAACACCTCAGCCAGATTCTGTTGTTAGCCAAATTAAATTATTTTTAAAAGATAGTTTATATAAAAAAATTTATCACGATGCTGGACAAAAATTTATTTCATTAGATATTCCAAAAGCAGAGCTAAAGCTGGGTTTACAACTTACCAAATTCTACTTTCCCAAGTATATTTTGCCTAAAAAAATAATTACATTTATTGGTCCATTAGATGGTGTGGGCACAGCTTTAACCAGTGACCATAATTTAGCAATCGGACTACAAGGATATTTAGGTGGCGATTATGATGCTTATCAAGATGGCTATATTGCTCAAACATATCCTGCATATAAATCGCGAAGGTTTGAGCCGCAGTATATTGCTACAAATTGTATTAAAAATATTATTGAAGAAATTTTTCCCGATAAGAGCAACGGCAGACCACTAGCAGAAAGAATGATTGAACAGGGCAGACGTTTATATGTTTTAGATATGTTATTGCCTAATACTGCAGATACCATTAAAACAGGCTACACCCAAAGCCAGCTTAAACAATGTTTTGATAATGAAAAAAATATTTGGGCATATTTTGTACAAAGCAATTTGCTGTTTGAAAGAGAGCCAAGTCTAGTTTCTCCTTACGTTACTGATGGTCCAAAAACTCCTGAGCTAAGCGAAACTTCTCCAGGAAATATTGGTAGTTTTAGTGGGTGGCAGATTGTAAAAAAATGGATGGAAAATCATCCAAAAACATCTTTAGAAACATTAATGCAAACCCCTACAATGACTATTTTTAATGATGCTGGATATAAGCCTTAATGGAAGTACGATTTATAAACAGATTTCTTTGAAAATTTCATAAAGCACCTCTTTCACAAGCTTAGGATGATAATTTACTCTAAAAGAATTTCGCTTTTAGTGAAGCGTATACTATTTAAATCTATTTGAGGGTTTGGTTTATTGCTTTAATAGCGTTTTGCAAACGCTCGTTATTTGTGCCACTTATTAAACGCCAAGGTGTAGATTGGTTTGATAAAATATTTTGATAAATAGCAAATAATTCTTGTCGGGGTTTTTCATCAGGATATTCTCGCAATTCATCTTTAACCCAAGGTAAATCAATGTTACAAAGCAGATATAAGTCGTATTTTCTTGTTAGTATTTCATCTAAAATAAACTTGTGACATTTACCAAAAACAAATTCGCACCACACTTTCATCACATACATGTCGGTATCTAAGAAAAGGAATTTAGAATTTGGAATTTGATTGTTTTGATGTTCGTATTCCATACTTTGTACTTCGTACTTTTTCTCTAGTTCCAACTGTCCTTTTGCAATGGTTGCTAAATCTTCAAATGTGTAATTGGTTCCATTATCAAGTAAATATTGTCTGGCAAACTCAGGACACCAAATAGTATTGTAATGAGCAGCAAGTTGGCTACATAAAGTGCTTTTTCCAGTACTTTCTGGTCCGATGATTACTATTTTTTTTATTTTATTCATAACAAAAACCCCGCAATTGCGGGGTTTAATTTTTTTAGTGATGATGGTGATGTTGCTTTTTTGCAAAATCTTCAGCAGTAATACTTTCTTCTTTTAATGTTACTTGTGATTCTAATAAAGCAAACATTTTTTCTGTTTGAATTCTATAGTAACTGTCCTCAACAAATTTTTTATCTTTCATCATTCTGTTTACATAGTCTTCCATCCAAGGCTGACTATCATCAAGCATAGCACCTCCCATATAGCCCATTAACTGGTTTTTTGCGAATGTTCTTATATCATCTGGCAATACTTCTATTTTATTATCATTTGATATTTGACTGCTAATTAGTGTCCATTTTAAACTATTAGCAAAAGATGGGAATTCTGCTTCTGCTTCTTCTGCAGTTTTACGAGTTTCGCCACCTGTCTGTAACCAACGCTTTAAAAATGCTTCTGGAAATTCAATAGTTGTGTGATCAACTAAGTGATGATAAATTTGATCGTGAATTTGATTTCTGCTTTGTGCAGCATAAGCAGCAGCTATTTCTTCTTTAACTGCATTTCTACATTCTTCTTCAGATTTTACTTCTTTATTTGGGAAAGCGGCTGCAAAAAATTCGTCATTAAACTCGGCTTTTTCTACATATCCAACTTTTGTAATGGTAATATTGAAATATTTAGCTGCATCCTCTTTTGCAAGCCCTAAATCCTGAGCAATAAATTCTAATTCTTTGTCTTCAAAAGCCTTGTTAAGCTGTAAAGACACCACATCATCTTTTTTCTTTCCTAATAAATTATTTCTGAATGCTTCTGCAAAATATTTTACTAAAACTGAGTTCGCTTTATTAATACCGCCCTCAACAGCAACACCATTCTCATCTGTTTCTATAAAGGTTACATTTAAAACATTGTCATCACCGGTTACAGTTTCTGGCTCAGTCATTACACCATGTCGAGTTCTTAATCTATCTACTTCTTCATCAACTAACTTATCCTCAATTTGAATAATATATTTAGTTGCGGTAATAGACTTAGCATCTATATTAATTTGTGGTTTTAAGCCAACTTCAAAAGAGAAAGTATAATCAGTGGGATTATTAATTTCAATTTTGTTAGTATCAAACTCTAAAGGAAGTGGTTGGGCAAAAATGTCTAATTTTTCTGTTTGCAGGTAATCAAACAATTGCTTTTCGGCTAAACGCACTACTTCATCTGTCATTACTGCCTGACCATACATTTTTTTTATTAAACCTGCAGGCACCATGCCTTTTCTAAAGCCAGGTATATTGGCATTTTTTGCCTGTTTTTTTAATCCTTGTTCAAAACTATTAATGTAATCTTCTTTGGCAATTGTAACAATTAACTTGTCGTTTAATAAACCAATGTTTTCTCTAGTAACTGTAGCCATTTTTTTTATATTTTTTGTCGTAAAAAATTAAGTAATTCCCTTTAAAAAAATTTACAACTATATTAAAATTATAAAAGTTGATAAGAAAAAAGTGAAAGGAAAATTACCTATCAACCTTTAACTTATCAACTTTAATGTGCGGGTGGAGGGACTCGAACCCCCATGCCTCGCGGCACCAGATCCTAAGTCTGGCGTGTCTACCAATTTCACCACACCCGCAAATAAAACTCATTCTTAAAGAAATTGTTTTTGTGAATTGGGACGCAAATGTAGGGGAAAAATAAAATATATTCATCCAATTCAATGGATTTATTCTAAAATCTATTGTATTTATTGAATTGTTTTCTGCAATTTTTTAAATGCAATCTTGTTTTCTGTATTATTAACAGCCATTGCAATATCATTTTTTTGTGCTGCTGTTAAATGAAAGCTAAGGCTAGCAGCCTCGTTTTGTTTAGCTGGAATGTATTGCCAACAAATAGATTCTAGCTGTTTATTAAAAATATTTGAAGTGTAATTCATTTGCCCAGACTGATAGTAGTCTTGTAGTTTAAACCAATTATGCTGCATTTGAGCAAAAGGTTTAGTAAGAAAACTGATATAATCATCATCTTCGGTTGTTTTATCCCAATCGCTTTGGTTTCTATCTCGTATTTGTAATATTACCACTTTAGCTGTATTTGCCCTTAACCAGTCTTCAAAAATATTAATAAACCTTAATGTAATTTCTGTTCCATAATTATCTCTTAATCCTGCATCCATTACATCAATGACTGGATTACTAGGTAACCAAACATTAGGCAATACGTAAGGGAATGTTGCATTCATTCTTAATGCTGATAATATTCTTAAATCATTTGATTTTTGTTTTTGAAAAAATGAATTAAAATCAATAGCATCTGCATCTGCAGTGCTTATATAAGTACTGTTATTATTAGGTTTCATCAAAAATCTGGCAGGATGAGAGGCAATAATCATCTTTCTGGCATCCCTTGTAATTACTGCATTAAATAACATAAAAGGTATTTGTGCTGTTTGTTCTTGCAACAAATAATCGCTTAGCTTTTTATCTAAAAACCCTCTTGTATTTTCATTTAGTTTTTCTTCAAAAGCATATCCTCTATCTTTTGAATATTCAAATTTGTTATATGTAAACTTTTGAACAGGACCTATTAAGTCTCTTGAAACGAAAGATGAGAATAAGGGGTTTAATAAATCTGTTGAAATATCATCGACATATAATTTAGATTGTAAATCGATGCTTTGGCTTTTAGATTTAAGAAACAATTCTCTGTAGTATGCTGCACCAAACATTCCTCCTGAAGCACCAGTAATAAATAGCGTTTTATTCATTAAACCACCACCCATTAAACTATCTATCTTTTGCAAAACGTCAATAGTAAAAGTTGCACTTCTAAGCCCACCACCACTTGTATTAATAATATACATAGTAGGTAAACTATCTTTTTGTTTTGCTTTCCAATTATTTAATATTTTTATATAAGCCAACTTATCATTTTCAATATTATGAATAGAGGCTAAAGCTGCTATTGACTCTCGACTATATATGGGTCTTTCTGCTTTATTTGCATAACTTAAACCATATGCTTTATTACGTGGATCTATTACTTCTTTTTGATACAGAAAATTAATAAAACCATATAGTAACATTAAAAACAACAAAGTCCAGGATTTAAAAAAAATATTAAATGCTCCTGTAACAGCTATTAATATGGAAAAAAATACTAGAATACTTGCTGCTGCCGGTAATTGAAAAAGTTTTTCGTCTGAAATAAATCCTATAGAAACTAAAAAAACAAAAGCTACCATTATTGCAATAACAGCAGCAAAATGGTGCCTACTTAATACTTTTTTTAAAAAAGTCTCTTCATAATGTTTTACATCCCTTGGCTTTCTTACCTTAAAACTTGCACTAAAAAACCAATTTATTTTTAACTCAGCTCTGTGCTGTATAAAAGGAGCTGTTGTATTTGTTTGATTATAGTGTTCATTTGCCGATTTTATTTTATTTCCAATTGAATAGTAAATGGTTTTATCGGCCCCAAAAAAATATGATATAGCAATAAAAACAGATAAGCACAAGCCACCTAAAAAACTCAATGCTAAAATTAATATTTCAATAGATGTAAATAGCTCTTGTTCCTGTGCAAACTTGATTCCCTTGTAGAAATAAAAAAATAAAAGGGTTAAAGGCAAAATAATATTGTTGATACAATACTTTAAAAATGGTTGTGAATTTGTTGCTAAAAAACTAACCAAATGACCATGCAGAATAAATGTTGTAATATTCCAGCTCATAAAGAAAATACCTAGTGCAAAGCCGGTAATTGCCGTGCTTGCAGCACTAACCTGATTAAAATATTCAGGTGCTAAAAAAAGTGTATCTGCTCCATAACTTTTCATAAAAGAGCCGGCCAAAGTTGCGAACAGTACATACCACAATACCAAAAAAATTTGATATTTTCTACAATGCAGCAACAACAATTGTATGGGTAATGAAAACCAAAAAGCTTGAAATACTTTTTTCATAATTGCATTTGTTCAATAAAGTTAATGATATCAATGCAAAAAAATTAAGGAACAGGATCATAACCACTTCCCCCGCCTGGCCTACATTTTGAAATTCTTTTTATTGATAGTAAAAGCCCTTTTACCAAACCATATTTCCTTAACGCTTGTTCTGAATATTGAGAACATGTTGGTGTATACCTACACTTTGGACCAAGTAAAGGAGATATACCATATTGATATATTTTTATAAGTAAAATAAATGGATAACTCAGTATTTTAATTAGCCAATTCATCGTAATATTTTAAACATATTTTATCCATTACCTTTTTCATTTTATCGTTAAGAAGGCTTGCTTTTTCAGGCATTAATTTATCTATATATAGTACAAAAAACGATAATTGTTTTTGCTGAATGGTTTGATGCAAAACACCTTTGTTTAATCTATAATTTTCTCTTAATATTCTTTTGATTCTATTTCTATCTACCGCTTTGGAAAAGTGCTTTTTACTAACACCAACTCCACATTGAATTTTACATTCCTGAAATTCATTTTCAAACATTACAAAAACCTTTAAAGGGAAAATCAAAAAAGATGTTCCTTTTTTAAAAACTTTATCAAGTTGTTTTCGACTTTTAAGTTTTTCTGGCTTATTGTATGTGTATAGTTTTGACAATTAATTTATATTTCCTGCAATGAAACTGTTTTAAAATTTACATTCAAGCTGTATTTACAACCAATTTTTAAAGCATAATTTTCAGTTTGATGACCTACGGGAAAATTATAAGCAACAGGAAAATTATATTCAGCAACTTGTTCTTTAATAATGCTATAAACATCTTTACCGAAAGGTGTTGTAGTATCCTTTAAATCTGTAAAACTTCCAATAATTAATCCTGCTAAATTTTTTAAAAAACCAGCTCTTTTTAATTGAAGAAACATTCTATCGATATTATAAATATACTCGCCAATATCCTCTAAAAAAAGGATTTTGTTTTTAGTAGTAAATGCTGACTTTGTTCCAATAGAGTGTGCAATCATGCATAAATTACCCCCAATAATTTGCCCAAAAGCAACACCGATTTTATTATTAACATGCGTTTTGCAGCTGTACTTTATTTTGTTTCCTTTAAGATTTTTTTTTAAGGAAAGCACGTAATCATTTTTAAAACCTTCATCATTAAATGCAGCAGCCATTGGTGAGTGCAAAGTTGCTATTTTAAATTGTTTATTAATATGGCTGTGCAGTAAGGTAATATCGCTATATCCAATAACCCATTTAGGGTTTTTCTTAAATTTGGAAAAATTTATTTTGTCAATTATTCTACTTAATCCATATCCACCCCTTCCACATAAAATTGCCTTTATATTAATATCATCAAACATTAATTGCAAATCATTTAATCGTTCATCGTCTGTTCCGGAAAAATAATTGTATTGGTTGCCAATAGTTTTACCAACTACTACTTTATATCCCCACTTAACAAGTGTGCTGATACATGTTTCAACTTTATCAAAAGGCATATATCCTGATGGACAAACAATACCAATTGTATCTCCTTTTTTTAAATATGATGGAATTATCATAAGCAATATTAGGTGAAATATTGTTCTTTTTGTATCAAAAAACCCCCAGTAAAACTGAGGGCTTTTTGATTATTTTATGAAAGTGATTAAAGAAAAAATTATTCTTCATCATCAAAGTTCATTGCTTCACGTGCAGTTGTTAATACTTCGTATTCCTCTTTGCTTCCCACAATCATATTTTCAAATTCACGTTGACCAGTACCAGCAGGAATTAAATGTCCGGTAATAACATTTTCTTTCAAGCCTAACATTCCGTCTGTTTTACCATTGATAGCGGCCTGGCTTAATACTTTGGTAGTTTCTTGGAACGATGCAGCCGAAATCCAACTTGGCACACCTAAAGATGCTTTTGTTATACCCAATAATACAGGTGTTGCTGTTGCAGGTTTTGCATCTCGTACCTCAACTAGTTTTTTATCTGCACGACGTAGAACCGAGTTTTCCTCTCTTAGTTCTCTAAGTGTTACAATTTGACCTGCTCGCATTTTTGTGCTTTCGCCTGGTTCAGTAACAACTTTTTTGTCGTAGATTCTGTCGTTTTCTGCAACAAAATCGTATCTGTCTTCTAGATCTTCCTCTAAGAATTTAGTATCGCCGGCATCCTTTATTTCAACTTTTTTCATCATTTGACGAACTATAACTTCTACGTGTTTGTCATTAATACGCACACCTTGTAAACGATAAACTTCTTGAATTTCGTTTACAACGTATTCCTGAACTGCAAATGGACCTTTGATGTTTAAGATATCGTATGGAGCAATTTGACCATCAGACAATGGAGCACCAGCTTTTACAAAGTCGCCATCCTGAACAAGAATTTGACGTGTTAATGGAACAAGATATTTTTTAACTGTCTCGTCTTTACTTGTAACTACGATTTCTCTGTTACCACGTTTTACATTTCCAAAAGTAACTACACCATCTATTTCGCAAACAATAGCAGGATTACCAGGATTACGAGCTTCAAATAATTCAGTTACACGAGGTAAACCTCCGGTAATATCTCTTAATTTTCCTAATACACGTGGTATTTTAACTAAAACCTGACCAGCTTTAACATCGTCTCCTTCTTCTACAACAATGTGGCTGCCTACAGGCAAGTTGTATTGTTTCAGTTCTTTACCATCAACAATAATGGTAGGAATTTTAGTTTTGTCTTTAGTTTCAATAACAACTTTTTCTCTATGTCCTGTTTGATCATCAGACTCATCGCGGTAAGTAATACCATCTAAAATTGCTTCGTATTTGATAACCCCATTTTGCTCTGCAACAATTACGTTGTTAAATGGATCCCAAGAGCAAATCATCTCACCTTTTTTAACTTGTTGACCATCTTTAACTAGTAGTGTAGAACCATAAGGAACGTTGTTTGTAATAAGCAATCTATCATTTTTAACGTCCATAATTCTAACCTCACCCGTACGTCCTATTACTATGTTAACTTTATTTCCTTCATTATTTGTTGTTGCTACAGAACGTAAACCATCAAACTGAATAGTACCATCGAAACGAGCCAATAATCCATTTTCAATATTTGCACTTCCTGCAACACCACCCACGTGGAAGGTACGAAGTGTAAGCTGTGTACCCGGTTCTCCAATTGATTGAGCTGCAATAATACCTACAGCATCACCTCTTTGAGCTATATAACCTGTAGCCAAGTTTTTACCATAACATTTCACACATACGCCACGCTTAGCTTCGCAAGTTAATACGGATCTAATTTCCACAGCATCAATGCCAGAATCCTCTATTTCTTTAGCAACATCAGGAGAAATTTCTTCGCCAGCTTTAATTATTAATTTGTCTGTAATTGGATTTATGACATCGTGTAATGAAGTTCTTCCTTCAATTCTATCTGCTAAGTTCTCGATAATATCTTCGTTATCTTTCAATGCTGAAGTGTTGATACCTCTTAATGTACCACAATCGTCTTCGGCAATAACCACATCCTGAGCAACGTCAACTAACCTTCTTGTTAAATAACCAGCATCGGCAGTTTTTAAAGCGGTATCTGCAAGACCTTTACGAGCACCGTGTGTTGAAATAAAGTAATCCAATACATTCAACCCTCCTTTAAAGTTGGAAAGAATTGGATTTTCAATTACCTCACTTCCGCTTGAACCAGATTTACGTGGTTTTGCCATCAATCCTCTAATACCTACCAACTGTTTTACCTGAGTTTTACTACCCCTAGCTCCAGAGTCAAGCATCATAAATACTGAATTAAACCCTTGTTTATCCGCTGCCATTTCTCTGATAAGGGTATCTGTAATTTTTGTATCTACTCTGCCCCAAATATCAATAACTTGATTATAACGTTCATTATTGGTGATTAAACCCATATTGTAGTTTTCCCAAGCTTCTTCTACCTCATTTTTTGCACTTTCTAATAGCTCTTGTTTTAAATCTGGGACAATTAAATCGTTAATACTAAAGCTTAATCCACCCTTAAATGCCATTCTAAAACCTAAAGTTTTAATATCGTCAAGAAACTTCGCTGTTTTAGGAACGTTGGTAATTTTAATGATGTCACCAATAATTTCTCTTAGATTTTTCTTGGTCAAAAGTGCATTTACGTATCCAACTTCTTGTGGTACATATTGATTAAACAAAACTCTTCCTACAGTAGTATCTATAAGCTTACTCACTAATTTACCTTCAACTCTAACGTTAGTTTTTACTTTAATGTTAGCGTGTAAATCAATTTTATCCTCATTGTAAGCAATAATAACTTCGTCTAAATTATAAAAAGCCTTTCCTTCTCCTCTTATGGTTAATTCTGGTGTAGATTTTTTTCCTTTGGTAATATAGTACAAGCCTAATACCATGTCCTGAGAAGGAAGTGTGATTGGTGTACCATTTTGTGGGTTAAGAATGTTGTGAGAAGACAACATTAATAACTGTGCTTCTAAAATTGCAGCACTACTTAATGGTACGTGAACCGCCATTTGGTCACCATCAAAGTCGGCATTGAATGATGCTGTTACCAATGGATGCAATTGAATTGCCTTTCCTTCTACTAATTTTGGTTGGAAAGATTGTATAGATAATCTGTGCAAGGTTGGGGCACGATTCAACATAATTGGATGTCCCTTCAAAATATTTTCAAGAATATCCCAAATAACAGCTTCTTTTTTATCAACTAATTTCTTAGCAGATTTTACTGTTTTTACAATGCCTCTTTCAATTAATTTACGAATAACAAATGGCTTGAAAAGCTCTGCAGCCATATCTTTTGGTAAACCACACTCGTGCATTTTTAATTCGGGTCCTACTACAATTACAGAACGACCTGAGTAATCCACACGTTTACCTAATAAGTTTTGACGGAAACGACCTTGTTTACCTTTAAGTACATCACTTAAAGATTTTAAAGCACGTCCACCATCTGCTTTAACTGCATTTGATTTACGGCTATTATCAAATAAAGAATCGATTGCTTCTTGCAACATTCTTTTTTCGTTTCTTAAGATTACTTCTGGAGCTTTGATCTCCATCAATCTTTTTAAACGATTGTTTCTAATGATAACACGACGATATAAATCGTTCAAATCAGAAGAAGCAAAACGACCTCCATCCAAAGGAACTAATGGTCTTAATTCTGGCGGGATAACCGGTATATATTGCATCACCATCCATTCTGGACGATTTGTAATTCTTTCTGCTGAATCCCTAAATGCTTCTACTACACTCAAACGTTTTAGGGCATCTGCCTTTCTTTGTTGGGAAGTTTCTGTGGCTGCTGCATTTCTTAATTGGTAGCTCAACTCATCTAAATCTAATTTAGACAATAAATCGCTAACAGCTTCTGCACCCATTTTAGCCACAAATTTTTGTGGGTCTTCATCTGGCAAATATTGATTGTCTTTTGGCAGATTATCTAATATGTCTAAATATTCTTCTTCGCTTAATAAATCGCCAACACCCAGGCTTTCTTTTACACCACCCTGAATTACAACGTATCTTTCGTAATAAACAATGCTTTCTATTTTTTTAGAACTCATTCCTAACAAATATCCAATTTTGTTAGGTAAGCTTTTGAAATACCAAATATGTACTACAGGAACCACAAGTTTTACGTGACCCATTCTTTCTCTACGCACTTTTTTTTCTGTAACTTCTACACCACAACGGTCACAAACGATTCCTTTATAACGAATACGCTTATACTTTCCACAAGCACATTCAAAATCTTTTACTGGTCCAAAAATTCTTTCGCAAAACAAACCATCTCTTTCTGGCTTGTAAGTACGATAGTTAATGGTTTCTGGCTTTAATACTTCACCAAAACTTCTCTCCAAAATAGAATCTGGGGAAGCAAGGCTAATGGTAATTTGCGAGAAGGTACTCTTGGTACGATTGACTTCTTTTTTAAGTGCCATAAATTATACTTATGATTTAATATTTATAAGAACATCAAAGTTTTACTAAATAGCATAGTAAAAAATTGAATGCATTCAATTTAATTAGTTGGATGGTAGCTCTTTGTAGATTGGGGTTTGATGACTTATTTTTATATTGCCTCTAAGACATAAAGGCACTCTTTTTATTTTTTTAAATCAAAAGAAATGATACCCATTTTTTTAAAAGATACTACTAACCAAATTAGAGTTTGCAAAAGTAGGGGATGTGGATAATATATACAAATTGAATTTTGTGGTTTCAAAAAAAATCCTTAACCAAAAATTATTAAAAAAAATTCTGGAAAAAAAATTCGGCCTTACCTAATTAATTGCAAAAGATGATAAACTATGATAGAAGATGAAGCCAGCACAATGAAGTTTGCCAAAATTGTTCTTTGTGTGTACATAAAATAGTTTGCAACAAAAGCGGCCATTGGAAACATACATAAAACCTCGGGAAATTGATTATTTGAATTAAACAATAACAAACTTATTAACAATAAAACAGAAATTATGAGCATCACAACCCAGTTTTTTCTGGTTTGAATTACCATTCTATTGCTATTGGGATACCAGCTTATTAAGCCTGCTATTATTAAAATAATTGTAACCGATAGGCTTGCCCAATACCAGGGCTCTTTATTAATCGATAATCTTAAATGAATTTGGGGAATAAAATGTGATAACAAATAAAATTTATCTGTTAAGAAAAGCACTGCTAATAATAGATAAGCAGGAGCAATTATTCCAAGTAAAACTATAAACCATTCGGCTGTTTTAAATGGACGTAAAATTGCCAAAGAAAAAAGAATTGCTACAATAATTACAGCACTTGGTGTATATAGGATAAATGAAAGTGTACTTAAAAATCCAATATTAAAAATAAGCCCTTTTGCTTCTGAATTATTGTATAACAGAAAAATATCTTTAACAATCCAAATTAATAAACTTGTTACAACTAATGCTGGCGATAAGGAGTAAGCATTTACCATTAAGCCAGACAATAATAAGTAAGCAAATGCAGCAGTAAATCCGGATTTGCTGTACATTTTGCTGTTGTTTAGTACCAAGTTTAATCTTATAGCCTGTATAATTACTAAAGCAATATAAATAGTATTTATTGCTACGGGTTTTAATTTAGTAAAAAATTCAAGTAATAACCACGATAACACCCCATTATTACTGTTAGCATTAATAGCAACAGGAATATAAAAAATATGCAAATGAATAAGTAAACCACAAATGACTAATGCAAAAATGGAAGCTATAGATTTATCTCTAAATATTGAAATCACGGTATTTAATAATCAATTTTTGCAAAACAAAGAAAACTACGCAACATACAAGGAACTAT
>CAZTOP010000035.1:0-4589 GCA_964615145.1 uncultured Chitinophagaceae bacterium
TAAGTATGCTTTAACTATGCTTTAGGTATGGTTTAAGTAGTCTAAACAATAAAAGTCAGATTTGAATATGATGATTAGTTATTTTTACTTAGGTAAAATAAAATGAGTATAGTTCTAAATTAAATGTTTCCATAATGAATTTACCAGATTCCGAAAACTTACCAATAAACAATCTTGCAGCCTGTTTCAACAGAACTTCTGCTACCTATAAGTTTTATTGGTTTTTATCCATTATACATGCTATTGAAGAAGGAAAATCAGTGATAGAAAAGAAGGAATTATTTGCTCGAATGATTTCTAATGCTTGGTTTACAGTAAATTACTTTCACGTTTCTTTTGGCAAACAAGATTTAATTCAAAAAGCAATTAAAACAATAATAGAAGGTGAACGTATTCCTGTTGATGCTAAACTGGATTTCATTGTAAAAAAATTACTAAACACACCAAACACGATAACAAAAAATCAGTTATGGCATTTTAACAACAATGTCCCCCATTGGTTTTTAAGTCCTTGGTTCCCTAAGTTACAAAGTGAAACAGAATCACAACAAGCAGGGAGAATTTATATTGAATCTAACCGAAACATAAATAAGACATTGTATGCATTAAATGATGAAACAATAACGGTTTATAAAGAATGGAAAGAATACATATTTAAACACTCGAAAATTCTCAAAGATTTTTGTTATTGGAATCTTGCTATTTTTCTACAGAGCAAAAATCCAAGTGTTCCAGATATTCCAAATAAACTAATTAAGCCAGCAATTAGAAATAGTTTAACGAAACAGCGAAAAAGCTTTTGGGATATTGTAATGAATAAACTTGGTTCGATAGAATGCATTTATACAGGTGAATCTTTAACAGTTGGTAACTATGCAGTTGATCATTTTGTCCCATTTAACTTTGTATCACACGATTTGATTTGGAACTTGGTGCCAGCATCACCTACTTTTAATTCAATAAAAAGTGATAAACTACCAATAATGAAGAAACACTTTGAGGGTTTTTTTAATATTCAAAAAAGTGCCATAGAAATAATAAAACAAGCAACACAACCAAATAAATTATTGGAAGAATATTATACCATTTTCCCTGACTTAGATTTAGGATTTACAAAAGAAAAGTACAGAGATTGTTTGCAACCATTAATAACAATTGCTTCAAATAATGGTTTTGAATTTTTAAGATAATGAGCCAAAATATAAATAGTCATCTTACTGCTAAGGAAAGAGAGACAATTTCTTTTCCTGCAAAGCATCTTTTAAAACTAAGAATGCTTGAGGGTGATATACTTGACTTTGGCTGTGGATATGGAAAGGATGTGGAAGAACTAAAAAAAAGAGGGTTCAAAGCAACTGGATTTGACCCACATTATTTTCCAACTTTTCCAACGCAAAAATTTGATACAGTAGTTTGTTTTTATGTGTTGAATGTTTTATTAGCGGAAGAACAAGCACAAGTTTTAATGAATGTATCTGCATTGCTCAAACCCTATGGTAAAGCGTATTTTGCCGTTCGCAGGGATTTGCAGTTTGAAGGCTTCAGAATGCACAAGCTACATAAAAAACAAACATATCAATGCAGTATAAAACTTCCTTATAAATCAATTTTCAAGAATGAAGGCTGTGAAATTTATGAGTACCAACACTACACATTACTAAATAAAAATAATGAAAAAGCAAGCCCCTTTTTTATTGGTGATGATGAAAGAGAGTTGCTTTTTGAAAGTGCAACAGCCTTTTCATTTTTCGATAAATATCCCGTAAACAAAGGGCATACATTAGTAGTTCCAAAAAGAGTTGTAGCCAGTTATTTTGAATTATCAGTTAAGGAACAAACTGCTTGTTGGATAATGGTAAACAAAGTAAAAGACGAATTACAAAAACGTTTCAATCCCGATGGTTTTAATGTTGGAATTAATGTTAATGAAGATGCAGGACAAACCATTTCACATTGCCACATTCACGTTATACCAAGATACAAAGGTGATGTAGAGCAACCAAGAGGAGGGATTAGAGGTGTAATACCAAGCAAGAAAAATTATTAAACCAAAATACTTAATGTATCAAAGAAATAAGTAATGAATGATGCAATAAAAACAAGTAAATTTTTAAGTTTAGTTTTAAGACACAATCCAAGCCTCATTGGTATTATATTGGATGAAAATGGATGGGTTGATGTTGAAGAACTTTTAGAGAAACTGAAGAGTAAAAATCTTTATTTAAATTTTAATGAACTAAAAGCGATAGTTGAATCTAATAACAAAAAAAGATTTGCATTAAGTGATGATTCAAAAAAAATTAGGGCTAATCAAGGGCATTCAATAAGTGTAGAGTTAGGCTACAAAGAACAAGTCCCACCTGATTTTTTATTTCACGGAACAAGTGAAAAAAATATTGATTCTATTTTCAAGGACGGTATTAGTAAAATGAAAAGACATCACGTTCATTTAAGCCAAGACTTTGCCACAGCTCACCAAGTTGGCAAAAGGCACGGTACACCTGTTATTTTGAAAATTAATTCTAAGGAAATGCAAAAAGCAGGATTTCCCTTTTTCCTATCAGACAATAATGTTTGGCTTACTGATTTTATTCCTATCGAATTTATTACAATCAATAATTTAGATTGACTGTTTCATTAGCAAAAAATATAAAAAAATATTGCTCAAGCTATGAGTAAAGTAAGACATGTTTTAGGAATATCAGGAGGCAAGGATAGTGCTGCTTTAGCCATATATATGAAGCAAAACTATCCACACTTAGATATTGAATATTATACATCCGATACTGGTAAAGAACTTGACGAAACCTACCAATTAATCGACAATTTAGAAATATTTTTAGGCAAAAAAATACTACGACTAACAGGTGCAGACAATAGCCCAGAATTGCCATTTGATCATTTTATAAAAATGTATAACGGGTATCTGCCTTCTTCTAATGCCAGATGGTGTACTAAGAAATTGAAGTTAGAACCCTTTGAAAAATTTGTGGGAAACGACCCTGTGATATCCTATGTGGGTATTCGTGGGGATGAAGATAGAGAAGGTTATATTTCAAAAAAATCAAATATCCAATCTATCTTTCCTTTTAGAAAGAATATTTGGAGTGAAGATGTGATAACAAAATTCTTATCTAATGGAAATATTCCCAAAGCACAAGAATGTTTTAATACTATTTCGTTAAATGGCAAAACAGAAAGAATTAATGAAATTGTAGCTACTAAAATTTCACCTACTTTCAACCAACAGCAAAAGCTGAATCAATTGCTTGATTTAGGGATTAAAGAATTTAATGCTGCGGTATTTGCTTTTTTACAAGAGACTAATTATCCGTTGGCAAGTGAGGCTATATTTCCCCTAATTGACAATGAAGAGGTATTAGTGCGTGATGATATTTTTAGAATATTAGAAGAGTCTGGGGTTGGTGTTCCTGCATACTATAAAGAAGTCAAGTTTGAGGTTAATGGCAAAGCATCTACTTATGCACGCAGCCGTTCTGGTTGTTTCTTTTGTTTTTACCAGCAAAAAATAGAATGGGTTTGGTTATATGAACAACACCCCGAACTATTTGCAAAAGCAATGGAATATGAAAAAGATGGCTACACTTGGATACAAGATGAACCATTGGCAGAATTAATACAACCAGAAAGAATACTAAATATTAAAGAGGAATTTATCAAAAGAACAGAAAATGCGAAAAATAGAAAGACATCTCCGTATTTATTAGATATTCTTTCTGATGCTGAAGACGAAGGTTGTGCAAGTTGTTTTATTTGATTTTCAAATTTTCCCCTAACACAAAAACATCTTCAAGCATCAATCAACATCATTTCTACTTGGCTTTAAATAACAGCATTAAAAACACAAAAAAGGGTTTAATCAAATATTATTTTCAGATCTTCTCTCGTCCCAAATGTTCGGGCTTAGGTTTCAAAATGTTTTGAGATAACCACCACGACATCCACCCTCCAAAGCAGGGGAATTAAAACCCTATGTTCCGTTGCTTCGAAATGGTGTCTTGGCAGCATTGAATTATGCTAGAGTTGTTCCCGGCATCAGAAAAATAGCGTTAAGAAAATCTTTAAATGCAGCGTAATGTCGAAGATGTTGGAAGATATTCTAAAGCCCATCATCACAAAAGCAAGTGCTTATACAAAAGCCCAATCCTTAGCTTCTTCGACATAGCGAAATGCAAAGATTTTCAGCTATTGTCTGCAGCCTTGATTTTTTTGCTCCGCTTTTGTATCAAGACAAAAGTGGAAAGAAACATTGATTTGTAACAGTTTAACAACCCCCAGCTATGAGGCAAAAAAACCACCCCTAGAACTACGTTCGTAACCTTCGTAAAAGCTTTGCTTTTTCTCGTTTACCTCCAGAGGAGGGGAATTTGGAAAAACCACAACATAGTTTGGAATTAGGTTACTATCAATCAATATTATTCCCGTTTGGCTTTAAGCCAACAGCATAAAACAAACCACCTCTACAACCCCTCCAGAGGAGGGGAATTTAGACCGATGCTTTAGAATTGTTTCTGGCATCAGAAAAATAGCGTTAAGAAAATCTTTAAATGCAGCGTAATGTCGAAGAT
>CAZTOP010000035.1:4689-26460 GCA_964615145.1 uncultured Chitinophagaceae bacterium
CCACCCCTAGAACTACGTTCGTAACCTTCGTAAAAGCTTTGCTTTTTCTCGTTTACCTCCGGAGGAGGGGAATTTGGAAAGCGAGCCATCAATAAAAATCCATCCTGTTTGGCTTTGGCAATTAGAACCACCCCTGCACCCCTCCAATGGAGGGGAATTTGAAACACCCCAGAGCAATGCTCGTAACCTTCATAAAAGCGTTGCTTTTTTTCGGTTATCTCCAAGGGGGGAATTGGGAACTACCCTAACACTTCCAAACAAAGGAATTTGGAAAGCTATTTATATTTGTACTCGTTTATCTTTAGTAAAGGTGGTAAAATTCCCCTTCTGCGAAGGGGTGCAGGGGTAGTTTAATAAAAAATATGCAAGAAATACTAACACATATTAACCAAATACCAATACAAAAAAACTTCATTGATAATTTACCCTATAACCCCACACTTAAACTGCTTGCAAGAGAAAAACGTAAAGCTGGAATTTTAAGTGAAGTATTGTTTTGGCAACAGGTTCGTGCTAAACAATTTCATTATATTGATTTTGACAGACAAAGAATAATAGGCAATTATATAGTTGACTTTTATGTAAAAGCACTTGGTTTGGTAATTGAGATAGATGGTATTAGCCACCAGGATAAAATGGAATATGACACAGAAAGGCAGCGATATTTAGAATCACAGGGTTTAAAAGTTTTTAGAGTAACTGATGGTGAAGTAAAGAAAGAAATTTTAGATGTTATGGAAAGATTGGAAGCATTTATTGTTGATGCGTACGGAATGAGTAGTTGATTTAAACCACCCCTGCACCCCTCCAAGGGAGGGGAATTTGGGAGCATCTCTACTACACCAGTATAGTTTGAAATCAGGTGCTATAAATCAATATTAATTCTGTTGGGTTTTGGTAATGAACCACCCCTACACCCCTCCAAGTGAGGGGAATTTGGGAGCATCTCTACACCAGGATAGTTTGAAATTGGGTGCTATAAATCAATATTAATTCTGTTGGGTTTTGGCAATGAACCACCCCTGCACCCCTCCAAGGGAGGGGAATTTGGGAGCATCTCTACACCAGGAAAGTTTGAAATCAGGTGCTATAAATCAATATTAATTCTGTTTGGTTTTGACAATGAACCACCCCTACACCCCTCCAAGGGAGGGGAATTAAAAGCATCACAGCACTACATTCGTAATCTTTGCAAAAGCGTTGCTTTTTCTTGGTATCTCCAAGAGGAGAAGAAACCACCCCTGCACCCAGCCTCATCATATCTTCAATAGAGAAACACCCCTAGCCCCTCTATCAGAGGGGAATTTGGAAGAAGGAGGGGAATTTGAAACCCTGTTTTGGGATGCATCGAAACGATGTCTTGGCAGCAGTAAATTACACTAGCCTTGTTCTGTAGCATTGATTTTTTGCTCAACTTTTGTATCAAGACAAAAGTAGAAAACTGTGTCCTATACTAAGGGGTAACCCCGAGGTAACTCCCACCTAAAGCCGAGGTGACTCCCACCTTACTCCCACTTTGGGTTATCCCAGATAGCAAGTTATTGCATACCCTCGTTACGCACATTAACCATTTCGCTTCAATCTCCAACAGGGCTCATAAAAAAACAGAGCTTCTGTAAGAAGCCCTGTTCGTTGGTGTTTTTTTTATTGAACAGTTACACTGTTAGTTGTATTAATGCATTGGGTTGACTGTTTTCAAAGTATCTGCCTTAAGGGTTGGGGTACTGTCGGTAACAGGTGCTGGTTTAGGAGCTGGTGGTGCAGGGTGTTTAGCACTCAGCAATTCCACATCAAACAGCAAAATAGAGTTAGCAGGAATGCCTTTAGGGTTGGCACCGCCACCAGGTCTTGCCTGTGCACCATAAGCCATTGGAGACGGGATATAAAACACTGCTTTAGAGCCAGCTTTCAGCAAAGCCACCCCTTCGTCCCAGCCTTTTATAACCATCCCCCTGCCCAGCACAAACTGAAAAGGTTGTGTGTGCTTGAAAGCAGTATCGGTATTACTATCAAACTTGGTTCCATCCAGCAAAGTGCCTGTATAGTTCATCACAACACTGTCGCCAGCCACTGCTATATCACCCTTGCCTTCCTCTTTAATAGTATAATACAAACCGCTTGGTGTTTTTAGCGGAGTAATATGATTTTTGGCAAAATAGGCTTTTAGAGTTTTATCGTCTTTTATCAATTGCTTGGCTTCAGCAGCTTTTTGTTTTGCCTGCTGCTCTTTCATTTGTTTCATAAAAGCTTCCTGCTGCTCCTTCTGCACCTGTTCTTTAGTTTTTATAGATACCAGCTTTATAAAATATTGTATCTTATCACCTACTTTAATAAAATCAGGCATTTTACTTTTAGAGCCCTTAAACAAAGCATCTGCATCTATCAGGCAAACAATGCTATCACCAGGGGTCATTAAACTAATAGCCTCAATCAAGTCTCCTTTAAAAGCTGGTTTAGCCACACCAAAAACACCAGGTTTTCCCTTAAATGCAATGGCGGTGCTGTACACCATTCGGTTATTACAAAATGACTGCATATTCAACGATATCTGATCTCCTTCTTTTGGGTTGGGAGCAGTTGGTTTGTTTACAATAAAGGCATACTTTAACTGTGCGTTGATGGTTTTATAATTAAAATTAGTTGCAGGTGGTGGTTGCGGTACATTATTTTGTGCCAATGCTGCTGTAAATGCCATACAGCCTGCAATAAGGAGTGGAATTTGTATAAGCTTCATATTTAGTAAATTGATACGTTTTAAGTGTTTTTACAACACAAAAATAAATATTTTTTATATAAAGGACAGGCGAGGGTTTTATGTAAATAATCTATAAACAGATAATTATTTTTGATAAAAAAAAGGGTTTTAACCCTTTTTTTTATCAAAAATAAAACAGTATTTTAACTAGCTATTATAACCACACTCTAACCAAACCATCTCCCCAATGCTGTAACATATAAAAAGTGCAGGATTGAAAATTTAATTAGAAACCAAAGCAGCACACCTTGTACTGTGTATAAAAATAATAATAATATTGTTTAACAGATAGCACATTTAGCCACCTATGAACAAGAGCGTTTGTCCACTTTCGTTTCGTTGTACAAGCTATCAGATATTTATCACAAAAACATATAAAAAGAATGTCGTTTTTGTTATCAGTAAAACTTTAGCGGGTATCATAAAAATCATTTTATTTTTCAGCATTGACACATAGCTTTGACAACTTAAAAATAAACTTAAATTTATATGGACAACAATGGAGATATCAGCAAATGCCCTTTTCATAATGGCAGTTTAAAGCAAAGTGCTGGAAATGGCACAGGGAATAAAGAATGGTGGCCCAATCAGTTAAAACTAAATATCCTTCGTCAGCATTCTACTTTAACCAATCCAATGGATACAGATTTTAACTATGGTGAGTTATTTAAAAAATTAGACCTAGCTGCTGTTAAAAAAGATATAGTGGCATTAATGACAAACTCGCAAGACTGGTGGCCTGCAGATTATGGTCACTATGGTCCATTCTTTATTAGAATGGCTTGGCATAGTGCTGGTACTTATCGTATTCAGGATGGTCGTGGTGGCGGAGGCAGAGGGATGCAAAGATTTGCACCACTAAATAGCTGGCCCGATAATACCAATTTAGATAAAGCCCGCCTGTTGTTATGGCCAATAAAGCAGAAATATGGCCAACAAATTTCGTGGGCAGATTTAATGATTCTTGCAGGTAACTGTGCACTTGAATCTATGGGTTTTAAAACATTTGGTTTTGGTGGTGGCAGAGAAGATGTATGGGAGCCAGATGAAGATGTGTATTGGGGTGCAGAAAAAGAGTGGTTGGGTGATAAAAGGTATAGTGGTGACAGAGATTTAGAGAACCCCTTGGCTGCTGTACAAATGGGATTGATTTATGTAAATCCTGAAGGGCCCAATGGTAATCCAGATCCGCTAGCAGCAGCAAGAGATATAAGAGAAACTTTTTTGAGAATGGCAATGAATGATGAGGAAACAGTGGCATTAATTGCAGGTGGACACACATTTGGCAAAACACACGGAGCTGCCGACCCTAGTAAATATGTAGGTAAGGAACCAGCTGCTGCATCCATTGAGGAACAGGGTTTTGGATGGAAGAATACTTTTGGAAAAGGAAATGCAGAAGATACAATTACCAGCGGTTTAGAAGGAGCTTGGACTACCACACCAACACAATGGAGTAATAACTATTTTGAAAACCTATTTGGTTATGAGTGGGAGTTGACCAAAAGTCCTGCTGGTGCACACCAATGGAAGCCTAAAAATAATGCAGGAGAAGGGTTGGTGCCAGATGCACACGATGCTAGCAAACGACACGCCCCGTTTATGCTTACTACAGATTTAGCATTGAGAGTTGACCCTGCTTACGAAAAAATATCAAGACGTTTTTATGAAAATCCAGACCAATTTGCAGATGCATTTGCCAGAGCCTGGTTTAAATTAACACACAGAGATATGGGTCCACGGTCACGTTATTTAGGCAGTGAAGTTCCATCTGAAGTATTGATATGGCAAGATCCTTTGCCAGTTGCTGCTTATAAAGAAATTGACAGTAATGATATAGCAGGATTAAAAACAATAATATTGGCTTCGGGCTTAAGTATTGGTGAATTAGTATCTACCTCTTGGGCTTCTGCATCTACATATAGAGGTAGTGATAAGAGAGGAGGTGCTAATGGTGCAAGAATTCGTTTAGCCCCACAAAAATACTGGGAGGTAAATAATCCTGCACAATTAAACAAAGTTCTGAATGTATTAGAAAAAATACAAAATGAATTTAATGCAGCACAACAAAATGGTAAGCAAATATCACTGGCAGATTTAATTGTACTTGGCGGAACAGCTGCTGTTGAGCATGCTGCACATAAAGCAGGATATCATATTACAGTTCCATTTACAGCCGGCAGAACTGATGCTACACAAGAACAAACAGATGTGGAATCTTTTGCAGTTTTAGAACCCATTGCTGATGGATTTAGAAATTATGTAAAAGGCAATAAAGCCATCATTACCGAAGATTTATTGATTGATAAAGCTCAGTTGCTAACATTAACAGCCCCTGAACTTACTGTTTTGGTGGGTGGTTTGCGTACTTTAAATGCAAATTATAATAGTAGTAAAAATGGAGTATTTACACAAACCCCAGAAACTTTAACAAATGATTTCTTTGTTAATTTACTTGATTTTAACACAAGCTGGAAAGCTACAACACACGAACAACAGGAGTTTGAAGGTAGAGATAGAAGATCAGGAGCGTTGAAATGGACTGCTACCCGTGTGGATTTAATTTTTGGCTCAAATTCAGAATTGAGGGCTTTAGCAGAAGTTTATGCAAGCGACGATGCAAAAGAAAAGTTTGTACACGACTTTGCTGCAGCCTGGGTAAAGGTTATGAATCTGGACAGGTTTGATTTGGCTTAGAAAAGTAAATATATTAGTGAAATATTCGGGCAAAAGGTTTAATAACTGTGTTGTATAGTTATTGAACCTTTTGTTTTTACTTTATGGTCTAAAGATTTATATGATTGTACTAAGAAAAGCAACTTTACTAGTCTAGGTAAAAGTTAGTCAGTAAATGAAGCCTCATTATTCTACTTCTACCTGCTTATCTATCAAAGCACCTTCTTGTGCTTCCATTAAAAAAGTTCTTTCGAGCACTAAATATCCATTTCCTTTTTCACAAAAATGCACTTTAATGTTTTCTACACTTATGGGGTTTCCATCTGGTATGTCGGCAATATTGCTGTGTTTAATATCGTGCCCATCAATAATCATTACTAAGCCACTACCAATTGCCTCCATTTTATTTCCTCCAGTAATTAGCATTCCTGTGTCTTCGCCTAAGCCAATACCAATACAACCAGGATTTGCAGCAACGGCTTGTGCTAAACGCCCAAACCTGCCACGTTTTTCAAAATGACTATCAATAATTACATTGTCCATAAAACCAAGTCCGGTAGTAATTTTTACCTCACCTTTTAAATGAGCTTTAGTAGCATTGCCCTCGTAAATCATTGTATTACTCATTGCCATTGCACCAGCACTTGTGCCAGCAATTACAAAGCCAGCTTCTTTTTGATATCGTTGTTTAATTATTTGTAAAAAAGCGGTACCACCAAAAACTGCGGTTAATCTGAGCTGGTTGCCGCCACTAAACATTACACAATCGCAGGTATTAATTCTTTCGGTATAAATAGGATTATTGGCATCGTCTCTATTACGAATATGCATTACATCAATATTTGTACATCCAATTTTAGAAAAAGCATCGAGGTAGTTTTCGCCTACTTCGTAGGGAATCATTGAGGCGGTGGTAATGATTTCTATTTTTGCATTGCTGCCTCCAGCTTCCTGAACAATTCTGCTTAAAATACCCAGTTCAAAAAAGTTAAGATTATTGCGTTGTATTTCGCCTTTTTCTAAATCTGTGCCTTTGTCTTCGGCACCACCAATTGAAATTAATTTCCCTGCTGGTAAAGTCATAATAATAGCTTCTATTAACAAATGTAATGGTTTGATGTTTTTGGGAGTGCGATATGGAATAAAAAATAAATAAACTTGGCGTAATAGACTTTAATTAATCGTTTAAAATTACACAGATGAAACAAATTTGTTGCTAATTGCAGGTATGACTCCTATGGAGTCTAATTTAAATATGTAAGTAGTCAATCAAAATTAAACGGATATTATTTTTTATTCACGCAAAGCAACATAAGGTGCAAAGTCACATATTATTTAGTATTGATAATTTTGCACGACTACTTATGAACTTCTATTTAGTTATTGCTCCTTGGGAGCATAAAAAATGTAACAATATGGCTGATTCCATAGGAATCATATTTCAATAGAAAAATAAAATATACATAGAGCAGACTCCGAAGGAGTTTCACCTTATATAAACATTACCTTTTGCATCGCTTCGTAAAATCTAATGTAAAGCCGGTATCAGATTTCTCCTATCGTCGAAATGACGAGTAGATAGAGTTGTAAATTAATTATCGAAGGTCTATTCAATAAAAAAGCGTTCAGTAATTGTTGCTGAACGCTTTTTTTGTACTCGCTATCGCTAACATACTATTTAATTTCTCCACACATTTCAACAGGTACTACCCAGGTATCAAACTCTTCGGCAGTTACATAACCCAAAGCAATTGCTGTTTCTTTCAGGGTGCTGTGATTTTTGTGTGCTGTTTGTGCTATTTCTGCAGCTTTATAGTATCCAATTTTAGTGTTTAAGGCTGTTACCAACATTAAGCTATTATCAACGTGTTTTTTAATATTGGCTTCCAATGGCTCAATACCAACAGCACATTTATCATTAAAACTTACACAACCATCGCCAATTAATCTTGCACTGTGTAAGAAATTATAAATCATCATTGGTTTAAATACGTTCAATTCAAAATGACCATTACTACCACCAATATTAATAGCAACATCATTACCTAAAACCTGAGCAGCAATCATAGTTAAAGCCTCGCATTGAGTAGGGTTTACTTTGCCTGGCATAATAGAACTTCCTGGTTCATTATCTGGAATAAATAATTCTCCAATACCACTTCTTGGACCAGAAGAAAGCATACGAATATCATTGGCAATTTTCATTAAACTAACGGCTACTGTTTTTAATGCACCGTGTGCTTCCACAATTGCATCGTGTGCAGCCAATGCTTCAAATTTATTTTCGGCTGTAACAAAAGGTAAACCCGTTAATGCAGCAATATGTTTTGCCACACATACATCGTAACCCTTTGGTGTATTAATTCCTGTGCCAACAGCAGTGCCACCTAAAGCTAATTCACTTAGATGTGCCAATGTATTTTTGATGGCTTTTAATCCGTGATTTAACTGAGAAACATAACCACTCATTTCTTGCCCAACAGTTAAAGGTGTTGCATCCATAAAATGGGTGCGACCAATTTTTACAACGTGCATAAAAGCTTTACTTTTTTCAGCCAAAGTATCACGCAGTTTTTCAATGCCAGGAATAGTGGTTTCGATTAAAATTTTATATGCAGCAATATGCATTGCAGTAGGAAAAGTATCGTTACTGCTTTGTGATTTATTTACATCATCATTCGGATGAAGGAACTTTTCTTTATCGCCCAAAGCTCCACCATTAATAACGTGTGCACGATAAGCTATTACTTCATTACAGTTCATATTGCTTTGTGTGCCACTACCTGTTTGCCACACTACCAAAGGAAATTGGTCGTTTAATTTACCCTCTAAAATTTCGTTACAAACCACACCAATAGCATCTTTCTTTTCGTTTGGTAAAACACCCAATTCGTTATTTGCTAAAGCTGCAGCGTGTTTTAAATAAGCAAAAGCCGCAATAATTTCTTTGGGCATTTTATTAATGTCCTGAGCAATTTTAAAATTGTCAATACTGCGTTGCGTTTGAGCTCCCCAATACACATTACTAGGCACTTTTACTTCGCCCATTGTGTCTTTTTCAATACGATATTCCATTGTTTTAATTATGAATGATGAATATAATTTTGGTGCAAATGTAATTGAAGAAGGAAATGATTGTTATGATAATTATCATTAGTGAAGGTATATGAATATTTAATTAGTTTTAACTAGGCTTTTTTGGTTGAAGTATAATAAGTTTAATAAATCGAATATCATTTTCACATATATCAATATTTTATTTAATTGAATATCTTTACTCCATAGATAAATTTAAATGCGTATTTCACTTAAATATTTTTTTTTGGTGTTGATGTTTGCCCCTGTTATTTCTTTTTCACAGAGAGAAACCAAAATAACAGAGCTACAAAGAGCCTCTATATTATATGCAACAAAAGAGCAAAAAAGCTATAATTATTTGCTACAGATGGCTCAGCAAAAAGGGTGGTCTTTATCGTTAAAAAGTAAAGATTCGAACCAAATAATTTTACTTACAGGCATTGATATAAATGGGGTTCCTATTTACACAACTACTAACAATAATATTATTGCTGCAGCTACAACTCATACTAATCAGTTATGGCAAGGAGGTTCAAGCGGTTTTAATATTTCAGGCTCTTCGGCAAATATGAGTAATAAAATTGCTATTTGGGATGGAGGAGTACCTATGGTAAACCATATTGAACTTGCAAGTAAAATCGTGAACAAAGATTTTTCAAGTACACAAAATCATACTACACATGTAGCAGGAACATTAGTTGCAAAAGGCATTAACCCTTTAGCAAAAGGAATGGCTTATGGAGTAAGTAGCATAGATGCTTATAATTTTAATAATCATATTTCTGAAATGCTGGGTGCAGCAAATAATTTACTTGTTTCTAATCATTCATATAGTTCTGTGGCAGGCTGGAATTTTACTTTTGGAGGCGATTGGGAGTTTTGGGCAAATTGGGGCGATTCGGCAGATTATAAATTTGGTATTTATAACGATGAAGCCCAAATGTTTGATTCTATTGCTTACAATGCACCGAATTATTTAATTGTAAAATCAGTTGGAAATAATAGAGACAAAAATGGTCCTCCTGTAGGTTCACCATACAGAAGATACGATGTCAATGGAAATATGGTTGATGCAGGCAATAGACCATTGGGGTTATCGAGTAATGATGGATACGATATTATTCCAACTTATGGGGTGGCAAAAAATATTTTAACGGTAGGAGCTGTTGAAGGAATACCAAGCGGTTCAACAAAAGCCGTTGATATAAAAATGAGTAGTTTTAGCAGTTGGGGTCCTACAGATGATGGTAGAATAAAACCGGATTTGGTTGCGGATGGTGTAGATGTTTTGTCTTGTTCTAATAATAGCACAACAAGTTATGAGTTAATGAATGGAACATCAATGGCAACACCTAATGTTACAGGTTCTTTGTTTTTATTACAAGAGTTATACAGTAAAAAAAATAGTGGAAACTTTATGAAAGCCTCTACTTTAAAGGCTTTGGCAATTCATACTGCATCAGATGCAGGAGTAAGTGCTGGTCCTGATTATCAATTTGGATGGGGGTTATTAAATGCAGAAAAAGCAGCAAGAATCATTAATAATGGTAATACAAATACAAGTAAAATTATTGAGGCAACACTTAACAATGGAGGTACTTATAGCATTAATGTTATTGCAAGTGGCAAAGGAAAGCTAATGGCTACACTAGCTTGGACAGATCCTGTGGGTTCAGTAACTACAATTAACCTTCTTAACAATACCTCTTTAAAACTAATTCACGATTTGGATGTTAGAATAGTAAAAGGTTTTAATACTTACTTGCCTTGGGTTTTGGACCCAGCAAATCCTAGTGCAGCTGCAACAAAAGGCGATAACTTTAGAGACAATGTAGAAAGAGTTGAGGTAGATGATGTGGTTCCTGGTGAAACTTATACTATTCAAATTTCGCATAAAGCATCATTACAAAGAGGCAGTCAAGATTTTTCTTTAATTATTACTGGCATTGGTGGGGCTGCCTATTGCTTATCAACAGCAACAACTATTGCAGGAACTAGAATTAACAATGTATCATTTGCTGATATTAATAATAACAACCCTTCAGGCTGTACCTCATACAACAATTATACTAATTTAACAGCAAAAATTGAACCGGGTGCTGCTTATCCACTAAGTATAGCTGTTGGTACTTGCGATGCAAGTGTATCATCTAAAATTATAAAAGTATTTATTGATTACAATGGCAATGGTAGTTTTTCCGATGTTGGTGAAACTGTTGCTACTAGCGGTGTTATAAACAACAATACAAATTTTACTACCAACATCATAATACCTAATAATATTAACATCAACGATTATAGTTTAATGAGAGTTGTGGTGCAAGAAACAACAGATGCGTCAAGTATTACGCCTTGCAACACTTATTCTCAAGGAGAAACACAAGATTATACTGTGCAATTTATTAGTCCAACAATTGATGTTGGCATTGCTGATATTAATGTACCAACAAATAACAATTGTTCAAATAGTAATCAGTATGTAAGTGTTAGAATAATCAATGCTGGAAAGACTGCTGTTTCAAATATCCCATTAATAGCTACAATAAAAAATGGTACAACAACAGTTGCAACATTAACAGGTAATTATAGTGCATCTATTAGCAGTGGAAAAGATGGAGTTTATACTTTTCAATCACCATTTGCAACCACAGCAAACGCTACTTATACCATTCTAGTTTCTACAAATCTTTCAACAGATCAAAACGTACTAAATAATACCCAAACAACAGAAATTACAATAGCTTCAGATGCACCAACAGCTACTGGTCAAGTTAATATTTGTGGTTCTAATGCTACTGTTAGAGCTTTTAACACCAATGATAATCAAAACTATTTTTGGTATAATGCTGCCAACTCAAATCTTCCTATTGCAACAGGGGTTAATACAAGTACCAACAATATTGCCACTAACTATTTTATAGGTTCAGGTTTAGCAGCCAATATTGGTCCGGCAACCAAAGCAGCTTTTACAAACGGAGATTATCAAGCCAAAGGAGGTAATTATTTAAAATATAGTTCTACTGTACCTGTGTTATTGGAAAGTGCAAAAATTTATACCGCTTTTCCCGGAAAAATCACCGTTACTGTTGGGGATATTAAAGCAACATTTCCAGATGGCTCATACAATTTTAATACCATCAGCTCTACAACAATTGATGCACAAGCATCTCGTCCAACACAAACAACAGGTGATGTAGCAGGAAACGACCCTACCGATGAAGGATTGGTTTACAATATTAATTTATTATTGCCCAGTGGTAATCATGCCATTATTGTAAGTACTGATAATGTTGCCAATATATTTCGCAATAATAATATTGCATCAAATCCTTATCCTTACAGCATTTCCGATGTATTTACCATTACAGGTAATAATGCTACTAACCCAGCTCAGTTTTATTATTATTTGTATAATATGCGTATTAAAACATTGGATTGTTTGAGCGATAAAATTGCAGCAACAGTAACCATTGCACCTGCTCCAATAATTTCATATAGTGGCGATTCGCTAGTTAGTACAAGTGGAATTAATTATCAATGGAGAAAAGATGGCATAGATATTTTAGGTGCAAATAATCAGTATTATAAGCCGTTGGTTAATGGCACTTACAGTTGCTGGGTAACAGATAATACAGGTTGTCAGCAAATTAGTAATTCATTGATTTTTCCACGTGGGGCTATAAAAGATTTTATCATTAAACCCAATCCGGCAAACAATTATATTGATGTAGAATTTGGAAGCAATAACAACGAAAGCACTGAAATATATATAACGGATGCTTTAGGAAGATTGTGTTTACAAAAAAAATACACATCAACTACCCAGTTTAGTGAGCGAATATCTGTTGTAAATTTAGCTGTAGGAGTTTATGTTCTTAATGTGATACATGGTACGGAAACTTATCGAAAAAAGTTTGTTGTTATTAGATAATATTCATTCACGTTATTACAAAAAATTATATTATTTGATTTGTATATATTTTCGCAACTATGAGCAGCAACACAAGTTATCCCAAGGAAAAAATAAATATTCTTTTTCTGGAAAATATTAGCGACAAAGCTGTAGCCCAGTTTAAGCAAAATGGCTATACAAATGTAAAAAAATTAAATGGAGCATTGAGTGAATCACAGTTAATTAATGAACTGAAAGATGTACACCTTTTAGGCATTCGGTCTAAAACACAAATTACAAAAAAAATATTAACAGCAGCCCCAAAGTTACAAGCAATTGGTTGTTTTTGCATAGGCGTTAATCAGGTGGATTTAAAGGCGGCAACCAAGCAAGGTATTGCTGTTTTTAATGCACCTTACAGTAATACCAGAAGTGTAGCAGAATTAGTAATTGGACTTGCAATAATGCTAATAAGAAGAATTCCTGATAAAAATAACGCAGCACATAAAGGGATATGGCTAAAAGAAGCAACAGGCAGTTTTGAACTTAGAGGAAAAACGCTTGGAATCATTGGGTACGGAAATATAGGGTCTCAAATAAGCGTGATGGCCGAAAGTTTGGGAATGAAAGTGTTGTTTTATGATGTGGAAACAAAATTGCCATTGGGCAATGCTACTGCAGCAAGGAATATAAAGGAAGTTGTAAGCAAGGCAGATATTATTACACTTCATATTCCTGAAAACGAATCTACCCACAACATCATTAATAAAACCGTTTTAAAGCAGTTTAAAAAAGGAAGTATTTTAATTAATTATGCCAGAGGAACTGTAGTTGATTTAGATGCACTAGCTGCAGTTTTAAAAGATGGTCAAATAAGTGGAGCAGCAGTAGATGTATTTCCTTGGGAGCCAGAAAAAAATGGTGATAAATTTACCTCGCCATTACAAGGTTTATCGAACGTAATTTTAACGCCACATATTGGTGGAAGTACAGAAGAAGCACAAGTAAATATTGGAGAAGATGTAAGCAATAAATTGTTTCATTATCTGGAAAAAGGAATTACAAATGGCTCACATTCTATACCTGCAATCAATTTGCCAGCAGTTGCAAATGCACACAGAATTTTACATATCCATAATAATGTACCAGGTGTTTTAAGTGCAATAAACAGTACATTAGCCTCTAATAAAATTAATATATTAGGTCAATATTTATCTACAAACGATTTAATAGGATATGTTGTTTTAGATGTAGATAAAAAACTATCAGCCAAAGCGATTGAGGTTTTGAAACACGTTGACGAAACAATTAAAGCTAGGTTATTATACTAAATTTAAAAGAGCCGTTGATTTTAATTTCAACGGCTCTTTTGTTTAAAATTTTCGGTACTATTTTTTAGCAAACTCCTCTATTGTAGCATTAATGCCTCTATCACAAATAGCTTCACACATTGCTTTTAATGTGCTGATTTCGCCATTTTTAACAGCATATTTTCCAAGAAAATGAATAAACATAGCACACTGTTCTGCTTGTTCTTCAGAATGTTTACAAACCTCCATTAATGATTCAATTACCCAATCAAAGGAATTAACATCATCATTCCACACGATTAAGCTGAACGAATAAGTAGTAGCTTTTTCGGTTTCTATATTTATTAATTCTTTAATGTCTATATCACATATATCAATCATAAAACAAAATTAAAAAAAATACTCTTACATAACGATATCAAAAGTTTAAGATTGTGTATTGATTTAATAAATTGGCTTAAAAACACAACTTTAATACCCTATTTGTAAAATTGTCAAAAATCTACTACAAAAAAAAGTGTTTACTTTTATAGCCCCAAACAATCTGTATAATGGTTATCATTCGCCACGTAGCTTTTTTAAAAAATGTAGCAATGCATAGCATTTCTGCATTTGGGGGTCCTCAGGGGCATTATGGAATGATGTTAAAAACCTTTGTTGAAAAAAGAAAAGATATTACAGAGGAAGAGTTGCTGGAGTTCAATGCTTTTTGTAATTTATTACCAGGGGCATCCTCCACACAAACACTAACTTTGATTGGTTACAAACGGGGGGGGGTACCATTAGCTTTCTTAACGCTTATTATTTGGATGACTCCAGCCTGTTTATTAATGGGCGGTTTGTCATTTTTAATAGATTATTTAAAAGATAGAAATATATCGCTTGAAACATTTAGATTTATTCAACCAATGGCTATTGGTTTTCTTATGTTTTCTGCGTTCAGGTTATTTAGGATAAGTATTAAAAATACTATTACAAAAATTATTTTACTGGTGGCAACTATTGCCACTTTTTTACTATTTAAATCGCCCTGGGTTTTTCCTGTTGTTATTGTGCTTGCTGGCATTGCAACTAATTTTAGTAGTAAAAGAATCCCACAAATAGGTATTAAGTCCAAAAAAATAAAATGGGGCAATATTCTAATATTCATTTTTTTATTTGTGGCTGCTGGCTATTTAAGTGAAACTGCTACACAACAACATTGGAAAAATAGAAAACTATTTAATTTAGTTGAAAATAATTACAGGTTTAGCAGCTTAGTTTTTGGTGGTGGCGATGTTTTAATGCCAATGATGTATGAACAATATGTTGTAAGACCACAAACAAAAAAGATTCTTCAGAATAAACGCGACGTTTTAAAGATGGAAAAAGGAGAATTTTTAACTGGCTATGGGATAGTTAGGGCTATTCCCGGACCCGTTTTTTCAATAGGAGCGTTTACCGGTGGAATGGTAGTAAGAACAGAAAACAATAATTATTTACAAATGCTTGGGTGCTTATTAGGAGGAGTTGCAATTTTTTTACCTAGTGCCTTGTTGGTTCTTTTCTTTTTTCCCGTTTGGCACAATTTGAAAAAATACGCTATTATTTACAGGTCTTTGGAGGGTATTAATGCTGCAGTTGTTGGAATTATGTTAGGGGCGGTATTTTATTTATTAAATGATATAGCAATTCCTTCTATTATTCAAAATAAGCTTGATGGGTGGGTTTCATTATTGCTTTCTTTTATGACACTTATTTTTTTAATAAAAACAAAAATTCCTGCTCCTTTTATTGTTTTAGCCTGTTTGCTAGTGGGGTTTTTTGTTTAATTTAATTTATCAATCAAAATTGAACCGGTATTGTTTTATACACAACCAAGCAAAGGTTATAACAAAAGAAAAGTATTATTTTATCTATTTAATTTCACTTAACTAAATAACATAATCAAAAACCAAAATATTTCATCAACATTGCTCAATTACATTTGCACACAATCATTTACTTTTTTTAACTATGAAACTTGTAACATACCTAACAAAGGACGGAAACGATCAACTTGCTTTTTTGAATAATGGAATACTTTACAATGCAGATGCAATGCACCCAGAACTACCAAGTTCTATGTCAATGTTTTTGCATTACTGGGATGATTTTTTTCCAATTGCCCAACAGGTGAACGCGGCCATAAAGGAAGATAAATTATCGAGCAATTCAAGCATAGAGTTTGTTAATGCAAATATATTAGCACCCATTCCTTTCCCTACAAGTTGCAGAGATGGATATGCTTTTCGCCAGCACGTTGCTGCAGCTCGAAGAAATCGTGGGGTTCCAATGATTCCAGAGTTTGATCAATACCCAATATTTTATTTCACCAATCATAACAGCATACAAGGACCCGGTGAAATTAAATGTATGCCCGATCATTTTGATAAATTAGACTTTGAATTAGAGGCTGCAATTGTTGTTTGTAAAGCCGGCAGAAATGTAAAAGCTGCTGATGCAGACAATTATATTGGCGGTTTGATGATTATGAATGATATGAGTGCTAGAACATTGCAAATGGAGGAGATGTTGTTGAATCTTGGACCCGCAAAAGGGAAAGACTTTTCAACTGTTATTGGTCCGATGTTAGTTACTCTGGACGAGCTAGCTGCGTATGAAGTTCCTTGCAAGGAAAATCATACAGGAAAAACCTGGAACTTAAAAATGACTTGTAAGGTAAATGGTATTCAAGTGAGCGAAGGAAATGTAAGTGATATGGACTGGACTTTTGCAGAAATTTTAGAACGTTGTAGTTATGGTGTAAATATTCATCCAGGAGATGTTATAGGAAGTGGAACTGTTGGCACTGGTTGCTTTTTAGAGTTAAATGGCACAGGTAAATTAAATAATCCTGATTATCAGGTTCAATGGTTAAAAGAAGGAGATGTTGTGGAAATGGAGATAGATGCACTTGGAACACTTGTTAATACCATTGTTAAAGAAGATAACGATTTTAGTTTATTGAAATTGAAGAAAAATATTTGATAGTTATTTAAAAACCGTATTTCTTTGCAGCTGCCCCAAAAAAAAGGGCTCCCCTGTGGAAACAGGGCAGCCTCTAACGATTGCTTGCCATATGAAAAAAGTTCTAGTTCTTTAGAACTACTTTGTTTGTTTTTAACGGCCTTTAACGATTTGCTTCTTACGATTGCTAGCCATTTTGAATTTGATAAGTCAAAAATAGTATTACCTTAATAGTTGAAAAAACAATTATTGAGGAATAATACTACATCAAAACTTTTAAAATTTTGTGAAAATCATTGATATTATTGAGTTTCACGAAAAAAAATTTACGATGCCCAACCGCTCAAACGATATATTATTTCAGCTAATAAAGTCACTTCAGAAGGCTGAAAAGAGGCATTTTAAATTATATATTAAAAGAAACTCTAATAATGATGATTTAAAAATTGTTCGTTTATTTGATGTACTAGACAAATTGGAAGATTACGATGAAAAGATTCTATTAAAGAAACTACCATCAATACAAAAAATTCAATTAGCAAACCTAAAATCACATCTTTATAAACAAATACTTTCATCGTTAAGATTACTTAAAACAACCGACAATATTGACTTACAGCTTAGTGAAAGCTTAGACTTTGCAAGGCTTTTGTACAATAAAGGGCTAAAGCTTCAAGCACTAAAAATTCTCGAAAAAGCCAAAGAATTAGCAAGAGCAAATCAAAAGTTTAATTCAATGGCTCAAGTAATTTCTCTTGAGAAAAAAATTGAAACGCTTCACATTACCAGAAGTTCAATAGATAGAACGGAAATACTTACAAAAGAAGCACTAGAAATTAGTGGTCATATTGATAGAGTTACTCGCTTGTCAAATCTTACATTAATGCTTTATCGATGGTATGTTCAGTATGGACACGCTAGAAATGTAGAAGACGAAAAAGACATTAAAGATTTTTTTAAAAACAATGTTCCTCCCAGCGAGAATGTTGTAAATGGTTTTTATGAAAAACTATACTTCTATCAAAGCTATTGTTGGTACGCTTTTATTCGACAAGATTTTTTGATGTATTACAGATATAGTCAAAAGTGGATGAACTTGTTTGAAGAAGACAGATTAATGATTGCTGTTGAAACAGGGCATTATGTAAAAGGGATGCACAATCTATTGAATGCAATGTTTGATTTAAGATACTTTTCTAAATTTGAACTGGTTTTACATAAATTTGAAGAGTTTGCAAAAACAGATATTGCTAATCAGTACGATAATTTTAGAGTTCATACTTCCATCTACATTAACAGTGCTAAAATAAACCAGCATTTAATGAAAGGAACTTTTGCCGAAGGCGTTAAAATGATTCCCAATTTAGTTGAAGAACTTAAAGAGTATGCGTTGTTCGTAGACAGACATAGAATTGTTGTGTTTAACTACAAAATAGCTTCGTTATATTTTGGCAATCAGGAATATGAAAAAGCTATTGATTATCTAAATCTAATAATTGATTCGCATGCAGATTTACGTTACGATTTACAGTGCTATGCGAGATTATTACACCTTATGTCGCATTATGAATTGGGTAATGACTCTATTATCGAATCTCTAACAAAATCTGTCTATCGCTTTATGGCTAAAATGAAGAACTTAACCGTTGTAGAAGAAGCCATATTCAAGTTTTTAAGAGATACTTTTAATATTTCAACAAAGAAATTAAAGCCAGAGTTTGAAAAGCTTTTGGATAAAATCAAATACCTGGAAAAAAACAGGTTCGAAACCCGAGCTTTTGCCTACTTAGATATTATTTCTTGGGTAGAAGGAAAAGTGTTTGAAAAACCAATGGGAACAGTCATTTACGAAAAATACAAGGCAAGCAAAATAAGAAACTATTAGTAACTATTTACTATCGTTTATTAGTTTTGCCTACTTTTGAATATTACACGTTGAAAAATGATTGCAAAAAATACATCTATGTCAACTCCAGACTTTAGTTTATCTCCAAGAATAGACCAAGTTGGCGTTGAAGAAAGAGCCTCAAGATTTACTAAAAGAAGTATTAAAGCAGAAACCAAACGCAATGGTTTATTACTTGCTTTAAATATGATTGACCTTACTACTTTGGAAGGAAAAGATACCAAAGGAAAGGTTCAACAATTATGCTACAAAGCACAACATTTACACGACTCTTATCCAGGTTTACCAACAGTTGCAGCAGTTTGTGTTTACCCAAGTATGGTAAAAATTGCTAAAGAAGCTTTAGGTAATAGTGGTGTTAAAGTAGCTGCTGTAGCAACAGCTTTTCCAAGTGGACAAGCTCCTAGAGACGTAAAAATCAGAGATACAAAGTTTGCAGTTGCAGAAGGTGCAGATGAAATTGATATGGTGATTAGCCGTGGTAAATTTTTAGAAGGAGAATACAATTTTGTTTTTGATGAAATAGCTGCCATCAAAGAAGCCTGTGGTAATGCACGTTTAAAAGTAATTTTAGAAACTGGTGAGTTGGTTACTTATGATAAAGTACGTAGGGCAAGCGATATTGCAATGTATGCTGGTGCCGATTTTATTAAAACTTCAACTGGAAAAATTTCTCCTGCTGCAACAATGCCAGTAACGTTGGTAATGTTAGAAGCCATCAGAGATTTTTATTATAAAACAGGAAAAATGATTGCAATGAAACCTGCAGGTGGTATTAGCAAAAGCAAGCTGGCACTTCATTATTTAGTGATGTTGCAAGAAACACTTGGCACAGCCTGGATGAATAATGAATGGTTTAGATTTGGTGCAAGCAGCCTAGCAAATGATGTGTTGATGCAATTAGAAAAGGAAAGAACTGGTGTATACCAAAGTGCAAATTATTTTAGTGTAGATTAGCTTGGTTTAAAGTTTAAGGTCTAAAGTTTAAAGTTAGTTAAGAGAGAATGCGACACTGTTTACAAATCAAAAAACTTTAAACTTTATACTTTCAACCTTAAACAAAAAATAATGGCTACAATTAAATCTTTTGAAGAAATAAAAAGTTGGCAGAAAGCAAGAGATGTTTGTAATCAAATTGGTTTGCTAATTGACGAAGGTAGATTCAAAAATAATTACAGACTAATTGCACAAATCGAAGGTTCTTCAGGTTCAATAATGGATAACATTGCTGAAGGTTTTGAAAGAGGGAGTAAAGCAGAATTTGAAAATATAAAAAAAGAACTATTAAATATTAGTGGCTTATTACAAAATATGATAGGCTACTTACAAAAATCAAATGTTGATGGTGTAAGAAAGAAAGTTGAGAAAAACTTTAAAACTTAAACCTTAAACTTTAAACTTTTGATATGGCTAAAGCAAAAAATAATACTATCAAACTTAACTTCGATACAAAGTATGCTCCTGCTCCTGAAAGCAAAGCCAGTGCTAAGATTGATGCTAAGTATGACCTATTTATTAATGGCAAATTTGAAAAGCCATTAAGCAAAAAATATTTCGACACCATCAACCCTGCAACAGAAGAAAAATTGAGTGAAGTTGCAGATGCAAATGCAGCAGATGTTGATAAAGCAGTTAAATCTGCTCGTGTTGCGTATGACAAAACCTGGAGTAAAATGCCAGCAAAAGAACGTGCAAAATATATCTATCGTATTGCACGAATGATTCAGGAAAGAGCAAGAGAGTTTGCTGTAATTGAAACATTAGATGGTGGTAAACCTATCAGAGAAAGTCGTGATGTTGATGTGCCTTTGGTTGCTAACCATTTCTTTTATTATGCAGGTTGGGCAGATAAATTAGAATATGCTTTTCCAAATAAAAAAATTGCACCGTTAGGTGTTGCTGGACAAATTATTCCTTGGAATTTTCCTTTGTTAATGGCTGCCTGGAAAATTGCACCAGCTTTAGCAACAGGAAATACAGTTGTGTTAAAACCAGCAGAAACTACGCCACTAACAGCTTTGAAGCTTGCTGAAATTATTCAGGAAAGCGATTTGCCACCAGGAGTTGTAAATATTATCACAGGTGCAGGTGCAACTGGTGCTGCAATTGTTAATCACCCTGATATCAACAAAATTGCTTTTACTGGTAGTACCAACGTTGGTAAAATCATTCAAAAAGCAGTTGCTGGAACTGATAAAAAAGTAACACTTGAATTGGGTGGTAAAGCAGCCAATATCATTTTTGATGATGCACCAATTGACCAAGCTGTTGAAGGAATTATCAATGGAATTTTCTTTAATCAAGGACACGTTTGTTGTGCAGGATCAAGATTATTTGTGCAAGAAAGTGTGTATGATACAGTGTTGAGAAAATTAAAAGACAGATTAGAAAGTTTGATTGTTGGTGACCCATTGGATAAGAATACAGACATTGGTGCTATCAACTCTAAAGAACAAATGGACAACATTGTTAAGTATTTAAAAATTGGTGAAAAGGAAGGATTGGATATGTATCAAAGCAGTTGCCCAATTCCTAAAAAAGGATTTTTTATTCGCCCAACTTTATTTACCAATGTAGCACAAAGCAGCAGGCTCGCACAAGAAGAAATTTTTGGTCCTGTACTTACCATTCAAACTTTCAGAACTGATGATGAAGTAATAGAAAAAGCTAACAACACGCCATTTGGTTTAAGTGCAGGAGTTTGGACTGATAAGGGTTCTAAAATATTTAACCTTACAACTAAATTAAGAGCTGGTGTTATTTGGGCTAATACTTATAACAAGTTCGACCCAACATCACCATTTGGTGGATATAAAGAGAGTGGTTATGGAAGAGAAGGTGGTTTGCACGGTTTGGGGGCTTATCTTCAATAGTTTAAGGTTTAAAAGTTTAACGTTTAATGTTATAAATCAATGGCTACAGTAAAACATTTTGAAGACCTTGAAATATGGAAATTAAGCAGAGAACTTTGTAAGCTTGTTGGTAAAATAATAGATGAAGGAAAGTTTCAAAATAATTTTAGAATTATTGGTCAAATAGAAGGTTCATCAGGTTCAATAATGGATAATGTTGCTGAAGGTTTTGAAAGAGGAACTAAAGCTGAATTTATTCAGTTTTTAGGATACGCCAAAGGAAGTTGTGGTGAATTGCGGTCGCAGCTATATAG
>CAZTOP010000036.1:0-26454 GCA_964615145.1 uncultured Chitinophagaceae bacterium
CCAGCCGTATTGTAGTTAGAGCCATTCCAGTTGTAAGGAAGCTGAGAAGGACAAATGCTTACATTGGTTGTAGAAGAAGTATTTGTTTTAACTGTAACAGTCGTTGTCACACTGTCACTACAGCCACTACCATTAGTCACTACATATTTAATTGTTGTTGTGCCAGTAGCAACACCAGTTACTACACCACCAGAAGAAATTGTAGCAACACTTGTATTGCTACTACTCCAGACACCACCTGATGTTGAATTAGTAAGTGTTAAAGTCTTGCCTGTACAAACTGTTGAACTGCCACTGATGGCAGATAATACAGGCTTTGCATTAATGGTAGCACAGGTAGATGTATAGCAGGTTGTAGATGAAATTGTATATGAAACAGGATTTGGGGCAGCTGCACTGAAATCAACACAGCCATTGCCATAATTTGATTCTCCAGAATTTGCTTTGCCTAAAAATTGGTTACTTAAAAAAGTTGCAGTTCCAGATGTTCCAGGATTATTAACAATCATTGCAAATACTTTTATCGAAGTACTTGGACTACCAATGCTACTCAGTGGAAACGCAAATTCAAATCCTTTTGTATAATCTCCCGTACCACTGTTTGCTTGAAAGTTAAAATAACGTGATGAATTTGCAGAACCTAAATAGGTCTTAGTGCCAGCTTGCATATCAATTAAATCAAAATATGCATCACCTGTTACACTGCCATCACCTCTATTAATAACCATTATGTAATCAGGGCTAAAGCCAGCGTCAAACGTAATACAGTTATTTAAGTTTTGTGTTGAGTAAAAACCACTAGTGCTTTTATTGCCCCAGCTACTGATTGTATTATAACCTCCACTCTTACTATCAATAAAAAATAATATTTTATTACCACCACCATCATCAACCAGGTTTCCTGCAATCGCTCCATACAAATAATTATTATCATTTCTTAAATACAAAGCATCCATTCTGTTATTACCAAAACCACTGCTTGTAGGACCTCCACTTGATGTTGCTAAAGCAGTTCCCCATTCTGCTGAAGTTATGCTGCCATCCATTGTTGGAGAATATGATTTTACACAAATCACATCACTTGCTGTTACACTTGCGATTGTCTTTGTTCTTGTAGTGTCTGGCGACCCTAGAGAAATGCCATTTTTTGTGAATTCAAAAATACTACCACCACTAGCAGTAAATGTAATATTGCTTCCTTCGCAAACACTGCTCGGAGAAAGGAGAGGGGAGCTTGGATTGTTGAAAACAGTAATTGCCCCACTTGCACTGCTTGTTGCATTTCCACACGATCCACTCACAATGCAGTAATAATAAGTAGTCCCAGCAACAGATGTAGATGGTGAATATGACGAGGATGTTGCACCACTAATTGATGTTCCACCACTATTGCTATTACTTGTATTACTATACCATTGATATGTTAAGCTAGTTCCACTTGCAACAACACTTAGTGATGCAGCTGTAGCACTGAGGCAATAGTTTGTTGCTGATGTTGATGGTTGCGTTGTAATTGATGTAGCTGGCGTAATAGTGACACTTCCACTAACATTACTTGTTGCATTTCCACAACTGCCACTAACAATACAGTAATAATAAGTTGTTCCAACTGTTGTTGTAGATGGAGTATAAGAAGTTGAAGTTGCTCCACTGATACTTGTTCCACCACTATTGCTGCTAGTTGAATTGCTGTACCACTGATAAGTTAAGCTACCTCCAGTAGCAGCAATACTTAATGCTGTGGGTATAGCATTTTGGCAGTACGAGACATTTGTTGTTGATGGTTGTGATGTAATTGTTGTTGCAGCATTTACTGTAACAGTTTGCGTAACACTATCTTTACAAGTACCACCATTACTTACAACAAGTTTAACAGGATAAGATCCTGCATTTGAATAATTTTTTCCTATGATATTTGTTGTGGTAGCAGTGGTTGCATCGCCTAAATTCCAGCTATAATTGGTGGCATAACTTGTAGTGCTATTAATTGCTTTAAAGTTTCTGATATACACACTTCTACTATTAGTAACAGTACCAACTGCGTAAATATAAATTCTAAAATAAACATTGCCAGTTTTTGGAACAACAACAGATGCTGGTAATTTAAAACCAAAGTAGGTATAATTACCACTGGTTGCATTTAAGTTTTGAGTTGTTAAGGAATAATAAGTAGTGCCGCCATCAGTAGAAATTTGTGGGTTTATAACATTAATATCTGTACCACTATTACCACCAGTTACAGCTCCTTCAACATAAATAGAATCAACAACTAAAAAAGTATTATTTACTGGAGTTAATTTAAACTGAATATAATTATTGCTTGACGCTGATGTTGACCAGTTGCCACTGTTAATGCCAATATTTACACCATTCGAGTTGTACGATGGAGTTCCTGATTTATCTAAAGTAGACCCAACTGTAAGACTAGTTAAATTTAAATTAGCAGAACCATTTCCTGATGCAGTTCCTATACCATTTGAAGTTAAAACCCAGTTTGCTGAATATGTTGCAGTACTTGTGTCTGTTGACGTTGATGTGTAATTAAAACTATTTCCTGTTAAACATTGAGGATTGGTGTTAATAGTAAAGCTGGCAGTAGGTGTAGGATAGACTGTATAAGCACCTGATATATTGCTAGTGTCTGAGCAAGTTCCAGTAGATGCAATACAGTAGTAGTAGTATGTACCAACCGATGTTGTTAATGGCGTGTATGATGAAGATATTGCACCACTAATTGAATAACCACCACTATTACTGTTTGTAACATTTTTGTACCATTGATAAGTTGTACCGCTACCGCTTGCTGCTATTGACAAAGCAGTTGAACCTGCATTTAAACAAAAACTTTGATTAGTAGTTGAAGGATCAGTAGTAATAGTAGGTGTTGCATTTACTGTAACAGTTTGAGATGTGCTTGATGAGCAAGTTCCGTCACTAACAGTTAAAGAAACAGTATATGTATTAGCACTTGTATAAGAATGTGTTGGGTTTGTTGTTGTTGATGTATTACCATCTCCAAAAGCCCAACTAAAAGTTAAACCAACTTGTGATGCACCACTATAAGTAACAGGTTGAAACGTAACCCCACCATCAGTTGAATACATTAAATTTCTAACAATACTTCCACTGCTATTAAATTGTCTTTCTGTAAATGCAATGGAACTAATATTTAAACTATATGATGCATTTGGAGTAATACTAAACTGTATATAACTGTTATAATCAATATTAGAACTCCAGTTTGCACTTAAGGAAGACACTGCTACCCCATTTGTTGAGCCATATGGAGTAGAATAATATTGAATATTTGAGCCTTTTGTTTGTGATTGAGCTGACACAGAAGAAGAACCTGCTCCGGTAATTGCAGATGGTGATGCATTAGAACTTAATGGCCAAATTGCTGAAATTGCACCAAGTGAAGTACTTCCAGTAATTGTAAAATCTTTTAAACCATAATCTCTAGAAGACCCACCATAAACATACATTCTAAAAATAACAGCAGTTGCTGTTGAGGAAGAGATGTTTTGATTACTATATGTCTGAGTTGTACTACTTGTGCCACTGCCAAATGTATAAGCACTTGCACCACTATTATTTGTAAAAGAAAAACTATTTCCTGTTAAACACTGAGGAGTTGTATTTATGCTAAATCCATTAGAAAAAGTATTTGTATTAATAGTAACACTTGCAGTAGTTGTACAAGTTCCACTGTAAGTGTAAGTAACAGTATAAGTGCCTGGAGAACTTGCTGTCAGATTAATTACACCTGTACTTGAATTAATACTTAGTCCACTTGTACTACTAAAAGTACCACCAGTAACACCAGAAAAATCCGGACTTGCTGTTCCAATATTACAAAATGGACTTCCTGAATAGCCAATTGTTGATGATGACCCAAAGGAAATGGTATACAAAGGTTTAGAACCAGTATTTCCTGCTGAATTTTTGTACCATTTTACATTATTACTAATTAAACTAACCATTGAGGCTTTATTGGTACAACCAATAGTTACATTACTAACAATAACATTTGTATTTGCAAAGTAGGCATCTTTAGCACTCGTTATTGATGTACTGTATGATGTTAAAGCTAGTGGAAGATACGAAGTGGTAGAAGTTGGGCTACCACTACTGATCCATCCATTGGTTGAAGCACCCCAGATAAAATTAGATGGATTGGTGGTCCAAGCTCCGGTAAAAATAAAAATTTGATCGCCACTCTGGTTTAAACTAAAAGTGGCATTTGTAGTTATTGAGCCGGAACTAACAGTTGAAGAAGAATTCCAGTTTGCACTACCTGCAATAAAGGTAATTACTGCTCCTGGGGATAACGGAGAGGCCGGACTTGTCCAAGTTAAATAACCTTCAGTAGTTTGTAGAGCACTGCCTGTCCAGGCATTATCTGTAATAGTAAAAACTGTTGAAGCTGGAATGGTGTTTAGTGTAACAATTTTAAAAGTATCTAAATTGGTAGTAAAACTTAACACAGCCAAATCTCCAGCTGTCTGTGCTTTGCCCAAATAAAAAATTCCTGAAAAAAATATAGGTAAAAGTAAATATTTTACTAGTCGCTTTATGGTCACAATCGTTTGCTTTTCCGATTCTTTTTTTTTAGTTTAAAGAATCTGTTTTTAAAAATTTTCGTATGACGATATATCATTATTTTTTGCGTAATGATATATTTTTTTATAGATATTGGAAATGTGTATAAATAAAAACCTCTCTTATTTTTAATAAGAGAGGCGTAAATGTAAGTAGTCTGTATCTATTATTTTGCTCGTTTTACGAAAACGAAAGCCAATTAATTCTATTTTAATATTAAAGATTAAGTGAGTGAATGTATGATTTCTTACTTTTTTTAACTAAAAATTAGATAACCCCTAATTCCTTACCAACTTTTGTAAAGGCAGTTATTGCTTTGTCTAAATGTTCTTTTTCGTGAGCTGCACTTAACTGTACTCTTATGCGAGCCAACCCTTTTGCAACCACAGGATAGAAGAAGCCTATTACATAAATCCCTTCATCTAAAAGTTTAGCGGCAAAGTTTTGTGCAACTGTTGCCTCGTATAACATTATGGGTACAATTGGATGATCGCCAGGTTTAATATCAAAACCCGCACTGGTCATTTTTGTTCTAAAATAAGTGGTATTAAATTCAAGCTTATCTCTTAATTCTGTAGTTTCAGTGAGCATATCTAATACAGCAATGCTTGCACCTACAATGCTTGGTGCTACTGTGTTTGAGAATAAATATGGACGACTTCGCTGACGAAGCATTTCTATAATTTCTTTTCTTCCACTTGTGAATCCACCACTTGCTCCACCTAAGGCTTTGCCTAAAGTTCCTGTAATAATATCTATACGCCCCATCACATTTCTATATTCGTGTGTGCCTCTGCCAGTTTTTCCTAAAAATCCGGAAGAGTGACATTCATCTATCATTACAATGGCGTCATATTTATCTGCCAAATCACAAATTTTATCAAGCTGTGCAATTGTACCATCCATACTAAAACTGCCATCAGTTACAATAATCCTACTGCGTAGGCTAGCAGTTTCTTGCAACTTAATTTCTAAGTCCTGCATATCATTGTGCAAATATCTGTAACGTTGGGCTTTGCATAAACGTACACCATCAATAATGCTTGCATGATTTAATGTGTCGCTAATGATAGCATCTTCCTCATTAAATAAAGGTTCAAACACGCCGCCATTGGCATCAAACGCTGCAGCGTATAAAATTGTGTCTTCAGTACCTAAAAAGCTTGCAATTTTTTTTTCCAATTCTTTGTGAATATCCTGTGTGCCGCAAATAAAACGTACACTACTCATTCCATAACCGTGGCTATCAATGGCTTTATGTGCAGCATCTATTACTTTAGGATGAGATGATAAGCCAAGATAGTTGTTAGCACAAAAGTTTAGAACAGTTTTACCATTCACTACAATTTCAGCTCCTTGCTCGCTTGTAATAATTCTCTCTTTTTTTAATAAGCCTGCTGATTCAATTTCAGCAACTTCTTCTTTAATACGATTAACAAATTTTTCGTTCATAAGGCAATTTATTGAGAAGGCAAATGTATTATTGATTGAGTAATTATTTATATGAATATTTGCACAATATTTACTGGTTTTATTATGCCGAATCAATTTGATACTTTTCAGCCACAAGAGCAAAAACAACCCTTGTTTTTAAGCGTTCCTGCAAAAATTATTTCATATGTATTTCACCCATTATTTATTCCTACTTATATTTTTATTTTTCTCGTAAATCAATTTCCAGTTGAGTTTTCAGATATTACTGTTTGGAAGTTGAAATTAAAAATATTCAGCGTTTTTTGGATGACAGCTTTTTTTCCTGCATTTGCAGTATTTTTAATGTGGCGATTAAAGTTGAGTGAAAGTATTTATTTGCGAACCCAAAAAGAAAGAATTATCCCTTATTTTGTTACAATGTTTTTTTACTGGTGGATGTACTATTTGAGTAAAAACCAAACTGATCAACCATTGGTCTTAAAATTTTTTTACTTCGGTATTTTCTGGAGTTCAATAATAGGTGTTATCATTAATAATTTTATTAAAATTAGTTTGCATACAATTGGTGCGGGCAGTGCATTAATGGCTCTAATACTATTTGCTTTTTATTATCAAACTAATTTGGGTTTAGCAATTAGTTGTGGTGTTTTGTTTACAGGATTAATAGCAAGTGCAAGACTTCTAGTCAGTAATCATACCACAGTTGAAATATATACTGGGCTTGGGCTTGGTGTAACATCTCAAATTGCGGCATATTTGATTTGTATGTAATTTTTAGGGAATATGAAATCAAGTATTGAGTTCGATATACTCAAGAATAATGTATTACCAAATTCAAATGTGAAATTTATGTTAAATATATTTTTTTATAAATGGATATAACGTTGTTAATTTGCCTTACATTAATCAAAATTGCTAAATATGAAAAAAATTGTTAGTACTCTACTAATGTTAATCTCTGCTGTATTTATTAGTTTGCCTTTGTTTGCTCAAAATGGAACTACTGTTAGTGGTACTGTTAAAGTTGCTAAATCTGGTGAAGCTATTGCAGCTGTTTCTGTAACCATAAAAGGCGGAACAGCAGGTACTTTTACAGATGATAAAGGAAATTTTAAATTTACTACAACACAAAAGCCTCCTTTCACACTAATATTTTCATCAGTGGGTTATGGTAGTAAGGAAGTAAGTTTTAATGGAGGAACAGTTAATGCAGAATTAACAGTAGTTGCAACATTAGGGCAAGAAATTGTTGTTTCTGCAACAAGAAGTGCTGAAAGATTATTAGAAACTCCTGTTTCTGTTGAAAGGATGGGACCCTCATCAATAAGAAATGCAGTTGCACCAAACTACTATGATGCATTAGCAAATTTCAAAGGAGTAGACATGACAACTTCTAGTATGAATTTTAGGACTATTAGTACAAGAGGTTTTAACGGTAGTGGCAATTTACGTTTCAATCAATTGGTTGATGGAATGGATAATCAAGCACCTGGTTTAAATTTTGCTGTTGGTAGTATTGTTGGGCCTACTCAGTTAGATGTGGATAATGTAGAGCTATTACAAGGTGCATCATCTGCATTATATGGCTCTGGTGGTATGACTGGTACTCTATTAATGACTAGTAAAAACCCATTCAAATATCAAGGGCTAAGTTTTCAAATTAAAGGTGGCGTGAATCATATTGATGCTAAGCAAAATCAAGCATCTGCTTTCCATAATTGGGATGTAAGGTGGGCTAAAAAAGTGTCTGATAAATTCGCTTTTAAAATTGGTGCTGAATTAACTACTGGACAAGATTGGCAAGCAAATGACTATAGAAATTTAAGTAGAAATAATGTATTCTCAACACTTAAAGGAGGAACACGTGCTACCGACCCTAATTATGATGGAGTAAATGTTTTTGGAGATGAAGCTAGTGCAAGTATGCAAGCTTTTGCTCAAGCTGTTAGATTCCAAGTTGCCTCTCAGCCTGGTTCAAATGTACTTTTAGGAGGAATTGATGCAGCCTTAAATGCTGGTGCAACACCTGCAATGATTGCTGCTGGTACTCCTGCTCCTTATCAACAATATTTACCTTTTCTTATTCCTACAAGTACTGCTGCTGGCAATACATATAAAAATACTTTCTTAGCATCTACACCAGAAGGTGGGTTTGTAAGCAGAACAGGGTATGAAGAAAAGTATTTAGTAAATTACAATAACTACAATGTAAAATTAAATGGTGCTTTACATTATAAAATAACAAGTGGTATTGAAGCTTCAATTAGTGCAAACTATGGTATTGGTACAACTGTTTATACTGGTTCAGACAGATATTCTATTAAGAATTTAAAATTGGGTCAATATAAGTTTGAATTAAAATCTAAAAACTGGTTTTTACGTGCCTATACTACACAGGAAAATTCTGGAGATGCATATACCGCTACAACAGCAGCGGTTGCAATTAATAGTGCGTGGAAATCTAACACCAATTGGTTTCAACAATACACAGGAACTTATGGAGCTGTTTTTTTGGGTATAGCAGGTTTGCCAGCAAGTACAGCAAAAAATGCAGCCATTGCACATAATGCTGCAAGAACAACAGCAGAAACTGGAAGATTTTTACCGGGTACTCAACAATTCAATGATGCATTTAATACTGCTGTAGGAACACCTATCAGCAAAGGTGGTGCTAAGTTTGATGATAAAACAAGTTTGTATCATTTTGAAGGTCAATACAACTTTGCTTCTATTAAAGTAATAGATATTATGGTAGGGGCTAGTTATCGTAAATACTCTTTAAATTCTAACGGAACTATTTTTGCTGATACTTCAGGAAAAATTAGTGTAGATGAATATGGAGGCTACATTCAATTACAAAAGAAGTTGATGGAAGACAAGTTGAAGTTAACCCTATCAGGAAGATTTGATAAGAGCCAAAATTTTGATGGTAGATTTACTCCAAGATTTACTGCTACTTATAAAGTTGCTGACAATAATTATGTACGTGCATCGGTTCAACAAGCTTATCGTTTCCCATCTCTACAAGATCAGTGGATTAACTTAAAAACTCCTTCTGCTATTTTAATTGGAGGCTTAGAAAACTTTAATACCTTATATAACTTAACAGCAAATCCTGCTTACACAGCCGAGAGTATTGTTGCTTTTAGAAATTCAATTGGGGCTGGAGCTCCAAACCCAGGACTTTTAAAAGCTGCTGCTTTTACTACAATTAAACCAGAAACTTCTACTTCTTTTGAATTAGGTTACCGTGGTGTTATTCGTAAAAACATATTAGTGGATGCTTATGTATACTACAGTCAGTTCCAAAATTTTATAGGTCGTACTGCTGTAGGAAGAGGACAAAGTACAAACCCTGTTGCTGCTATTCAGTATTTAGCTAGTCCGTTTACAACCGATAATTATTCTTTTGTAACAAATTCAACTGATGAAGTTAAAGCGATTGGTTGGGGACTAAGTGCAGAATACAAATTTTATAAAGAATATGTATTAAATGCAAATGTTTCTGGAGATCAGTTAAGCAATGTTGATCCTGCTTTATTTACTCAATATAACACTCCTAAATTAAGATATAATATTGGGGTAAGTAACGCAAATGTTTATAAAAACTGGGGTTTTGGTGCTAATTACAGATGGCAAGACCAATTTAACTGGCAAGGTACTTTTGGTACAGGGGATGTGCCTGCTTATGCAACAGTTGATGGTTTTGTTAGTTATAAATTTGCTCCTATTAAAAGCTTGTTGAAAATTGGTGCTACTAATTTATATAACAAATATTATAGAAGTGCCTTCGGAAATCCTCAAGTTGGAGGTATGTATTATATAAGTTTTGGCTACAATGTATTTTAATGATTTCCTAGCCCTTAATTGAGGCATTAATAAATAAAAAGTCCTTTGCAACCGCAAAGGACTTTTTATTTATAGTACCTTCGAACAGTGATACCAGAAAAATTAATAATATCTCTTAAAAATGTAACTGGGTTTGATGAGAAAGATTTTATAGAAACACATCAATCAAATACACCTGTAACATCAATCAGAATCAATCCTAATAAAAATAGTTGGAACGAATCATTATTAAATATTGACCGCTCTATTCCTTGGTGCAATTGGGGACGATATTTAGCAGAGAGGCCGTCTTTTACTTTTGACCCCTTATTGCACGCTGGAGCTTATTATGTACAAGAAGCAAGTAGTATGTTTTTGTGGGAAATATTAAAACAACAAATAGTTGATGATACTCAAAAAATAGTACTTGATTTATGTGCTGCCCCAGGTGGTAAATCTACACTTTTATCAAGCTATTTTACCAATGGATTATTAGTGAGTAATGAGGTAATTAAACAGAGGGCGGCTGTTTTAGTTGAGAACATTACAAAATGGGGCAGCGATAATGTAGTTGTTACAAATAATGATCCTAAAGATTTTAAACAATTGCAAGCTTTTTTTGATGTAATAGTAATTGATGCCCCTTGTAGTGGTAGTGGTTTATTTAGAAAAGATAAAAATGCAATTGGTGAATGGAGTATTGAAAATGTTAACTTATGTAGTCAAAGACAAAAAAGAATAATTGCAGATACAATTGAATGTTTAAAAGATGATGGTTTATTGATATATTCTACTTGCTCTTATTCCAAAGAAGAAAATGAAGATGTTTTAGATTGGATTCAAGAGAATTTTAAAATGGAGTCTATTGAAATAAATTTGGAGCAAGATTGGGGAATTGTAGAAACTAAATCAGATATCAAAAATGCTTTTGGTTATAGATTTTATCCGAATAAAGTTGTAGGAGAAGGTTTTTTTGTAGCTGTTTTTAAAAGGAAAGATGTAACCGAAAATTCTAAAAACTTAAAAGAAACAAGTCTCACTAAAATACAAAAAAATGAATTGGAAATTTTAAGCAACTTTTTTAGTACCAACCTGAACTTTTTTCATTTTAAACAAAACGAATATGTAAGAGCTTTTCCAATAAACCTTCAAAAAGAATTACAAATTATCGCAAGTTATTTATACATAAAAAAAGCTGGTGTCGAACTTGGTGTAGTTAAAGGCAAAGACTTTATTCCAAGTCACGAATTAGCTTTGAGTTTGTTCAATCTAAATCATCTTAACTCGGTTGAAATTAATTTAGAACAAGCATTACAATATTTAAGTAAAAAAGAAGTTATTATTGATACCAAATTCATAGGATGGGGGCTGGTTAAATATAACAATGTTGCACTAGGGTGGGTTAAAGTATTGCACAACAGAATTAATAATTATTACCCAACCGAATGGAGAATATTAAAACTTTTTAAATAAAAACGTTGAAAATGAAAATTATAAAATTGTCTTCTTTATTGCTACTTCAACTTACTGTTCAATTTGTATATGCACAAAATAAAATAATAACACATATTATTAAGCCAAAAGAAACTATTAGTAGCTTATCAAGGTTATACAATGTAAACGTTAATGAAATATATAGGTTGAACAATATTAATGATAGAACCATTTTACACATTGGACAAAAAATTATCATAAGTATTAATGGTAAAACAACAACTCCACAAGTAGTAGAAAAGCCAGCAGTAAAAAGTAATTTACCAAATTCAAGTAATCAATATTTAGTAGTTGCTGGAGATAATTTATCAAAAATTGCAAAACAATTTAAAGTAACAGAACAACAGTTAATGGAATGGAATGGGTTAAAAAGCGATGCTATAAGGGCTGGTAGTTACTTAAATGTTAGCAATACTAATGTTTTGCAAAAGCAACAACAAATTACAGTTAAAAATGAGCCTAAAACATCAACACAAAATGCTACCCCGGAAAAGTTTGAGAAAGTTATTGAACCCTCAAAAAAAATAGAAACTACAACATCAGAAGTAAAAAAAATTGTTGATGAAAAAGTTGTTGATAAATACCCTGAAAAAACTATTGAAACAAAAGCTTTAACAACAAAGCCATCATCAAATAACGTTACAAAAACTAATGAAATTTTTGAAAATCAATTTATCTCAACCCAAAATTCAATAGAAGGTACCAGTGGTACATTTAAAACAATTGCTGGGTGGCAAGATAAAAAATACTACATACTTCTAAATAATGTTGAAAGTGGGAAAATAGTTAAAATTACTGCCAACAATAAAATTTGCTATGCAAAGGTTTTAGGCCCATTGCCCAACATAAAAGAAGACAATAAGTTTTCTATGAGAATTAGCAATGCAGCAGCAGCAGCACTGGGTTTTTCTGATAATAGTTTTAAAGTAAAAGTTGAGTATTGATTAATTTTTAAAAAAAAAGGGCCAGGATAGAAATCCAGCCCCGTTTTTAAAATCCAATATCCTATGAAAAACCAAGACAAATATATAAGCCTTTTTTGAACTAGCAAATTTTTTGTAGTTTTTTTTCTACAATATTCTGCATCTAGTCTTTTAGTTTTTCAAGTAAGTAAGTTATCTGATTATCTATCTCTTGCGTATTTGTTGTTTTGGCTTTTTGTTGCTCTTTCGATTTCTTAATTTCTGATAGCCTTTTGTTTAAAGCTTCTTTTATTCCCTGACCATAAACGGCAACCATATCTCTAAATTTTACAAGTTGATCAACTCCTTGTTTAAATTTCTCAGTATCATTTAAACGACCTAAGTAAAAAGAAAAATTTCCGAAATTGTTGAATTTCTCCATTAAGCCAGAACCTTCATATTTTTTCAGCATTTCATCAAAATCTGCATCAGTTTTACTAAGTATTTCCGTTTTTTCAACAGCAGCTTTCAGCCCACCTTTCATATCTTTTTTTAATTCTGGAACTAATTTTAGTGCTGCATCTGCATCAATATCAACCAAGGCTTCTAGTGCTGCACCAGCAACAGTATAAGATGAGTCTTTTGTAGCGGTTGCAAACAAGTTGATGTATTTTTTATCTGTAAAATTTCCCAAAAATGAAATGGCTGTAGCTTTTACAAGTTTTTTAGGATCATTGTAAGCTAAATTCTCTATTGTTTTTAAAATACTATTTCCAATGGTTGTATCTTCTAATGCATTTATTGCTTGTATTCTAAATTTGTAGTATGGGTCGTTAAGGGCGGTAACCACCAAGTCAAATGCACCTGGTTCAGATAAATGTTTAGATGCATAATCTAATGCTTGTTTTCTGTCTAAATATGTACCAGCTTGTTTGTATTGAATTATGTATTGTTCAATTGTCTTCTTTTCTTTCTTCTCTGCCAATAAAACATTGTCTGCATCAAATTTTACAAAATCTGGAGCTGTAGCTACACTCATCTTAATAGTATCAACTCTGTTTTCAATCCATGCGTTGTTTCTTATTTTTTCTTTGCCGATATAAACATCTATAGATACTGGAAATTTGAATATTTTTGTACTATCCTGTGTTTGTTTTACAATTATGTTTAGCTTTTTGTTCGCTGCATCATACTCATTTGTAATAGTGAGTTTTGGATGACCGCTATTGAAATACCATTGATTAAAAAACCAATTCAGGTCTCTTCCTGTAACACTCTCAAAAGCTAAACGAAGTTTATGAGCACTTCCATTACCAAATTTATTATCGGTTAAATATTTGTTTAAAGATTTAAAGAAAGCACTATCACCTACATTATTTCTAAGCATATTTAAAATACGACCACCTTTTTGGTAGCTTACTAAATCAAACATGTCTTCTTTATCTCTGTAGTAAAATCTAACTAAATCTTTTTTGCTACTATTGCCTTTAATGTAAGCTTGCATTTCATTATCATTTTCCTCACCCGCTGCATCTGAACCATATTTATACTCTTCCCATAAATACTGACTATAATCTGCAAAACTTTCATTTACTGTTAAGTTGCTCCAGCTTTCGGCTGTTACATAATCTCCAAACCACTGATGAAATAATTCGTGTGCTATTGTGCCTTCCCATCTATTGCCATCAGTTAATTCTCTAAGATTTTGTTGTGCACTTTCTTGGTGTAGCGTTGCAGTAGTATTTTCCATTGCACCACTTACATAGTCACGCCCAGTAATTTGTGCGTATTTAACCCAAGGATATTCAATTCCAGTAACTTTTTCACTAAAAAATTTTATCATTTCTGGTGTATTGCCAAATATTTTTCTAGCTGCATTTGCATATTCTTTTTCTACATAGTAGCTTACTTCTTTTCCTTTGTAGGAGTCTTTAACAACTGCATATTCTCCAACTCCAATAAAAAATAAATAAGGAGCGTGTGGTAAATCCATTTTCCAATAATCAGTTCTTGTTCCATCAGTATTTTTTGATTGACTAATTAATTTTCCATTTGAAAGTGTTACATACTTTGAAGGCACAGTTAAGTAAAACTCTTGTGTTGTTTTTTGATTGGGTTTATCAATAGTAGGCACCCAAACACTTGTGGCTTCTGTCTCTCCTTGAGTCCAAATTTGGGTAGGTTTGTCCTTTTCTTCTCCTTTAGGATTAATAAAATATAAACCTTTTGCATCTTTAATTGCAGCACTACCTTCAGCAGCAAAATCATTAGGCTTTGCTGTGTAATCAATATAAAGTGTGTACTTTTCATTAGCTTTATATTGCTTGTCTAGTTGCACTTTTAAAACCAAATTATCATCGTAGGTATAACCCAAAGGGACATTTTTTGTACCAGTTTTAACTAATTCAACAGCGTGAATATCCATTCCTTTTGCATCTAACTCTACATTATTGGTAGCATAAAAATGTGGCTTTAATGTTATCCAAACTTTGCCATTAAGTTCAGACTTATCATAGTCAAACTTGGCTTGTAACTTTGTGTGAACCAAGTCGTTTGCTTTGGTTGCAAATGCTCTGTATTGTTTCTTCCAGGCTTCATCTTTTGATGGAAAAGTCAATTGTGCGTAAGAAATAGCAGTAGCTAAAACGGTAATCAGTGTTAGTAATTTTTTCATTCTTAGTTGTTTGCGGTAAAGATAAGAATGTAAATAAACCAGAAACAAAAAATTGATTAGCGATAAAATATAAGGATGGAAGTATGTTTGCAAGGTTCAATGAATTTTTTAAGCAAAAAAATAGCAATGGTAAAACTTGCAAAGTTTATTTTATTACTTATAATTGGTTTGGCATCTAAGGCACAGAGTAATCATTTTGTCTACATAGAAAATGCTTCAAAACAGCTGTTTAATATTAATATAGATGGTAGAATTTTTGAAAATGACGGCAAAAGTTTTGTTATTATTCCAAAACTTGAAATTGGTAAACATAAACTTTTAATATCTACCAAGGAGAGCAAGGATAATGAATTTGAAATTAATATTACAGAACGAGATTTAGGTTTTATTCTTAAACAAAACCCAAATGGCGACTTGGTTTTGTTTGACATTAATCAATTTGAAACAATTACTAAAACAAGTGTTAACAATATAAACACAGAAGCAGTAAAGCAAGAAATTGATTTGGAGAAAAAAAACATTAGTAAGCCCAAACCTGAAACCAGTTCTTTACCTATAGAACCTGAAATTTCAAAAGTAGGTAATGATAAACCTGAGAAATTAATTGCAAAAAAAGAAACTCCAAAACCAACGAACGAAATTGTAAAATTTTTTGAAAGGGAGAATACCGATGGATTAAATCAAATATACATTGATAATGGCTTAGGTAAATCTGATACTATTTCTATTTTCATTCCTTACAATAAACTTGCTATAGATTCTAGTATAAAATCACAGTCAAATGTTAATGAAATTACTAAGGTAGAAGTAAAACCAAACACCTCTACTCCTGTTTTAAAAGATAATGTTTGTATTCATATGGCATCTGAATATGAAGTCTCGGATTTTAGTTCTAAAATTCAAGCTACTTTAACATTAAAAAATAAATTAAAACTTGCTGCACAGGTTTTAAAAGAAAAATGTTTTTCAGTAAATCAAGTAAAGAGGCTTGGTATTTTATTTTTAAACGAAAGTGGAAAGTTTAATTTTTATAAGCTTTCCCAAACATCTGTTTCAGATATTAAAAATTTTCCAATACTAGAAAAAGAACTTAAAGACGAATTTTTAAAACAAGAATTTAGAGCTTTATTGAATCCACAATAATATGCCAAGATATTTTATAGAAGTTGCATATAAAGGAACCAACTACAATGGTTTTCAAATTCAGCAGAATGCAAATACCATTCAAGCAGAAGTTGAAAAAGCTCTCTTTATTTTGTTTAAAATTAAACTTGAGTTAACAGGGTCTTCAAGAACGGATGCAGGCGTTCATGCATTGCAAAACTTCTTTCATTTAGATACCGAAATTATACTTTTAAGTAAACATATTTATAACTTAAATGCAATTTTACCTAATGATATAATTTTAAAAACTATTACTCAAGTTAAAGATGATAAGCATTGCAGATTTGCTGCTGAAAGCCGGGAATACAAGTATTTTATTTACACATCTAAAAACCCATTTTTAGAAGACAGGGCTTATTATTATCCTTATAAATTAAATATTGATTTGCTGCATCAAGCTGCCGCAATTTTACCAACATATAAAAACTTTGCAGCTTTCTCAAAAAAGCATACACAAGTGAATAATTTTATTTGTAATATTTTTATTTCAAAATGGATTTTGGAAAATGATTGTTTAGTTTTTAATGTAAAATCGAATAGATTTTTACGAGGTATGGTAAGGGCATTAGTTGCTACAATGCTTAAAGTTGGGCGAGGACAAATAAGTTTACAACAATTTAAAGAAATCATAGAGTCTGAAAATTGTGCAAGTGCTTTTTTTGATACCCCAGCCCATGGTTTGTTTTTAGTTAAAGTAGATTATGAAAAGCAACAATAAACAATGTCATCAATATTAATTTCCCCATCTTATATTAAAGGAATTTTGCAAGCACCAGCTTCTAAGAGTTGTATGCAAAGAGTTTGTGCTGCAGCATTATTGAAAGGAGGCAAGTCGGTTATTGCAAATTATGGAACTAGCAATGATGATAATGCAGCTATTGAAATTATTAAACAGTTTGGGGTAAAAATATTTCCTGAAAATGATACATTAATTATAGATGCAGAAAAAACAATTTTTAGTAACCATTTTGAAAAATTAGTTAGTATCAATTGCAATGAAAGTGGGTTGTCTGTAAGAATGTTTACAACGATTGCTGCTATATCAAATAAAACTATCAGAATAAGTGGAAATGGAAGTTTGCTAGATAGGCCATTGAATTTTTTTGATGAGATATTGCCACAACTAAATGTAAAAATACAAAGCAATAATGGTAAGTTGCCACTTATAATTAACGGACCTTTACAGCCCAAAAACATTACAATTGATGGCTCATTAAGTTCTCAGTTTTTAACAGGTTTATTATTTGCTTATGCTTATAAAAATATCGATGCTACTATTACTGTAAACAACCTAAAAAGTAAACCCTACATAGATTTATCTTTACAAATACTTCAAGATTTTCAACTAAATATTCCCGAAAATAAAAATTATCAAGAATTTGTTTTTACACAAAAAAACATAAATAATTCTACAAACAATCCATTGAACTATACTATTGAAGGCGACTGGAGTAGTGCTTCTTTTTTATTGGTTGCTGCTGCTATTGCTGGTAAAATTGTTATTAATGGTTTGAGTTTAAAGTCTAGCCAGGCTGATAAAGCAATTTTGGATGTGCTAAAAAAAGTTGGATGCATTATTGAAATAAGTCTAAATGAAATTTATGTAAAAAATAATAATGCTACATTTTTCCCTTTTTATTTTGATGCTACCGATTGTCCAGATTTATTTCCACCTTTAGTGGCTTTGGCAAGTTGCTGCAAAGGAAATTCAACAATAAAGGGTATATCAAGGTTAACACATAAGGAAAGTAACAGAGCATTGACTTTGCAAAACGAGTTTGCAAAAATGGGAATAACGATTCTCTTGCAAAATGATGAAATGATGATTAATGGAACTGGCAATATTTTGCCTGCAAAAGTTAACTCGCACAATGACCATAGAATTGCAATGGCTTGTGCGGTAGCAGCACTAAAAGCTTGTGGCGATGTCGTAATTGAAAATGCAGATGCAGTTGAAAAGTCTTATCCAAATTTTTACCGAGATTTGAAATTACTAGGTGCAAAAATTCAGCATTAGTTTTGTTTATTGCTTGCTAACAATCCCAGTTTGGCTTATTTGTAGTTTTTTTTCATCTTGTAAAAACTGCAAAACTTGCCAAAACTTTTCTTTTTTAAAATGATTAAAATAGGAGAGAAGTTCTTTAGTAGTCATATTTTTTATTGAAATTAATTCAAATATTTTTTGTTCTATTTTTTTAAATTCTTCGCTGTTAAGTTCATTAATTTTTTGTGCTAAACAGCAATCGCAACTACCACATTTATTCAAATCAGTTGCACTAAAATAATTGCTTATTATATTGCTTCTGCAAAGTTTTTTTTCCTGTAAATATTGTAGCATAGCCTCAACCCTTAATTCAAACTGTTTCTTACTTTTAAAATATTGAGCGTGATTTATTGCAAGTCCTTCTGCTGCTGCTCTATTAAAATTATAATAAATTCTTGGTGTTTCCTTTTGTGGCAGATATTCAATAATGCAATGTTTGTGCAATAAATTCAAACTTTCGTTTATGATGTTATAAGGCAATCTGCAAATTTTAGCAATTTGCTTTTCATTAATAGAAACACTATTTTCAAGAATGCCTGAATAAGTTCGTAACAGAGATTTTATTATTGGTTCAAGTTTGGGATAATTGATTTCAAAAGTTTCAATACTGTATTTATCGCTAATAAATTTAACTTTTGATGGAATGTAAACGTTTTCAGTAACTGTAATATGCCCCTCTCGTTCCAGTGTTTTTAACACATTTAAAACAAGATGAATATCTAAATTGAAATTTTTGGTAAAAGAAATAATATCAAAATCATAATAATTACCCTCTCCAATACCTACTGGAATTTGTAAATAATTTGCTAATGACTGGTATACTTTTTTTATGTCTTCAACTGAGGGATAACGAATATTTGGTAAATTCTTGAGCTCGTCTATGTCGCTAGAATGATATAGCAAAACTGCAAAAGCTCTTTTGCCATCACGCCCTGCACGTCCTGCTTCTTGGTAATAATTTTCTATACAATCTGGAGTATCAAAATGAATAACAGTTCGTACATCTGCCTTGTCAATCCCCATTCCAAAAGCATTTGTACAAACAATTACACGAGTTAAATTATTAATCCAAGCTTCTTGCTTTTTTGTCCTTTCTTCTTGTGGTAAGCCAGCGTGATAAAAATCTGCTTTTATATTTTGTAGTTTTAATAATTGAGCTACATCATTTGTTTGCCTTCTGTTTTTACAATAAATGATGCTACTTCCAGCAACATTGTTAAGAATTTCTAGAGCTTTATGTATTTTACTATCCACTTTAAAAACCGAGTAAGAAATATTTTTTCTTTCAAATGATTGTTGAAAAAATTGTACGTTTTTTAACTTTAATTTTTCAACAATATCTTTTTGAACAATTGTAGTTGCCGATGCTGTTAATGCAATAATTGGAATATTGGGTAAGTCATCTCTTAATGCAGCAATACGTAAATAGGGGGGTCTAAAGTCATAACCCCATTGACTAATACAATGTGCCTCATCAACTGCAATGAGACTAATATTTAATGAAGATAAATAAGATTTAAAAAGTCTGCTTTCTAATCTTTCTGGAGATAGGTATAAAAATTTATAATGGTTTTGACTTGTTTTAATAAATACTTCTTCAGCTTCTTTAAAGTTCATTCCACTATGGATACTAACAGCTGCTATGCCTTTGTTTTGAAGATTTAGTACCTGATCCTTCATTAATGCAATTAGAGGGGAAATTACCAAGCATAGCCCGTTTGTTAATAAGGCTGGAACTTGAAAACAAATAGATTTGCCGCCCCCAGTTGGTAATAAAGCAAGCACATCTTTTTTTTCTATTACTGCATTAATAATATCCTCCTGAAGCCCACGAAAATGATTATGATGCCAGTATTGTTGTAATATCTCTTTTGGTGTAACCATTAATGAAGTGTGAAGATAATGGTTGAGTAAGTTTAAGAAAATAAAAAAAGGTCGTTTCAAGAAATGAAACAACCTTTACAATATTGTAAAAGAAATTTTTAAACTACCGCTACTTTTTTCTTAGCAAGCTTGCTTTTTAAATTGGCAGCTTTATTTTTATGTATTACACCACGCTTAGCTAATTTGTCAATCATAGATTCAACACTTGGAAGTTTAGCAGCATATTCGCCAGTTTCCAATGTTTTTAAATCTCTAATAGCATTACGCGTAGTTTTACCATAATATCTATTTCTGTCTCTACGCTTAAGTGCCTGACGTGCGTCTTTTTTGGTCGCTTTATGATTTGCCATCTCTATTATTTTTTTTCGGACGGCAAAAGTAGGGATATGAATTTAATTTGCAATAAAAATTATTTAATTGTTTTTTTAGTGCTAGAAATCGTTCCCAAAAATAAAACATCAAACAATCTGTAAACTTCAAATCTGCAAAGCTTCAAAACATTATATTTGCCCACAAATTAAAAAAGTCGCTAACGCATAAGCAGCAATGAAAGATTTTTCCTACATCACCAATCAACACCCAAGTTATATTGAAAGTTTATATCAGGAATTTGTAAAAAACCCAGATGCAACAGACCCAGATTTGAGAAAGTTTTTTGAAGGGTTTGATTTTGCAGTAGCTAATAATATTCCATCAACAAATGGTACATCCGAATTAAAATCAAAAGCTTCAAGTGTAGATTGGGCTAAAGAAATAAGTGTGTACCGGCTTATTGCAAGATATCGTACAAAAGGACATTTATTAGCCAAAACCAATCCAATTCGTGAAAGAAAAGACAGAGGGGTGAACCTGAGTTTATCTCATTTTGGGTTATCTGATGAGGATTTAAAAAGTAACTTTTTCGCAGGAACATTTATTGGTTTAGGAGAAACTTCATTAGAAAATATTATCAATCATCTTAAAAAAACATACACCAATCATATTGGTGTGGAATATACTTACATAGTTGATCAAAAAAAGATTGATTGGTTAAGCAAAGAATTGGAACACAACTTTTTTACACCTGTTTCACTGAATCAAAAAAAGAGAATTTTAGAGAAGCTAAATCAAGGTGTAATGTTTGAAAAATTCTTACACACAAAGTATATTGGTCAAAAAAGATTTTCATTAGAAGGAGGGGAAACAACCATTGCTGCTTTGGATGCAATGATAAATGTAGCCGGTAATAATGATGTTCAGGAAGTGGTAATTGGAATGGCACATAGGGGTCGCTTAAATGTTCTTGCCAATATTATGGGCAAAACTTATGAGCAAATTTTTAGTGAATTTGAGGGTACTGCTAAGTTAGATCAAACTATGGGTAGTGGCGATGTGAAATACCACATGGGTTATGGTAGTGAGGTTACAACTGTTGATGGCAAAACACTACATTTAAAATTAATGCCAAACCCATCGCATCTTGAAGCTGTAGATCCTGTTGTTGTTGGTTTTGCAAGAAGTAAAGCAGATACATTATATGATTCTGATTTTGATAAAATACTGCCTATACTTATTCATGGCGATGCATCTGTTGCAGGACAAGGAATAGTGTACGAAGTATTGCAAATGTGTAAACTCAGAGGATACTACACGGGTGGAACTATTCATTTTGTTATCAATAATCAAATAGGATTTACAACTGATTTTGATGATGCACGAAGTGCTGATTATTGCACCTCTGTTGCTGCAATGGTTCAAGCTCCAGTTATTCACGTTAATGGAGATGATGCTGAAGCTGTGGTAAAATGTGCTGAGTTAGCTGCAAAATATCGGCAGGAATTTAACAGCGACATTTTTATTGATATGGTTTGTTATAGAAAACATGGACATAACGAAGGCGATGATCCTAAATATACACAACCACATTTATATGCTTTAATTGAAAAACATCAAAATCCAAGAGAAGTTTACACCAATTTCTTAATTGAAAATGGCGAATCTGATGCTAAAGAATTGGCTACATCAATGGAGAAAAAGTTTTGGGCAGATTTGCAAGAAAGATTAGATGAAGTAAAGCAAAATCCTTTACCCTACACATACCAGCAACCAGAACTTGATTGGAAGAGTTTAAGAAAAGCAACACCCGAAGATTTTGATTTTTCTCCAAATACTTCAATTCCTGAGGAAGAAGTTAGAAGATTGTTTGATGGATTAATGAAATGGCCTGCCAATTTTACTCCTTTAAAAAAGGTTGAAAAATTACTTCAAGAAAAACTTAAGTTGCTATCAGCAGAAAATAAAATAGATTGGGCTACAGGCGAACTTTTAGCCTATTCAAGCATTTTAGTCGATGGTAAAATTGTAAGAATGAGTGGGCAAGATGTTAGAAGAGGAACTTTTAGCCACAGACACGCAGTATTGAGAGACGAGAATACTGACGAATATTACAACAGACTTGATCATTTTCAAGAAAATCAAGCTAAATTTCGAATATACAATTCCTTATTAAGCGAGTATGGAGTTTTGGGTTTTGAGTATGGCTATGCCATGGCCAATCCAAACTCTTTGGTAATTTGGGAAGCACAATTTGGAGATTTTTGCAATGGTGCTCAAACTATGATTGACCAATTTATAAGTGCAGGTGAACAAAAATGGAATAGAATGAATGGGGTTACAATGTTACTGCCACATGGTTATGAAGGACAGGGTCCTGAACATAGTAGTGCCAGAATGGAAAGATTTTTGCAACAGTGTGCAGAACTAAATATGGTAATTACCAATATTACAACTGCTGCAAATTTGTTCCATGCATTAAGACGACAAGTTAGTTGGGAATTTAGAAAGCCATTAATTAATTTCTCTCCAAAAGCAAATCTTCGTTACGCTGGAAGCTACAGCCACATTGACGAATTTACAAATGGAGGATTTAAAGAAATAATTGATGATGCATTTGTTTCAGATGCAACTGCTGTAAAAAAAGTTTTGTTCTGCACTGGTAAAATTTATTTTGAATTAGCCGAAAAACAAGCAAAAGAAAATATACAAGACATAGCAATTGTGCGAGTAGAACAATTATATCCTTTACCTCAAAAACAATTAGATGCATTGTATAAAAAATACAGTAGGGCTATTTGGTTTTGGGTGCAAGAAGAGCCTTTAAACATGGGTGCTGCATCTTTCCTTAAAATGAATGTTAAGAATATTAACTTCGGAATTATTAGCAGAAATGCAAGTGCCGCAACAGCCACAGGTTATGCTAAAGTACATAAGGTAGAACAGGATGAGATTATTAAAACAGCTTTTGGAATATAAAGTTTTCTGAATCAAAGATTCTTGATTTCTAATTCTGGTTTTTGAATTTTAACTTTTTGAATTAAAATATTATATGATAGATATTAAAGTGCCAACAGTAGGAGAATCTATTAGCGAAGTTACCTTACTTAAATGGACAAGACAAAATGGTCAGTATGTAGAGCGTGATGAAGTAATAGCTGAACTTGAAAGTGAAAAAGCAACTTTTGAGGTAAATGCTGAAAAAGCAGGTGTATTAAAAACTCTTGCTACTGCAGGTGATACAATTTTAATTGGTAGCATTCTTGCACAAATTGATGAAACTGCTCCAAAGCCTGAGAAGTCCGCAGAGCCAGCAAAGCCAGAGAGTCCTAAAGAAGAGAAAAAAGTTGAAGTAACAACCGCACCATCACAAACAACAAACGAATCTGTTAAAGCAACTCCTGTTGCATCAACAATTATTAAAGAAGAAAAAGTAAATACTGCTTCTATATCCCCTTCAGGAGTTGGGGGCAAAATCCTAAAGCAAGATGTGCTTGAGGCATTAAGTAATCCTGGTAAAAAAGCATTTGCTGGAGCTGCATTAAACACTCGAAATATTAGAAAAGAGAAGATGAGCAATCTTCGCAAAACCATTAGTCGTCGATTGGTTGAGGCGAAAAACACTACTGCAATGCTTACTACTTTTAACGAAGTTGATATGGGTGCAATAATGGAAATCCGTGCAAAGCATAAAGATAAATTTAAAGAAGCACACGGTGTAAACCTTGGCTTCATGAGCTTTTTTGCAAAAGCTTGTGCCATTGCATTAAGTGAATGGCCAACTGTAAATGCTTATATCGAAGCTGACGAATTAGTGTATCACGATTATGCAGATATTAGCATTGCTGTTTCTACACCTCGCGGATTAACAGTACCTGTAATGCGTAATGTAGAAAGTATGAGTATGGCTGATGTTGAAAAAACAGTTGGGGTTTTAGCAGCCAAAGCCCGTGATAGCAAATTAACTGCTGATGATTTAACTGGTGGAACTTTTACTATTACCAATGGTGGTGTGTTTGGTAGTTTAATGAGCACGCCAATTATCAATATTCCACAAAGTGCAATTTTAGGTATGCACAAAATTCAAGACCGACCAATGGCTATTAATGGTAAGGTAGAAATTAGACCAATGATGTATTTGGCATTGAGCTATGACCATAGAATTATTGATGGTAGAGAGAGTGTAAGTTTCTTGGTTAGGGTAAAAGAATTATTAGAAAATCCTGCATTGCTTCTGTTTGGCAAAGACCCAGTGAAAGCATTATTAGAACTATAAATTAAAAGAGATTGTGTAAAAACAATCTCTTTTTTGTTTTATGTTTACCACATCATTTTAATCTATTCGACAAATGAAAAAATTGATTGCGTTACTTTTTATACTACCTGCTTTTGCAAATGCACAAAAAGATGAAGGGGTGAAATTTATACATAGAGTAACAAATTGGAGCGACATAGTTAAACAAGCACAACAAGAGGATAAATACATTTTTATTGATTGTTATACTACTTGGTGTGGCCCTTGTAAATATCTTTCAACACAAGTATTCCCCAAAAAAAATGTTGGAGATTTTTTTAATAAAAACTTTGTGTGTATAAGCCTTCAAATGGATGAAACTACAAAAGACAACGACGATGCTATAGTTAGTAGATCAATCGCAGAATCAATAAATGAAAAATATCCTATTACTGCTTATCCTACATTTTTAATTTTTAACAAGATGGGAACTCTAGTACATGGGTTTATCGGTATTGGTAATGATACTTTTATGATTAAAAAAGCTAAAGATGCATTAAATGAAAACCAACAATACTATACTTTACTAGAAAAATATAATAATGGAAATAGTGATACAATCGTATTGAAAAATCTTATTAATGCCTCAAATGATGTTAGATTTAATGCAGACAAATACTTACTAGAGTACATCAAAAATATTAAGGACTTATATACCGAAGAAAACGGAAACCTCTTATTAAACAATGTTCGAGTAAGTGGCAGTATTAGTTTTGAAATTTTATTCTCAAATAGAGAAATTTGGAGGAATGTCGTCAATAAGAAAAAGTTAGAAATTTGTTTAATACGCATAATAGGTTTTGACATTAAAAGGAAATATTTAAAAGAATGCAATAGCAGGCAAATTATACAGGATAAGATTATTTCGGAATACTCAAAAAAATATTCTGAGATAGGGAAAAAGGCAAGTTTGATTTTAATATTGAAATGTCATTATCAAAAAAAGAATTTAGAAAGTTTTAAGTATATACTTCAATTCGATGAAATTAATGCAGACCTATTCGATAACTCAAATGAGATTAATGATTATGCTTTGTTTGTTTTTCAAAATATTAGTGATAGTTCTTTACTCAACAAAGCCCTTCTTTGGAGCAAAAAAAGTTTAGAACTAGATAAAGACAATCCAATGTATCTCGATACTTATGCCAACTTGCTTTATAAACTTGGTCAAACCAAAGAAGCCATTGAAATAGAAACTAAAGCTCTTGAATTGGTTGAAGAAGCTAAGAAAAAATCTTATCAAGAAGTATTAGATAAAATGAAAATTGGAAAACCAACTTGGTAGAAAAAATCCTAGCCTAGAAAATTATTTTTTTAAATACTCCCAACCTTTTTACATTTCATTGTTGTATATACCACTACTTACTTTTAGTTATACTTAACAAATTAAGTTCAGGTGTTCCTCCTTCGTTTTCACGAGGGAGTTTTTTATTATACTATCATTACACCAAAAACACAAAAATTTTGCAGCCAATTCAAGTACTAAAATAATATTTTTTTATAAACCATAGTTAACTTTTTAAATTGTCACTACATTTTATTTTTAAGCTTATTTTAAAAACATATCTAATTATTTATCAATTACTTTAGTTTTTTTCAAATAATTTATAGCTCTAAATTTGATTTTTTTTAATGCTTTTAAAGTAGCTTTTTGAATATTTTTTTTCAAATAATTTGAGTTAATCACAATATTTTTAAAAATAAGTCTAAAAAAAATTTGCTGGTATCAAACATCCTCCTACATTTGCACTCCGTTTGAAAAAATGGATAAAGCATATGTCACAACGAATCAGAATAAAATTACAAAGCTTCGACCACAACT
>CAZTOP010000037.1:0-26443 GCA_964615145.1 uncultured Chitinophagaceae bacterium
CCATCAATGAATATCTTAATCAAATTGATGAGTATTGTTAGTTTGGTAATTGCCCCAACATTGGCAACAATGCATCCTAAAGCTACAATGGGCAACAAAACAGAAACTAAAAAAGTAGAAGTTAAAATTGCTGAGGTTGCTCCAAAAGCAGATGCAGCAACTACTGTTTTCAATAAATAATTAGTTCAAACTAGTCATAAAAAAAAGAGGATGCATTTGCACCCTCTTTTTTTATGTTCACATAGAAGTACTAAAATACTATTTATTAAACTTTAATTTTTTACCTAAGTAGATTCCGGTAGCCCCTAATTCTTCTTCGATTCTTAATAACTGATTGTACTTGGCAATTCTATCTGTTCTGCTAGCACTGCCAGTTTTTATTTGACCACAGTTTAATGCCACAGCTAAATCTGCAATAGTTACATCTTCTGTTTCGCCGCTTCTATGACTCATAATAGTATTATAACCATTGTGCTGAGCCAAACTTACTGCGTTAATAGTTTCTGTAACAGTTCCTATTTGATTCACTTTTACTAATAGTCCATTGGCAATACCTTTATCAATTCCTTGTTGTAATCTTGTTACATTAGTTACAAATAAATCATCACCTACCAATTGGCATTTTTTGCCAATAGTTTCTGTTAAGTTTTTCCAACCATCCCAATCATCTTCAGCCATTCCATCTTCAATTGAAACAATTGGATATTGATTTACCCAGCTCTCCCAATACTTTACTAATTCGTCACTGGTCATTTCTTTACCACTACTTTTATGAAACACGTATTTGCCTTTGCTAGCATTCCATAATTCGCTATTGGCAGCATCCATTGCAATTACAATTTCACTACCTGTTTTATAACCAGCAGCATGAATGGCTTCTAATACTGTTTCAATAGCTTCTTCATTACTTTGAATATTTGGGGCAAATCCACCTTCGTCGCCCACGTTTGTACTATAACCTTTTTTCTTTAACACACTTTTTAATACGTGAAAAATTTCTGTTCCCCAACGTAAACCTTCGCTAAAAGATGTTGCACCAACAGGCATAATCATAAACTCCTGAAAGTCTATTTTATTATCGGCATGTGCACCACCATTCACAATATTCATCATTGGAACAGGTAATGTTTTAGCATTAGTGCCACCAATATATCTGTACAAAGGCAAAGCAGCCTCTTCGGCAGCGGCTTTTGCTACAGCCATACTTACAGCCAATATTGCATTTGCACCTAAATTTCCTTTGTTTTCTGTGCCATCAAGGTCAATCATAGCTTGGTCAATAGCTGCTTGTTCAGAAGCATCAAAACCAATTAAAATTTCCGCAATTTTTTCGTTTACATTTTGTACAGCTTTTAACACACCTTTTCCGCCATACATTTTTTTATCATCATCACGCAACTCAACAGCTTCGTGTATTCCAGTACTTGCACCACTAGGTACAGCTGCTCTGCCAAAGCTACCAGATTCTGTCATTACATCTACCTCAATTGTTGGATTGCCACGACTGTCTAAAATTTGACGAGCATGAACATCTAAAATAAAACTCATAATTATTAAAATTTTGTGATGCAAATGTAAAACAATAGAGTTTACGATTATTTTAAGATTTTATGAGTATGCTTTAATGTTTTACAGTTTAAAACGATGATTTTTTTGAATATTGATTTTGACACAAAAATGATAAAATGAATGCCATTAATACCTTAATTCATCATTTCTCTGGCACTTGCAATAACTGCTTCGCTTGGGTTTTGGCCACTAAGCATTTGGGCAATGGCAAGCGTTCTTTCTTCTGTGCCGAGTATTTTAATACTGGTTTTAATGGTGCTGTTTACAGCATTTTTATAAACAAATAAATGCGTGTTGGCTTTGGCTGCAATTTGTGGTTGGTGTGTAATGCATATAATTTGTCTGGTAGCAGCTAATTGCTGCATAATAATGCCAACTTGCTTAGCAGCTTCGCCACTAATTCCTGTATCTATTTCATCGAAAATAAGAGTAGGTAAATCCATCTTTTGTGCCACTAAAGATTTAATGCAAAGCATCAATCTACTTAGCTCTCCACCACTTGCTACCTTCCTTATAGGCTCAAATTTGTTGCTCTTGTTGGCATCAAACAAAAACTCAACCTCATCTTTACCAAAATCATTTAAAGCTGTATCTTTTATTTCAACCTTCAGTTGTGCATTAGGCATTCCTATTTGGTGCAATAATTTGTTTACATTTTGTGCAAGAGATTTTGTTTGTTGATGGCGATTTTTAGAAATAGCATCTGCTAGTTTGGTGGCTTGTGCAAAATATTGTGCAACTTCTTTTTCTTTTGTTTTAATAGTGTCGTCAATATGTAACACTGCCTGCAATTTTTGCTCAATATCTGCCTGAATTTGCAATAGTTCATTGGTGGTTTGAACATTGTGTTTCTTCAGTAATTTATATCCAAGTGATATTTTATCGTTGATAATATTAATTCTGTTTTCATCGTACAATACAGTGTCATTAATGGTTTCAACTTCGTTGGCTATATCTTGTAATTCTATTTGAGAACTTTGTATTCTTTGAATGATGGCTTCTAATGAAGGGTGATAAGTTGCATAAGCTTGCAACTGATTGGAGAGTTGTTTGAGTAATTGCACTACAGGTGTTTCACTCTCCTTTAACTCAAAATATACTTTACTTAAACTTGCTTTAATGCCTTCGCTATTGTTCAGTATTTTAAGTTCGGCTTCTAAATCCTCTAGTTCATTTTCTTTAAGATTCAACTCATTCAATTCATCAAATAAAAACTGATGATAGTCTAATTCTTTTTGAAAAGAAGCTTGTTGTGTTTGTAATGCTTTTAAATCTAGCTGTGCTTTTTTCCATTGCAGATAAACAGCTTTATAGTTTGATAGGTTTGCAGCATTATCTGCCAATGCATCTATTACTTCTCTTTGAAAATCGCTATCGCCCAATTCAAGTGTATCAAACTGTTGGTGTAAATCTACCAACAAACTTGCCAATTGTTTTATTTGTTGCAAGGTAACTGGTGTATCGTTTATAAATGCACGACTTTTACCATTACTGGCAATCTCTCTTCTTAATAATAATTCAGCACCATTATCAAGCTCATTATTCAGCAAAAATTCTTTTACTGCAGTCTTATCTTCAACTGCAAAATTGCCTTCAATAAAGCATTTTTTAGAACTATCTGTCAATGAAGAGCTATCTGCACGTTCGCCAAGAATCAAACTTAATGCCCCCATTAAAATACTTTTACCAGCACCAGTTTCGCCAGTAATAATATTTAGTTGAGATGAAAAATCAATGCTGATTTCATCTATAATAGCATAATTCTGTATGTGAAGATTTTTGAGCATTTGTAGTTTCTAATATTATAAACCCTCAGGATGTGGTTGTGAAAGATTATTATTCAACTCAGTTGGAAGATTTTCTGATTTAAAAAAATCATTTAATAAATTATCGAATGAAATAAACAAGTCTGTATTATTCTTAAACATTACTGCTGTTGAAAGCTGTAAACTATCTAGGGTTCTTAAACCTAGAGATCCATATTTTGACAAAAGAACAAGAGCTTCTTTTGTTATAATTGAGTCAATAAGAATGAAAGAAAATTTTGAATAATCAAACTCAAAACATTGCATTAATTGTTTTGCATCAACTTCGGTAATTTCTTTGGTTCTTACTTTCTTCCAAACTGTAGATGCAAATTCTATTTTAGTAATTTCAGATAAGTAAATGGAAGTAATATCATTCGCTTCAAACAGGTTTTGAAGTGCTATAGTTTCTGTTTCTTTATGATAAAGTTTAAATAATGCCGATGTATCTAAAAATATTTTCATAGCGATTCTCTTCTTTCTTGAATAACTTCATCAGCAAAAGAGCCTTTATAATGTTGCAAGTTAGATTGGCTTTTTGCAAAAGAAAAATCACTTAAAGCAATATGAGTTTCGTTTTTGGGTTCTACTTCTTCTAAAAAGGTAACTATAACTTTAACTGGATTATCGCTTATATAATCTTTATCTAGTTTTACAAAACCGTTTAGATATGTTCCACTAACTGCTAACATAAAATTTAATTATTATTTATAAATCAAAGATAACTTTTATTGTTTATTGATTTTGGTCTGGTTATTTTTACTAATGATATTGAAACTAAAATTTGTGCTGCGAAGATTAAGCTTGCAATTGAATTTTCAATAAAAGAAATAAAGAATTAATGAGTATTTTTTGTTTGTATAATTTCTACTCCACAACTAACTTCTCCTCCTGCACTTCACCTTTTACTGTGGTTACTTGCACTATATAAATTCCTTTGGTGAATTGTTTTAGGTTTAAGGTTTGATGCTTAAGGTTGTTGTTATTTTGATTATAACTAGAAATCACCTTGCCAAACATATCAATCAATTTCAATTCTTTTATTCCATCCTTACTTTCAATATGCACAATATCTTTTGCAGGATTTGGATAAAGGTTTATTGGTTTATTATAAAATTCGTTCAAACTTATTGATTTTATTGATGAATAGCTTATGCTTCCATCTTTATCTATTATTTGTAAACGATAATATAAAGTTGATGGTAAGTTATTAGTGTTTAATACATCGGTAAATTCATAATGATTACTATTGCCTTTTGCCAATACTTTTCCAAAGGTTTTAAATGTTCTGGCATTTTCACTTCTTTGAACATTAAACAATAAAGCATTTGTTTCTGTGGCTGTTGACCAATAGTTTAATACTTTGTCGTTATTTACTTTTCTAATATCATAGTTTTTCATTTGCACAGGCAACACCACACCACTTGTATTTATTTGTGTAATGGCTTTGTTTGTTACAATAGGTGTGTTGTAATCAAAATAAATAGATGCTTTGTTTTCTATAGTATTACCATTTACTAAAGTTGGTTTGGGTTTTACTTTAAAGCTAACAAAGCCGTGACTTTTCTTTTCATTAATATTACTATCGGGTAATAGTATATTCTTAAACTCAAAGAAAATCTTGTTGCCGTTTTGAGTAGTTTTGCAATTATGACTACTGTTTACAACTTGCAAACTACTATCAATTAGATTGCTGCTTAAAGTATCGGCAATAACAACTGTAAATGCTGTATCTGTACCCGTGTTTTGAAAATAAATGGTATAATCTATATACTTGCCCAATGCACATTGTGCAGGTGTTAGCACAGGTGTTGCTTGTTTTTCGTTGGGGTCGTAGCTGCCTCTAACTATTGTTCTACCACTATCTGTTGCAGAAGCTATACCATCACTGATAGTTGTAGTATGGTTAATGCTATCGCCAATGGAAGTAGTTGTTTTTACTCTGAAATAAGCCACAACATTGTCTATTTGCCCTGGTGCAAAATTGCTGATATTCCAACTTAAATCATTGCCTGTATTAATTGCTGTTGTATTGCTTGTACTATCTAAAACAAGTTTAGAAGAATCCCAAATAAAATGAACAGTTGGATTAGAAATTGTTGTACCCTCATTTTCAGAGCTAATTAAATAAGGGAAACTAAAGCCTGGTTTTGCGGCCCAATCGATTGGTGCTGTAACTATGCTCAAACTATCTTTTATAATGGTTGGTTGCATAGCAAATGTATCTATTACTAGGGTATCGTATCTATTGAAATTATGATTAAAACTGTTAGGTTGTGCATTGAAAAAATTAGGGTTATTAATGCTTACGCTATAGCTTCCAATACTATCGGCACTTATTTCATAAAAACCATTTTTTTGTGTAAAGGTTGATGTGCCGTTTGATAGATTTATTTTTACACCTCTTTTACCATATTCTCCATTATCCCAAACATTATTTATATTCTTATCTGCATAAATATTGCCTTGTATTACAGGAAATGAAATACAACCATTTGAGTTGTTTGTAGGATTGCAAAGTGGTAATTGAGTACTTATGATAGTGCCTAAAAATGTATTTGGAATGCAGGTTATATTATTGTTATCAAAGGACAAAACAGAGAGAGTTTTAGGTAGTTTTGGAAGGCAAGAGATATAGTTATAATCGCAGTACAAATAAATTAATGAGTTGGGTAAAGTAGGCAAACTAGTAAGGTAATTAATATGGCAATATAGTTCTGTTAGCGAACTTGGTAAGATAGGCAAACTAGTAAGTTGATTTATTTCACAATGCAATTTTGATAGGGAATTAGGTAAACTAGGCAAGTTAGTGATTTCATTACCAGAACAATCTAAATTTGTTAATGAATTAGGCAAATTAGGCAAGATAGTGAGTTTATTATCAGAACAATCTAGATTCCCTAATGAATCTGGTAAATTAGGTAAACTGGTTAGTTGATTTGAAGAACAAATTAAAATATTCAAAGAATTAGGAAGATTTGGTAAATTGATAAGTTGATTATTGCTACAATCGAGGTACGATAGTGATTTGAAATATTGTACACCTTCTATACTATTCACAGATTTTCCAGAATAATGAATAAAAGTATTGTTTAAAATATCTGCACAAGTAGTATCCATTTGTCCACTAGCATTAAAACAAGTTGGGTATTTAGTAATTAAAAAACTCCTGAAATTGCTATCGGGTATATTTACGTATTGTGCTTTCGCAGCAGTAACAACAATAAAGCAAATTAAAAGTGTGGCTATTTTTTTCATTTTTTCCCTTCTTAAGGTTTTGGAATTTATACAATTACAATATTAGTCGTAAAAAAATGCAAAAGGGTTGCCTTGTATTTTTATTTTTTTAAAATAAAAGCTGTTGCCTGTTTGTTTTCAATAAACCTAAAACGCTTTTTGCCCTACAATTCTGCCATTATGGCTTAAATTTCTAACTCTTTACATAAAAAACATATCGGAATGTCCATACAGTGGCTCCAACTGAGCATACAGTGAACTTTTTTGAGCATACAGTAACTCCAAGTGAGCAATAAGTAATCCTTTTTAAGCACCTAATCATTCCATATACGCAACGAGTAATTGCCGATAGGTAAACAAGGATTCGCCTTTGGCATCTAAATGCTAAAAATGTGTAGTATCAACTATTTTATTTTTTATCACTCACCTTTGCACCTGGCAATACCACTTTTGGCTTTTTGGTCTAAAGAGTTTTTGTAATCGTGGTGATCCATATCTAAGCAGATATTATAAAACCTAATGGCTTCGGGTTTATTGTTCAGTTTTTCATAAATCATTCCGGTTTGTAAAGCAGCCCTTGCTGCATAATATTCAGTTCTGTCTTTACCTAAGTCTACAGCTTTTTGATAGAATTTAATGGCATCTTCATCCCTGTGTATATCATCATAAATACGTGCAAGGCGATAAACAAATTCAAGTTTTTCTTCGGGCTTATCAAAACTGTTTACGGTTTTTCCATCAAGTAGTTTTAAGGCTTCTGTATTATAACCTCCATCGCTTAATAGCCTACTACGCAGTAGCAAAACATTGTACCATTTGTTTTCTTTGGCTTCTTTTAAAGCTTGTTTATCTGCCTCTGCATCTGTGCCTCCTTTTATTAAAATGTTGGCTCTGGCTTTTTGTGCAGCAGCAAAATTTCCTTGTAAATAATAAGCCCAGCTTAGTTTTTGATAAATGTCTTTTACATAAAAATTTCCTTTAAATGCTGCAAGGTATTTTTCAAAATGTGTAATGGCATCTGCTAGCTCTAATTTATGCAACAGTGCATATCCCATTTGCATATCCCAAATATGGGTTTGCAGGTATTCTGCTGATTTGTTTCTGTTGAGAATAATATTTTTACCTAGCTCTGTTTGTTTATTATTGATAGATAAATTAGCAGCCATATAAGCAAACAAATGATTGTTTACTACATCTAATTTACTTGAAATTATATGCTGAATTGTTTCGTCTTTTTTATTATCGACATAGTAACTGAGATAACAATATATTAACTGACTTTCATTATTAAAAAGCTTTGCCCAAGGGTCGGTGCTGTTTACAAAATTTGAGAGTGTTTTCATTCCCTCTGTTACTGAACCTTTCATGCCAAGAATTGAGGCTAACCATTTGTAGCCTTTGGGTATAGTGCCAGTTATGGCTTGCATACTTCCATACAGCATTTCATTTGGAGAAAAAGTAGAAAACATTTTTCTGTTATCCTTTATATAAGAATATGCTTTTTTTGAATCCCAGGCAGCACTTATGTTTTCGCCATATCTAATACAAATTACTGATTTGTGCAAGTAAGCATTACTTAAGCAAAATCTGTAAAATGGCGATGAATCGGGTCCTTTTTTTAATTCACTAATTCTATTATTGATGTTCTCTTTTCTGGCTTTATATTCAGTTGCATCTTCATTAAAAAATAATTCTAACACATCAATATAACTTTCTAAAAAAACTGGAATAAGATTATTAGGATTTTGTTGCTTAGCTTTTTCGATTAAAGCAATGCCATTTGCAATTTTAAGTTGCCCGATATCTTTATAAGCTTGCTGACAAATGCTATTAAATTCATATACTTTTTGAGCAGATAAATATTCGGCACAGCCAAGCCATAATACTATTGATAAAACTAATTTCATTGTACAAAAAAAGGAAGCATTTTGTGCTTCCTTTAAAATATTTTTTAAGTGTAATTATTTTACTTCAACACTTTCGGCAAGTGCTTCATCTGCTAAAATTCTACCGCAGTTTTCACAAACAATAATTTTTTTGTGTAAACGAATTTCGCTTTGACGCTGAGGAGGAATTGCATTAAAGCAACCGCCGCAAGCATCACGCTCAACAGGAACTACAGCTAAACCATTTCTGTAATTTCCTCTAATTCTATCATAGCTGTAAAGTAATCTTTCATCAACACTTTTCCTGGCTTCATCGCTTAGTTTTCTAAAATGTTTTTCCTCTTTTTCTGTATCAACAATAATCTTTTCAAGCTCACTTTTTTTGTGATTTAAAACACCATCTTTAACAGCAATTTGCTTTTTAGCTGCATCAAGAGCTCTTACCTTTTCGCCCATTTCTTCGTTAGCATCTTTAATATGCTTTTCAGCTAATTTTACTTCAAGCTGTTGCATTTCGATTTCTTTGGTAATAGCTTCAAACTCGCGACTATTTTTAACATTTTCGCTTTGTTTTTCGTATTTTTTTCCTAGTTCTTCAGCTTCTTTAATAGCAACTTTTCTTGATTCAATATATTCGTTAATACCATTAATTTCTTCTTCAATTCTAATTCTTCTGCTGTGTAAGCCTTGAATTTCATCTTCCAAATCGCTTACCTCCATTGGTAACTCGCCTTTTAAAACCGCAAACTCATCTAATTTGCTATCAATTTTTTGAAGTCTTACTAATCCGGCTAATTTGTCTTGAACCGAATAATCTTTAGCTACAGCCATCTTGCTTTATGTTTAAAGTTTAAAGTTTAAAGTTTAAGAACACCCATCCCGTTTATCATTCACTAGTTCCCACTCACCCAAAAAATATTCAACTGGATTCGTGCTCACCCCACTTTTAAGGACGGCAAAAGTAGGGGATTTTGACTGTAAAATCTCCATCAATAATTCAATAGTAAATTGCTCGCTTTCCCAATGTCCAATATCTGCAACAACAATTTTGCCTTCTGCATCAAAAAATTCGTGGTATTTAATATCAGAAGTAATGTAAATATCAGCTTTTTCGGCTATTGCATTTTTTATTAAAAAACTACCAGAACCGCCACAAAGAGCAACTTTTTTTATAGGCTTGTTTAACAATGTTGTGTGCTTGATAATGGTAAGATTAAATTGTTTTTTTAATAAACCCAAAAACTCCAATTCGCTAATTTCTAATTCCATATCTCCTGCTAAGCCACTTCCAACAGTTTGATAACTATTATTTAATGAAACAATATCATAAGCTACTTCTTCATACGGATGAGCTTCTATCATTTTATTTATCACATAGTTTTGTAAATAATTTGGTAAAATAAATTCTAATTTTACTTCAGAAATTGTAGAACGAATCATTGGCTTTCCAATTGCAGGATTACTATTTTCATTGCCTTTAAAGGTTCCAATTCCATTGGCAGCAAAACTGCATTCGCTATAATTTGCAATATGTCCTGCACCTGCACTAAAAATGGCTTCTTTAACAATTTCCACAGCATTTTCTGGCACAAAAACAAATAGTTTGCTCAACAAATTTTGCTTTGGGGCAAGTATTTTTCTATTAATTAAGCCTAGTTTATCAGCAATTTTGTTGTTTACGCCTTCAATAACATTATCCAAATTTGTGTGTATGGCATAAATGGCAATGTCATTTTTTATTGCTGCAATCACAGTTTTTTCAACATAATTTTTACCAGTAATTTTTTTTAATCCACTAAAAATAATTGGATGGTGGGCAACAATTAAATTACAGCCATTTCGCTTTGCTTCTAAAACCACGGCTTCGGTAACATCTAAAGTGCAAATAATGCCAGAACAATTCCAGTTTGAATTGCCAGTAATTAAGCCACAATTGTCGTAGGATTCCTGATATTCAACAGGTGCAAATTTTTCGAGTGGGGCAATTATTTCTGCAATTGTCATATAAAATAAAATTGATTGATAAAACTAACTCAAATTTGTGCTATGTCGCATTTGAATTACTATAATCTTGATGGAAAAATGTTTCTTGAGAGCGAAAATAATATTTCTGTAAACAACCGTTCATTTAGATATGGAGATGGTTTTTTTGAAACCATAAAATTGTCGCAAGGGAAAATTCAGTTAAAGGAACTTCATTTTGAGCGGATAGCTAATAGTTTAAAAACATTGGGATTTGTTACAGCCAAACATTTTTCTTACGAAAAATTAGAAAAACAGGTAATTGAGCTAGCTAACAAAAATAATCATCTGCATTTGGGCAGAATTCGAATTACTTTTTATAGAGCAGATGCTGGATTGTTTGAAGTAACCAACTTTCACCCACACATTTTAATTCAAAGTTTTAATTTGAATGAAACGGTAAATCAAATGAACGAAAATGGTTTGGTAATAGACGTTTATCCTTTTGCAAAAAAAAGTTGTGATATTTTTTCAAACATCAAAAGCAATAATTATTTGCAATATGCAATGGCAGCATTATGGGCAAAAGAAAATAAAATGAACGATGCTATATTGCTAAACACAAACAATTGTATAGCCGATAGTACCATTGCTAATGTTTTTATTATTAAAAACAAAATTGTAAAAACGCCTGCTTTAAGCGAAGGTTGTGTAAATGGAGTAATGCGTAAATATATAATTTCGACATTAAAAAATTATAGTGTTGATGTTATTGAAACTGCCATAAATATTGATGAAATTGCTAATGCCGATGAGATTTTTTTGTCGAATGCGATTAAAGGAATTTTGTGGGTTAAACAACTTGGAAGTAATTCATACATTAATATTGAAAGCCAAAAAATATATCACAAAGTGATGGAGCAGTGATACCAAATTTTTAGGTAAACTTTTTTAGCATTAATTTGTGTTCTTTAATTTTTTTAGCAAAATGGCAATTATTATTACGGTTTGCATATTACTTATTTTGGCGTATATTTTTGATATTACTGCGTCAAAAACTAAAATTCCATCGGTAATATTGTTGCTTGCACTAGGTTATTCTGCCAAACAACTAGCCACTTTTTTTAATGTGCCACTGCCATCGCTTACATCATTTTTGCCCATACTTGGAACAATAGGCTTAATACTAATTGTATTGGAAGGTTCGCTTGAATTACAACTTAACAAATCAAAGTTACCTTATGTGGGTAAAACAGCTTTGGTAGCATTTATTCCATTAATTGTTTTCAGTATTTTACTGGCTTTTGCTTTTCAGTATTATGGAAATATTAGTTTTAAGTCGGGCTTATCAAATGCCATTCCTTTTGCAATTATTAGTAGTGCTATTGCTATTCCAAGTGCCCATAATTTAATAGGCAAGCAAAAGGAGTTTATTACTTATGAAAGTAGCTTATCAGACATTTTTGGAGTAATATTTTTCAATTTTATTACAATGAATGATAATATAGGTACACAATCTGTTGGTATTTTTATTATTGAAATAATTTTAATATTAATTATAACTTTTGTGGCAACGCTGGCACTAGCTTATTTATTAAGTAAAATTAAACATCATGTAAAATTTGCACCCATCATTATTATTATAGTTTTAATATATGCTGTTTCTAAAATTTATCACTTACCAGCCCTTATTTTTATATTACTATTTGGTCTTTTTTTGGGCAATTTAGATGAACTAAAAAAATATCAGTTTATACAAAAATTAAAACCCAATATTTTAGACAAAGAAGTTGCAAAGTTTAAAGTGCTAACCACTGAAATAGTTTTTTTAATTCGTGCATTATTTTTTTTATTGTTTGGTTATTTAATTGAAAATGCAGAATTGCTGAATACGTCAACAATTGCTTGGGCAGTTGGAATAACTTTTAGTATTTTTATGTTGCGATACCTTGTGCTTAAATTATTTTCAATAGACACACAACCCCTGCTGTTTATTGCTCCCAGAGGATTAATAACAATATTATTGTTTTTGTCAATACCTGTTAGCAATGCATCTAGCCTTGCTAATAAATCTCTTATTATTCAAGTAATTATTTTAACTGCCTTAGTAATGATGATTGGTATTATGAAAAAAAGAGAAGATTCAGACTTACTTAAAAAGTAATTTAAAATATAAATTCTCTAATTAATAAGTAAGGTTGTAATAGAATGATTGAATTTGTTAAATAAATTATTATAGATGAAGCCAGTTGTTAATATTTTTTGGTTCAGAAGAGATTTGAGATTAACTGATAATGCAGCACTATATTATGCTTTAAAGGAATCAAAAAATGTGTTACCAATATTTATTTTTGATAAAAATATTTTGGATGACTTAGAAGATAAATCAGACAAAAGAGTGCAATTTATTTATGCTGCTTTATTAGAAATGCAAACCCTGCTTATTGAGCTAGGTAGTACCATTGAAATTCTATATACCACGCCAATTGAGGCTTTCAAAGAACTAACATCAAAATATTTTGTTGAAAAGGTATTCACCAACCACGACTATGAGCAATATGCTATAAACAGAGATGCTGCAATTGCTGATTTTTTAAAAGAAAGAAATATTGCGTTTGCGACTTATAAGGATCAAGTAATTTTTGAAAAAAATGAAGTAATGAAGGATGATGGAAGTCCTTATACTGTATTTACGCCATATAGTAAAAAGTGGAAGCTAAAGCTGAAAGAATTCTATTATAAAAGCTATCCTACAGAAAATTATTTTGGAAATTTTTTTAAGCAAGTTGCACAGCCAGTTATTACATTAGACAATATGGGCTTTATGGCTACAAATAATGTTTTTCCAAAGAAAAGTTTATCTACTGAGTTAGTAAAAAAATATACAGAACAAAGAAATTATCCTGCAATTGATGGCACTTCGAAATTGGGAGTTCATTTAAGATTTGGAACGATAAGTATTAGAAAGCTGGTGCAATATAGTTTGCCATTGAACGAAACTTTTTTAAATGAACTTATTTGGAGAGATTTTTATTTTTCAATATTGTATCATTTTCCGCACATAAGCATAGGAAAGGCTTTTAGGAAAGAGTATGATTTAATTGAATGGAGAAATAATAAGATGGAATTTGAAAAGTGGTGCAATGGAAAAACTGGTTATCCAATTGTTGATGCAGGTATGCGAGAGTTAAATACAACCGGCTATATGCACAATAGAGTTAGAATGATTGTGGCATCTTTTCTTACAAAACATCTGTTAATTGATTGGCGTTGGGGCGAGACTTATTTTGCCAAAAAACTTTTAGACTTTGACTTTGCAGCTAACAATGGTGGCTGGCAATGGGCTGCAGGAAGTGGTTGCGATGCTGCCCCTTATTTCAGGGTTTTTAGTCCTAAGCTACAAACTGAAAAGTTTGACAAAGATTTAATATATATAAAAAAATGGATTCCAGAACTTAATAGTTTTGAGTACCCAAAACCAATTGTAGTGCACGAAGAAGCTAGAAAAAGATGCTTAGAGGTGTATGGAAAGGCGTTAAAGAAGCAATAAAAATCTTTAAACTTTTTGAATATACGCAAACTACTTACCTTGCATGAGACTTTGCGGCGAAGGAGTAATTAACCATCCTATTTAACTATTAATTTCTCTGTTTTAATATCGCCATTTATCATTATGGCTTTAACAATATAAACACCATTACTAAGTTGTTTACAGTTTAAGATTTGGGGTTGTGTTAGGTTGTTAAATTGTTTTATTGTTCTACCTAAATTATCAATGACTAATAATTTATTAGCACCTGCACATTCAATAGTTACAAAGTCTTTAGCTGGGTTTGGATACACACTTAAACCTCCATTCCTAATTCCTAATTCCACATTCCTAATTTCGCTGTATTGCTTTCTGCCATCAAAATCTATACTTTCAATTCGGTAGTACAGTCGACCGTCAGCTGTCGACTGTTGACCGTTGTCCATAAAACTATACTCATTATAGCTTTTATTACTAGCTACTACTTTGCCAATTGTTGTAAAGTCTCTACCATTTATTGAACGTTGAATGTTAAAATGGCTAACATTTATTTCATTAGCTGTTGTCCATAAATTTTCAACCTTGTCACCCCGAGTTTGTCGAAGGGCATAATTCGTAAACTTCAACGGCACCACCCCACTACAATTGGCATAACCATACTTTGCCACAAAAAAATCACTTTGCCCACCCGTGCTTGTTAAGGTTTGTGTGCCAACTTTTATATTGCTGCTTAATTGCCCACCCACATAAATATTGTTGTTATTATCGGCAGCAATTACATCTGCATTTAGTGTTCCATTTCCTCTTAAACTATCCATACTCATAATAGCACCAGTATTGGCATCAAAACTTGGCAGAAAAGTTTGATAGCCTTGTCCATTAACTCCATCAAATTTAAACCCTCCCCACAAAACACCAGCACCAGTTCCATAAGCAAATAATCTACCGTCACTTCTAAAGGTTAAACCATTTAGACCATTACCTCCTATATATGCATAACAACTACCCCATTTTATCTGTTTAAAACTCCCAAGTGTGTCAATACAAAAAAAGTATGGCAATGTTCCAGTAGTGCCCTGATTAATCATTGGCACACCACCCAAAGTATCTACTATACTACCATAACCATCAATACCCCCACCACTAACATAAATGAATCCTTTGCTTTCATCAACTAATGGTTTGCCGAGTATTACCCCTCTTACTGTATCTGTATTCTCAACCCTCCATAATACATTACCTGTTTGGCTAAAGCAGCATAAAAACAAAGGATGATTTAACTTTTGCCCTCCAATAATTAAACTATCTGTAGGCGAAGAAGATGTGTTGCGTAATGCAGTAAATAAAAACTTCCTGCTTTTAGTTACACTAAAATTTACATAGTTCCAAGGCGAACCAGTACCTCTCATATCCAACTTTACCAACTCTTTGGGTACTCCTGCTACATTATACTTTAGCATATAATAACCTGCTGTGGATACTACTAAATTGGTTGTGCCACTAATTAGCCCTGTGCCTAATATGCAAAATAAATAACTATCCCCATTTGGCATTACAGTCATATTAAATGCTCCATATTTATTTGTATTTGCCACTTTTACGGTATCGGGCGTAGGCTGTTTTATCCATTTGTAATGCCCTGCTGTATCGTATTGTATCAGCTTAATTAATTTTCTGTTATTGCTGGTAACTGATGTATCACTATCTACTTTAAAAATCACACTTGGACTGAGTACACATACATTAATATGCCCTAAAGTATCTAATCCCATTCCTATGGCGTCATCATCAATATTCCCCCCCAATACCTTCGCCCATCTAAACATACCATTACAATCGTAGCTTATTAAGGCTGCATCTCTACCACCTGGCAATGTTGGGGGTATGGTATCGCCTGTGGCGGTACCAAAAACAACATCGGTACCACCATCTAACTGTGCTAGTAGATATACATTGCCATTTTTATCGCACTGCATATCTACTATTTTCTCGGCTTGGTTATTTAACCCAGCACTGCCACCACCACGCCTTGCCCATTGCCAAGTTTGGGCAGTGCAAAATTGTGTTAGTAATAAAAATGTAAATAGTGCTGAAATTTGTTTTAACATAGTATTTGCTTATCTTTTCAAAAATAGCTTAAACCAACAAATTCAAAATATAATCAAAAAAAATAAGATTATTTTATTATTGTTAGCATTCATTTTTTTACTGCAATGTTAACTGCAAGGGACATTGTGGCGAAGGAACTTAATAGTTTTGAGTACCCAAAACCAATTGTAGTGCACGAAGATGCTAGAAAAAGATGCTTAGAAGTTTATGGAAATGCATTAAAAAAGGAATAAAAAATTCCTGAGACATTTGAATGTGTTATTCAAATATCTCAGGATTTTTTATTTTGAAAAATACAATTATAATTTATAGCTAAAGCCAACTCCAATACCATGTTGAACTTGTAATTTGCCTACTTCCCAATCATTATATCTTACATTTATACTTACAGTTGCACCAATATATTTATTTACACTTAATGTAAATAAATTGGTCCAATCCATAATAATAACTTCAGGCTTGTTTAAGTAATCGCTGTATAAAGTTGCAAAACCTTTATAACTGATACCTTTAGCTATATCATAACTAGCTTTTATTTGAACAAATGAACCCAAACCAAGTTTGGTAGTTTTGCCTGAATCAACTCCAAAAAGATTCAATCCTTTTTGTTCTGTAGCAAATTTTGTAGTAAGATTTACCATAGCAGGCGACATCATCATTGAAAAATTGGCATTTGGTTTATATAAAAAACCTGGACCTAATTTTATTTCTCCAGGAGAAAGGAAAAAATAATCAAATTGAGATGTAAGACTGAACAAACCAGCAAAATTCCATTTATTATTTATTTCTTTAGCATAGATAGACGTAATGCTTAAATAATCATCATTTTTTTGGAAACCTGAACCAGCAGATGCAATTTTAGACATTCCATATCTGGCTCTAACATTGTTCATCCAATTTACTTTTCCTTTTTTAAAGTCAAAGTCATAGTCCACAATTGCTTTAATGCCAATTATTTGTTCTTCTCCACCTTTTACATCTCTCCAAGCTTGGTTTAAACCACCTTCGGTAAAATTCAAATTTAATGAACCTCCATTATTCCAACCATCTTTAAGTTTTTTTGTTTTTGTTAATGCTCCAACGGCTTCATTGGTTTTTGTAGTAGCAATTTCGGTTTGTACTTGTGCATTGGTGTTATAACATAAACTAAATGTTATAATTGATAAAATTATCCTCTTCATATTTTTTTTCTATGTAAAACGAAAAGAGGATAAAAAAATTGTTATTCTTGAGAATTTTCGGTTGTATTTGCAGCAATATCTGCAGCAGTTTCATCGGCAATTTCTTGTTCTCGGTTTTCGTTCCATTCAACAATAAAATTATTTCTGCCTTCGCCCATTATTAGTTTCATATAACGTTGCTGCGATAATTCAAGTAAAGAGAGAAATAGGAAGATGGCGTGAATTCTATTTTCACAAATTTCAAACACTTTTTCAAAGGTTACGGTTTTTTCTTTTCGTACAAATTCATTCATATAATCTCTGCTACCCTCCATTGTATAGTTGTATTTAACAACTGTATGTACTGGTTTATTTTGTCTTTCCTGTACCCGTAACATTACTTTTTCAAAAGCTTTCATTAGCTTAAATAAAGTAATATTTTGAATTTCTGTTCCCTCGCCACTTTCTTCTCCAATATGAACCAATTCTTTTTGTAAGTTGCCACGCTTTAACATGAGCATTCTAGTAGCTTCCATTTCTGCCATTTCTGCTGCAGCTTCTTTAAAGCGTTTATATTCCAAAACCTTGTCAACTAATTCTTGCCTAGGGTCTATTTCGTTGCCTTGTTCATCTATTTCTTTTCTTGGAAGTAAAAGCCTGGCTTTAATACGCATTAAAGTAGAAATAAACAAGATAAACTCACTACTCATTTCAATATTTAATTTTCCTTGAGCGTGTATATAATCTAGAAAATCATTCGTAATTTTTGTAATTGGAATATTGTAAATATCTAATTCATCTCTTTCAATAAAAAAAAGCAATAAATCAAAAGGCCCTTCAAATTGAGGTAAAACAATCTGGTATTGATTTGAGTTGTTCATACTTGCAAATAAACGATTTTAAGGTATAAATGGACAATAAAAAACCACAGAAACGCAGAAATTAACTGCGATTCTGTGGTTAGTAATAATTAAAATTATTTCTTTAGAGCGTCTCTAATTTCAGCAAGTAACTTGTCTGTAGAAGATGGTTCTGCTGGAGCAGCTGGTGCTTCAGCTTCTTTTTTCTTCATTTTATTGATTGCTTTAATAACCATAAACATTACAAAAGCAATAATTGTAAACTCTACTGCCACTGTAATAAAATGACCATATTTTACAACAACTGCTGCAATTTCTTTTCCTGCTTCATCTTTAGAAGCTTCTTTGAGTACTACAACTTTGTCGTCGAAATTTACACCGCCAGTGAGCATTCCAACAGCTGGCATAACCATACCATCAATAAAAGCAGAAACTACTTTTCCAAAAGCACCACCCATAACAAAGGCAATTGCCATATCAACAAGGTTGCCTTTCATTGCAAACTCTTTGAATTCTTTCATCATTCCCATAATAATTAGTTTTAAGGTTTAAAAATTAATAAAGTAAAGTTAATAGTGTAGTAGCATTACTACAAAATTATTTTTTAATACCTGGATATTGCATTTTTAAACTGGTTAATAACTTATGCAACTCCGATGCAATAATATGTTCTTTATACCAATTTTGGTCGGCAGGAGTAATGGTCCAAGGAATATTGTTACAATTGTTAAAACAGTCTTCATAAGCTTTCATATATTCCTTCCATAGTTTAGCTTCTACAAAATCATTGGCATTGTATTTCCATTGTTTTTTTGGCTCTTTTATTCTTTCTTCCAATCTTTCTGCTTGCTCTTCTTTGCTGATATGTAAATAAAATTTTAAGATATGTGTATTGTTATGTGTGCTTATTAAGTTTTCAAAATCATTGATGGCTTTCATTCTTAGCTTGGCAGTATTATCATCGCACCACTTATGTACACGAGTAATTAAAACATCTTCATAATGACTTCTGTTAAAAATTTGGATATAACCTTTTGCAGGAGCGTGTTGATGAATACGCCACAAAAAATCGTGTGATAATTCTTCGGCAGTTGGTGCTTTGTAGCTTTTTACTAAAACACCCTGTGGGTTTAGTTTTCCAAAAATGTTTCGTATTACACCATCTTTTCCACTTGCATCCATACCTTGAATGACTACTAAAACGCTGTGTTTGTTTTCGGCAAAAAGTAGGTTTTGTAGCTCGTCTAATTCTTCTACTAATTGAGCAGTTTTTTCTTTTGTTTTTTCTTTGTCGAAAGATTTTGGTGCTCTTGTACTAATTTTTGATAACTGTATTGTTGGCATAATTAAGTTTTAATTGTAAATGTAAGTTTTTCTTGCACAAGCCCTGAAGTGTGCGACGCTTCTGTGGCTTAATAGAATTACTGCAGCTGATTTAATAAAAAAATTATTCCGGCTCATCTGTTTTAAACCAACTTGAGTACATTAAATAATTATTGGCAATTCTGTTGATTTCGCCATTGATTAATTCTTGAGAAATGTTTTTTACTTTTTTGGCAGGAACGCCAGCATAAATACTGCCTGCTTCAACGATTGTATTTTCTAAAACTACTGCTCCTGCTGCAATAATGCTGTTGCTTTGCACCACACAGCCATCCATTACAATAGCTCCCATTCCTACCAAAACATTATCGTGTAAGGTGCAACCGTGTACCAAAGCATTGTGACCAATGGAAACATTATTACCAATAATGGTGGCGTGTTTTTGATAAGTGCAATGTATAATAGCTCCATCTTGCACATTTACTTTATTACCCATTGTAATGGTGTTTACATCGCCACGAATTACAGCATTGAACCAAATACTACAATCGTTGCCTGTTGTAACTTGTCCAACAATAGTTGCATTGGGTGCTATAAAATTATTGTCTCCAAATTTTGGGGCAATATTATTTACTGGAAGAATGATTGGCATAAAACTAATTTTAACGAAAATAGCAATTCAAAAAATAAATAAGTTCTTTTGCAGCTACAAGTTTAAATATGGGGCATAAAAAATTAATACGATTCGAGGAAATTAATGTGTTTGAAAATGTGTTTCAGCACAGTACAGAAATGAAAGGTAAATGGAACGAATATTTTAAAAATAATCAATCTATTACTCTTGAATTGGCTTGTGGTAAAGGAGAATATTCTGTAGGACAAGGACGATTGTATAGCAATAGAAATTTTATTGGTATTGACATAAAAGGCAATAGAATTTGGCGTGGTGCAAAAACTGCTTTAGATGAAAACTTATTAAATGTTGCTTTTTTAAGAGCTGAAATTGATAAGCTGCCTGAGTATTTTGAAGCAAATGAAGTTGCAGAAATTTGGATAACTTTTCCAGACCCTCAATTGCGATTATCAAAAGCCAGAAAGCGATTAACGCATCCCAAATTTTTAAGATTATATCAACAAGTTTTGCAAAAAGGTGGATTGGTGCATTTAAAAACAGATAGTCCCGATTTATATAATTTCACTAAAACAGTTATAGGCTTATATAACTTAGAAGTTTTGGTTGATTTTGATAATTTGTATTTGCAACCGAACCTTGCACCTGAGCTGTTTATCAAAACACACTATGAAAGTTTAGACATTGCACAAAGCAACAAAATACACTATTTGCAATTTAAAATTGATGTTGATTTGCCAATTGAAAAAGATGAAGTTTTAAAAAACATAATTAATGAACAAGCAGCAATTTGATGATGACGAAACATACAGCTCTAAAGGATTTGAAGCTTTAACTGCAGACTATCTTTTGAACAGAGGATATTGTTGTGGAAATGGCTGTAAAAACTGTCCTTTTGATTATAAAAATGTACCCGAACCAAGAAAAACTATGCTTTTAGAGCAAAGAAAGTTTAATGAAACTTGTTAGTGCTATGTCAATATCTGAACCTAAACAATACTCTTTTTTTATTGATGTGTATGATGTTGTAAGACAAATACCAAAGGGTAGAGCCACAAGTTATGGTGCTATTGCAAAATATCTGGGTACTAAAATGAGTGCAAGAATGGTAGGTTGGGCAATGAATGGTGCTATTAGTATAAAACCAAAAGTACCAGCACATAGAGTAGTTAATAGAAATGGAATGCTTACTGGTAAAGTTCATTTTGGTACACCCACTAAAATGCAGGAATTATTGGAAAAAGAGGGCATTAAAGTGGAAAATGAAACTATTGTGAATTTCGATAAAATATTTTGGGATCCTGCAAAAGAACTTTCCATATAGAATTATAAATTAAGTTTGCAATCCTTAAAAAAAATAGCAGCAACTAAATGAAGATTACTGAACACATTTCACAAGCAAAAGATACGTTGGTTTCGTTTGAGGTTTTACCACCATTAAAAGGCAAAACTATTTCTTCGCTTTACGACCATCTTGATCCATTAATGGAATTTAAGCCCAGTTGGATAAACGTTACTTATCATCGTAGTGAAAGTATGTTCAAGAAAAAAACAGATGGCACTTTTGAAAAAGTTGAAGTTCGAAAACGTCCAGGAACAGTGGGTATTTGTGCAGCTATAATGAATCATTATAAAATTGATGCTGTACCTCATCTTATTTGTGGTGGTTTTACAAAAAGAGAAACCGAAGATGCATTGATTGACCTGAATTTTTTGGGCATTGATAATATTTTAGCTCTACGGGGTGATGCTGCTAAAAACGAATCAAGTTTTGAACCAGAAAAGGATGGAAATTTTTATGCCATTGATTTGCTAAAACAATCACACAATATGAATAATGGAATTTATATTGATGAAGATATCAGGGATGGTGGTAAAACTGATTTTTGTGTTGGTGTGGCAGGATATCCAGAAAAACATTTCGAAGCACCTAATCTTGAAATTGATTTAAACAGATTGAAGGAAAAAGTTGATGCAGGTGCCGAATTTATAATGACACAAATGTTTTTTGACAATGAAAAATTTTTCTCATTTGTAAAATCTTGCAAGGAAATGGGTATTAATGTTCCTATTATACCAGGATTGAAACCCATTACTACAAAAAAGCAGTTAACCGTATTGCCAAGAATTTTTCACGTTGACATACCTACTGTATTATCAAACGCTATTATGCGTTGTAAAACAGATGCAGAAGTAGAAACGCTGGGAACAGAGTGGCTTATTCAGCAGAGTAAAGAATTAAAAGAGTTTGGCGTGCCGGTATTGCATTATTACACTTTAGGCAAACCCAAAGTAATCAGAAATGTTGTAAAAGAAATATTTTAATAATAGATATGTACGATATAAAAATAAATTTTGAACAAAAAGGTCTTGAATCAACAATAATTAAATCTAGTTCTATTGGCGATAGTTTGTTAGAAGTGTTGCTAGACAATGGTATTGAATTGCATCATAACTGTGGAGCAGTTTGTGCTTGTAGCACTTGTCATTTATATGTAAATGATGGAATGGATTTTTTAGAAGAACTAAGCGATCGAGAAGAAGATTTTATCGACAGGGCTGTTAACCCAAGAATAAACAGTCGTTTAGGCTGTCAATGTGTTTTGCAAAAAGGAACTGGAACAATTGAAATTACACTGCCAGATCAAACACAGTTTTTAGGAGAATAATAACAATATGCTAATTTGCTAATAAATATAAAATTGGTTTAAACTTTGAACTTTAAACCTTAAACCAAGAATTTTTTATGCCTCATTTTGAACCACCAATACATTGGAACGATTACGAAGACATTGCTTTAAAGTTATACGAAAAATTCGGGGATGATTTTACTGAAAGCAAAATTTACAGAGTAAGATTTACCGATTTGCTAGAATGGGTTTTATCGCTTCCCAACTTTATAGGAACTAAAGAGCAAAGCAATGAGGGGCATCTTGAAATGATTCAAAGCAGTTGGGTGTATGAGTGGAGAGATAATCAAAAGAAATAGTTTACAGCCTGTTGTTTATAGTTAACTAAATTATAGATCATCAACCATAACAAAATGAACGTTCTACAACAATTCAAAAATATTATTGCATTTGTGTTTGATGTAGATGGTGTTTTAACAGATGGCTCACTCACTGTGTTACCAAACAATGTTTTGGCTAGAACAATGAATGTGAAAGATGGTTATGCTTTGCAATTAGCCGTAAAAAATGGATTTAAAGTAGCAATTATTTCTGGTGGAAATTCTGTTGAAGTAAAAGAAAGATTAGGCTTATTAGGTATTACAGATGTTTACATGAATGTTTCTAATAAAGTTGAAGCCTTAAAAAGCTTTATTCAAAAACATCAATTACAAGCTCAAGATATTTTGTTTATGGGGGATGACATACCCGATGCAGATGTGATGAAAGAAGTTGGCCTACCTTGTTGTCCTGCAGATGCAGTAGATGAGATAAAATCGATATCGAAATATATTTCTGCTTTAAATGGTGGTAAAGGTTGTGCCAGAGATGTTATAGAAAAAACCATGAAATTAAATAATCTATGGCTACATAGCCATAGTGTGGTTAGTAAGTAATTTAAATTCAGAGATTTCAACTTTTGTCAATTTCCTATAGAAGCAGGTATTTTTAATATTGGTTAGCTAAATAGATAGTTATATAAAAATTTTTTTTCAATGACAATAAGGCAATCTTTATTAAAGTTTTTGTATCCCATATTTACATTTATCTCTGGTTTTTTTAGTAAGGATTTACATAATGATAAAAAAGCTAAACCGATAATTTCATTCTATACGCTTACTTCAATTCTAAATAATGGTGAAACATATTACTTTGATTCTTTGAAAGGATATAAAGTAATTATCGTAAATACTGCTAGCAACTGCGGCTATACAGCACAATATTCACAGCTTGAAGAATTGTATTCTAGGTATAAAGACAAGCTTAAAATCATTGCGTTTCCTTCTAATGATTTTAAAGAGCAAGAAAAAGGGAGTGATGCTGATATCGCTAACTTTTGTAAAATAAATTATGGTGTCAGTTTCTTATTAATGCAAAAAACAAAGGTTGTTGGCAGCGAACAAAATGATGTTTTTAAATGGCTTTCAAATAAAAATATCAATGGCTGGTGCAACCAACAACCTCAATGGAATTTCAGTAAATATTTGGTAGATGAAAATGGAGTTTTAGTAAATTATTTTCCACCTGCAATTTCGCCTTTGTCAAAAAAAGTTAAAAAGAGAATCAAGCAGTGATTTTTTCAGCCAACCAAATAAATTCTTTTGCAAAAACATCTATACTTTTTTGAAAAGCCTCATCCAATAAATTTCCTTCTGCATCAAATTTTTTATCAACTGCAGGTATAACTAAAAGATGTGGAGATGCAATGCCAAACAATGCGGGAACTAATAATAGTAATTGTTGAGTGGCTCTCATTCCTCCCATTGCACCAACACTTGCAGTAACTAAGCCAAATGGTTTTCTTGTTTGTTTAGGAAAATGATCCATTAAATTTTGCAGAGCAGGCGAATAACTTCCATTATATTCTGGTGTTACTAAAATAAATGCATCTGCAGTAAAAATTCGTTGTGCTAATGTCTTATGTGTCTCTGGCGTATTTTCAATAGATGTAAATACATTTTCTAACATTCCTAGTTTAGAGTCTCTAACATCAATTAATCCAACGTTATGCTGTGTTGTTGCAGCAAAATATTTCTGTAAATGTAATGCTACTCGGTTAGTTAAACTTGTACTTCTGGGGCTGCTGCTTATAATTTCTATATTCATTTGCTTATTTTATTATTGAAACGTATTTATCCTTGTTTAAAAAGATTCCCACAGTATTTAGTATTACTAATAACACTCCAATTCCAGGTTTACCAGCCATAAACAATTCAAATAAAAGAATGTTCACTGTTATTGGAGCAATTAATAAATAGGCTAATGCTCGTGTTTTTGGAACAAGTAACAAAAGACCAAAAGAAATTTCTAAAACCTTTACGAATGCAAGAAAACCTGTAGAATATAATAAACCAGCAAATGTTCCAGCATTACCATCCATTGGTGGCATTGGAATAAAGTGTAAGAAAAAATTAGAGCCAAAAACTAAATAAATTAAAGCTAATAAGTACGCTGGAATGTGTTTGATTTGTTGTTTCATTGTATAGTTTTTTTATGTTGATATTATGCTTGTTTAATCATTTGCACGCTCAGGTTTAATTTAACTTCATCGCTCACGACCACTCCACCTGCTTCAGTTACTGCACCCCAAGTTAAACCAAAATCTTTTCTATTGATTTTTCCAGTGATTTCAAAACCTGCTTTTACTTGACCCCATCCGTCTGTTACTGTTCCGCCATATTCAACATCTAATTCAACAGATTTTGTAGTGCCTTTAATAGTTAAATCTCCAGCCAAAATATATTTGTCGTTACTTTTTTTAGTTAAAGAAATTGAAGTGAAAGTCAATTTTGGAAATGCTTCTGCTCCAAAAAAGTCATCGCTTTTTAAATGTCCGTCACGTTGTTCGTTGTTTGTGCTAATGCTATTAACATCTGCTTCAAAAAAAATTTTAGCATCGGAGAAGTCATCTGAATTTGATTCAAGCGTTGCATCAAATTTTGTGAAGTTTCCTGTTACGTTTGTAATCATTAAGTGTTTTACTTTAAAAGTAATTTCACTGTGTGCCGCATCAATTTTGTAAGTTGCCATTTTGTTTAATTTTTATTGTTTTTAAATTAGTTTTATTTTAGTTCATTGGCACTTCTACCAATAATATTTCTGTATTTGTTTTTGATGAAATATTAATTGCATCAGTTTCCCAAATACCTATTGCATCTCGTTTTGAGAGCGTTTTACCATCAATTTCAATGTCACCTTCAATTACTAAAAGATAAATGCCGTTGCCTTGTTTTTTTACTTGATATGAAGATGAATTTTCAGCATCAAAATTTCCTAAACTAATCCAAGCCTCCTGATAAATCCAAAGTCCGTCGTTACCAAAGGGAGATACAACTGTTTGAAATTTGTTTTGTCTATCAGAAGCCGAAAATGTTTGTTGATCATAACGTGGTGCTGCATTTTCCTTATTTGTGAAAATCCATAGTTGAAAAAGATTCACATCTTCTGTTTTGCTATGGTTAAATTCGCTATGTTCAATGCCACTTCCAGCACTCATTACCTGAACGTCATTTTTTGCAATTACACCGTTACCCCCAGTGCTGTCTTTATGTTCTAAAGCACCACTTAAAGGAATAGTAATAATTTCCATATTATCGTGTGGATGTTTGCCAAAGCCATAACCAGCTTTAACTACATCATCATTTAACACTCTTAATTTTCCAAAATGTACTCGTTCTGGATTGTACCATTGTCCAAAACTAAA
>CAZTOP010000038.1:0-25619 GCA_964615145.1 uncultured Chitinophagaceae bacterium
AAGAACTCTCTGTTAGCAAACTGATAATTTTCAAACTGCTGTGTTCCCATTGCCAGTGCTCCCTGAGATTGTGTAATAACATTTGTTACTAAATCAGCATCACTCACCACCAATTGTTTACTCTCTTTAATACCATTAGCCATAAAAGGAACACCTGTATAAGTTGCAACAGTGTCTTTAGCTTGCTGTGTTAACCTGTTGGCATATAGAGAACTGAATTTTCCTTCCAGCAAAACCGCCACAGGAACATAGCTTTTATTATAATATCTTAAATCTGCTTCGCTCTTGATACTTTGAAGTGTTACAATATTGGGTGTATTGATAATACGACTATTTGTATCTGATGCAAGCAAAACAGTTTTGGTGATACCATTTGCCCTAACAGTATCTATACTTGATGGAAAAATACTCAGCACGTGGTCTAAATTTCTTGATATTGGATGCCCTGAACTGCTTGACAACAAAGGATAATAAGGAAAAGGAATTCTGTCTATTTGTGGCTGTCCACCAGCATTACCGATAACCATAGGTTGTTTGGCACAATTTAAATCCTGTAATAGATTACTGTTGATTCTTACCCCATATTTAAACAATAAATCATCCAGTTCCAGATTTTTATCAAAGGCAATAAAATCGGCATTGCTTCTTAACAAACTATCAAACTCGGCATACAATCTATCTACAAACCAAAGCACTTTACCACCCTGCATAACAAACTGGTCTATTTTAATTTTATCTTTCTCGGTAAATGGTTGCGATGGTTTTACAATCACCAGTGCATTTACTTTATTGGCATCCAGTCTGCCACTCTTTAAATCAAAAATGCCTGTTCTGTAGTTACGGCTTAGTGTACTTAATAAATCCTCCACAGTTGGGTTATAGGGTTCGCCATTACCAACGGCATAAGCCACAACAGGAAAACTTGTTTTGGTTAATTTATCAATGGCATCATCAAACTTAAACTCCAGCAAAGCCTCACTATAATTCAAACTGCTTTCTTCATCCTGTCCACTTTTGCCACTCATTAAATCAACGGCTTTCACTTTGCCTTTATACTTGATAACAGCAGCAGGAAAAATGGTTTGTTCAGTCTTCTCTCCTTCTTCTCTATTCAGTTCATTGTTAAAAGGTTTTACGCCTATGCTCATTAAACTATCATACAGCATCTTTCTAATGGTATCTGGCAAGCCTTCTCCGGGTCTTCCAAATTTAAAAGAAAGTTTACCATTACTTACATCTCTGTAATTAGATAATAATTCTTCTGTAGCCAGACTTAATTTTCTGAAACCAGAACTTAAGTTACCTGTTAAAAAAACCTGCACCTCAACATTAGAATCCAGATTGCTTAAAAGGTCTTTGGTTGCTTTACTGATGGAAAATCTTTTCTCCTTGGTTAAATCAAGCTTAGTATGCATACTTGATGATACCACCAACAGCCCTGCAAAACAAAGCAGCAGTAACACCCACCAGTATTTAGTATTTAATATCTTTCGCATTTTGTTGGAACACAGATAAAACTGATGAAACAGATTTACACTGATTTATATTTTATTTATTTCTATTTTACTATTTAATCTATTATTTATAGAACTGCTATTTCAGCCCGATTATATTCTATATTTTTATTTTGAACACAGATAAAACTGATGAAACAGATTTACACTGATTTATATTTTATTTATTTCTATTTTACTGTTTAATCTATTATTTATAGAACTACTATTTCAGCCCGATTATATTCTATATTTTTATTTTGAACACAGATAAAACTAATGAAACAGATTTACACTGATTTTATTTTAAATCTTTTGTCAATTCAATTAATAACAAATTCCGATGTCATTGCGAGGTTCTTGCCGAAGCAATCTAAGCACTTCTACAGATTGCTTCGTTGAGGCACGAACCTCAATCTCAAAATGACTACATAACTTCAAAACAGGTTTACTTTTTATAAAATCTTATTTACCTATTCTTTTTAAAGTCACCATCAGCAGCAACACAATCACACCCACAAAATACAATACATCCCTTGTATCTATCACTCCCCTACTCATACTTTTATAATGGAAATTAATACCCAGCATTTCTACAAAATAATCGTAGCTGCCCTTTAAAAAAGGTAGTTTACTAATCGCATCAAACCCATTATATAAAAGAAAACAACCAAAAGCAGCAGCAATAAATGCCACCACTGTATTGTTGGTATAACTGCCCACACAAATACCCACAGCCGTATAAATAGCAGCTAAAAACACCAGCCCTATATAGCTGCCCACTGTTGCTGCAATATCGATACCTGTATTGCTGCTGAGTGCCTGCACAGAAAAACCATATACTAGTGTTGGCAATAGTGCTGTTAGTACAATTAATAAGCAACCAAAGAACTTACCCCAGACAATTTTTGCCTCGGTTAGGGGTAAAGTTTTAAGCAATTCAAAAGTGCCTGATTTATATTCTTCGGGGAAGCTACGCATTGTGATGGCAGGAATTAAAAACAACAAAACCCAGGGAGCATAATCGAAAAAGCTAGACAGTGATGCATAGCCAAACTGCAGTATGCTGGTATCGGGGAAAACAAAAAGCAATAAACTATTCAGCAATAGAAAAACGCCTATAACAGCATAGCCTGTGATACTATTAAAAAACTGTTGCCATTCTTTTTTACAAATCATCCACATAAGGCTGTAAAAATAATGGGTAAAACGTTAAGTTAATGTTAGAAGGGATGATGTGAATAAGATGAGGGGATTCATAAACTCATTCCATTTTGCCATTTCCGCTTTAACCAAAACAATTTCCGCTATAGCGGAATTCAAAAAAGTTACAACCGAAAGCAAAAAAGTTATCCCAAAAATGAAATCCGCTGTAGCGGAAAATAAAAAAATTGTCCCGGAAATAAAATCCGCTATAGCGGATTTTGAAAAAGTTATAGCAGAAATGAAAAAAGTCATAACTAAAATCGTTTAAGTCATAGCTGATAACAAATTTCCTGTACCTAAAACTTTTTGGGGTGTAATGGGGAAATGAAAAAGAATAAGTTTTACATTAAAGTTAACCAGGGCAGGGTAATTTAGTTAGGCAAATAAGTAATAAAATATTATATCTTATGTTTGTAGCATTAATTTATTTACTTAACATATACAAAAATGGCAAAGACAAAAACAGTTAAAAAGCAGGTAAAAACCAAATCCATTTTAAATGAAGTTTCCTGGAATTTTTTAAAAGAATATATCAATACGCCATCGCCAGTTGGTTTTGAAACAGGTGGACAAAAACTTTGGCTAAACTATGTAAAGCAATATACAGACACGACGTTTACAGACCCCTATGGTACTGCTGTGGGTGTTATAAATCCTACGGCTACATTTAAAGTTGTAATAGAAGCACACGCCGATGAAATTAGTTGGTTTGTAAATTATATTACTGCCGAAGGATTAATTTATTTAAAAAGAAACGGTGGCGTTGACCACCAAATTGCACCTGCAATGCGTGTGAATATTCACGGAAAAAAAGGACCCGTTAAAGCTGTATTTGGCTGGCCAGCTATTCATACACGTTTAAGTAATCCAGAGGCAAAAGAACCACAACCTAAAACAGATAATTTATTTTTAGACTGTGGTGCCAGAAGTAAAAAAGAGGTGGAAGAATTAGGCATTCATATTGGCAGTGTAGTAACATACGCCGAAGGATATGATGAATTGGCTTATGGCAATATTATTGGTCGTGCTTTTGATAATAGAATTGGTGGTTTTATGATAGCCGAAGTTGCCAGATTATTAAAAGAAAACAACAAACAACTCCCTTTTGGATTATACGTTGTTAATGCCGTACAAGAAGAAATAGGCTTGCGTGGTGCAGAAATGATAGCCCGCAGAATTAAACCAGATATTGCCATTATTACAGACGTTACACACGATACGCAAACACCTATGATTAGTAAAATAATTGAAGGCGATGTGGCTTGTGGCAAAGGTCCTAGCCCTTGTTATGGTCCGGCAGTGCATAATAAATTATTAGCTTTTGTACAGGATATTGCCGAAAAGAAAAAAATTGCTTTGCAAATGAGAACTGTGAGTAGAAGCACAGGAACAGATACAGATAGTTTTGCTTATGCAAATGATGGCTGTCCAAGTGTTTTAATATCTATCCCTTTACGTTATATGCACACTACTGTTGAAATGCTGCATAAAGATGATATTGAAAATACAATTAAACTAATGTATGAAACCTTATTAGCTTTAAGCCCTAAAACCAATTTAAGTTATTTTAGTTAATTGATTTTTTTGAGCAGTAAACAACTAAAGTTTAATAATTGTAGTACAATACATTTGTGTTGTGTGATGTATTAGCTTTATAAGTGTTAATATTTCCTATGTTAGAAAATTGTTATTATATCGATAAATTATTAATAACAGAATTGCTAATATTGTAATTGAAAGCAAGAAATCATAATGAATTATTCAAGTCAGCAAGTACGAATAGCAATTCTTGATTTATACGAGGGACACGAAAATCAGGGAATGCGTTGTTTAAGAGAAATTATTAATCAATGGGGCGAAATCAATGAAATCAATATTGTTTGTAACGAATTTGATGTAAGAAGAGCTTGTGAAGTACCTGATTTAAGTTACGATATTTTTATTTCAAGTGGTGGACCCGGCTCTCCTTTAGACACTATAGGTTCAAAGTGGGAAGAAGCCTATTTCAATTGGCTACAATCCGTTGAGGATTACAATGCTGATATTATCCATTCAAATAAAAAAAGTGTATTCTTTATCTGTCATAGTTTTCAATTAGCTTGCAGGCACTATAATATTGGCAATGTTTGTAAAAGAATGTCAACATCATTTGGTGTATTTCCTATTCATCCCATTGGCGATATTGATAATGAACCTGTATTTGAAGGTTTAAATAACCCGTTTTATGTAGTTGATAGCAGAGACTATCAGGTAATAGAACCCAACCACCAGGTAATACAAAAAATGGGAGCTACTATTTTAGCCATTGAAAAAAATCGCCCCCATGTTCCCTATGAAAGAGCAATAATGGCTGTAAGATTCAATGATTATTTTATAGGCACACAATTTCATCCCGAGGCTGATGCTATTGGAATGAGAATGTATTTACTGCGTGATGATAAAAAAGAAAATGTAATAAAAAATCATGGCGAACCTAAATGGCAAAGTATGATTGATCAATTACAAGACCCCGGAAAGATATTATATACATATAGCCATATACTTCCCAATTTTTTAAATACTGCCATAGGCATTATGGCTTAAAATAACAACAATAATGAATGTAGATATTTTAGCCTTTGGCGTACATCCTGACGATGTGGAATTAGGCTGTGCAGGAACCATTTTAGCTGCAATTGCCGAGGGTAAAAAAGTTGGCATTATTGATTTAACACAAGGCGAATTAGGTACAAGAGGAACAGCAGAAACCAGAAAAATTGAAGCAGCCAATGCTGCTGATGTTTTAGGTGTAACTGTAAGAGAAAATCTTAAAATGGCGGATGGCTTTTTTGCAAATGATGAAGCCCATCAACGAAAAATAATTGAGGTGATTAGGAAATATAAACCTCAAATTATTTTGTGCAACGCTCCCGAAGATAGACATCCCGACCATGGCAGAAGCTCAAAACTTGTTTCAGATGCCGCTTTTTTAAGTGGACTTAGAAAAATTGAAACAAGAGATTCTGATGGTAATTTACAGGAACAACATCGCCCTGCTTATGTTTTTCATTATATACAAGATAGGTTTATACAACCCGATTTTGCCATAGATATTACTGCATTTCACGATAAAAAATTAGCCTCTATTTTGTGTTATACTACACAGTTTCACAATGATTCATTATCTGAGCCACAAACATACATTTCATCTCCACAGTTTTTAGAAACGGTGAAAGCCAGAGCCATGATGTTGGGCAAAAGAATTGGAGTAATGTATGCCGAGGGCTTTATTTCAGAAAAACTTTTAGGAGTTAAAAACCTTGATTCATTTATAGCGAATGTTACGTAATTCATAGGTTATTGTTTCTTACTTTACTTTGCTGCATATTTGCATTTTATTAAGACTATGAATAAATTAATATATCTCGCTATTGCCTGCTCAAGTTTATTAGGTTGTAAAACCAATTCAATTACGGGGAGAAGTCAATTAAGCCTTGTTTCTGAAACTGAGGTACAAGCAATGTCATTAACTGAATATCAAAACTTTTTATCTACCAATAAAGTACTAAGTCCTTCAAGTAACAAAAATGCTGACTTGGTAAAACGTTGTGGCAACAGACTTATTAACGCCATTACCCTTTACTATCAACAAAACAATCTTAGCAGTGAATTAGCCAATTACAAATGGGAAATTAACCTTGTGGAGGATAATAATGTAAATGCATGGTGTATGCCGGGTGGCAAAATTGTTGTTTATACAGGACTATTGCCAGTTACACAAAACGAAACAGCATTGGCAATAGTAATGGGGCACGAAATTGCACACGCCCTAGCAAAACACGGTAGCGAAAGAATGAGCCAAGGTTTATTACAACAATTAGGTGGTGTAGCTTTATCTACAGCTATGCAAAATAAACCACAAGAAACACAAAATTTATTTAATACTGCTTATGGCATTGGAAGCAATATTGGGGTTATGCTACCATTTAGCAGAAAAAACGAAAGCGAAGCCGATAAATTTGGTCTTATGTTCGCAGCATTGGCTGGCTACGACCCAAGAGAAGCTATCCCATTTTGGCAAAGAATGAGTAAATTAAGCGGTGGTCAAAAACCTCCAGAATTTCTAAGTACGCACCCATCAGATGAAAAAAGAATTGCAGATTTACAAGGTATCATGGACGAGACTTTGAAGAAATATTATAAGCCTGTTAAATAAAATATTCGGTAGTTTTTATTCGTAAGTACATCGCAAGTTTTGCTCGTTAGTTTTAACTATGCTAACCTTCTAAATTGACGATTACTAGCGTCTAACTACCCATTACTAACGTCTAACTAACGATAAGCTATGACCCCAAGAATTTACTTTGACAATGCTGCCACAACAGCTTTAGACCCAGAAGTATTGGAGGCAATGATGCCTTATTTAACCACAAATTTTGGCAACCCCTCCTCTATTTATAGTTATGGAAGAGAAAGTAGAATGGGCATAGAAGCAGCCAGAAAATCTGTAGCTAAAATTTTAAATGCACATCCTGCCGAAATATTTTTTACAAGTGGTGGGACAGAAAGTAGTAACACAGCTATTACAGCAGCAATAAGAGATTTAGGTTGCAAACATATCATCTCCTCTCCTATCGAACACCACGCAACATTACACACTGTTGAACATTTGTATCAGGCAGGCGAAGCTGCTTTATCTTATGTAAAAATTCTTCCGAATGGACATATTGATTTGGCAGATTTAGAAAGTATTTTATCAAACAGTAAAGAAAAATGTTTGGTTACCTTAATGCACGCCAATAATGAAATTGGTAATATGTTCGACATTCATGTCGTGGGTAATTTATGTAAAAAATACAATGCCATTTTTCATAGTGATACAGTGCAAACTGTTGGTCATTTTCCATTTGACTTACGCAATACGCCTGTACATTTCATTACTGGTGCAGGTCATAAATTTCATGGTCCTAAAGGTGTTGGTATTTTATATATCAACGAAAATGTTCGCATAAAACCATTCATTAATGGCGGTTCTCAGGAAAGAAATATGAGAGCAGGTACAGAGAATTTATATGGTATTGTGGGTTTTGCCAAAGCCCTTGAATTGGCTACAACACATTACGAAACACACTCCAATTATATAAAGGGAATTAAACTTTATATGTACGAACAATTAAAGAAACATATAAAAGGTGTTAGTTTCAATGGCGATCCTTTGGGCAATAGTTTATACACTGTTTTAAGTGTTAGTTTCCCTAAGAGTGAAAAGAGTGAGATGTTGTTGTTTAACTTAGATATTAATCATATTTGTGCTAGTGGTGGTAGTGCTTGTACGAGTGGTGCAGATGCTGGAAGCCACGTAATACGCAATATTAATCATAATCCTAATCAGGTTACAGTAAGGTTTTCTTTCAGTAAGAACAATACTAAGGAAGAAGTGGATATGGTTGTAGAAAAGTTAAAGGAAGTGATATAAGAAATTTATTGGTTTTACTTACCCTAAAGCAGGTAACCAGAGCATTATTGTGCATTCTTCTTTGCTACAATAATCATTCTTTTAGATGCATCCATATTGTATTCATTCAAATTATAGTCGCCAAAAACTTCCTGAATCTGCATATTTTGTAGTGATAGCATAGCTTTAAAATCGTCTAAATAAAATTTAGCAACACGTTCAGTAGAGAGATTTACAGGTTGTTCATTTTTGTTGCATAATACCTGGATTTGCTTAAAAAAATGTTTGTCGGTGTGCCATTTGGTAGAGATAAAAGTATATTCATCAATCTTTTTTTCTATGCTTTTTTCAAAGTGTGTTTCCTCGTAGTTTACATTCAAATAATCTATTACTAAAATGCCTTCGTGTTTTATGCTTTGTGCAATGGAACGAATGGCATTATTATGTTCTCTTTGGGTTTTAAAATAACCAAAGCTTGTAAAAAAATTAAATGCTATGTCAAAGTAATTTATCCAGAAAGGCAAACGCATATCGTGTGTGTAAAAATGCAAATTATCCGACTCGTCTTTTTGGGCTTCTGTGATAGATTCTAATGATAAATCAATTCCTGTGACATCAAAGCCCATTTCAGCCAAAGCTTTGCTATGTCTGCCTTTACCACAAGCAACATCTAATAATTTAGAATGAGATGCAGGTTTAAGATGTGCAATTAATCGATTGATAAAAGCATTTGCTTCATCTTCATTTCTATTACTATATAATAAATGATAGTAGGGCGAGTTAAACCAATCTTTAAACCAATTTTTTGTTTCCATAATACTATCTGCAAATTTAGGGAGATGCTTAAGAGTATTACTAATTTCTATCCTTGATAATTCAATATAGAATAAGAATTAAAAAACTTCACCAATATTTACAAAAAAGCCTTTGGAACCATTATTGCCAAAGCCATAATCTAAACAGATATTAGCACCAGATTTTTTATTTAATTTAATGCGTAAACCTAACCCATATCCTGGTTTAAAAGAAGTATAAGTTTCGGATAAATCGGCTGAAAATTTTTCAAGATTACAAAACAGTACACCGTGTAATAAATTATTTTTTGTGAGTTTAGCTCTGTATTCTGTTTCAAAATAATACATATCTTTTCCTCTGAATCTGCCTTGAATATATCCTCTTCCAGTGTTATAATTATCATCCCAACCCACACTTGGCAACATTAAATAAGGTGGTGCATTTGAGCCAATAGTTAACCAGGTATAACCCCATAGTGCCAAAATATTATCAGATTTTTCAGGAAATTTTAAATATGCTCTGGCATCAATTTGTAAAGTGCTCCAATTTTCGTGACTGCCTAAGAAAGTATAATTTTGTCTGTAAACAATATTACCATAAATACCTTGTTGTGGATTCAATTGATTTAATCTTGAATCGTACAAAAGCTTTAAAGCTATACCTGAAGCCAATTCTGATGTACCTAATTTATGTGATAATGCCCTTGCTACATTTCTTTTAAGTGAATCTAAAGCCTGAATATTCCAATATTGGTCGTAGTAATAACCCAAACCAAAATAAAAGTTTTTTAAAATTTCTTTTTGAATAGATTGATGAAATTTAAACCCACTAAAATTTATGGTATATCCTTGATTAGGGTCTGTTCTTCCTCCAAGTCCATAAATGCTAGATGGATATTGGATATAACGAATATCTGTGGTAAAATTCAGGCTATTTTGTTTGCTCCAGATATTAGCAACAAAAGGGAAAATTGTTTGATTATACTGTGAGTAAGTTAAGCTTGTAGTAATACTTGACATTTTTTGTGTGGGGCTATTGCTAGTTAAAAATGCCATATTAAAACTACATAATGCCGCCCAGCCAGTTTGTAATGAATATCCAAATGCAGGAACAAATGCTATGTTTACTTTTGAAGGGAGGTTGTTAGCAGTATCTTGATAAGAACTTTTATGAAAAATATTTTTAAAAACATCTCTCAAATCCTTTTCATTATTGGATGCATTATTTAATGAGTCTATTTTTTGTGAAAAACAAATATTTCCAAGTATCAATCCTATAAACAAAAAGACATTTTTAAGCATATCAGTAGCAGACTTACTACAAGCAATAAAGATTAATAGTGTAATGTATTTTTTATGATACTAATATGATTTTAATAATTTGATTTATTACTTATAAAAAACATCATAAGCATATCTTACAATCATAATACAAACAACTACTAAAAACATCTTTCTTATAAATTTATTACCCTTTTTTAAAGCATATTTAGCACCAATAAAACTGCCTGTGATATTGCATATAGCCATTAACATTGCAATACCAATTAAATAGTTTTTATGTTTAATAAATACGGTTAATGCAGCTATATTGGTTATACAGTTTACAACTTTTGAGTAAGCAGATGCTTTTAAAAAATCGAACCCGAGTATTAACACAAATGCTAAAACCAAAAAACTACCAGTACCTGGTCCAAAAAATCCATCATAAAACCCTATGATGCCACCTATAAAAAAGCCATATAATTTTTCTTTTTTTTCAGAGACTGCTTTGGTAACTATGGCACCAAGATCTTTTTTTGCAAATGTGTAAATAGCAATTATTACGAGTACCACTAAAATAGCAGGTTTTAGTGTTTTGCTGTTAATATGTACAAGCAATGTAGCTCCTAAGTATGATGCAAAGGCTGCACTAATGGCAGTTATAGCCAATAGCCAAGCATTAAATTTTACTTTTTTGGAGTATTGAAAAGCAGCAATTGAGGTACCCGATAAAGAAGCTATTTTATTAGTTCCAAATAAAGTAGGCAAAGAATAATTTGTCAAGTTTACTAATACTGCTGGTAATGTAATTAAGCCACCACCACCAACTACTGCATCAATAAAACCTCCTGCTAACGAGCATACTGCTAGTAATAATAAAACATACCATTGATGACCATCAAATAAAAAATCCATTCTTAAATTTGAGCTTATAGTTTAACAAATTTTTGAACGATAATTTGATTGTTAAAATGAATTTGCAAATAGTAATTTCCTTTTTCTAAAGAATTAATGTTGAAAGATGAATTTTGAAATCCTTTTGAAACATTAATATTAAAGAATTTAACAACCTTGCCAGAAACATCGGTAATAATAGTTTTGGCAATAGTATTTGTTGTTGAATTTATTTGTAAATTAATTACGTCATTTACAGGATTGGGGTACAAACTACAAGCATTAGTTTCATAATTATCAATATTAATAGCTACCACATTTGAGTATGTAAATTTGCCATCAATATCAAGTTGTTTTAATCTATAATAATTAATTCCTCTAAATGGAGCTTTATCGATTGTATTATAAGTATTAACTCCATCTTTATTTACAGCTTCTACTGAGTGTATAGAAGAAAATACTACACCATCATTGGATTTTTCTACAACAAATATTTTGCTATTAATTTCATTCGAAGTTTTCCATTCTAAAGCCACAGTTCTATTTGAGTTTAGTATAGCGGTGAATGACATTAATTTAACTGGAACAGTAGATGTTTTGGTGTACCATATTGGAGAAGTAATCGTTCTATTTCCAGCAATAGTAATATCAGCATAATAATATCCAGTTGAGCCAACAGACAAAAGATTATCTGTATAAGAAAAGTTATATCCAGATGTACTGGCAACCAAAACTGGTGCAATACCACTACCTGCAATTCCATACATGATTTTAATGTTAGGTATAGCAGTTGGGTTTGTTGGGTCAATAGCGTAAACACTTACTGATGGAGCAGTACTTCCAGTAATAATGCTCCCCATTAGATTATTATTGAGAGTTAAATGAACTTTTGTATCACAGTCTTCAGTAGCATAAAATTGCCTTGCTTTTATTGAAGCATAAAAATCATTTAATGATAGTGATGGAGAAATTACAGCTAATCTATTATTACTACTTCTTCCAAAGTTGGTATAATGGGAATCATGATCCATAAATGGGCCTATGTGGTATCCTTTAGAAAGCATTCTATTATAATAGTCCAAATATGCCATTGAACTTGGTGGGTCATTATAAGTGGTATTGGTGGAAAAGGCAGGACCACTTGCTACAGCACAACCCAAAACAGCACTATCGGCTGTTGCATTATATGGAATACTTGACAAATTATTGTAATCTGCAAAATCTGGATGAGCAAAACTTGCGAAAGCAGGATTACCTAGCGGATTGTTTATATTGTTGATAGTTCTAAATAATCCAGTAATTCCAGTACTTTCAGGAGTTCCTATATAGTTACTTTTAGGAACATAAAGATTGTAGTTACCATTATCCCAGCCAATTAATTGGTTGCTTCCATAAATTAAAACATGACCACCATTACTAATAACGCCATACTCCATACCATACAATGCCAAAAAATTTGAAGTGGTTGCAGCTGCTGCTTGATTCAATCCTGGCAGATAGTTACTCACATTCATCAAATGGTTGTGTTCTGAAATGCCTAAGAAATCCATACACAATGAATTTTTTGCATAAGCATAATTGTCTGCAGGGGTGAACGAAGGATTATCTACATTACCATCAGAATATTTTGAATGAGCGTGTAAATTACCAAAATAATAATTATTAACAGGGGCTGAAGTAGTAGTAGCAGTGCTGGTTAAAGGATTAGTTGTTAAGTATTTTACACCACCTGTGCACAGACTATTTTTTGCAAAAATGAAATAATAATATTGTGTGCTGCTTGTTAAATTAATATCAACAAAAGATGTGTTTGCATCATTAGCTATTACAGTTCCTCCACCAATACTATTACCTACAATATACGTTATGCTATTTACAGGTATTGATGATAAACTTGAATTTACACTTCGCAAAATGATATATCCATCTGCAGAAGATGATGGAGTAAAACTGCCATTTATCATATTTTTACTTGCAACTAAATTTAGTTGTGTAGGTTGTAATGCTGGTACGTTACATACGGGCAATGCAATAGTTGTTGCATTGGCAGTTAATGGATTTATTTTATTATAGACTGGTCCACCATTACAGTTTTGACTATTTACTCCAAACACAAAATAATAATAAGTAACACCCGGACTCAAATTAGACGAAGTAAAGTTGGTACCTGCAGTTTTTGTAATAACAGAACCGTTTCCTAAAACATTTCCCCCACTATAATTCGTGCCATTATTAAGTGTGCCAGTAAAAGTGGGTGAAGTAGTTCTTACAACTAAATATTCATCAGTATTAACAGCAGTGGTAAAACTTCCACTAATACTTGTTGATGTAATATTATTTAGTATTAAGTTAGTAGGCTGAACAGTAGGTGATACACAGGGTAATTGACCAGCCAAAGTAGTAGCAACACCTGTAAGTGGATTTAACGAGTAATATAATGGACCGCCAGTACACACATTATTCATTGAAAAAATAAAGAAATAATGTTGAGTAGAATTGGTTAAGCCCCCAATAGTAACAGTATTGGTATTTGAAATTGCAACAACAGTTCCATCGCCTAAATTATCTCCAAGATTATAGGTGGTATTATTTAATGGGAAAGAACTTAAAGAACTGTTAGTACTCATTACAACTAAATAATTTTGAGCAGCAGGGCTTGGGGGAGTAAATGCGAATTGGACAGAATTATATAAAACTGTACCCAAGGTAAAATTGGTTGGTTGGGCAATTGGTGCTGTACAAGGTACAGTAGGAAGTCCTGTTACTTTTACATTATCAATACTAATTCTTGGTCTAGAACCTGATGTACCGCCAGTTCCATTATGATAATAAAAGCGAAGTCTGGCTTTAGCTGAGCCATTGAAAATTGAGGGTAAACTTACATTTGTAATAGCACCCGATGTTGGAGCATTATTGGTAAAATTTAATACTTGAGCTCCCGTAATTTCTGTAAAATTGATGCTATCGGTAGATGCATAAACTCTTAAAGAACCATTCCTGTTACCTGTATTATTATTTTGAGAAATCCAATCAAAACTTAAAGCACCTGCATTCACACCAGTAAAATCAACAAAAAAATCCATTGCAACAGAGGATGAATTATCAGTAGTTCCAGTTGAAAGCATTGCAAGTGCTTGGGTTGCTTTATAAACACCTCCACTATAAACTGGCAACCCTCCAGAAGTTGTTGGTGTTTGGAAGGCACTAGAAAAAGTTGTAATTCTGGTGGCATTGGGTATCGATGGTGTTGTTGTTAATACATCAATACCTTTCCAGGCTTGAGCCCCAATACCTGAAGTAAAAGTACCATTTGCTGGTGCTGTATTAAAAGTCCAATTGTTGATATCTGCAAAATCTGCAGTGTATGTATAACCTGGTTGCGATGAAATGACAACAGGTGTTTGAGCAATAACTTTAACAAATAGCAATGCAATTGCTGCTAGTAATACTAGAGACTTTTTTTTCATTATGTACACTTAGGGATGGCAAATATCGGTTAATTAAACCGATCGAAGGAATTATTGGTTGTTTATATTACGGTCTTAATAAGAATTTAAGTGATGATTCTAAATAGCCTTTTTTAACATTCTTTGTTTAACACTCATTAAAAAACCAATAACCATGACTATCACACCAAACCACAGAATATTAATCATTGGAAATTCATAAACTTTTAAAGTAATTAATTCAGTTTGTTGCTTACTTTCTCTAACTCCAATTTCAAAAATATTTTGCTGTGGATCAATTAGCTTATTAAACTTAACTATGATTGATTCTGAAATTAAACTATCTGGAACAATAATAGGATTTCCATTTACTAAGGCTACCAATGGGTTTAATACTTTTTTTTCACCATTTTTATTGATAACATCTATTTTTAAACCAATGCCGGCTTCTGCTTTAGGTTCTAATAATTTTATTTTTGCTAAGTCCCTGTCAATACTTGTTAATACCATTCTTCCATTATTATAAAAAACAGAATCTCCAATTTTCATTTGCTTGTTCTGAAATTTGGCTGTATCATCAATAGTATTTTCAATAAATGATGAAATGTATATAAAAATATCCTTATTCCAGTAATGCTTTTTATCAGGATTAAAACTGTAGCCATCCATTCCTTTATTTGCTTTTAATGCATCAGGATGAAGGTAAAAAATTTCATTAGTTTTTTTGTCTTCAAATTTTAAATTAAAATGTTTTTTTCTTGTTTTTTCATCCAGCACATTATCAATATATGTTACGTGATAATTGCTTCTTGCCATATCTGTTCTTATTCCTTTAAATAAAGTAATATTTTCTGCTGGGTCTTCTTGCTTATTTTTTTTGAAAACGGCTATACCTGTTGTGTTCCAGCTAAGTACTGCCTTTTTTGACGATGAAATTAAAACACCAACCAATACCAACCCAAAACCAACGTGTGCAACAGATGCACCTGCAGATTTTAACTTTCCTTTCATCCCTAAATAAATGTATGCAGCATTTGAAATTACGGCATAGACCGATGAAAAAATAGCAATATGAATGGCTATTAAAAATCCAATACCAAATTTATCGTAATTAATATTTCCGAAAAAACTAATGAAGGTGCTAAGTACAACTGCTATTAAAGTTGGCAATAGTAGTTTTTTATAAAAAATAGCTTTATCAGTTTTTTTATATTTTAAATATTGTGTAATTGCAGTTAGAATACCAATAATAATCGCTACAAATATTTGAATTTGATTGTGTGCAAATTCTGGCTCTTCAGGGGCTGCTATCTTAGTTCCAAAAATTTTATTATAGACTGGAATAGAAGTTTTAGCCGTAATAACAATTGCAGATAAGAATAATACCAAGCTGCCAACAAACATCCAAAATTCTCTACTGTAAGTATCTTCTTCAGTAACAATTGTTGGAATAGATTTATATCTTTTGAAATACAAATACATCATTGGAACAAAAAAAACCAATACAAACAAGGCTAATTGCAAAGTCATATCGGCACCAGTGAATGCATGTACAGAAGTATCTCCCAAAATGCCACTTCTTGTTAAAAAAGTAGAATATAGAATTAATGTAAAAGATATGATGTAAAAGAAATAAGTACTTCGTAACGAATAGCCAGAACTTTTATAAATTAGATTCGTGTGTAAGCCAGCAACCAATGTAATCCATGGAACAAGTGAAGCATTTTCCACAGGATCCCAAGCCCAGTATCCACCAAAAGATAAACTTTCATAAGCCCAAGCAGCTCCCATCATAATACCTAAACCTAAAATACCTGCACTAAAACTTGTCCAGGGAATAGCAGCTTTTGCCCAATCGCTGTTTTTGTTAATTAGTCCAGCATAAGCAAAACCAAATGGAATAATAGTAGAGGCAAATCCTAAAAATAATATTGGCGGGTGAATGACCATCCAATAGTTTTGAAGTAATACATTCAAATCGTTGCCTTCGTATATTTTAGGAAAGTTTAAGTAATCGGGATTTTGAAAAAGAACTGGAGCATTTAATTCATTTCTTAATAACGCAAATGGATTATTCCCAATTTTTTCGCCAAACAAATAAACGCCAATAATCATAGTAGCGATAGCAAATTGAGCAAAACTTACTACAGTTAAAACTGGTGCTTCATGCTGCTTTTGCTTTTTTATAAAAATCCAACCCAGAACTGCATTCCAAATTGCCCACAGTAAAAAACTACCACTTTGATCTTCCCAAATACAACTTAATAAATATTGCATCTGGAGGCTACGTGATGAATGGTTCCAGGCAAAGAAATATTCGTGATAATGATTGGCAATTAAAAATAGTAAGAGAATAAAAATTGTAATAACAGCTATCGTTTGAATAAGAAAAGAAATTCTTGCAATCTTTAACCAGCTTTGTTTTTCATCAATTTCATTTGCTTTATTAGCATAAAAAAAACAAATGGCTGCAACCAATGATGCAACCAATGTAAGTAATGTTAAAAAATGTCCAAATATTCCGTATCCTAAATGCTCTCCAATATAGTTCATTATAATTGTTTATTATGATTTTATAAAATGCAGGTGTTGTAAATAAAACACTTCAACCAACTATCCTTTTTCTTCCATTTTTTTTGATGCTGCATTTAAATCATCTTTATACTTAGATGGGCATTTAAGTAAAATGCTTTTACATTCAAATTCTCCTCCTTCCATTTTGCCATTTAAAACAATACGTTCACTTTTTTCCATATCTGTCGGCTTTGCATCGTGATAAACAACTTTTACTGTATTTCCAAGAGTATCTACTGCAGTGAATTGTAGATAATTTGGATTTTTTACTGCATCATATTCCAAAGAATTAGGTTGCATTTTTACAACTAATTTAACTGCTTTTCCATTTTTTTGTTTTGCAGATGCAATGGTTTCGTAAGTAGTTAAATTACCCATATATGTTATTAGAACTGCTATTGAAACAGCAATTAGTATAAGTATTACGATCTCTGTCTTCTTCATATCTTATAAATTAATGTGCAAATGTAAAGGCTATTATTTAGAGTATTGAATAAGTATAAACTGATTTTAGCCATCATTTACAAAACATAACTCAAAAATCAAAATTCTACTATAATCGTAAACAAAAATTACAGCCTCAAATAAACATGCTGTCAAAACTATAAAAGCATATATTTTTGTTTTTATGCGACCAGTAAAAACTTATGAATTTATAGTTGTTTTAAAAAGAAAGTCAGATAATATTATTGATATCATTAGTTTATTAATGCTTGGTATCTCTGTAGCTTTTTTTATGTTTGAATTTTCTGTGGACTTTAAAGCTTCAAACAATGCAATAACAAGCAATAACGCCTTATATATTTTATGGATTACAGGAATTGTAGGTTGGTTATTTTTTTGCCTGAATCAACGAAAAAGAGGCATATTACCATACTATAGATTTGGATTAATGATTGCTGCTTGGGGTTGGTTTATGAACTCCAAAACTATTTTAATTGCAGTTACTTATTTGGTTGCTGCAATTTTAGAGAAACCTATTAAAGTTGCTCCAGAATATGCATTTGATGATGATGGTATTGTATTTAACTCTTTCCCACAAAAAAAATATGCTTGGTCAGAAGTTCAAAATGTGATATTAAAATTTGGCATATTAACTATTGACCTAAAGAATAACAAAATTATTCAAGGAGATGTTAATGATGAAGTACCTAAACAAGTTGAGATAGATTTTAATGAATATTGCAAAAGCAAATTAGAGCAAGCAAGCGTCTCTTAATTTTTTCATATACTCCACTCCTTTTTCTCTTGCAAAAGCTATATTTTTTTCTGGAATACCTTCTGGATCAGGAAATTTTTCTAATACATTTTCAATAGTTTCTTCTCTTAAAATATGCAGCATTGGATAAACCGAGCGATTGGTATAATTTGCTGCATCATTGTTTGTAACACCCTGAAAACAGTAATTGGGGTGAAAGCTTGCAATTTGATAAATACCTTCATATTTTTCTTTTTTCAACAATTTCTCAGCAACATTTACTAAGTGTAAATATTCATTAAAATTATCAAAACCATTGGGTAATATTATGAAAGTAGTTTCTATTTCTTTTTCCGCATCAAGCTTCAATAACTCCTTCATTAAACCAGATAAACAATCTGCAATATCTTCACTTTCTTGAACAATATATCGAATACTATTTTTCTTAAATTCTTTGGCTGCAAATGGACAAAAATTACAACCTATTACCACATCTAAAATCCATTTTTTTGTTTGCTCAATTAGCAAATGATTATTCACACTCATAAACAATTGTTATTCTATAGCTGCTAATTTACTTTTGTGTTTTCCGTAGCTAAAGTAAACAATCAAGCCAATGATTAACCACCCTGAAAACCAAGCCCAATTTATTTTTGTCATTCCAGTTAATAAATACAAGCAGCTTGTTAATCCTAATAATGGTATTAAAGAAAAATTTTTAATAAATGTATAAATGGCTAAAACAATACAAGTAATCCAAAACACAATTAATGAAATTTGTGGTGTTGCCACATCCATAAAACTCAGTTTACCTGCTATGTAGTCTGCATTGCTACTAAAATCAAAGTTGATTAAACTTGGAAAATAAGATGGATATTTTATTAGTGTAAAAATTAAAGAAACCAGTAAGAGAAATGAAAAACTGAATTTGCCGTTGATGTAAGGTAAGTGAAATTTTCCAGCTTCTTTTTCTTTTCGTGGAATTAATAAAACACCACCACAAACAAGTACAAATGCAAACAATGTTCCAATACTTGTAAAGTCTAATACAAAAGTTTTGTCAGTAAATATAATTGGTACACCAACTACTAACCCTGTTAAAATAGTAGCAAAACTTGGTGTTTGATATTTTGGGTGAATGGTTTGAAAAACTTTTGGCAATAATCCATCGCGGCTCATACTCATCCAAATCCTCGGTTGTCCCATCTGAAAAACGAGTAATACACTTGTCATTGCAATGACTGCACAAATGGCAACAAGGAACTGCATCCAACCTACGTTTAGATTTTCTTTTTCAAAAATAAAAGCTAATGGATCGCCAACATTTTCAAAACTTGAAAATACAACTGCTCCAGTTAAAACCAATGTAAGTAATATGTAAACTATTGTACAAATAACCAAACTCAATATCATTGCTTTTGGTAAATCTCGTTGTGGGTTTTTGCTTTCTTCAGCTAAAACACTTACAGCATCAAAACCAATATAGGCAAAGAAAACACCACTAACGGCAGCCATTACACCACTAAATCCATTGGGCATAAATGCGTGTTCTTTTTGTGAGTTTAGAGGATGCCAGTTAAATGTTAATCCATTATGAAAAATATAGTAGCCACCAACTATTATAACTAATGCAACAACTATCAATTTTAAAATAACCATTACATTACTAAAATTCCTACTCTCTTTAACGCCTCGAAAAACCAAATATGTAATTAATAAATTAATGGTTAATGCTGGTAAATCTACAATCAATCTTATACCTGCAAATTGAGTGGAATTATTCCATGCATTAATTAATTCTGCATTAGCTTTTTTACTTAAAAAATCTACTTTTTCAGCTGTATTCAAATTTGCTAATTTTTCAAATGCCCCTTTAGCTTCGGCATAACTGCAAGTAAAATAATCAGGTATATGAATATTTAGTTTTTCTAGAAATGAAGTAAAATAATCGCTCCAACTAAATGCTACATAAATATTACCTACACTATATTCCATTACTAAAGCCCAACCAATAATCCAGGCAAATAATTCTCCAAAACTTGCATAAGCATAAGTGTATGCACTACCTGCAACTGGAATTCTGCTTGCAAATTCGCTATAACAAAAAGCAGTAAAAGCGCAAGCAATACCACAAATAATAAATAGTATTACCACACCAGGGCCACCATTAAAAACTGCACCCCCTAAACTGCTAAAACTTCCAGCACCAATGATGGCGGCTATACCAAAAAATGTTAAGTCTTTTAACGAAAGTACTCTTGACAATCCTGTTGAATGCCCATCTGCATTTGCCGCAGCATCTGCAACAATTTTGTCAATATTTTTTTTACGAAAAATGCTCATAATAATTTTAGCTGTTGCCTAATTAGCTGATGTGCGAATTAGTTGTTGGATAATGTTATTCCTTATCAAAAAATAATTTATCAGCTAATTACAAAATCAGCTAATCAGCTATTTTCTAACTTTCCCTTTGTATTAAAAAATCTGCCAATTCAATCAATGGCTTTTTTCTAAAAGTAGTTACTGCAATATCTTCTAAATTTTTCAATGCTGCCTGATAATATTTTTCCTTTAATTCATTAGCCCAAGCATCTACATTACAAGCTTTAAAAATAGCAAGCATTTGTTGTACTTTATCTGGTGGATTTTCGTTGATTAGTTTTTCAATTTGTTTTTTTTGTTCATCATTGGCAACTTCTAAAGCGTGCAAAAACAAGAAGGTTTTTTTATTTTGTTTAATATCTCCACCTATTTCTTTACCAAATTTTTCAGGATTTCCGAAAGCATCTAAATAATCATCCTGAATTTGAAAAGCAATGCCAAGATTGAGTCCAAACTGATACAAATTATTGCAGTTACCTTCACTAGCACCACCAATAATAGCTCCCATTTGCAAAGCTGCTGCCAATAAAACAGATGTTTTTAAACTAATCATTTTTATATAATCAGACAGTGAAACTTCATGGCTTTTTTCAAAATCCATATCAAGTTGCTGACCTTCACAAACCTCTGTGGCAGTTTTGCTAAATATTTGAAAAATGCGTTTAGAATATGCAACATCAATAGTATTCAAATATTCGTAAGCCCTTATAAGCATTACATCTCCACTTAATAAAGCAATATTACTATTGTACTTGGTGTGTACAGTTGTAAAACCACGTCTTAAAGACGCAGCATCCATCATATCATCGTGAATAAGCGTGAAATTATGAAACAACTCAATGGCAGTGGCTACATTATATGAATCTTGATGAATGTCGCCAAACAATTCATTGCCCAATAAACACAAAACGGGTCTAATTCTTTTGCCTCCAATTTGTAAAAAATAATCGCAAGGCTCATATAAATTTACTGGCTGTTGCGGAAAATGATTTTGGTTAAAATGTGAAGCAAAACTTTGCGATAAACTTTGATAAGAATGCATAGCACAAACCTAAAGGAAAACAATTTATGTTGTACTATTTTTTTAACAGATATAATAATTTTTGTCGTAAAAAAAATGCTGCTAATAGCAGCATTTAAAAAATTATTTTCTCATTACCATTGGATAATGGTCAATGGTTTCAAAAACATATCTTGAATCTTGTTTTAAAGTACTGATAAATTTATTCAACGAATCGGCATATTGTGGTTTTGCAAACAATCTATCGTGTGATAGAATGACTAAACAATTTTGCTCATAAGTATATCCACTCTCGAATTTATCTTCTACTTTTTTTAACATTTCAGCTACAGATTCTTTGGGTGCAGCTTTACTTTGGTTCCATTCAATGTCCCAACCAATTACTTTATAACCTAAGCTATCAAGCTTTTTGCATACTTCCAATGTTGATTTTGGACCTTGGATTTTACCATTACCTACCCAAGAATTATTGCCAGGTAACCGAATAATTTTTACTCCAATTTGTAATTCTTTTTCATTTTTCAAAAAATCCTCAATAGCATTATCTGCTTGCTTATAAAACAATCCATAGTTGTCTTTCCCATTAATATTTGCGTGAGAATAACTATGGTTAGCCATTAAAAATTCGGGGTAAGCATTTCTTAATGAATCTACAATCCTGGTTTTAAATGGTCCAACTTGGTTACTACCCACAACAAAAAAAGTTGCTTTCACACCTTGCTGATGGAATACACTTTTGGAAACCGTAGTTCCAGGAGGTTGAGGAGAATCGTCCCAAGTTAAATAAATGTATCTTTTGCTGCTATCAAGCTTGATAGGGTCTCCGGGTTTGGGTTTTGCAACAGCAACTACAGAATCTTTTTTTAAAGTTTGGTTAGTAGGTTTGTTATTGCAAGAAACTAGTCCTATTACTACTAGACTAGACACTATTACTTTAAATGAATTCATACTGGTGAAATTTAATAAATCCAAATGTAATTCATTCAAAAGCCAAGTTCAGTTTAAAATAATAAAGTGAATAAGTTTTTATAAAGCTTGTTTTTAATCACTATCTAAAAAACAATTCTCCTTTTTTTACTAAAATATAATGCAACAAATGCAGGAATTAATTGCAGAAAATATTCGTGCATTAATGGCTATTTTATTTCAATTTCATCAATAAAAATAAAAGCATCATCTCCTTTGCCAGCGTGCCATTCAGGTAGTTTACCATAATTGTATGCTTTAACTTTTATATATCTGGCACTACGCATTCTTTCTCTTTTTGTAGTTGGTGGCTCAATCTTTAAACTTCTATCTTCATAAAATGAAACAAACTTTTGTGTTTGCACATTATAGTCATTAGCAGGAATATAGTTGCTATCGGTTTGCACCAGTTTGAAATTGATATTATCATCAGAAGTATAAAACTCTACTTTAGTTGGGAACAAAATCCAACTTCGAGTGTCTTGCAGAAAATTAGCAGAAATTTCGGCAAATTCTTTCTTTTCTTTCATATCAATAATGGCTTCAAAATCTTGTGCCTGATAACCCTGCCACCCACCTTTTTTCCAATCAATATCTCCATATTGTCCATCAATAATTCCATCATCACCATCAGCAGTGTATTGCTTATTGTATTTACAATTGAGCTGAATAGAATAGTTATGTGGGCGTTTGTAAAAGTGGGCTGTGGTTATGTTTGATTTTAAATTCCCTTCAACACAAAATGCTTTTATTGTTGCTGAATTATAAATAAAAAAAGGAGAAATATACTTTTCGAAATTAGAATTGTTTGTAGCGTAATAAACTGAATTAGCTTTAAAATTTGAATGTTTAATTTCAATTGAGCAACTATCATAAAATGGTTTTACAGTTGAAGGAATTATCAATGGAGATTGTATATATGAGTCATCAGTTTGAATCTCAGGCGTTTTAATTTTTCTTCCATTTTTATTATTGATATAAATAGTCGGACTATTATTAAACAAAACCTTTAACGGCAGTTCATCGTTCAATAAATTCATTGTATCATATCCAAAAGCTTTTTTATTATACAATAGGTATTTGTTTTTTTGAGGTTGATTTAAAACAGATTTTTCCATTGACAAAATACTATTGCCAAATCCAATAACTTTTGTCTTTTGAAATAAGGGCAGACCAATTTTATAGCTTTGAAAGCCAGGACAAGTTTGATAAAATCCTAAAGCACTCATTACATACCACGCACTCATTTGTCCACAATCTTCATTGCCTATTAATCCATTTGGTTTGTTCGTGTAAAAATCATCATATACAAATTGCAAATACTTAATTCTATTTTCATTATTTAATAAATAGATATAATTATGACTTGGCTCATTGCCGTGTGCATATTGACCAATTAAACCTGTTATATCAGCCTGTGTTCTGCCCTCAGTTTGATGCTTGACTATAAACAAACTATCAAGCATTTTATCATTTTGCAAGCTATATTGTGGGTGATAAAAACTATACTGCCAAGCATTAGCCTCTGTATAATTATTATTTACCTCATAAGGATTAAAATTTTGTAACCAGTTCCCATTTTTGCGTGGTTGAATAAACCCTATTTCGGTATTATACAATTCTTGCCAAGCATTTTTATATTTTAAGAAAAATATTTCGTCATTTCTATAGTCAAGTTCTTTTGCAATCTCACTCACACACCACATGTCATAACTATATTCTAAAGTTTTACTTACACTTTCACTTTCATCTTCCACACTTAAATATCCTTTTTCTCTAAATTTATCCAAACCAAAACGGTTGCTCATTGCTTCTGCTTTTACAGCAGGCCACAATTGTTGCAGTTCTTCTCTGGTAATTACTTGTTTTCTGTAAGCATCCAATATTACACTCACACTATGAAAGCCAATCATACAATCGGTTTCATTGTTCCAAAGTTCCCACATAGGTAGTCTGCCACTTTGTTCAAATTGTTTTAAGAATGTAATGACAAAATCGTGGCTGCGTTTTTTATCAATAATGTTTAGCAAAGGATGCAAAGCCCTGTGTGTATCCCACAAACTAAATACTGTGTAGTAATTAAACCCTTCGGCTGTATGTATTTTACCATCTCTGCCTTTGTATCTTCCATCTACATCGTTCATAATACTTGGGTGAATCATACAATGATACATAGCAGTATAAAACGTAGTTAATTGGTCTATTAGTTTATTCGTTTTATTAGGAAGTTTGGCATCTTGAACTTCAATCTTTTTTAATTCTTTTTCCCAGGATTCTTGGGCTTGTTGTTTTACTTTATTAAAATTCCAACTTGGAATTTCAATGTACATATTATTCAAGGCTGCATTACCATCAACAGAAGATAGCCCTGTTTTTATTTGAATTACTTCTCCCTTTTTAACTTTATATTGAACAATAAGTTTTGTAAGATTATCCCCCTCTTTAATTTCAAAAATATTGTTTGGACGCTTCTCTAAATGACAACCAAAATATAATTCCTGATTTTTCGCCCAGGCTTTACTTCTTCTAATTCCATGAAATGAGGTTATGGTGTCCATCGTAATCCAATCAATTTTTCCTTCCAACAACTCATCTCTATGTTTTAAATTCAATACAATATATCCATAACCATCCTCATTAAAAGTATAACGCTGAAAGCCAGTTCTGGTAGTGGCTGTTAGTTCTACTTTTACAGGAATATCATCTAACACAACACTATAGTATCCTGCACTTGCTTTTTCATTTTTATGAGAAAACTTACTATTGATGTCTTTAGTTTTTAGACTTTCAAATATTTCGTTTTTGCTGAAATAGGGCATAAAAGCGATATCACCATAATCGCTGCAACCTGTGCCACTAAGGTGCGTGTGTGAAAATCCATAAATGATAGAATCGTTGTAATGATAACCACTACAACCTTCCCAGCTGCCATCAATTCTGGTATCAGG
>CAZTOP010000039.1:0-25321 GCA_964615145.1 uncultured Chitinophagaceae bacterium
AAAATTATGATGGAGATGTACAAAGTGATACTGTAGCACAAGGCTTTGGTAGCTTAGGTTTAATGACTTCTACTTTGGTTACTCCCGATGGAAAAGTAATGGAAGCAGAAGCTGCACACGGTACTGTAACTCGTCATTATCGTGAGCATCAAAAAGGAAAACCAACGTCTACAAATCCTATTGCATCAATTTTTGCTTGGACAAGAGGTTTAGAATTTAGAGGCAAATTAGATGGCAATCAAGAATTGATTAATTTCTGTCAGGCTCTTGAACAAGTTTGTGTAGAAACTGTTGAAAGTGGCAAAATGACTAAGGACTTAGCTGTTTGTATTCACGGAAATAAAGTAAATCATGGCGAACATTATTTATATACTGAAGAGTTTTTAGATGCTTTGGATAATAACCTAAAAGCTAAGCTGGGTTAATAATCACAAAACAAAAAGAGGCAGCTTTTTTTAAAAGCTGCCTTTTTTTGTTTATGCTTGTGCGGTTGGACCGCCAAAATTCATTGGAATTTCTACTTGTTCTAAATCTTTAATAATACCATTTGCTGCCTCATAACGTTGAATATTTTCTACCATTGCTTTCATAAAACGTTTAGCATGCATTGGTGTAAAAATAATACGACTTTTAACTTTACTTTTAGGTGTATTGGGCATTACACTTACAAAATCTATTACAAACTCTGCATGACTATGAGTAATAATTGCAAGATTAGCATAATTACCATCTGCCATTTCTTCGCTAATTTCAATGTTCAATTGATTGTTGTTTTGTTGTTCTTCCATTTTTTTAAATTAATTAGTTAATACTATTTATCGTTTATTATATCTTGTTAATATTACAAATATAGTTGTAGTGTTTATATAGCAAAGTTTGATTAACATTGTGCCAAGTTTTTTCAAATTATAGATAGATTTATTTATGTTACAATTTATTCTCTTAGATTTTCATTGGAGTCAACTATTACAACCTCAATTTTATATTGAACATGGTGGCTTATGGTTGTTGCTGTTTGTAATTTTTGCCGAAACTGGCTTGTTTGCTGGTTTCTTTTTGCCAGGCGATAGTTTGCTTTTTGTAGCAGGAATTTATAATCAAGAACTAATTACAACATATTTTCCATTCATTCAGAATGAATATGTACAATTATTTTTGCTATGGTTACTAATATCATCAGCAGGAATTTTAGGAAACTCAGTTGGATATTGGTTTGGAAATAAAGTTGGTCATGCTATGTATGGTTGGAAAGAGAATTTTTTATTCAAGAAAAAATACTTGGAACAAGCCCACGATTTTTACGAAAAACACGGAGTTGGATTTATTGTGTTTGCAAGGTTTTTACCAATTGTAAGAACCTTTGCCCCAATAATAGCTGGCATTGTTAAAATGGATAAAAAGAAATTTAATTTTTATAATGTAGTGGGCAGTTTAGCTTGGGTTCTAAGTATGCTAATAGCTGGGCATTTTTTACAAAAGTGGATTCTTAATCAATTTAATTTTGACTTAAAAAAGCACTTAGAAATTATAGTCTTAGGCATAGTATTTATTACCACTGCTCCTGTTTTATTTAAAATTTTCACTGGAAAAAAGAAAAATTAAATAATAAATAATTTAACAATGCAAAAAAAAGAGCTCGGCATTTTTTCACTGCCAGTTATGGTGGGTGCATTAGGTTTTTTTGTTGATATTTACGACTTATTAGTATTTAATATTGTAAGAAAATCCAGCCTTGGCAGCTTGGGATTAAATGCTGAGCAAATTAAAATACAAGGAGAAAATATTATAAGCTGGCAAATGATAGGCTTAGCAATTGGTGGCATTATTTGGGGTATAATGGGTGATAAAAAAGGCAGAAAGTCTGTACTATTTGGCTCTATTCTTTTATATTCACTAACAACAATTGCTAATGGATTTGTACAAGATGTAACCACTTACACAATCTTGAGGTTTGTTGCAGGCTTGGGTTTAGCAGGAGAATTAGGTGCAAGCATTACACTTACAAGTGAAATGTTACCCAAAGAAAAAAGAGGCATAGCTGCTGCAATTATTGCTACATCTGGTGTAATGGGCACTATAACTGCCTACATAGTCCAAGCTTCATCAAATGGAAACTGGCGATTATGTTACTTAATTGGTGGAGTAATGGGACTGCTTTTATTATTACTAAGAGTAAAAATATTAGATAGTTCCATGTACGATAAAACTAAAGAGGACAATATAAAAATGGGTAACTTCTTTATGTTTTTTAATAACAAAGATAGATTTTTTAGGTACTTAAAAAGCATCTTAATTGGCTTGCCTGTTTGGTATGTAATAGGCGTACTTATTAGCTTTTCAGACCAGTTCGCAGAGAAATTTGGTATAAAAGATTTTGATCAGCCTAAAGCTTTAATGCTTCAATATGTTGGATTAGCTTTTGGCGATATGTTTGCTGGTATACTTAGTAATATGATTAAAAGTCGTAAAAAAACTTTGCTTATATACTATTCAATATTAAGTATATTCATTTGTTTGTTTTTTACTTTAAAAGGTGGTGGCAATGCCTTTAATATGTATTTGCTTTGCATTTTATTAGGTTTTGGCTCTGGCATTTCTGTACTTTACATAACAATGAGTGCCGAAAATTTCGGAACAAATCTTAGAGCTTCTGCTGCAATTTCAATCCCTAATTTGGTTCGTGTTCTCTTGGTGCCAATTTTATTTTTATTTAAATTTATTCGTAGCGATGTTTTTTTTACAGCATCAGATAATTCGTCTTACGTAACTGCTGCCTGGATAGTTGGAATTGTTGTAATGGCTATAGGTTTCATTGCAGCGGTAAAAACTAAGGATACTTTTGGAAAAGAGCTAGATTTTGTTGAAAAATAATTTGCAATTGCAATGAACAATGACTTAATATATCAAATTGCATTAACAGAAATTCCCAATATTGGTTCAGTGCAAGCAAAATTACTTATTGACCATTTTAAAACTGCAGAATCTATTTTCAAAGCAAAAAAGAAAGATTTAAGTTGTATAGATGGAATAGGTGAAATTAGAGCCAATCATATAAAGGCCTTTAACAACTTTAAAGAGGCTGAAGAAGAAATTGAATTTATTCAAAAACATCACATCAAGCCATTATTTATTGGCGAAGATAGTTATCCAAAAAAACTATTACATTGCTATGATGCCCCTACCCTACTGTATTACAGAGGAACGGCAGATTTAAATTCTGAAAAAATAATTAGCATTATTGGCACAAGAAATAATACTGATTATGGTAAACAAGTAACAGAAAAATTAGTTGAAGATTTATCACAACATCAAGTTACAATTATTAGCGGACTAGCCTTTGGCATAGATGCAATTGCACATAAAGCAGCAGTAAAAAACAATATGTCAACCGTTGGTGTTTTAGCACACGGCTTAGATTCAATTTATCCTGTACAGCATAAATCATTAGCTAAAGAAATGCTTTTAATGGGTGGTTTATTAACAGAATTCAAAAAAAATACAAAAGCAGATAAGCACAATTTTCCTAGAAGAAATAGAATAGTTGCTGGAATTTCAGATGCAACGATAGTTATAGAAACTGCAACCAAAGGCGGAAGTATGATAACTGCTGAACTTGCTTATAATTATAATAGAGATTTATTTGCTATACCTGGTAAAATTACAGACAGCAAAAGTTTAGGTTGTTTAAAACTGATACAACAAAATAAAGCAGTTCTATTAACAGATGCAGAACAGCTTCTTGAAGAAATGGGTTGGAGGAACAGACAAACCTCGGTAAAAAAACAAAGAGAATTATTTATAGAGCTAACAGACGAAGAGCAGATTGTTCTTGATATTATTAAGCAAAAAAACAGTGTTCACATTGATGAAATATATACCAAATCATTGTTAAGCAGTAGTTCTGTAGCATCAGCCATTTTAAACTTAGAAATACAAAATATAATTAATTGCTTACCCGGTAAAATGTATAGTATTAACTAGAATTTTATTTAATTTTTGAATGAAACCAAACTGGAGTTGCGTCTGTTGGATCTGCATTATAATTAATAAAAAGCTCTTCACCGGCAGCAATTTCCTTAACTGTTGAAATAGTAATCGTTTCATTTTCATAATCCATTTCATAATCACAATTTGAATTGTAGCTATGATTATACATTGAAATATACCCCATTCCTAAAGCTCTTTTCTTTGTGCTAACTCCCCATTCAAAAAAATAATTAAATAGTAGTGTTTTTTCAGCATCAGCAACTTCTTTAACAGGAAATACAAGTACAGGAGATATTTCAATTATCGTGTTTGCAGGTATATTTTCACTTGTGTAAACACCTCTTCCTTTGTTAGGCGAATATGCAACAGTTAAACTTGGTAAAATCATTGAATTAAATTGAAACTGCGGTATGTTAGTAAAAAAAAAGTAGTAAAAAAAATGCTTATCTAATTGTGCTTTACAACATCTGGAAAAATTTGAAAAATAGCATCAGAAGCTGGTGTTATACCTGTTGGTGTTGTAAGTATAACACTATAAATTCCTTTACTGTCAATATTTACACCTTTTCTGTAACTACTAGTAATAGTATCGTTGTACATATAAATTCCATAAGAACCAGCACCTACAGTGTTAAATTTTGTATAGCCATCATAAGTTGTGTGGTCTAAGAAATTCCTGTTTTTTTGATCAACAATATCAAAGCCTGGGCAAATTAATCTAACATTAATATAATTTAAGTATGCTTCTGTTCTAAAATCAAGAACCCTCAAAGAAGCAAAACCCGTATTTAAAGTTGTGGGTAAATCATCTCTCACCAAATTCGATTTCCATTCATTTCCTACTTTATAAAAAAAACAAGAATAGTTATTGTTATTAGCAAGTGTATGACTAACATCGAGCAAAGTAGTTGTTGCATTAGAAAAAGTAATTTTAACATTGTTTACACCATCTTTTGCAGTTATATATGATGATGCATAATACTTAGCAACTGATGTTACTTTAGTCGAATTTAAATACACATTAGTTGCTCCATAATCCATTACATTGAAGAACTTTATTTTGGGTGCAACCACAGTTGTAGTAGTTGTAGGGGTTGTGGTTGTATTGTCTGTAGTTGTTGCATATTTCGTACAACTTCCCAAAGAAATTGCAAAAAATAAAACCCAAAATTTTTGAAAAAATGTTTTCATAGTATGATTAATTATGACGTGCAACCTGATAATAATTTATTGGTAAAGTTCCCTTGCTGCTTGCGATATAACTTAAAGCACCAGCAAAAATTGTGTACTTTTTACCAGATTCAAAGTTCTGAGAAAAAGTTAATAAGCTACTATCCTTATAAATAAAACTTACGTTACTAAACCCAGGAGTTATTGTTTTAAAGTTATTAAATGTTGAATCTGTTCTATTATCTAAGTAGGTCCTATTGTATACATAATAATTATCTAGATAATTACTCACTCTGAAAGTAATAGGAACAGATGTTGTTAGAGGATCTAAACTAATAAAACGAACTTGAGTTGTACCCAATGGTACGGCAGATAAGTCATTAAAAAGTATCGTTTCTCCAGCAGCTGAAACAGGCGATTTAAAAAGAATATATGAATAGTATGAGTATGGTCTCAAATAATAAACAGCTGAAGTATATACAGCATCAGAAGTAGCACCAGATCCCATTTTATATTGAAGTAAAGTACTGCCAGCATAAACAGGCGTATAACTTCCATCTTGCTTTAGAGAAATAGAATCATTAATTTTTACATATGTACTCGCTAATCCTGTAAAAAACAATCCTTGTATGTATGCTTTAGGAATATTAGGGTCAGCAGTATTTCCACCACCACTGGTTGTTCCTGTAGATCCATTATTACCGTTTCCAGCCAATGGTGGCAAGGGAGCTGTTGTATTTCCTGATCCGCTGGAAGTAGTTGTTGCAGAGCTTGTGGCATAATTGTTACCTGTACCATATTTTGTACATCCAGTGCTCATTAAAAAAGTAAAGGCAACTAAATACATAGCCACTAGTTTACTTTTCTCTATTAATAAAATTTTACACATAACTACTCCTATTAATTAATAATCAAAAATACTGAAGTAAAATAATTTACAACAGCAATAACTAGGAGGATCAATTAGTTTTCATTGAAGGACAGAATTTCAATTAAACCTTTTTCTAAATGAAAATACGGCTTAATTTCTTATTAACGATATTTTGAGAAAAATATTGTATTTGTGAATGTAAGTAATTGTTTATTCATACGTAAAATAGATTAAATAAAAATTAAACAATAATAACTACTATTTTAGCATCACAAAGTATGGAACAAAACAGAATATTGGATGCTACCAAGTGGGTAGATTTGTATAGTGATGCATTGTATGCTTATGTTTATGCCAGAACGCAACAAATTTCAATCGCCGAAGATATTGTACAGGAAACTTTTTTAAGTGCTTGGAAAGCTCGTGATAGTTACAATGGTCTAGCTTCTGAAAAAAATTGGTTATACACAATTTGCAAAAACAAAATCATTGATTACTACAGAAAAGCATCAACAAACAAAGAAGTATTGATTAAAGAAAATGTAGAAGATGAATATTTTTTTGCCGAAAACGGACATTTTAAAAATGACAAAAAACCTATGAAATGGGACGTTTCTTCAAATCAAATTGAAAGAAAGGAGTTCTATTCTGTTTTAGATAAATGCAAAACAAAACTAAAAGAAATTCAACAGTCTGTTTTTTCGATGAAGTATTTAGAAGATATTGAAACAGATGAAATTTGTGATATTTTGGGAATTACAGTTCAAAATTATTGGGTATTGATGCACAGAGCGAAAGTTCAACTTAGAGCTTGTTTAGAAAAAAATTGGATTAATATATGAGTGATAATTCAGTAATTATATCGTGTAAAAAAGCTACATATTTGATTTCAAAGCAACAAGAAACAAAAATTTCTTTTGCTGATAAAATTAGATTGAATTTTCACACTTTAATTTGCGATGTATGTAGTCAATACAAAGCACAAACTACTTACTTTCTTAATAAAATTAAAAGTCAAAAAAAACAAGCACATTCTTTAAACATTTTATCAAAACAGAAAATCAAATTAAAAGTTAATGAAATCATTAGTACAGATAATTAGCTTTTTTTAAAAAGCAAAAAAATGCTCTCATATTTGCCGTGCTTTTACATAAAATTAATTTATGCTTGTTATTGGTCTCATTAAAGAATCAAAAAAACCTCAGGATAATCGAGTTGCTTTAACTCCTTCACAATGTAGATGGTTACAAAGAAACACAGAAATAAAAGTAATAGTCCAAAGCTGCGAAACAAGATGCTATAAAGATTCAGAATATTTACAAGCTGGTGTGGTAATTACCGATGATTTGAGCGAATGCGATGTTTTGATGGGCATTAAGGAAGTCTCTAAAGAATTATTAATACCAAACAAAACATATTTTTTTTTCAGTCATACAAAAAAATTACAACCTTACAATCAGTCAATGTTTAAAACAATGATTGAAAAAAATATTACGCTAATCGACTATGAATGTTTGGAGCATGAAGATGGCCAAAGGATGATTGGTTTTGGTTTTTTTGCAGGAATTGTTGGTGCACACAATGGCTTAATGTGTTATGGTAAAAGAACAGGAAAATTCGATTTGCAAAGAGTTTATCAAACTAAAGATTACAGAAGTTTAATTAACACATATTTTGGATTAAAACTTCCACCAATTAAAATTGCAGTTACTGGTAGTGGACGTGTAGCACATGGCATTATTGAGGTTATGAATTTGCTGGATGTGCAGGAAGTTGAGCCTGATGAATATAAAGAAAATACTTTCCCATATCCTGTATATGTACACTTGAAGGGGGCTGACTTATACCAACACAAAATAACTGAAACATACAAAAGGCTTGACTTTCACCAAAACCCCAAAGACTATAAATGTATTTTTGAAAATTATTTACCTTATACAGACTTATTAATAAATGGTGTGTATTGGGATACAGATATTCCAAGACTATTTGAAATGGAAGATATTAAATTAGATAACTTTAAAATTAAAACAATTGCAGATATTACTGATGATTTTAATGGAAGTATTCCTTGTAATTTAGGCGACTCAACAATACAAAATCCTGTTTATGGTATTGATAAAAATACTTTTGAAAAAACAGAGCCTTATTTACCAAACTCAATAGATATAATGGCTGTGGGTAATTTACCCAATGAACTTTCACGAGACGCTAGCAGATATTTTGGTGAACAACTTATTAAGTTTGTGCTGGACGATTTACTAAAAGATGGTAGCCCTACCTTGGACCGAGCAACTATGTTGTTGAATGGAAAACTAACCTCAAATTATTCTTATATGAATGATTATGCCTATAATTAAAATAAAGCTTATCCTCTATCACTTAGTAAATACAATACAGACATTCTAACAGCTACACCATTTTCTACTTGGTTTAAAATGATAGATTGAGATCCATCTGCAACATCGCTATCAATTTCGACACCCCTGTTTATTGGGCCAGGGTGCATTATCGTAATATCCTTATGTAAACTATTGAGTAAACTTTTGGTAACCCCATAAGATATATTATACTCTCTTAAAGATGAAAACAATGGTTCATTTTGACGCTCCAATTGTATTCTTAAAACATTGGCTACATCACACCAACTTAAAGCCTTTTTTAAATCATATTCCACATTTACACCAAGTGCATCTTTTAAATATTTGGGAATTAATGTTGGAGGTCCTGCAACAGTAACATTAGCTCCCATTTTCTTTAATAAATAAATATTACTGAGTGCAACTCTACTGTGCATAATATCGCCAACCAAAGCAACATTCAATCCTTTCAAGGTTCCAAATTTTTCAGTAATAGAAAAGGCATCTAACAAAGCTTGAGTTGGGTGCTCATTAATCCCATCTCCGGCATTAACAATAGCTGCAGGAATATGTTTGGCCAAAAAATGTGGAGCACCACTTGCACTGTGCCTCATTACAACCATATCAACCTTCATACTTAAAATATTATTTACAGTATCAAGCAGTGTTTCACCTTTTGCTGCACTTGAACCAGAAACTGCAAAGTTTATTGTGTCAGCACCTAGCCTTTTTTCTGCCAACTCAAACGAAATTCTAGTTCGTGTTGAGTTTTCGTAAAACAAATTCACAATAGTAACATCTCTAAGTGATGGTACTTTTTTAACTGGACGTTGCAAAACATCCTTAAACTGCTTGGCAGTATCTAATATCAATTCAATATCTTCCTTCTGTAAGTTTTTAATTCCCAATAAGTGTTTAGTAGATAATTTCATTATTGTAAAATAAGAGTTCTGTTGCAATACAAATCAGGCAAAGTTAAACATCTGCAAGTACCAAATGTGCAAAATGAAAACATTTTAAAACCATAACATTTGTTTTTATGATAAATATCATAAATCCCTTTGAGATTGCTCATTAAATACCTTTTTACGCACCTATAGTTTTGCTCATATTAAAATTATGAGTGTAATTATTATTTTATTGATCGCTAGTATAACTGTAGCAAGCCTTTTTTTATTAGGGTTTTTATGGAGTATTAAATCTGGTCAGTTTGATGATGACATTGCTCCATCTATCCGAATTCTTTTTGATGACGAACTAACTAAAAACAAAGAAATCTTAAACAAATAATCAAAAAAATATGCAATTAGAAAAGTTTTATTATGACAACAAGATTGTAAAATGGTTTGCTTATGCCACAATTTTATGGGGAGTAGTGGGTATGATTGTTGGTTTGTTAGCAGCTATACAAATTTATTTACCAGGTGCTAATTTCAATTTTGCACCTACTACATTTGGTCGTGTAAGACCATTGCATACAAATGCTGTAATTTTTGCTTTTGTGGGCAATGGTATTTTTATGGGTGTTTACTATTCGTTACAGCGATTGTGCAAGACCAGAATGTTTAGTGATCTTTTGAGCAAAATACATTTTTGGGGTTGGCAAGCTATTATTGTTTCTGCTGCAGTTACTTTATTGGCAGGTTATACATCTGGCAAAGAATATGCTGAGCTTGAGTGGCCAATAGATATAGCAATTACATTAGTTTGGGTGGTCTTTGGTATCAACATGTTTGGTACAATAATAAAAAGAAGAGAAAGCCACTTATATGTAGCCATTTGGTTTTTTATTGCTACCTGGGTTACAGTTGCAATGTTACATATTGTAAACTCATTTGAAATTCCATATTCTGCTTTAAAAAGTTACAGCTGGTATGCTGGTGTACAGGATGCATTAGTTCAATGGTGGTATGGGCACAATGCTGTTGCTTTTTTTCTAACTACACCATATTTGGGGTTAATGTATTATTATCTGCCTAAAGCCGCTAACAGGCCTGTTTACAGTTATCGATTATCGATTGTACATTTTTGGGCCTTAATATTTATTTATATATGGGCAGGCCCACACCACTTACTATATACAGCTTTACCAGATTGGGCTCAAAGTTTAGGAGTTGTTTTTAGCATTATGCTCATTGCACCAAGCTGGGGTGGTATGTTAAATGGTTTGTTTACTTTAAGAGGTGCTTGGGATAAGGTAAGAGAAGATCCTGTTCTTAAATTTATGGTAGTTGCTATTACTTGCTATGGCATGGCTACTTTTGAAGGTCCTTTATTAAGCTTAAAAAGTGTAAATGCTATTTCTCATTTTACAGATTGGACCATTGCTCACGTTCATGTTGGAGCATTAGGATGGAATGGTTTTTTAACTTTTGCAATGTTATATTGGCTTATACCTAAAATTTTTAACACACCGTTATATTCTACAAAACTAGCAACAAATCATTTTTGGATAGGAACCATAGGTATAGTTTTATATGCAGTTCCAATGTATTGGGCGGGCTTTACCCAAGCCGAAATGTGGAAACAATTTACAGAGGAAGGCACTATTAAATATCAATTTTTAGAAACTGTAACACATATTATACCATTATATGTATTAAGAAGTGTGGGTGGATTATTGTATTTAGTGGGTGTTTTTGTTATGGTTTATAACTTAGCAAAAACTATAAAAGCAGGTAAATTAGTGGCTAATGAAGAAGCTCAATCTGCTCCACTATCAAAAAACATAGAACCACACGGTAAACAATATTGGCACCGTTGGATAGAAAAACGCCCTATTCAAATGTTAATATTTAGCTTAATCGCTGTTGCTATTGGTGGTTTGCTAGAATTGATTCCTACATTTTTAGTTAAAGAAAATATCCCAACTATCGCTTCAGTTAAACCTTACACTCCTTTGGAATTACAAGGAAGAGACATATATGTAAGAGAAGGATGTTATTTATGTCATTCGCAAATGATTCGTCCATTTAGAGATGAAGTAGCTAGATATGGTGAATACAGCAAAGCTGGTGAATTTGTTTATGATCATCCTTTCCAATGGGGCAGTAAACGTACAGGTCCAGATTTAGCTAGAATTGGAGGAAAATATCCAGACAGTTGGCACTTTAATCACATGTTAGAACCACAAAGCATGAGTCCTGGTTCCATAATGCCATCTTATACCTGGCTGTTCGACGATAAAATTGATACAGCCATTACTCCTGCAAAAATTAGAGCAATGCAAACATTGGGTGTACCATATGAAAAAGGATATGATGCAATTGCAAATAACGATTTAATGAAACAAGCCAAAGGAATAAAAGATAATTTAAAAAAGGATAAACTTGAAGTTGCAACAAACGCTGAAATCATTGCTTTAATTGCCTATTTGCAAAGAGTTGGAACCGACATTAATAAAAAATAATAACAATCAATAAAATGAAATTCATTAATTATTTAGAAAAAATAACAGGTGTTGATATTTATGCCATCACTTCTTTTTCAATCTTTTTTACTTTCTTTTTAGTAATGGCTTTCTGGGCTTTAAAAGCAGATAAAAAGTTGATCGATGAATTAAATCATCTTCCTTTAAAAAATTAATTCAAACAAGTAGAATATGAATAAAATATATAAATCAAACCTATTCAGAATTTTAATTCTTGGTATTATCTGCATGCCAGTAAGTGTATTTGCTGCTGCACCAAAAGTATCCGAAACAAGCAATCCTATTGCACAAATTTTGCTTGGTATTGTAATAGCTTTAGGTATCTGTATTGTACTGTTAGCAAATGTAGTTTTAAGTGCAGCACAAGTGCATTTAAAAAAATTCCGAGAGACTAATAAAGAAAAAAATAACATTAATAAAGTAGTTCTGTTTTTTGCACTTATTTTTTTTAGCACAAACTTATTTGCAGCTGCAGAGCCTGGTGCAATAGCCACAGATGACACGATTGCTGGTTTACAATCCTCTTCATTTTACGCACTTATTAGTGCTATAATAGTTGAGTTGGTTATTATCTTTTTCTTGATTTACAATCTCAAATTTTTACTACGAGCAGAGAAAGAGATTAGAAAAATAACTTTAGTAAATGAAACTGAAACCAAAGAAAGTTCGTGGCAAAAATGGTGGGAGAAAGCCAATAGCTTTAAACCTATCAAAGAAGAATCTCAAATTGATTTAGGGCATGATTACGATGGGATTCGAGAGCTTGATAATAGACTTCCCGGATGGTGGCTATATGGTTTTTACTTGTGTATATTATTTGCATTTATATATCTATGGCGATTTCACGTTTCGCACACTGGCTTATCCAGCAAAGAAGAACTACAAGTTGCACTTGCACAAGGAGAAAAAGATAAAGAAGCATATTTAAAAAATGCGGCAAATAATATTGATGAAAATACTGTAACACTATTAACCACTGAAGCAGATATTGATGCTGGCAAAACATTATTTCAAACAAACTGTGTGGCCTGCCACGGAGAATCTGCAAATGGCTTAGTAAACGGCAACCCTGGTGCAGGCCCTAATTTAACAGACAACTACTGGCTGCACAAAGGGAGTATAAATGATATTTTTAAAACTATTAAATATGGCTGGCCAGATAAAGGAATGAAAAGTTGGAAAGAAGATTTTTCGCCAATAAAGATTGCTCAACTAGCTAGCTATATAAAAAGTATGAATGGTAAAAATCCAAAAGGGAAAGACCCTCAAGGAGATTTGTTTGAAGAAGCGAAAAGCACAGCAGATTCAACACAACCAACAACCATCAAGGATTCCATTAATACTACAGAACAAAAAAAATAAATATGATTTCTGACTTTGAGCATTTGAACGAACCAACCACAGAAGAATTTAGAGATAGACTTGCTACAGTTGATGAGCATGGAAAAAGAAAATGGATATATGCTTATAAGCCCAAAGGAAAGTTTTACAACATAAGAACATTCTTAAGTATTTTCTATTTTACAATTTTTTTCGGTCTTCCATTTATACAAGTAAATGGAAGACCGTTGTTTTTATTCAACATCCCTAAAGCTAAATTCATCATTTTTAGCAAAGTATTCTGGCCACAAGATTTTTTCATTTTTGGCATTACAATGATTACTTTCATTTTCTTCATCATTCTTTTCACTGCAGCATTCGGAAGATTATTTTGTGGTTGGGCTTGCCCGCAAACTAATTTTATGGAAATGATGTTTAGAAAAGTCGAGTACCTGATTTTAGGAGATGCAGGCAAACAAAAACAACTTAAAAATTCGCCTTGGACAACAAAAAAAATATTTAAAGTAACTCTAAAACAAATTGCTTTTTACATACTATCCTTTGTCATTGCCAATTTTTTTTTAGCTTATATAATTGGTATAAAAGAATTGGAAAAAATAATTACAGAACCCATAGGAGAACATTTAATTGGCTTTACATCTTTATTAATTTTTAGTGGTATTTTTTATGCAGTATATGCTTTTTTTAGAGAGCAGGCATGTACTGTTGTTTGTCCTTATGGCAGATTACAAAGCGTATTATTAGATAAAAACTCAATGATTGTTGCTTACGATTACAAACGTGGAGAAACTCGTGGTAATCCTAAAAAAGCACACATTGAAAAATTTGGAGATTGCATAGATTGTTATCAATGTGTAAAAGTATGCCCAACAGGTATTGATATAAGAAATGGTGTGCAAATGGAATGTGTTGGGTGTACAGCTTGTATTGATGCCTGCAATAATATAATGGAAAAAATAGGAAAACCTAAAGGTTTAATAAGATATGCATCAGAAAACTCAATTGCGAATAATGAGCCACTACGCTACACAACCAGAATGAAAATGTACACCTTATTATGTATTATAGTTTTGAGTATACTTTCATTTTTATTATTTACTAGAAAAGACATTGATGCTACAATAATGCGAACTCCAGGAATGCTGTTTCAAGAAGTAGGGACTGATAGTATCTCAAATTTATATAACCTTAAAGCAGTTAACAAAACTATTACAGATGTTCCTTTAACTATCAAACTAGAAAACGAAATTGGAAATGTAAAAGTAATAGGTAAACCTTTTATTGAAGTTTCAAAAGAGGCACAAGGTTCGGGTGCTTTTTTTATAATATTGCCTAAAAATAAAATAACACAAAGAAGCACACCATTAAAACTTGGACTTTATAATGGTGATCATAAAATAGGAGTTGTAAAAACAAACTTCTTAGGTCCGGTATTAAATTAAAACTATAAATATGAATTGGGGATATAAATTAATGTTTGTTTTTATTGCATTTGCTGGACTAATGGCAACGCTTGTATATAAAAGCACACAAACAAAATATGAATTAGTAAGTAAAGATTATTATAAAGATGAGTTGAAATATCAAGATAGAATTGATGCTAAATATGAAGCTTCTAAAATTAGTGATGTAAGTATTCTCATTGAAAAAGATTCTATTTTAATTAAGTTTCCTAAGGAATTAATTACTTCAAAATTAGCAGGAGATCTTTGGTTTTATTGTAAAACCGACGAAACCAAAGACAAGCATATTAACTTTTCAAGAAACGCATTAAACAATTATTCTTTACCAATAAGTACAGTAAAAAAAGGTTCATATCAAATTAAAATAAATTATAAAGCAAATAACACACAATACTTTTCAGAGAAAGAAATTGTTATCAAATAAATGTTTCAATTTTTATCATATACGTTTTTTCTTGGTTTAGCAGGTAGTCTTCACTGCATTGGAATGTGTGGTGCTATTGCTTTGTCATTGCCAATAAATTCATTGCCCACTTCTCAAAAAAACATAAGCATCATTTTATATAACATTGGCAGATTAATTTCATACAGCATTATTGGTTTACTATTTGGATTTTTAGGCAGAACTCTTTATTTGGGTGGCTTTCAGCAATGGCTATCCATAATTATTGGTATTAGCATTATTGCATATTTCATTACACGTTACTTTTTAAAAGGTAATTTTGAAATTTCATTTATAAAAAAATTCACAATAAAACTGCAAACTATTTTATCTAAACATTTAATGCAACAAAGCCCAAAACACAGTTTTATTATAGGAATTTTAAATGGCTTTTTGCCTTGCGGAATGGTATATTTTGCATTAGCAAGTGCACTAGCTACCAACTCAATTACCAATGGAATGCTGTGCATGCTTTTTTTTGGGTTAGGCACAATTCCTTTAATGATTGCAACAAGTTATTTTGGAGTTTTTATTAAACTCTCTTTAAGAAATTCAATAAAAAAAACAATGCCGTTCTTTATTTTATTTATTGGAGTTTTATTTTTAATGAGAGGTTTGAATTTGAATTTACCATTCTTGAGTCCTATAATTAATCAAAATAATAATGTTATTATTTGTCACTAACTACAGCTTCTGAATTATTCATTGCTTCTTTAAAATGCTTACCACACTTACATTTCCCAGCTTCCCGATTTTTGCAAGCAGCTTTTTCTGGATCAAGTTCCTTGAGTAATTTAAACCAATTTTCTTTTGTGGGGAAATAGATTTTTTGAAATAAATTTATAACCCTTTGAATATAGACACCTTCATTTAAACCTGAGTTTTCAGCATCATTAGTAGTAGGTAGTTGCATACTATCTTGTAACAATAGTAATTGTTGCTTAATTTTTTCTTCTTTGGCTTGAGTCAATGAAACAATTTCAAAAATATTTGGCGAATAAGTTTTCTCGGTTGTTTTATTAAATAAAGATAGGATTGAAGGAAAGATTAATTTCCTTTCATAAAGTTCTAAGGAATTGAGCTCTTTTCTCAATTCTTCAGAAATAGGGTTATGGCTTAATTCATTGAATAATGAATTCAATGCTGGATATAAATCATCTGTAAGCAAATAGATAACTTCTATGTATTTATTAACCTTTACACACATTTTACTTTTTTATAAGCAAAGCTAATTTTACTAAAATGTGTTTATTATGACAATTAGTATATTGAAATATGATAAATATCAGTTTTTACTAATGGTCAATATTGGCAGTTTGTACCAGCTTAGAGAGGTTGTTGATGGCTATCTTTTTTCCAGAAAGTGTAATAATTTTATCGTGATTAAATTCAGATAATAATCTTATAACAGTTTCTGTTGAAGTGCCTACAAAATCTGCAATTTCCTCTCTCGTGAATGTAATATTAAGTGTTTGGTCAATTTCATTCAAACCAAAAGATGCTTTAAAGAATAGCAGTGCTTCAGCCATTCTTTCTCTAACATTTTTTTGTGCCATTGATACTAATTGATCCTCTGCTTGTTTTAGATTTAGTGACAATAATTTTAAAACTTCAAAACTTAATTTTTGGTTTGACTTTAGTAAATCAAAAAAATTGTCTTTAGGAATAAAGCAAACTGAGCAGTCCTCCAATGCTACAGCCGAGCAATTATATCTATCATTTGAAAGTAATGAACGATAGCCAAGTACATCACCATCTTTGGCTAATCTTAGTATTTGCTCTTTTCCATTTATACCAGAGGTTGTTAACTTTATTTTTCCATGATTAATACAATACAGACCAAGAGAATGACCATTTTCAGAAAAAATATATTGCCCTTTTTTATATTGTGAACAAGATTTTAGCTCATTCAATGCAGAAACATCTTCGAGTGGTAATGAATTAAAAATTGAATGAGCTCGGGAATTGCAATTCAAACAGCTATGTATTTCAAGTTCTTGTTTCATAAAATAAAATTGAATACTGCAATATTAATTGTTTATTTTCTACTAAAATTATACAAGCTTCCGCCTTTAGCAAAAATTTTATCTATTCTCTTTTCAACCAAATCATTTTTCTCAACTATCGGTGCGTGATGTGGTTTTATTCTAGCATCAATTATCAATGGGCCATTGCAGCCCCAATGTTTATTAGTAGTAAAAGTATCAATACCATAAATATCAACTGCTGGATTACTTCTTGTGAATGTTACCCATAGAAAATTATTTAATGTATTAGCAACAAAGCTAGCATCATCACAAACTACAATTAAAGGTGTTTCTAATAATTGCTGATTATTCATTTTTGCAAAATGATTACTCATTTCTTCTATCAAATTTATCATCCCGAATTTTTCATCGCTAATTTGAACTGCAATAACACCAGGCATACATATTTTAGCATTTTTAACAACATTTAATTCTTTAAAATATTCTGGTATGTCTTTACTTAATTCCCTTCTTTTTTCACCATAAGCGGCAAATACAACTTTGCTGCCCATGTTCAACCCTGAGCCACTATAATCAAGAGTATCAATAGTAGTATTGGTATAAAAATGAACATCGGTTTTTAAATCAATTCTTTCCAAAATATATTCAATATAAGATTGTATATGATGTGTCGAAAGTTGATTGGTTTCATCAGCCGTGATAAATAAATATTTTGCCAAACTTAATTGTCCAGTTCCAAGAATATGATTAGCAATAGTTAATATCTCTGCTGGTTTTTTTGTTTGAGAGAAGGGTGTATATCTTTCGCTGCCAATGGCTAACAACAGTGGGTGTACACCTGCAGCATCTACAGCATGAATTTCCTTCAATCCAGGTATTTCTTGTGGAATAGCATCTCCAGTTAGTTCGTGTATCAAATTACCAAAACTAGTATCTTCTTGTGGTGGTCGTCCAACTACAGTAAAAGGCCAGATAGCATTTTTTTTAGCATATACTTTTTTTACTTTCATCAAAGGAAATTGATGTTGCAAAGAATAATAACCCAAATGGTCTCCAAACGGTCCTTCAGGCTTGTTTTCATTTGGGTAGACTTCTCCAGTAATTACAAAATCTGCATCGCTGCTTATGCAAAAACCTCCATCATCATAAAAATATCTAAATCTTCTCCCGCCAATTACACCAGCAAAAGTCATTTCACTGATTCCCTCTGGTAAAGGCATTACAGCAGATAATGTATGCGAAGGAGGGCCGCCTACAAAACAACTTACTTTTAATGGCTGTCCTTTTTTATTTGCTTTTGTTTGATGGACACCAATACCACGATGCAATTGATAATGCAGCCCAATTTCTTTGTCTAACTCATAGTCATTTCCTGTTAATTGAATACGATACATTCCTAAGTTTGCCTTCATTATCCCTGGGCTATCAATATCCTCTGTATAAACCTGAGGCAGTGTTACAAAAGCACCACCATCTTTTTCCCAATGTTTAATCAATGGTAAATCTGAAATTTGTATTTGTTGATGAAGGATAGGCTTTACTATGGGATTCTTTAGTGGCAGGGCTTTCAAAGCTGCTAAGCCAGTAGTAAAATTATCAATCGGATGTTTTATAGCATTAATTGGGTTGCCTTTTAATTCAATCAATTTTTGAACTTTGGTAAATGTTTTTCTGAAAATAAACTTGCTTCGCTCTACACTTCCAAAAATATTTGAGGCAGCTCTAAAATTTGAGCCTTTTACATTTTCAAATAAAATTGCAGGTCCATTAGCTTCAAAAACACGTAAATGAATGGCAGCCATTTCTAGACAAGGATCTACCTCCTCTTTAACCCTAATGAGATGATTATTTTTTTCTAAATCAACTAAACACGCTTCTAATGATTCATAATTCATTGCAACAACTTTAGTAAAAAAATATTTGTTGCAAAGTTGGCTTAGTACAGCTTACGCTCAATTAAAATTTAAAGAGAATTGTATATTTTATTTTCGAGATAAGCAATACCTAAACGTCGTCTAAGTTAATGACTGTATAAATGCTTTAACTTGTTGTTGCAATACTGCAGAAGCAGGTGTTAAAGGCAATCGAAGTACATTTTCTATAATACCTAATTCGTATAAAAAAGCCTTTGCCCCTGCAGGATTATTTTCTACAAATAAGTAGTCATAAGCTTTTAAGAATTTATAATGAATCGATCTTGCTGCCTCAAAATTATTTTGCTTGGCAAAGTTTATCATTGTTGAAAACTCCTTTGGAAAACAATTTGCTGCTACACTTATAACACCATCCATCCCTAAAGCAATTTGAGAACAGCTCAATGCGTCATCACCACTTACAATTAAAAAATCTTTTGGCTTGTCCCTTAATATTTCCATACACTGCTGCATATTATCAGTTGCCTCTTTAATTCCTTGTATGTTGGCAATTTCGTGTGCAAGCTTTGTAATGGTTGGAGCACTCATATTTCGTCCAGTTCTTCCTGGTACGTTGTATAAAATAATCGGTTTAGGAGAAGCCTCTGCAATGTGCTTATAATGTAAATAAATGCCTTCCTGTGTTGGCTTATTATAATTTGGTGAAGCACTTAAAATAGCAGCGGCATTGAATATTGGCAACGAATTTATTTCGTTGATTACTGCCTTTGTATTATTACCTCCAACACCAATAACAATAGGCACTCTACTATTTACTTTTTCAAAAGTATATTGTAGAATATCTTTTTTTTCCTGAAAATCTAATACAGGCGTTTCTCCTGTTGTGCCAAGTGTTACAATATAGTTCACACCATTATCAATTAGATAATCAATTAACCTGCCTAATGCATCAAAATCAACAGACTCGTCTTGTTTAAATGGTGTAATAATGGCAACACCTGTTCCGGATAAAGTATTTATTAAAGACACTTAAGATATTAGTTTAGTAATTATTTATTATTTGTAAAAGTTGGCACCTCCTCCCAAAATCCCATATTTCCGTATTTATTAATTCTATTGTTTACTCTTGTAGCTGGCTCTATATTTTGAATTTCTTCTAATGAACTTTTAATACATTTTTTTAGCATTTCCGCTGCTTCATCATAATCCCAATGAGCACCACCTAAAGGTTCTTGTACTATTTCATCTACCAAACCAAAACCTTTCATGTCTGTAGCTGTTAATCGCAATTGCTCTGCGGCAATTTCCTTTTTCTCCCAAGTTCTCCAAAGAATACTACTACAACTCTCTGGACTAATCACTGTGTACCATGTATTTTCCATCATTAGCGTTTTGTCTCCAACACCAATACCAAAAGCACCTCCACTAGCTCCTTCTCCAATAATGATAACTATAATGGGCACTTTTAACCTTATCATTTCATAAATATTTCTGGCAATAGCTTCTCCTTGTCCACGCTCTTCTGCCTCTAATCCTGGAAAAGCACCTGGCGTATCAACAAAAGTGATGACTGGTTTATTAAACTTTTCAGCTAGTCTCATTAATCGCAATGCTTTTCTATAGCCCTCAGGATTTGCCATTCCAAAGTTTCTATACTGCCTTAATTTAGTATTGGTGCCTTTTTGTTGTCCCATTACCATTACAGTTTCTCCATCTAATTGAGCAAAACCGCCAACCATTGCTTTATCATCTTTTACATTTCTATCGCCATGAAGTTCTACAAAATTTGTAAAAATTTTATTAATGTATTTCAGTGTGTAAGGCCTATCGGGATGACGACTTAATTGCACTCTTTGCCAAGGAGTTAAATGTTCGGTAATTTCCTTTCGCTTTTCGAGAATTGCATTTTCAATTTTACTAATGCCATCGCTTAAATCAATTTTACTTTTTTCAGCGGCGTGCATTAGTTTTTCTCTTTCTTCGTATAATGTTTTAATAGGCTGTTCAAAATCTAAGAATTGTCTATTAGGGTATTGAGGCATATAATCATTTTAGGGCTGTAAAAGTAAGGGTTGAAAATTTTCTGTAAAAAGTTTTGTTTATGTAAAATTGTTCCCTTTATATTTGCAACCCGAACAAAAAACAACCAAAGGGTTGTACAAAAAAGGATCGGTAGTTCAGTTGGTTAGAATGCCGCCCTGTCACGGCGGAGGTCGCGGGTTCGAGTCCCGTCCGGTCCGCTTTTAGTTCTTCAAAAGAAGTCAAAACGCTGTAAACAATATGTTTTACAGCGTTTTTTGTTTGGTGGCTATGCCAAAAAGTTCATTAAATCTTATTCTTTCAGTGACCTATTCAGTAACCTATTTTGAAAATCAAAAATAGGTCACTGGAAAATGCTGAAACACTTGTACAGTAAGCAGTTCAGTATTTGAACATCTTGTTTACAGGTGCAGTAAAGAATACTTTTACAAACTTTTAAAGTCACCACAAATGAACAAAACATTCAGCCTACTTTTCTATGTTAAGAAAAGCAAAACTCTTAGCAACGGCACAGCCCCTATTTATTTAAGAATTACCATTGACGGAAAACAAACAGAAATTGCTGTAAAGCGATACATCCAACCAGACAAATGGAACAATCAAGCACAAAAAGTAAGTGGCACAAATGAAGAAACAAAAATGCTTAATGCTTATTTAAAAACATTTGAGCAACAAGTATATGAAGCCCAACATAATCTAATTAAAGATAAAGAACAGGTTACAACCGAAACTTTGAAAAATAAACTAATGGGTGTTGAAGAAAAACCACTTACACTTATTCCTATTTTCAAAGACCACAATCAAAAGCTGAAAGCCTTGCAGGGTGCAGAGTATAGCAAAGGAACTATTACGAGATATGAAACAGCTTTAAAGCATACAGTTGAGTTTTTACATTGGAAGTATAATAAAACTGATATTGAAATAAAAGCAATAAATAATGCCTTTATAAATGAGTTTGAATTTTACTTGCGTAGTGTTCGTAAATGCAATAATAATTCAGCAGTAAAATATGTAAAAAGCAATTTTGGAAAAGTTGTTAGATTATGTGTTGCAAATGGTTGGTTGCAAAGAGACCCATTCATAAACTATGCTTCTAAAATGAAAGAAGTAAATAGGCAATTCCTTACAGAGCAAGAGTTACAAACGCTTTCAAACAAAGCTTTGATGAATGAAAGGTTAAGACAAGTAAGAGACATTTTTGTCTTTAGTTGTTACACAGGTCTAGCATATATTGATGCTGCAAATCTCACACCTCAAAACATTGCTATTGGTATGGATGGCGAAAAATGGATCTATACATTTCGCCAAAAAACAGATACAAGAACAAATATACCAGTGCTACCACCAGCTTTAGCAATTATAGAAAAATATAAAGAGCATACTTTGTGCAAAGTAAAAAACAAATTGCTGCCTATTTTAAGCAACCAAAAAATGAATGCATACTTAAAAGAAATTGCAGCTTTATGCAACATCAATAAAGAACTTACCTTTCATATTGCACGCCACACATTTGCAACAACAGTTACTCTAAGCAATGGCATTCCCATTGAAACAGTAAGTAAAATGTTAGGTCATAGCAGCATTAAACAAACACAGCACTATGCGAAAATTTTGGATAGAAAAGTAAGTGATGATATGATGATATTAAGAGATAAGTTTAAACTTCAAAATGTTATTACTGAACAAAAAACTGTTATTGTATAAATTTAGTGTCATTTGAATAAACATATATTTGCACGAATGACTTGGTTAAAAACTATATTTCCTCTTTACTTACTCATACTTACTTGTATGCCTTGTGCAGACAACTGTAATGATATAGTAACAGAAACCCAAGCAACCATTTCAGCAAGCAGCACACATTCTCACAACGACAAACAAAAAGAAAGTTGCTCACCTTTCTGCACTTGCGACTGTTGCAGCACTCGCATTTCAACACCCCCAGTATTCTCTTTCACAAACAAGGTTGTAATTGTTCCAACTACAAAACCATTCAGCAATTACGCTTTCAGTTTCCAAACAGTTTTCTACAACATTTGGCAGCCCCCCCAATTAAGTTAAGCAAATAAAAAAGGGGCTTCGCCCCCTATTAATTTGCAGGGCTACGCCCTGCTATTCATATTTATTTCCCTAAACTTAATAGTAATATAAATGATAAATAAAATCATTCAATTTTCTATTAACAACAAACTCATCACAGGGGTATTGTTGTTAATATTCATTCTTTGGGGTGTCTTTTCACTATCCAAATTAAGCATTGATGCCTTGCCCGATGTAACAAACAATCAAGTGCAGGTAATCACAAACAGCCCAAATCTTGCAACGCAGGAAATAGAGCAATTCATAACAGCACCTTTAGAAATAGAGTTTAAATCTTTACAGGGCTTAACAGAGTTAAGAAGTACAAGCCGTTCTGGTTTATCTGTTATCACCATTGTTTTTAAAGACAATACACCCATCAACATTGCAAGGCAATTGGTGGCAGAAAAAATAAAGATTGCACAGGAAAAAATACCCAAAGAATATGGTGTGCCTGATATGATACCACCAACAACAGGCTTAGGCGAAATCTATCAATATGTATTAGTTCCCAAAAAAGGGTTTGAAGACAAATACAGCGTAATGGATTTAAGAACCATTCAAGATTGGATTGTAAAACGCCAGTTATTAGGCACAGAAGGCGTTGTAGATGTTAGCAGTTTTGGTGGTAAGTTAAAACAATACGAAGTAAGTGTAAAGCCAGAACGATTGGCAGCAGCCAATTTAAGTTTAGTAGATGTATTTAATGCACTGCAAAAAAACAATCAAAACACTGGTGGCAGCTACATTGACAAAGGACCAAATATTTATTTCATTCGTGGCGAAGGCTTAATAGAAAACCTCGAAGACATTAACAGCATCGTTGTAAAAAACAACAACGGCATCCCCATTTTAATAAAAGATATTGGCACAGTTCAGTTTGGTTCTGCCCCTCGTTATGGTGCAATGACAAGAAACGGAAAAGGCGAAACTGTGGGGGCAGTTGTATTAATGCAAAAAGGCGAAAACGCAGTAAGGGTAATTAAAAGGGTAAAAGAAAGAATGGCAACCATTGAAAAATATTTGCCCGAAGGTGTAGGGATTGATGTGTTTGTTGACAGAACAAAACTCATTGACAGAGCCATCAACACAGTTAGCACAAATCTTTTAGAAGGTGCATTAATAGTAATATTCGTACTCGTTTTATTTCTTGGAAATTTTAGGGCAGGGTTAATTGTGGCAAGTGTTATTCCATTGGCTATGTTGTTTGCAATAGCTATGATGAATTTATTTGGCGTTAGTGCAAACCTTATGAGTATGGGGGCTTTAGATTTTGGTTTAATTGTAGATGGTGCAGTAATTATAGTTGAAGCTACAATACATCATTTAAGTAAACGAACGACACCAATTGATGGTAAATACTCAACTTATAAATACTCACAAAAAGAAATGGACAAAGAAGTCATTTCTTCATCTGCTAAAATACGAACCTCTGCTGCATTTGGTGAAATCATTATTTTAATTGTGTATGTTCCAATTTTTGCATTAAGTGGCATCGAGGGTAAAATGTTTATGCCAATGGCACAAACAGTAAGTTTCGCCATTGTTGGGGCTTTACTTCTTTCATTAACTTATGTGCCTTGGGCGAGCAGTATTTTCTTATGTAAAAAAGTAACTAACAAGCCCAATATTACAGATAAGGCTATTGCTAAATTAAACAAATGGTATCAGCCAATTTTATTAGCAGCATTAAAGCGAAGAGTTGCATTGGTTGTAACTTCTATTTGCCTTTTTGTTGGCTCATTATTTCTTTTTAATTCATTGGGTGGCGAGTTTATACCAGAGTTAGATGAAGGCGATATAGCAGTAAACTACACCATTCGTCAAGGCAGCAGCCTACCTCAAACCATTGCAACAGGCACACAAATAGAAAGCATAGCAAAGCAATTTCCAGAGGTTAAAGAAGCAGTAAGCAAAATAGGAAGTAGCGAAATTCCAACAGACCCAATGCCGATTCAAAGTGCCGATTTAATCATTGTTTTAAAGGATAGAAAAGAATGGACATCAGCCCACAATAAAGAAGAATTAGCCGAGAAGATGAATGAAAAAATGAGCATTATCCCTGGGGTAACCCTATCTTTTGAGCAGCCCATTCAAATGCGATTTAATGAATTAATTGCAGGGGTTAAAAGTGATATTGCCATTAAAATATTTGGCAGCGATTTAGACAAGCTATTTGCAAAAGCCAATGAAGTAAAGGGTTTGGTAAGTGGCATTGATGGATTGGTGGATATTAAAGTAGAGCAAACTGTGGGTATGCCTCAACTATTGGTTAA
>CAZTOP010000040.1:0-25256 GCA_964615145.1 uncultured Chitinophagaceae bacterium
TTAAAACTCTTTCTATTTCCCCAGCTAAATATTTTCTCAAAAAAAGGAAGCAGTTTGTTGTTCTTTATTTTGCCTAAAAAATATACTTCATGTTCTTTTTCTTTAATGCCCATTTCATACAATATTTCATCGTGTTCATTAATTCCCAAACTATTGAAATATTGCTTCATTTTAAAGTATTCGCACACATTACCACTCTCTAAACTTCCTGCAAAATAAAAGGGCATAAACCAGCCAATGACAAAGCAACTGGCACTAATGGTTCTGCCAATAATAGCAAACTTTATTTCATACCATTTTGAAACAGGAATATCATATTGCTTCATTATTGCTAGCACTTCTTTTCGATGATTCCATTCGTCTATTTCTATTTGCTTAATTGCTAATTTTTGCTCTGTATCCTTTACAGATTTTGCATGTCCTTGATAGGCATAAGCAGCAGCCTTTTCAGCAGAAAAAGCTTGTCTCAAAGATTTGACGAGTTGTGGATGAGTTAGTTGCAATGAGAGTATTTTAAAGCAACAAAACTAGCATTATCAAGGTTCCATAATTCAATTCTTCAACACATTATTAATATAGAATCTTTATTGCTTAATCTTACATTTGCCAAAATGCAATTTCAACTTCATTCACCATATCAACCATCTGGCGATCAGCCCTCAGCTATTAAACAGTTAGTACAAGGTATTAACGATGGAGAAAAGTTTCAAACACTACTTGGCGTTACAGGCAGTGGCAAAACTTTTACGATGGCAAATGTTATTCAGCAAATTCAACGTCCAACGTTAGTTCTCACTCACAATAAAACATTAGTTGCTCAGTTGTATGGAGAATTTAAACAGTTCTTTCCCGATAATGCTGTTGGCTATTTTGTAAGTTACTACGATTACTATCAGCCAGAAGCTTATATGCCAGTGAGTGATACTTACATTGAAAAAGATTTGAATGTGAACGAAGAGCTTGATAAACTTCGTTTACAAGCAACTGCAGAATTATTGAGTGGCAGAAGAGATATTATTGTAGTGGCATCTGTTAGTTGCATTTATGGTATGGGTAATCCCACAGAATTTGAAAATGGAATTATCCGAATTGAACGTGGGCAAATAATGCCACGTCAAGCATTCTTACACGCATTGGTAAATTCATTATACAATAGAAGTCAAGGCGATTGGACAAGAGGAACTTTTAGGGTTAAAGGTGATACTGTTGATATTAATTTACCTTACGTTGATTTTGCTTATCGCATTACTTTTTTTGGTGATGAAATTGAAGAGATAGAAACACTAGACAAAGAGACAAACAAGCGTATAGGAATTTTAGATAATGCAGCAATCTTTCCTGCCAATTTATATGTTGCACCAAAGGATATGTTGCAAGAAGTGATACACGATATTCAGGATGAAATGCGTTTGCAATACGAGTATTTTAATAGTGTTGGCAAACGTGTGGAAGCCCAACGTGTAAAAGAACGCGTAGAATATGATTTGGAAATGATTCGTGAGTTGGGTTACTGCACAGGTATCGAAAATTATTCTCGTTTTTTTGATAGAAGAAAGCCTGGAACACGCCCATTCTGTTTGCTGGATTATTTCCCAAAAGACTTTGTTTTAATGGTTGATGAAAGCCATCAAACAGTATCTCAAATTGGTGGAATGTATGGTGGTGATAGAAGCAGAAAAATGGTATTAGTTGATTATGGTTTTCGTTTACCATCTGCACTAGATAATCGTCCACTAAACTTTCACGAATTTGAAAACATTATTGGTCAAACTATTTTCGTGAGTGCAACACCCGGAAATTATGAATTAGAGAGAACAGGAGGTGTGGTTGTAGAGCAAGTTGTTCGTCCAACAGGATTATTAGAACCACCTATTGAAGTTCGTCCATCAGTAAATCAGATTGATGATTTATTAGAAGAAATAGATAAAAGAGTTACAAAAGGAGATAGGGTTTTGGTAACAACACTTACCAAACGTATGGCAGAAGAAATGGATAAATATCTGCAACGCATCAACATAAAATCTAAATATATTCATAGCGATATTGATGCATTAGAAAGAGTTGAAATACTCAGAGAACTAAGGCTTGGAACCATTGATGTTCTAGTTGGTGTAAATTTATTAAGAGAAGGATTAGATTTGCCAGAAGTTTCATTGGTTGCCATTTTAGATGCAGATAAAGAAGGCTTTTTGCGTAATGAAAGAAGCCTCACCCAAACAGCAGGAAGAGCTGCCAGAAACGCTGAAGGGTTAGTGATATTTTATGCAGATAAAATGACCCAAAGTATGCAACGCACTATTGATGAAACTAATAGAAGACGAGAAAAGCAAATAGCATACAATCTTGCAAATAATATCACACCAACTACTGTAAAAAAATCTATTGACCAAATAATGAAACAAGGCAGTGTACTTGACATTAAAGGTTTTGACCCTAATAAACCTTATGCTATTGTTGATGAAAATACTGTACTAGCAGCCGAAGAACAAGTTGTTTACAAAACCATTCCACAAATAGAAAAAGCTATTGCTCAAACAAAAAAGACAATGGAGAAAGCTGCAAAAGATTTAGACTTTATTGAAGCAGCCAAACTGCGTGATGAAATGTTTAGATTACAGAAAGAGTTGGAGGGAATGAAATAAATCATCAATTCAATTCCTCCTCATCCTCCTCAACAAAACCAACAGCCAATTCATTTGATTTAACAAAATTGCACCACTTGCAATCTTCTTTACCACAACCAGTATAAAATTCTTTTTGCTGAATTTTTTGCCAAGTAGATTTTATTTGTTCTTTAACTGTGGTAATATCCGATGGAGATATTACAATTTTTTCTCTTTGATATTGCTTTTTTTCATCGGGCTCAATAAAATCAAATTCTGTACTAATTACTTTCCAATTTGGATTTGAAGGATTGTTATCAATTAAAATTTTATAAAAAACTGCTTGCCGCCAATAATCACCGCCATTTGGCACTTTATCGTTTGGAGCATCAAAGGTTCTTTTTTCTTTTTTTGCTTTATCGTAATTACCAGTTTTATAATCTACAACATTTACATTATTTCCATCAAACTCAAGCTTATCAAGCTTTCCACGTATTGGAATCGCTTCCACTACATTTCTTATATTTCTTTCGGTAGTAACAATTTTATTAAATGTGTTAATATAAGTATCATAATAATTTGGCAACACTTCACTACCATATTCTTTTCTTCTTTCAAATTGTTCTTTCGTAAAATTTTCTCTGTGCCTTTGCAAGTACCAATTAAAATCTGCAAGAAAAACTTCTTTACTTGGAAACACATTTTTATTTGCCTGCATTTTTTTGAACAACTCATCAAGAGCGTGATGCACAGCACTACCAAATTCTGTAGCTTCATTTCTGCCACTTGGAACACGAACAATGTTATTGTAATAAAACTGCAATGGACATTTTAAATAGTTGTTCAATGCTGTTACGTTCATCACAAATTTGTCAATAATTGACGTAACAAATTCTTCTTCAATTTTATCTAATTGAGGTTTTGCAGTTGTTGAAAATTGTAGCAATGCAAAATCATCTTTATCATTTTCATTAATGATGATTGATGCTGCTGGAATATTATATGTATCTTGTATTTCAGCTATAAACATTGATGGTTCTGTTACTTTTCCATCTTCTTTATTTTGCGAATAACTAATGGTCAAATACTTGGCAGCTCTGGTTAATGCTACATAAAAAAGTCTTCGTAATTCTTCATTTGCTTGTTCATCGCTATCTGCACTTGTAGTTGCATTAAAAATGGTATCTGGCAGCTTATAACCATTATTCGGCTTTCGTTTTTTTTCCCAAGTTCCTGCATTCGTGCCTGCTATAAATACATACTCAAATTCTAAACCCTTACTGCCGTGAGCAGTTAAAAGATTAACTCCTTTTTCAGTGCCAGTTATTTCAATTAATGGCAAAGCTAAATCTTCATCCTTCATTAACTTAAAAATACTTACTAATTGCATTAATGTTAAGCTAGTATTTTTTGAAGTTTCATTTTTTATAAAGTCAAACAACCCTGTAACAACTTTTAATAAAAAATGTTTGTTATTATTCAGCATTATTTGAGCAAGTAAGCCAGTTTGTGTTATTATTTTTTCAAGTACTGTTTGAATGGTTTCGTTAGTTACATCTGCAATTAATTGTTCAATAATGGATGAGGCCATTTTCAGTTCTTGACTTATTCCATTGCTATTGAATAAGTCTTTGGCTGGTGCATTTGCTTTTGTGAAAAGCAACTCTCTTATAGATGTTTTGTTATCTCCAAATTGTTTTGCTGCCACTTCAACACTTAGCTTGGCAATATCAATGGGCTTTATTTTAAAGAAACTAAAATGCAATATTTCAAACAACATTTCATCACCTTCATAAGGTCTATCATGTTCTGCTGCTAAATATTCAAGTATCAGAATAATTTGTTTGGCAATAGGCTGATTAAATATGTTTAATTGTCGTTTACTAAAATAAGAAATATTTTTTTGTTTTAAAAATAAAGCCAACTCTTCTCCATACTTATTTTCCTTATAAATAACAGCAATATCTTTTGGTTGAACGCCTTTATTAATGAGCATTTCAACTTGTAGTGTTATATAAATTAACTCATCTTTGGGGTAAGCACATTCAACAATTATAGGTTGAATATTAAGGTCTATTAAATTTTCGTTTGCAGCCACAATATTTTTACTCAAATTAGGAATTGAGTTTACCAATCGTTGTGAGTTTTTATCAATAATTGTTTTTGAAACATCAAGTATTGGTTGTACTGAACGATAGTTGTTTGTTAAAACTACTGTCTGCAATTGCTCACTAAACAAGTTGGCAAAACCCAACATATTTTCAACATTTGCTCCCTGAAAACGATAGATACTTTGGTCATCATCGCCAACAACAAAGATGCTTTCAGTATAATCTGGCTGATACAACAGATTGATAATTTTATTCTGTGTTCCACTGGTATCTTGATATTCATCAACAAGAATATGATTGAATTTGCTGGAATAATTATCCAATAGATCTGGATGTTCTTCAAAAGCTTTAATTACCCAGTTAATCATATCATCAAAGTCATACAAATTTCTTTTTTTCATTAATGCTTGAAAATTATCAAACTCATTAATGGCTGCTACAAGTTTTTTCATTCGTTCAACTTCTTCATCAATTTTGTTTTGTTTTAGGTCTCCAGCATTGAATTCTTTATACTTTTTCTTATAAATAAATTCATCTCTTGTTGGCAAATCGGCAATATATTTTTCTATACAGTTTAATAAAAAAGTGGTAGTCCAACCCTCACGTTTCATATTACTAAACAACCGCTGCAAATTGCCTATTTCATAGTAAACATCGCCCCTGTAACGCTTTAAAGGATTGTCTTTTTTAAAAGCATCAATCAATTGTTTAAACAATTCTATTTTCTCTAACTCACTGATAGGATTTAAGGAAGTTTTTTCAAACAAATGCAGATTATCCTGTATAACATCATTACAAAATGAATGAAAAGTATGTATGTTCACTTTGTATGCATCGGGACCTATAAAACTTAACAAACGTTTACGCATTGCTATAGTTCCTGCATCAGTATAAGTTAAACAAAGAATATTTTGTGGTAGAGTATCTGTTTCTAATAAAATTTTCCCAATTCTTGCTCCCAGTATTTGTGTTTTACCAGTTCCTGGTCCAGCAATTACCATAATGGCACCACTTATTGTATCAACAGCCTGTTTTTGCTGGCTATTAAGTTTACTATATACATCATTGTATTTTTCCAGCTGATTATTGTAAGTCATAACGGCGTTTAAAAAATTTTGGTGAATGTATCATTTAGGCATATTACTTAAAAATAAAAATACCAACATAGAATTATTTAATAAGCAATTAGATAAATGATGATTGAAAAAAGATAACATTAAAGTAATAATGACATTTGAATTCAACCCTACATTTGCCTAATCTCTCTACTATGAGCAAATTACTTTCCAGCAACGAATCTATTCCATCAAACAGAAAAAAAATAATTGTATTAGGTAGTGGTCCAAACAGAATTGGACAAGGCATTGAGTTCGATTATTGTTGTGTTCACGGCTTATTGGCTATTAAAGAATCTGGATTCGAAGCAATAATGGTTAATTGCAATCCTGAAACAGTAAGTACCGATTTTGACATTGCTGATAAATTATATTTTGAACCAGTATTTTGGGAACATCTTTGGGATATTATTGAATTAGAAAAACCTGAAGGTGTTATTGTTCAATTGGGTGGGCAAACTGCTTTAAAACTTTCTCGTCGTTTACATCAAAAAGGTATTAAAATCATAGGCACTTCGTTCGACAATATGGACATTGCTGAAGATAGAGGCAGGTTTAGTGATTTATTGAAAGAACTAGATATTCCTTATCCAAATTATGGCACTGCTTACACTGCTGAAGAAGCTATTGATGTTGCAAATAATGTTGGTTACCCTGTATTGGTTCGTCCAAGTTATGTTTTAGGTGGACAAAGAATGAGAATTGTAATTAATGATGACGAAGTAGAATCGGCTGTTGTAAGTATTTTAAAACATATTCCAGAAAATAAAATACTCATTGACCATTTTTTAGACCGCTGCCAAGAAGCAGAAGTGGATGCCATTTTTGATGGAGAAAATTTTCACGTAATGGGTGTAATGGAACACATAGAACCAGCAGGCATTCATAGTGGCGATAGTAATGCAGTTTTACCAGCATTTAATCTTACACCATTGATTGTTGAAACAATGGAATTTTATAGTGAAAAAATTGCACGAGCTTTACATATTAAAGGTTTAATTAACATTCAATTTGCCATTAAAGATGGAAAAGTTTATGTAATTGAAGCTAATCCTAGAGCCAGCAGAACCACACCATTTATTGCAAAAGCTTATGGCATTCCTTACTTAAATATTGCAACTAAAGTAATGCTTGGCGTTAATAAACTTACAGACTTTACAATGGTGAAAAAGCTAGAAGGTTATGCTATTAAAGAACCGGTATTTAGCTTTAATAAATTCCCTGGCGTAAATAAAGAATTAGGACCTGAAATGAAGAGTACAGGCGAAGCCATTCGTTTTATAAAAGACCTAAGAGACCCTTATTTTAGAAATTTATACAAGGAAAGAAGTATGCATTTGAGCAGATAATTTGTTATTATTGACTGTATCCAATTGGTGTTTTAATATCATGGTAAAATAGAAATTTCCAATGCTCTTTTTTACCTTGTTCCCACCATTGTTGCCTTAATTCCATACATTTTTTGCCATCAAAATCGTATTTAGCTACAAACTTGGTTTTCATTTGTTGTATTTGTGGTGCATCATCTCCACCAAAAAAAATAGTTTCATTGTTTTCTTTTATCCAAAAAACTTGATGAAAAGGGCTATGTGCAGCCGTTATTCGATGTTCAATTGTATTATTAATAAAACCATCCCCTTGCAACCATTTTACTTGTGGGTGATTGTGTAAAACAGCAATTTCCTCACTCATAAAGCTTGGAAATCCTGTATCCATTGCAAACTCAAACTCTTGCTTTTGTACAAAATAGGTTGCATTATCAAAAGCTAAAGAATAATTTCCTAGTCTATCTTTTATACTCATTCCTCCAGCGTGGTCTTTGTGTAAATGGCTCATTAAAACCTTGGTTATACTTGACGATTTAATGCCTTTTGACAATAAATTTTGATGAATTTGTAGCTTACCATTTTTGCTAAATCCAAGCCCTGTATCAATAAGCAACACATCTTTTTCTGTAATAATTACAAAAGGTTGTACTTCTACCAACAAACTACCAATGGGTCGTTTTTGTAAATCGTCTTGTTCTAACTCAAAAGGAACAAACACTTTTGTTTTATCAATGGTAAAAGCACCTTCTGAAAGTGGGATAATTGTCATAATTGATAATTGATGGTTGATAATTGATAATGGAAAACAATAACTGTCAATTATCCATTATCAATTGTCAATTAACACACTAAAGTTCCCACATTCATTCCTTGTACAACTTGCAACAAATTACCTGGAGTATTAACGTTAAAAACAATTATTGGTAATTTATTTTCCATACATAGTGTAAAAGCCGTCATATCCATTACTTTCAAATTTTGGGAAATACAGTCTTGAAAAGCAAGTTTTTCGTATCGTTTTGCAGTTGGATCTTTTTCTGGGTCGGCAGTATAAATTCCATCCACTCTTGTTCCTTTTAATATAACATCTGCCTTCATTTCAATAGCACGTAAACTACCTGCTGTATCAGTGGTGAAATAAGGATTACCTGTTCCTGCACCAAAAATCACTACACGTCCTTTTTCTAAATGTCTTAACGCTTTTCTGCGGATATAAGGCTCTGCAACTTGTTCCATATTTATAGCAGATTGCAATCTGCTATAAACACCAATTTTTTCGAGCATTGCCTGCATAGCCATAGCATTAATTACAGTAGCTAACATACCCATATAATCGCCGTGTGCACGCTCAATACCACTATCAGCCTCGTTCATGCCACGGTAAATATTACCACCACCAATTACAATAGCAACCTGAACACCTAAATCTGTTACTTTTTTAATGTCTTGTGCGTATTGCTCTAAAATTTTAGGGTCAAAAGGTTCGCCACTTTTGGCATTTCCTTGTAAAGCTTCCCCAGAGAGTTTAAGTAGTATTCGTTTGTAACGAGGTATCATATAAGAAAAGTTTTGCAAATAACTATTTTTTTATCCGAGTTGCCAAAACTAATAGGTGTGTGTATTGATTTTTTGGCTACTAAAAGCCATTAATAATACATAAGAATAAGCAGGATTTTGCAGTAAAAAATAGGTGTTTTAATAGTGTCATTCCAAAAGCTGAGTAATTAATCAAAATCAGAGAGATATTTTCCTGGAAAAAAGCACCAAATTATAACGAACAAAATGTATTTATTTTTATCAATCTAATTTTGAATAACTAATTATTATAAAAATGCGACATTAAAACAGAGAAACTGATTGTTCAATAACTACAATAAACTAAAAAAATATGAGGTTGATAAATTTTTTAAAGCATAAAAACATTTTGCCTTAGGTTTGTTGCCACTACAAAAAAGTGATTTATGAAGTTTATAGTATCGTCTTCTATTCTTTCAAAACAATTACAACAAATTAATGGTGTAATTAATGCCAATACTGTTTTGCCCATTTTGGAAGATTTTTTATTTGAAATAAAAGACAAGCAATTAAGTGTAACTGCTACAGACCTTGAAACTGTGATGAAAGTGCAGTTAGAAGTTGAAAGCAAAACCGATGGCAGAGTTTGTATTCCTCACAAAGTATTAAGCGATTATTTAAAAAATATTGCTGACCAACCTTTAACTTTTAGCATTGATAAAAACTTTGGTATTGATATTACAAGCGATAATGGTAAATATAAAATTATGGGCGAAAACCCCGATAATTTTCCTAAAGAACCTAGTGCAGATGATGCTACCAATTTTACAATGACAAGCACCGCCTTGGTCTCTGCAATCAATAAAACATTATTTGCAGTAAGTAACGATGATTTACGCCCAGCAATGACAGGTGTGTTTTTTGAGTTATCAAAAAAATCAATTCAGTTTGTGTCTACCGATGCTCATAAACTTGTAAAATATATTAGAACAGATGCCAGTGCAGCAAAGGATGATTCATTTATTGTACCTCGCAAACCATTGAACTTATTAAAAAACTCTTTACCAGATAATGATGATGAGTTAACCATTAGTTATAATGGTAATCATTTGTTTGTTAAGCATCCGAATATTCAACTAATATGCAGATTAATTGATGCTAGATTCCCCGATTATAAAGTGGTTATTCCAACAGATAACCCATATAAATTAACTTTAAATAAATCTGATTTTCAAAGTGCTTTACGCCGTGTAAATGTTTTTGCTAATAAAAGCACCAATCAAGTTGCTTTAAGTATTAGTGGTAGCGAATTGCAAATGGCTGCACAAGATGTTGATTTTAGTTTTGAAGGTAATGAAAGAATGAGTTGTCAGTTTGATGGTAGCGATTTACAAATTGCTTTTAATGCAAAATTTTTAATTGAAATGTTGAATGCAGTTGATACTACCGAAATTGTAATTGAACTTTCTACACCAACTCGTGCAGGAATTATTAAACCAACTGAACAAAGCGAAGGCGAAGAACTATTAATGCTGGTAATGCCTTTGATGTTGAATAATTAGTATTCATTTATATTTTTTAAAAGCCCTAAGTCATTAAACGATTTAGGGCTTTTTTATATTAAAAAAATACGACCATAATATTAATTCTTGTTACATTTATCAAATGGAATTTATACCCATTAAATCGTTCGATAATTATATTTCGGCAAATCTTTTACTTAGTAAAATGCTAGATGCAGGCATTAATTGTTATCTAAAAGATGAATTTACTGTTACTATAGACCCCATTTTAAGCAATGCAATTGGTGGTATTAAATTGTGTGTTGTAGATTTTGATTTAGTAAGAGCCAAAGAATTATTAGCAATATTTGAGGAAGAACAAAAAATAACTTGTCCCAAATGTGGTTCTAAATCTGTACAATATATTGTACAACCAAAAAATCCTGCTAACTGGTTATTTGCAATTGCTAGTTGGTTTTTAACATCGTATGCTTTGAAAGGCAAAGAAATTTATTATTGTTTTGATTGTAAATACGAATTTGATACTATTGAAGAATTACCTGAAAATAAAGAAGCATAATGTTACAAAATATTATCTATTACTTTAAACACCTTGAGCAAAGACCAGTAGAACGGTTGCTAATTTTAGTGAGTGGTTTATTGTTTTTTTGGATTCTGGAAGGTGCCATTCCACTTATTAAATTACAATACAAAAAAAATAAAGCAAAACACGCTGTTACAAATTTTGCTTTTACTTTAATTCATTTAATCATTCACACATTTTTAGCTATTGTAATTATAAAAATTAGCGATTGGTGTGTAAGCCATCATTTTGGGTTGGTACAAATTTTTAATTGTGGAGTACTGTTGAATATCCTTGTTTCATTTCTTGTACTAGATTTTTGTGTGGGTTGGTTGGTGCATATTACAGAACATAAAGTTCCTTTATTATGGGCATTTCATGTAGTTCATCACGCAGATAATAATGTTGATGTTACTACAGGTTTAAGACATCACCCAATAGAAAGTATGGTAAGAGGTGTATTCTTTTTTTTAGCTGTATTTGTTTCAGGTGCACCAATGTATGCAGTTATGATGTATCAAACATTACTGGTTTTTGGAACAGCTTTTACTCATTCAAACATTAGCTTGCCAACTACATTAGATAAGGCATTGAGCTATGTAATTGTATCTCCCAATATGCACAAAGTACATCATCATTTTAAACAACCATTTACTGATAGTAATTATGGTGCTGTATTTTCTATTTGGGATAGATTGTTAGGCACTTTTAAAAAGCTAGACCCTCAAAAAATCAAATATGGTTTGGATAAATATTACCCCAATGAAGAAGATGAAAATTTTGCAAAACTGTTAAAACAGCCTTTTAAATCTTTATTCTTTAAAAAATAAGTGTAAAATGTGAATAATTTTACTAAGTTACAATGTGCTACAACAATATCTTTACACTATTCAAATAATTACTAACCAAAAAATTTCTACAATGGACACAAGTAAAATGATTAAAGCTTATTGCTTAAAAACAAAAGAAAAAAATGTTCCAATGCAAGACGCGGTTGTTACCAAAACTGCTAGAGGTGGTTATATGGCTGCTGGACACGATGGTAAAGGAAACAAAATGGCTGCAATTCTTGGCGAAGCAAAAGCTTTACAAGCAATAGCAGATGGCGTTGCTAAGAAAGGATTCTAATTAATTCTTTCTCATAAATAAAAACCCAAATACCAAAAGTATTTGGGTTTTTATTTATGTCAACAGCAGTAAATTTAATTCAAAAAAAAAATCATTTCTGCCAATTTGTACAAAAAATAAACCTTTGAGCTAAATGGCATTAATATTGTCAATAGACCAAACCCATTACAGTATTTTATTGATTTTGAAACACTAATTTATAAATGAAAGATAGAAAATTTTTTTTGCAGCAAGATGAAAGCGATTTTTTGCCTATAATACCAATAACTGAAGGCGACGACCAAGATAAAGATTTAGTAATTCCAGATACCATTGCATTATTACCTTTAAGAAATACAGTTCTATTTCCTAATGTAGTATTACCTATAACAGTTGGTAGAGATAAGAGTATTAAAGCCGTTAATGATGCCTATAAAGGAGATAAATTAATTGGTGTTGTTGCTCAAAAAGATACAGTTATTGAAGACCCCGAAGCCAAAGATTTATGCAAAATTGGTACTGTTGCTAAAATTATTAAATTAATTAAAATGCCTGATGGTGGTACAACCATTATTATACAAGGAAAACGCAGGTTTGAAATTAATGATATCATATCCTCTGACCCTTATTTTGTAGCAAATATTCATCAACTTCAAGATGTTGAACAAGAACAAGACGATCATTTTTTAGCTCAAATTGCAACTATTAAGGATTTAGCTACTCAAATTATTCAGCTCTCGCCTAATATGCCTACCGAGGCTTCAATTATTATGAAAAATATTGAGAATCCTACATTCTTAATAAATTTTGTGAGTAGTAATTTAAATAATGATTTGGTTCAAAAACAAGCTTTACTTGAAAATAATGATTTGAAATCGAGAGCCGAAAAGCTAAACGAACTTTTGCAAAAAGAATTACAGTTTGCAGAGTTAAAAGAAAAAGTTTCAAATAAAGCAAGAGTTGAAATAGATAAACAACAAAGAGATTACTTTTTAAACCAGCAATTAAAGAGCATTAAAGACGAGCTGGGTGGTGATAACAATGAGCGTGAGATTGCTGAAATGAAAAAAAAGGCTGAACAAAAAAAATGGCCTGAAAACGCAAGAAATGTGTTTGAAAGCAATATTGCAAAGCTTGAAAGAATGCATCCACATACCCCAGACTATTCAGTTGTTTATAATCATTGCGATTTAATGCTTGATCTTCCTTGGGAAGATTATACAGCAGACAATTATGATTTAAAAAATGCAAAAAAAGTTTTGGATATTGACCACTATGGAATGCAAAAAATTAAAAACAGAATACTTGAATACCTGGCTGTTTTGAAATTGAAAGGCGATATGAAAAGTCCGATTTTATGTTTCGTTGGCCCCCCTGGTATTGGTAAAACATCTTTAGGAAAAAGTATTGCCAATGCAGTTGGAAGAAAGTATTCTAGATTAAGTTTAGGAGGTTTACACGATGAAAGTGAAATTCGTGGACATAGAAAAACATACATTGGTGCTATGCCCGGAAGAATTTTGCAAAATCTTCGTAAATGCAAAAGCAGCAACCCCGTGATGATTTTAGATGAGATCGATAAAATTGGAAATGATTTTCGAGGCGATCCATCATCGGCTTTATTAGAAGTTTTAGACCCAGAACAAAACGGTAATTTTTACGATAATTACCTAGAATTAGAATATGATTTAAGTAAAGTGCTTTTTATTGCTACAGCTAACAACCTTCAAAATATTCAACCAGCTTTAAGAGATAGGCTAGAAATTATTGATTTAAGTGGTTATGCTGTTGAGGAAAAAATTGAAATTGCCAAAAGACACCTGATTCCTAAACAACAGGAGGCACACGGCTTAGCAAAAGTTAATTTAAAAATTGGCGATGCTACTTTACAAAAGCTTATCGAAAATTACACAAGAGAAAGTGGTGTTCGCGAGCTAGATAGACAATTAGCTGGTTTAATGAGAAGTATTGCTAAAGAATATGCAACAAAAGGAAAAGTAAAACCAACAATTACAAATGTTGATGTAGAAAAGATATTGGGTCAGGCTAGGTATAATAATGAGATTTATAAAATAGCCAATATGGCTGGTGTAGCTGTTGGCTTAGCTTGGACTTATGTTGGAGGCGATATTCTATTTATTGAAACTGTTTTGAGTGAGGGCAAAGGCGAATTAAAACTTACTGGAAATCTTGGTAATGTAATGAAAGAAAGTGCTACTACAGCACTAACTTATTTACAAGCAAATGCCAAAAAAATTGGTGTAGACGCCGAATTGTTTTCTAAGAAAAACGTTCACATTCACGTACCTGAAGGAGCTACCCCCAAAGATGGCCCAAGTGCAGGCATAACAATGCTTTCAGCACTAACATCGGCATTTACAGGCAGAAAAATAAAACCATTTTTAGCAATGACTGGAGAGATTACTTTACGTGGTCAAGTATTACCAGTTGGTGGAATTAAGGAAAAAGTTTTAGCAGCTAAACGCTCAGGCTTAAAAGAAATAATAATGTGTTATCAAAATCAAAAAGATGTTGAAGAAATTGATAGCAATTTTATAAAAGGAATACAATTTCACTATGTTAAAACAATGCAACAAGTAATTGATTTAGCATTAGTATAATTTTGTATTTTGAACTATTTTTCAAGGTGATTGCAATAAACACTTTTATCATTATTTAATAGATTTATTCAAGCTCCTTTAATTAGCTTTACACCAATAACTGTTTGTTATTATGGCAATAATTGATTTTAAAATACCCAAAAATATTGCAAGAGCTTTAAGGCTTCCTTCTAATAATATTCGAAGGCAACAAATTAGGGTTTTAAAAAAATTATTAAAAAAGGCCCGATTTACTGAGTTTGGACAAAAGTTCAAATTTGATGAAATATTAGTTGCTAAACACGCAGGAAAAAAGTTTCAAGAATTAGTTCCAATATACAATTACAACAGCATTTACAAAGACTGGTGGCATAAAACTTTAGATGGTGTAAGTGATGTTTGCTGGCCAGGCAAAATAAAATATTATGCTCTGTCTTCTGGCACTTCTGAAGCTGCAAGCAAATATATTCCTGTTACAAACGATTTGCTAAAAGGTAATAAAATTGTAATGATTAAGCAATTGCTAAGCCTTAGGAATTATCAAAACATTCCATTGAGTTCAGCAAGTAGAGGGTGGCTTACACTTGGTGGTAGCACTGATTTAGAGAAAAATGCTGGATATTTTGCAGGCGATTTAAGTGGTATTACAGTAAAAAAATCTCCATTTTGGTTTCAGCCATTTTATAAGCCTGGAAAAAAAATTGCCAGAGAAAAAGATTGGAATAAAAAACTAAAAGAAATAGTTGAAAAAGCACCACAATGGGACATTGGTTTTATTGTAGGTGTACCAGCTTGGGTGCAAATGTGTATGGAAATGGTTGTTGAAAAATACAAACTAAATAACATACACGAAATATGGCCCAACTTAGATTTTTTTGTGCACGGAGGAGTAAGTTTTGAGCCCTATAAAAAAGGATTTGAAAAACTATTGGGGAAGCCTATTACTTACATTGAAACCTACTTAGCGAGTGAGGGTTTTATTGCTTTTCAAGATAAGCAAAATAGCAAGGGAATGAAGTTGGTTACTAACGGTCATATCTTTTTAGAGTTTGTTCCTTTTGATGACGAAAACTTTGATGGAGACGGTAATATGTTGCCAAATATTCAACCATTGATGTTGCACGAAATTGAAGAAGGAAAAGATTACGCTTTGTTAATTAGTACTTCTGCTGGTACTTGGAGATATTTAATTGGTGATACAATTAGGCTTGTTGATAAAGAAAATAGTGAAATAATAATTACTGGTAGAACAAAACATTTTTTGAGTTTAGTAGGCGAGCATTTGAGTGTAGATAATATGAATAATGCCATTCAAATTGCAGCAGAAAAATTAAATGTTTGTTTGCCTGAATTTACAGTTGCAGGTCAACCGTATAACAACTTTTTTGCACATCATTGGTACATTGCAACTGACGACTCAATAGATTTAAACCTTCTAAAAACCACTATTGACAATGCTCTTAAAGAATTAAATGATGATTATGCTGTTGAAAGGAAATCTGCTTTAAAAGATATATTTGTAACTGTTTTACCAGAAAACATCTTTATGAATTTTATGGAAAGTAAAGGTAAGGTTGGTGGTCAGCATAAATTTCCAAGAGTTTTAAAAGGTCAAATGCTGGAAGATTGGAAAAAGTTTATAGCTGAATAAATAATACCCAACTATAAACTTAACATTATTTCAACTTAAACCTAGTTCCAAAGTAAATAATTCTACCGTTTACAGGACCCCAAATTATTGAAGCATCAAAGTATTGACTAAATGGATTTTTTGCATCAACAATAAGTTGTTGTTGTGTATAAGCTGCTAAATTTTCAACTCCAACATATATATCCCATTTATTTCCAAATTGCTTTGTTATTTGTGCAGCCATTTGAAAGTAAGATGGAGAATAAGACTCAACTTGTTTATCAGTTGGATTGCTACTAGTTTTTGGCAATCTTTTACTACCAAACCACTGTGTTGTAAAATCAAATTTCCATTGACTTACTGTTTCATAACTCCAGTTAACAAAGGCTCTATGCATTGCTGTTAAAGGCTTTTGAAGCATCACACTAGAATAATCAGTTTGTACATCAAGCCAACGATATGCCAATCTTACATCCATTTTTTTAATGATTTCATAGTTCACTTCAACTTGCAAACTATTACTAAATGACTTTCCATTTAAATTATAAAATTGAACCTGCTGTGGACTTGCATCAACATCTACTACAACTTGATTAACAAAACTTGTTCTATAAGCATCAAAACTGATACTCCCCGTTTGATTGTTTATTTTAAATTGATGTGTTAGATTAATACCAAAATTCCAGGCTTTTTCAGCGTTTAATCCATATCCATAATTTGATGTTGTATTTAAAATATTGAACTGTCTTGAACTTACAAATAAACCTGTGTTTTCTGCAAAAATATTTGCTGTTCTAAACCCAGAGCCTACCGAAAATCTGATATTAGTTTTTGGATTAAAATCATATTTTAAATTTAATCTTGGAGTTGCTATATTGCCATATTCATTATGGTAGTCAACTCTTGCAGCAGCAATAGCTGTAAAGGATTTACTTGGTGTAAATGTGTATTCAAAAAAAACTCCAGGCACTACTTCCTTCCTTTTATAATTACTACCATTGAATGTTTCATTAAAATTATCGTTAATAAGACTAAAGCCCGTTCTGTATTTATGCGTTGTAGTTCCAATAATTGACTGATAAACTAGATTTGCATAAAAAGAATTTTGTTTACCATCGTATTTTCTAAGTCCATAATATGAATTATTTTCATAATCAATTGCCGAAAAAATGAATCCTATACTTTTATATTTTTGCTGAGGAAAAACATACCCAATTTTACCAGTAAAAATTGTTTGTTTTACATCTATTCCAACTCCATATTTATTTGTTGTAAGTTTATCCATATTTTCATCAAAACTCTTTTCACCTGCCAATCTTTTATCTTGAAGAATTTTGATAGAAAGTTGTGCCACCAATCCTTTTTCATCCTGATAATGCCAACGGTTTACAAGATTGATTTGATTACCAATTGGCATATCTAAAAAACCATCTTTATTCTTATCCATTTTTAAATTTGTAGAGTTTGAATGAAGCAGCAAACCTGTACTTAAATGATTGTTTAGCTTTGCAGAAAAATTAATATTTCCCTCCAACCTTTGCATATCATTTATATAAGTATTAATAAGTAATTTTTCAGAATTAAATGGCTTTTTTTCTTCGATATTTATTTGCCCAGCAATACTTTCAAATCCATTAAACACAGAGCCTGTGCCTTTTGTAACTTGAATACTTTCTATAAAAGTTCCTGGAATAAAAGTAAGCCCATAACTACCAGCCAACCCTCTAAGTTCTGGAGCATTTTCGGTTGTAATTTGCGTATAATTTCCAGACAATCCAAGCAATTGAATTTGCTTAATTCCGGTCACGGCATCACTATAACTTACATCAACAGAAGGGCTAGTTTCAAAACTTTCAGATAAATTACAACAAGCAGCTTTCGTCAATTCTTTTGAACTTATATTAAGTGTATTCATCACACTTGTAGAGGCAATATAACTTGAAAAATGTTTCGAGGAAACAGTTACTTCTTTTAGTTGTGTCCCACTAGCTGCCTTTAAAATAATTTTTACATTATTAGCGTCTTTCAAAATAATTGTATCGGTTTTATAGCCAATAAACTCAATACTCAATTGCATTGGAAAAAAACCGAAAATTGCAAATACGCCAAAGCTATCTGTTAATACGCTATTTTCATTAGTTAGTGACTTTACGATAGCTTTATTAATAGGAATAAACTTTCCTTTTTTATCCTCTTCAAGTACAATTCCTTTAACTAGTTTTTGATGAATTGAATTGTCAATTTTTGAATGAGCTGTATCAACATGATGAATAATTACTGTGTCTATTTTTAAAGATGGTGTTATACTTTTAATGGCATCTTCAACAATTGCAGATTGAGCCTTAGGTCTTTCATAATGGCAGCACGCAGGTAAATTTTTATAAATATTATCTTTTGCTGTAAAACCTTTTGAATCGTGCCCAACATCTGCAAGTTTTTGTTGGATAATAGATTTACTGAATTTAACACTATCGAAACTTACAGTTAATAAATTAGTTTCTTCATTCCAATTTGATTGATATACTCCCAGCTTTCTCAGGGCACCTTCAATTCTATCTTTACATTGGCCACAAGTTCCAGAGACTATAATTTTTTCAGTTTTAATATTTTTCTTTTGTCCGTAAGACGCAACACTCAATAATAGTGTTATAACTATAATAAATTTAGTTTTCATTTTAATCATTTAGATATAATAAAATAGTAACCATACAACTTTAGTATAGTTGTAAGTAATGGATATTAAATCATTCTAAATTCTAAACACACAAAAAAGGATATTCCTTTGGGGATAATAATTTGGAGGAGGTCTTTTGTATAATTGTACAACAATCTCTCGTTGTGTAAAGCTATTTATGGAATAATCATTGAACTGAGAAAGAGTGGCAAATAAAGGTTCACAAAAATTGCACTTTACATCATCTGCAGTTTTATGATCTGTTTTAAGTTTTACACTTACTTTTTCGTTTTTACAGCAGCCTTTTTTCTTGGTTCCTTTGCAGTCTTTATTGTTTTCTTGAGTAGCAAAGGAAATTGTTTTCAATTTGCCACAACAATAAAAATAATTCATATTCACACCTAACGATGCAATGGAATATGAGCACAAAATTAATATAACTAAAAGCTTTTTCAACTTTGCAGAATTACGTTATATGAGCATATTTCAACACATTAAGTATGATTTAACAAAAAAATATGATATGAGTTTTATCATAAATTAAAAGAGCACACTTGAGTAACTTTACAAAAACAAAAAAATAATTATGAAAACTATTCTTGTACCCACTGATTTTTCTGCTACTGCAATGAACGCAGCAGACTATGCAATTGGATTTGCAAAGCAAATGAATATCGATAAAATTATTTTATATAATTCGTGGCAGCCTATAACTATTGCCGACCCAATGGCAACATTAATTGTTTCTGAAATTGATTCAATCAAAACAGCAAGTTTATCTCAATTAGACAAAGAAATTGACAGACTTAAAACATTTTGCCCAATCCATATTCAATTAGAGGCTATCTCAGATATGCATACTTTAACTACTGGGCTTGAAGAGTTATGCAAATCGAAAACAATTGAGTACATTATTATGGGTATTACTGGCGGAGATAGTTTTGAAGAAAAATTAATGGGGAGCAACACAATTACAGTTTCTCAAATTGTTGAAGTGCCTGTGATTATTGTGCCACGTGAATGTGAGTTTAAACTTATTACAAAAGCAATGTTATTATCAGATTTTAAAAATATTGACACCACATTGCCAGAAAAACCAATCACAAATTTTTTAAATGCTGCAATGCCTTTGTTGGAAGTAATAAATTTTGATCCAAATTTTGATAGAGAAAAAGATGAAGCAGCCTTTGAAAAATTCTTCTTGAATGATTTGTTCAGAAAATATGTTCCTGAATATAAATATTCGCTCAGAAATGATTTTGAAGATGCGGTAAACGAATTTGCAGAAAATGATAATGTTCAAATAATTATTTGTATTTCAAAAAAACATAGCTGGCTTTTCAACATATTCAATACTTCTCATACACAAAGATTAGCTTTCCATACAACCGTTCCATTAATGGTTATTCATTCGTAAAACAATCAATCAACTGTATTCACGTATAGCAAATGTTATACATTTGCTATACGTGAATAACAATTTTATTATAAGAAAAATTGGTGCTGCATTTTTAATGCTGATTTTCTTTTTTGGTGTAACTCCAAAAAAGTTTCTTCACGATTCTATTACACAACATCAACACACAAAAACTTTTGTTCAAAAATGTTCCCATCATCATATTAACATTATTGCAGCAGGCTATAATTGCCAACTTGATAATTTAGTTGTTGATATACCTTTTGAAATTGTTTTTGTACCCACTTTCCTTTTTTCAGATAACTATTACATTGCTCATCAATGTAAGTTGTTTGAACAAAAAATTAGTGCAACTTTTTATATTGCATTACTCAGGGGACCTCCTACTTGCTAATTTTCCAAGCATTTTTATTTGCAAACTATTAGTAGTTTGTTCTATCCATTTAACTTTTTAATTAAATAATTATGAAGCGTATTCTTATATTCATATCAATTATCATATCCATTCCATCATTTTCAAAAAATATTTTTGAATCCAAAATAAAATCTACACTCAGTGGAATTATTACTGATGGAAAAAATAAACAACCACTTGAGGGTGCATCTATTATTGTTCACGATGCAAAAACAGGAGCCATTAGTAAAAAAGATGGCAGTTATGCAACATCATCATTTCCCTCTGGAAAATATTTGGTAGAAGTATCTTATCAAGGTTATGCAAGCATTATTGAAACCATTGAAATTAGTGGGAATACTAAAAAAGATTTTGCATTAGTTGAGTCTGTTGTAGAACAAGAAGCTGTTACAGTAACAGGTACAACTTCTGCAACAAAAATAAAACTTACACCACAACCTGTTGTAATCATCTCGAAAAAAGATTTAAACCAAACTGCATCAACTAACATTATAGAAGCTTTATCAAAAACTGTTTCTGGGCTATCAATTCTTACTACAGGACCAGCGATTGCCAAGCCTGTTATTCGTGGTTTGGGATACAATAGAATGGTAACAATTAATGATGGCATTAGGCAAGAAGGACAACAATGGGGCGATGAACACGGCATTGAAATAGATGAAGCAAGTGTTCAAAAAGCTGAAGTTTTAAAAGGTCCTGCATCTTTAATGTATGGCAGTGATGCAATGGCTGGTGTTTTAAACTTAATTTCAAATCAACCCATACAACAAGGAACTATTAAGTCAAATATTAATGTAGGTTATTTAGATAATAATAAAGCCTATACCGTTAATGCAAACATAGCTGGACATTTACTAAATGGTTTCAATTGGAATGTATATAGCAGCTATAAAAGTGCAGGTGACTATCAAAATAAATATGATGAAAAAGTATTCAATAGCAGATATAAAGAACAAAATTTTGGAGGTTATATTGGCATTAACAAACATTGGGGCTATAGCCATTTATTAGTTAGTAGTTTCAATCAAAAAATTGGATTGATTGAAGGTGCAAGAGATGCTACAACTGGTAAATTTATAGCATTTTCAGGCACTCCACAAGAACACATAGCTACAATGGAAGAGTTAAATAGTCGTGATTTTTTTACACCTTATCAACAAATCAATCATTTTAAAATAGGGTTGGATAACAATATCAATTTGAAAAAAGGGAGGCTTAATTTTAATATTGCTTTTCAAGAAAATAAGCGTAGAGAATTTGGAGACAATCTAACACCCAACAACCCTAATCTTTTTTTTGACTTAAAAACTATCAACTATAATTTACAGTATCATTTACAAGAAAATAATGGTTGGAAAACAAGTGTTGGAATCAATGGAATGCAACAACAAAATAAAAATCTTGCTACAGAAGTTCTGATTCCTGAATACAACCAATTTGATATAGGTGCATTTATTGTAACTCAAAAAACATTTAATAAATTAAATGTAACAAGTGGCATTCGTGCAGATTATAGGAACCTTGCCACTAAAGAATTTCAAGAGGCTGGAAGTATTCGTTTTACTGCATTCAACAAAAATTTTACCAACTTTACTGGCAGCATTGGAGCTAGTTATTTAGCCAACGAAAAACTAACTTTAAAGCTAAATATTGCAAGAGGTTTTAGAGCTCCAAATGTGAGTGAGTTGAGCAGCAATGGTGCACACGAAGGCACAAATAGATATGAATATGGCAATGATAAATTACAATCAGAAACATCCTTTCAAATAGATGCAGGAGCAGAGTTAAATACTGAACACGTTAGTCTTTCTGTAAATACATTTTACAATGTAATTAACAACTATGTTTTTTATAGTAAGCTGGGCTCTAAAAATGGTGGCGATTCATTGGTAGATGTTGGTGGAAATTTAATTACAGCTTTTCAATTCAATCAATCAAATGCAGTATTGATAGGCTTTGAAGCAAATCTTGATATTCATCCACACCCATTAGACTGGCTGCATTTTGAAAATAGTTTCTCGTATGTACGGGGTCAATTTTCTAATGATTTTAATGGCTCAAAAAATCTACCTTTTATGCCACAACCAAGATTGTTAAGTGAGTTAAAAGGGGAGTTTAAAAAGTTTGGAAAATATTTTAGAAACACTTATTTAAAACTTGAAGCAGATAATTTTCTTGCACAAAAAAACATCTTTACATCTTATAATACCGAAACAGAAACTCCGGCTTACACCCTTATCAATATTGGATTTGGTAGCGATATTGTCGTTAATAAAAAGAAGCGTTGCAGCATTTTTATTAGCTTAAATAACCTTGCTGATATTGCTTACCAAAATCACTTGAGTAGATTAAAATACACTGATGTAAATAATACAACTGGCAGAATGGGTGTTTTTAATATGGGCAGAAATTTGAGTATTAAAGTTAATGTGCCTTTGAATTTTCAGTTAAAACAATTATAGGAAAAGTATTACTTTATAAGTTCAAAACTATTATCAACAGTAATATTAAATTGTTTACAAACAGTAGGATTATAAACTTTCTTTCTAGTTTTTACCATCTCCCAATGCAATCCATTGGGAGATTTATTTTTTAAAAATAATGCAGCTTGTTCTCCTGCCTGATAGCCCCATTGATACATATCTGCACCATAAGCTGCTACAGCACCACGAGCCACCAAGCCTGACTCGCTAGTAAATACAGGCACTTTAGCATTATTGCAAGATTTTATTATAGTTTCAAAAGATGCAAAAACTACATTATCTGGATTAGCAAAAAAAGCATCAATATTTTTAGATAATAAAGATTGTGTAACCAACTGAGCATCGGCACTTGTGTTTACTGGCAATGCTACAAGCTCTATTTGCAACAACGCTGCTAAAGATTTAATTTGACTCAGGGCCTCAATACTTTGAAGTTCGCTCTGGTTATAAATCATACCAACTTTCAAATTGCTTTTTTTTGTTAATAGTTGTGGTATCAATCTAAAAGAAGTATCAATATAATTTAGGTCTTCCCCTACTCCAAATAAGTTAATAGGTATTTTACCATCTTTATTATTCAATTTCATTAATTCTGGCTTTGGAGATACCATCATAAAAACAGGAATATCTTTAATGTTTTGCAATGCAGCAACAGTAGGTGTTGTAGGGCAAGTAGCTATTAAAGTTGGTTGTTGACTTTTATAGTATTGAATTATTTGATTCAAAGTAATATCGCTGCCTTGTGCATTTCTGTATAAAAAATTAATGGTTTTTTTGTTTTCGCTAAAACCATTCTTATCTAAAGCATCTAAAAAACCTTGCTTAGCCTTACCAATGGTATTATCTTCAAAAGCATCAACAAAAGCAACCGTTGGAAGATTATTTTTAGATGTACATCCAATAAAGGAAAAAGTAAAAAAGAAAATGAAAATATTTTTCATAGCATTAATTTTTAGATGTTTTGTTTTAGTTATATAATTTTTTGGGATCTATTACATTACTTGCTTTATATGGAACAACGTTTACATTTGTAAAAACAAATATAGCGTCTATGCAATTTGGAATGATAGGTAGTGGTAGTTGGGCAACAGCCCTTGCCAAACTTTTAACAGATAATGGTAATCATATAAACTGGTGGATAAGGAATGAAGCCACTATTAAAACAATTGAAACTCGTAGGCACAATCCACATTATTTGCATAGTGCTTATTTTAATGTACAACAACTTGCATTAAGTAATAATATAATTGAAGTAGTTGCTAACAGTGATGTTTTAGTAATTGCTACTCCATCTGCTTATGCAGAAAGTGCTTTAAAACAACTGGACAAAAACGCTTTAAAAGGCAAAAAAATTATATCGGCTATCAAAGGAATTTTACCTACAAAAAATTTACTCTTAAACGATTTTCTATTTGAGGAATTTGATTTTGATATTGAAAATTATTTTACAGTTTTAGGTCCTTGCCACGCTGAAGAAGTTGCAAGTGAAAAATTAAGCTATTTAACTTTCAGTGGTGTTAATGAAGATGTAGCAAAAAAACTTTCCTTATACTTTAAAACCTGCTATTTAAACGTAATTACTAACCACGATGTAGTGGGTGTACAATATGCTGCAATACTTAAAAACATTTATGCACTTGGTGCAGGAATTGCTCACGGTTTAGAATATGGTGATAATTTTTTAAGTGTTTATATTACCAATGCAGCAGATGAAATGGTACGATTTTTAAAGCAATTGGTTTGGAATAATGAAACAGAAGAAGAACAAAAAAAAATAAATTATTCCTCATCGGTTTATTTAGGCGATTTATTAGTTACCTGCTATTCGCTATACAGCAGGAACCGAACTTTTGGTAATATGATTGGCAAAGGTTACAGCGTAAAAGCAGCACAATTAGAGTTAAATATGGTGGCAGAAGGGTATAATGCTAGCAAGTGCATACAAATAAAGAATTTGACAGTTCAGACTAACATTCCAATTGCAGAAACTATTTACAAAATTCTGTGGGAAGGATTATCGGCAGAAGAGGGATTTAAAAGTATTGAAGAAATTTTAATATAGATATTTGTACAAGAATTTTCAAACTTTACATTTGCAAAGTTGTACAACAACAATGTCTCCATAGTGCAATGGATTAGCATATCAGATTTCGGCTCTGACGATGAGGGTTCG
>CAZTOP010000041.1:0-25135 GCA_964615145.1 uncultured Chitinophagaceae bacterium
CAATGACCCACAGCTTAGAAGGCTGTTGCTCTATCCAACTGAGCTACCAGACCATTTCCTTTCGGGCTGCAAATAAATAGCTTTTTTATGAACTTAACAAACATAGTTGTAAAAAAAAGAACTTATGCTATCAAACTCTTTATTTTGCCATTCAAACGATTGAAAAATGATTACTCAGCATCTAGAAATTGGAAAAGAAATTTTAGGCTTTGACATTATTAAACGCACTATTAACAATACTCTTCACATTTCTTTATCAACTGATATAAAAGCAAAAATTACCCATTGCAGAAACTATCTTGATAATAAAACACTCCATTCTAAAAAAGCATATTATGGTATAAATACAGGTTTTGGTTACCTGCAAAATGTGCAGATAGATGCTTCTCAAACTGAACAACTGCAGTATAACTTGCTAATGTCGCATGCCTGTGGAATGGGTAATGAAGTTCCAAATGAAATTGTAAAACTAATGTTGTTACTTAAAATACAATCTTTAAGCTATGGCAATAGTGGTGTACAAGTAACAACGGTTGAAAGATTGGCTGAAATGTATAATCATCAAGTGTTACCCATCGTTTACTCACAAGGTTCTTTAGGTGCATCAGGAGACTTAGCCCCTTTAAGTCATTTATCATTACCATTAATAGGACTTGGAAAAGTCAATTTTAACAAACAAATAGTTGATATAAAAGAGGTTTTTAAAGTTTTAAATTGGCAATCAATTTCCCTTAAAAGTAAAGAGGGCTTAGCATTAATTAATGGTACTCAATTTATGAGTGCTTATGGTATGTATTGTTTATTGAAAGCTGAGAAATTATTAAAATGGGCCAACATAATCGCAGCAATGAGCTACGATGGTTTTGATGGAAATACAGAGCCTTTTAATCACCTTATACATCAAATAAGGCCTCATAAAGGACAAATAGAAACTGCAGAAACTATTTTGAAATACCTAGCAGAAAGTGAAATTGCAAACAGAGCAAACAAGCAAGTTCAAGACCCTTACTCTTTTAGATGTATTCCTCAGGTTCACGGTGCCACAAAAGATACTTTCGATTATGTGCAAAAGATTTTTGTAACAGAAATAAATTCGGTAACCGACAATCCAAATGTTTTTCCTGATGAAGATATGATTGTTAGTGGGGGTAATTTTCATGGCCAACCCTTAGCATTAGGTTTAGACTTTTTAAGTATTGCAATGAGTGAAATTGCAAGCATTAGTGAAAGAAGAACTTACCAATTGATTAGTGGTCAAAGAGGATTACCATTATTTCTAGTGAATGAACCAGGCCTGAATAGCGGTTTTATGATTCCACAATACACAGCAGCAAGTATTGTTAGTCAAAACAAACAACTTTGTACACCAGCAAGTGTTGATACTATAAGTAGTAGTAATAATCAGGAAGATCACGTAAGTATGGGTGCAAATGCTGCAACAAAATGCTTTCAAATTATTGAAAATGTAGAAAAAGTTCTAGCCATTGAATTAATGACAGCTACGCAAGCTTTACAATTCAGGTTTCCTGAAAAAACATCAACTTTTTTACAAACAATTTTTTCGGCATACAGAGAAGTTGTGCCATTTAATAGCGTTGATAGATTTTTGCATACTGATTTAGAAGCATCTGTAAAATTTTTAAATGAATTTCCCTTAGATTAGCAAAAAAATAATATGGAAAATTTACTAGATGATTTTGAACCTGTTGAACATTTTACAGATAAAGAAATACTAACAAAAATTTGGACAAGTCCTAAGCCTATTTTTAAATACATTCATCACTATAGATACGAAAAAAGATTAACGCTTTTGCTTGTATTAGCAGGCATCACGAATGCTTTTGATAAATCATTTTCTAAAAACATTGGAAGTAATAATTCAATAATTGAAACACTTATTTTCAGTGTTATTGGTGGTGCCCTACTTGGTTGGATTTCATATTATATTTATTCTGGCTTATTAAAATGGACAGGTAGTTGGCTAAAAGGTACTGCAAGCTCTGACGCCATTTTACGAGTGTTAGTATATGCCTCAATCCCAACTATAACTTCATTGGTATTAGTTTTACCCAAGTTATTATTAATAAATAATACCGAAAGTAATTTTTACACCCCATCCAACTATGCTATTGCAATTATTGATTTTATTTTAAGTGTATGGACAATTGTTTTATCTGTTGCAGGCATAGCAGAAGTTCAGCAATTTTCAATTGGTAAAGCTATTGTTAATTTATTGTTACCAATATTTATAATTCTAATACCTATTTTCCTTATTATATATGTTATTTGGGGCTTTCATTAAAACTTTTAATTTGCCACTTAAAAAAATATAAGTCGTAACTTGTAATAAAAAAGAAACATCTAATACAAACAATTATCTTTAAAAAAAATTGAAAAAATGAGTACAAAAAATCTTACACTAATCGTTATTGGAATTTTTATTTTATTTTTAGGTGGATGTGGATGCACAAGTTATAATGGTTTGGCAGGTGGTGATCAAGAAGTAAAAAAGGTATGGAGCAATGTTGAAGCTAATTATCAAAGACGTACTGACTTATATAATACTGTTATTAAGACAATCGAAGGCTCTGCAAACTTTGAAAAATCAACTTTAAAAGAAGTATTAGATGCACGTGCTAAAGCAACATCAGTTACTGTAAATATTGACGATGCAGAAAGTTTACAAAAATATCAAGCAGCACAAGGTCAAATGCAAGGTGCATTTAGCAGATTGATGGCTGTTGCCGAAGCTTATCCAGATTTAAAAACAACAAAAGCTTTTCAGGATTTTCAAGCTCAAATAGAAGGTACTGAAAATAGAATTAACATTGCTCGTCAGGATTACAACAAATCAGTTGAGGGATACAATCTTAAAGTTGTAAAGTTTCCAAACAATATTTTTGCTGGTATATTCCACTTTAAAGAAAAACCATACTATAAAGCTGATGCTGGCACTGAAAAAGCACCTGAAGTTAATTTTAACATAAAGTAGTTTACTTAAAAAGCCTATTCAAAACAATGAATAGGCTTTTTAAAAACAGCTAGTGACATAAAATGAATATTTAAAAAAAAATATTTATTTTATTTCAAATTTCTTTTTTCAAATTTTCTTTTTTACAACTTATTTTATTCAAATGTTTCATTGGTTTCGTCATAAAGCAGAAGACTATTTTACAGCCCACCAAAAGGCAATCATTGTTAATGCAATTAAAGAAGCAGAATTAAAAACAAGTGGAGAAGTGAGGGTATTTATTGAAAGCAAATGTCAATATGTAAATGCAATTGATAGAGCTATTGACCTTTTTGAAAAACTAGATATGCATAAAACAGAAGAGAGAAATGCAGTAATCGTTTACATTGCCTTAAAACATAGGCAACTAGCAATTTATGGCGATGAGGGCATTTATAAAAAAACCGGAATTGAGTTTTGGAAAAACCAATTAAATAACATGCTATCTCACTTTAATAAGCAAGATTATGTTGAAGGAATTGCAGCTGTTGTAAAAGAAATTGGCAAAGCACTGCAAACTCATTTCCCATATCAAAAAAACGACATTAACGAATTGCCAGATGATATTGTCTTTGGTAAATAATAATATGTTATCATAGATAAAAGACAGGAACTTAAATGAAAAAAATTCTTTACATATTTTTTAGTTTTTTGTGTTTGTATGCTACAGCACAAAAAAGTTTGCCCAAACCCAATCCTCCAAGTTTAGTAGTAGATGGTGCTAATGTTATTGCAGATTATGATGAGCAGCAATTGAAGCAAAAATTAATAGCCTTGGATGATAGTACCAGCAATCAAATTTGTGTAGTTACCATTCCATCTTTAAATGGAGAAGTTATTGAAGAAGTTGCTAATAAAACATTCAGAGACTGGGGTATTGGAAACAAAAAAACAAACAATGGTATTTTAATTTTAGTTGCTGTTAATGACAAAAAAATTAGAATAGAAGTTGGCTATGGCTTAGAAGGTGCAATACCTGATGTTACTGCAAATGACATTATTAACAATGATATAAAACCAGCTTTTAGACGTGGGAATTTTTATGGAGGCATTAATGCCGCTGTAGATAACTTAAGTAAAGCCGCTGCAGGTGAGTATAAAGTTAAAAGAGAACGCAACGACAAACCTAAAGGCGATGCTCCATTTGGTGCTATTATTATTTTCATCATCATTATTTTTGTTTTAGCAGCTATGAATTCCGGAGGTGGTGGTGGAAGGGGTGGTGGCAATATGTGGATTGCTCCATTACTTTTTAATGGTGGTGGATTTAGTGGTGGCGGCAATAGCGGAGGTGGATTTAGTAGTGGTGGGTTTGGCGGATTTGGTGGTGGTAGTAGTGGCGGTGGTGGTGCCAGTGGAGGATGGTAAATTAATAAATTATTCAATAACCTTAAATTATAAATATGAGTAACATACTTGAACTAGAGAATTTGCAAAAGTATTTTGCAACTCAAAAAGCTGTAGATGACATTTCATTTAAGATCCCAGCTGGAAATATTTTTGGTTTATTAGGACCCAATGGTGCCGGTAAAACAACTTTAATAAGAATGATTACTGGTATTTTTTATCCAGATAGTGGCAACATTATTTTTGATGGCAAAAAGTTTGACCCTATTAATGATGTGGTTAAAATTGGATACATGCCAGAAGAACGTGGTTTGTACAAAAAAATGAAAATTGGTGAACAAGCTTTATACCTAGCACAATTAAAGGGCCTGAGCAGGCAAGATGCTCTTACAAAAATTAAGTGGTGGTTTGAAAGGCTAGAAATGCAAACTTGGTGGAATAAAAAAGTAGAAGATTTAAGTAAAGGAATGAGTCAGAAACTGCAATTTGTTATCACTGTTTTACACGAGCCTAAATTAATTATTTTGGATGAACCCTTTAGTGGTTTAGACCCAGTAAATGCTAATCTTATTAAAGATGAAATATATGGTTTGGCTCAGCGTGGTTGTTCAATTATTTTCAGTACCCACAGAATGGAGCAAGTAGAAGAAATTTGTGATAAAATTGTACTGATTAATCTTGGAAAAAAAATATTAGATGGCACTGTGCAAGATGTAAAACAACAATTTAAAGAAAATAAATTTAAAATAAAATTAGCTGAAATTCCAGCCAATACACAAAGCAATAGTTTTAGTGTAATTGACACTAAAGCCAACGAACTTGTTGTAAAAATTAATGAAGGATTTGGAAGTAATGATTTATTAAAATATTTCATTCAAGCAGGATGCAATATTGAATCTTTCAACGAAATTTTACCATCGCTCAATGATATTTTTATTGGTCTAGTAGAAGGAACTAAATCAACAGCACGTGCTTTTCAAACTATCAATTAATCTGCATCAAAACACATTTAAACTAATTTTTCTATGAATAAAATATTTTTAGTTGCCAAACGAGAATTTTTAACTCGTGTTCAAAAAAAAACATTCTTACTTACAACCATAGGACTACCCTTATTAATTTTTGGTTTGTATGCCTTAATCATTTTTTTTACAGTAAAAAATACTAAGGATTTTAAAATTGCAGTTTCAGACCAAGCTAATATTTTTCAGGGAACTTTGAAAGATAAAGAAGGGGAAATTATTTTTTCGTATAACAATGAAATCTCAAAAGACAAGCTAGATAAGGCTTTAGAGGAAAAAAAATACGATGCCTACATTTTTGTACCACAAAATTTTAATTTAGCAAACAGCAAGGATTCATTAAAAATTGTCGCTGCAAAAAGTGTTGGATTTTTAACACAAGAAAAAATAGAAAGAAGAATAAATAATGCACTAGAAGAAAAAAGATTACTAAGTGGCTTAAATATTTCTAAAGCAACATTAGATAGTTTACAAAAAAATAACCAAATCATTTTTTCTAATATAACAGGCGAAAAACAAGGTAATGAAAAATCAGGTATTAGTTACATTGTTGGTTTAATATCTGGCTTTCTTATTTATATTATTCTATTTATTTATGGCACAATGGTTATGCGTGGTGTAATGGAAGAAAAAACCAATAGAATAGCAGAAGTTATAGTTAGCAGTGTAAAACCTTTTCAACTAATGATGGGTAAAATATTAGGCATTGGCTCGGTAGGTTTAATCCAATTCATTATTTGGGTTATTTTAGTATTTGGTTTACAACTATTGTTACCATTGTTTTTTCCAGATATGTTACATCAAATGCAAGCACAGCCAATACAGCCAGGTATGGTGGCAGCTACTAATGCTATACAACAAAGTGGTGCAATGAGCAATATAAGTGCTATAATTTCTCAAATCAATTTCCCTTTAATTATCGGTTGCTTTATTTTTTATTTTTTGGGTGGATATTTTATGTACGCCTCACTTTTTGCTGCTGTAGGAAGTACAGTAAATGAAGACCCACAAGACGCTCAAAGTTTAATATTACCTATTACAATGCCAATTGTATTTGCAATGGTTATTATGATGCAAGCTGTTAATGAACCTAACTCTACATTGGCTGTTTTTGGAAGCTTATTTCCACTTACTTCACCTATAGTAATGATGGCCCGTATAGCACATGGTGTTCCAGACGGAGTTACAGTAACACAACTTATATTAAGTATGGTATTTCTAGTAACAGCATTCATAGGAACTACTTGGTTTGCAGCTAAAATTTATCGTACAGGTATTTTAATGTATGGCAAAAAAGTAACGTGGAAAGAAATTATTAAATGGACTTTCAGAAAAAATTAATATCTATTACAATAATAAAAAAAGGTTGCTATAGCAGCCTTTTTTTATTTCGATTTAACAATGCTAACAATCGTTAGCTTTTGTATAATATATTTGCACCTCAAATTACATTTATGCAAGATAAAATAGTTTATATAGTAAGTGCTGTACGTACACCAATGGGTAGTTTTGGTGGCAGTTTAAAAGATGTTTCTGCTACACAATTAGGTGCAATTGCCATAAAAGCAGCAGTTGAAAAAGCTGGTTTACAGCCTAATCAAATTCAAGATGTAGTTATGGGCTGTGTGGTACAATCCAACTTAGGACAAGCACCTGCACGTCAGGCAGCAAAATTTGCTGGTCTTTCAGACAATGTTACTTGTACAACTGTTAATAAAATTTGTGCTAGCGGTATGAAGGCTGTTGCAATGGCTACTCAAAGTATATTATTAGGAGATAATGATATTGTGGTAGCTGGTGGAATGGAAAGTATGAGTAATGCACCTTTTTATCTCCCAAGTCTTCGTTGGGGAAATAAATATGGCAATGTTAATATGATTGATGGTTTAGCAAAAGATGGTTTAACTGATGTGTATCACAATTACCCTATGGGTAATGCTGCAGAACTTTGTGCTGCTGAGTGCAATATTTCAAGACAAGATCAGGACGCATTTGCCATTGAGAGTTATACTCGAAGTCAAGCTGCTTGGAATACTGGAAAATTTAATGACGAAGTAATTCCTGTAGAAATAACAACAAAAAAAGGAATCACCATTATAGATAAAGATGAAGAGCCTTTTAGTGTAAAATTTGATAAAATACCTACCCTTAAACCTGCATTTTTAAAGGATGGGACTGTTACGGCTGCCAATGCAAGTACAATGAACGATGGTGCAGCTGCATTAGTATTAATGAGTAAAGAAAAAGCAGACGAATTAGGCATTAAACCCATTGCAATTGTTCGTGGCTATGCTGATGCAGAGCAAGCACCAGAATGGTTTACCACAACGCCCTCTTTAGCCTTACCCAAAGCTGTTGCAAAAGCTGGATTAATAATGAGTGATGTTGATTTTGTTGAACTCAACGAAGCTTTTAGCGTTGTTGGTATTGCCAATACTCAAAAAATGAATTTAGATAGTAGTAAAGTAAATGTAAATGGAGGAGCTGTTTCATTAGGCCATCCCTTAGGCTGTAGTGGAGCTAGAATTATTGTAACATTAATAAATGTATTAAAACAAAATAATGGTAAAATAGGTGCTGCAGGTATTTGTAATGGTGGTGGTGGTGCTAGTGCCTTTGTAATAGAAAATATTTAAAAAATTATTTCCAATAAAAAGAGGCTGTCTCAGAAGTCCGAGACAGCCTCTTTTTATTGGAAATTTGAAAACAGAAGAATATATTAGTAACAAAAACTTTACCTTATCAATAATACAGTTCCCTTAATAGTAACTATTTCCCTGTTCTCAAATTGATATGTTGCATACCAAACATAAACGCCAGGTTCTTGCCTTATTCTATTATACTTTCCGTCCCAACCCTTATTCCAGTCTGTGGAGGTAAACATCACCTGTCCTGCCCTATTAAAAACTGAAAAACTTAATTGCAAAGGCACACCATAAGGAATTGGCTTAAATACTCTGTTTAACCCATCAGGAGTAAAGGCAGTGGGCACAAAAACTGTATCGCAAATACCAGTAATTATTTGTTGTAAATGAATATTTGAAGAATCTATCAAACAACCATATTTATCTTTTAAATAAAATAAATAGTCGCCCTTTTTTAAATTCTGTAGTAGTAAACTGTTTGTAAAATCGCTAGTATTATGTGTTATTGTGTATGGGGCATTTAGCCCTGTAACACTATAATCAATTTTGCCAGTTTGAGGCAAATTGCAAGTTGGATTGGTGGTAGCAATATTGATATTAGGTTTAATAAATTGATAAGCCGGAATTGTAATTGATGTATCAAATATACAACCAAAAGCATCTTTTATTTTAACGTAGTAATTACCAGAAGCTAAACCAATATAGCTATTAATATTATTAAATGGTCCACTATTAAAGCTATATGTAATGGGTGTGTAAGTGCCAGTAATCGCAAATAAAAGTGACCCATTATTTGTATTATAGCAAGTAGGTGCAGTTATAGATTTAGTAATAAAACTAGGCTTTTCTAGTGCTCCAATATTACTAATAATAAAACTTGTATCGAAAGAACACCCAGTACTTGGCATTAATGAAACTTTGTATGTGCCAGGCTGCAAATTATTGAATACACCATTCCCCTGAGGCAAACCATTGTTAATAGCAAACTGTAATGGGTTGCTGTTTAAATCTAGAATGTTTATAGAACCATTATTTGCAGTACAAATTGAGGGTTTGATAACAGCTTGAACATTTAAGTTAGGTAAAATATTATTGACTGATGCATAAAATTGAGATTTGCAGTTGAAAGAATCTTTAGATGTTATGCTATAAAATCCAGATGCTAAATTATTGAAGGTAGCTGAGTTTTGAAGTGGCCCGTTATTAATACTAAATAAATGAGAAATTGCACTGGTATAATTTAACTTAACAATTCCATTATTTTGATTACAAGCAGTATTAGTTACTTGTACTGTGGCTTTTAAAGTATCAATAAATGGAACCGTAACTGTAGTATCGAAACTGCAACCACCAGATGAAGTTATTTTTATTGGATATACACCTGCATATAAATTATTAAATAATCCAGTTGTATTGGAGTCTGAGTTCATTTTAAAGGTCAATGTGTCACTTGAAGAACCGCCATTGATAATATTAACATTTCCTGATTTAGTAGCATTACTACATTCTGCCTGAACTTTTAAATTACTAATTTTTATTCCGTCGTAAGAGCCATCCTCAACAACACTAGCACCATCGCCTACGCCTAAATTAATATTACTAACAACTCCAACTATAGTTTTATTAATCATATCTAACTCATACAATTTTGTACCAGAACCATTGTATTGTAACGCATAGATTTTATTTCTATTGCAGGATATTGGAATACTAATTAATCCCCACATTTGAGTCAGTGTATAACTAATATACATAGTGCTTAATGCAGGATTTGCAATATTTATTTTAATGATTCCCACATCGGATGCTAAAAATAAATCATCGTTATAAAATATCAAATCCCCGGCAGAGGCGTAAGGTGCTGTACCCAAGAATTTTGCAACTTTTTTATGTGGATCTATTTCGTAGAGTGCAGTGCCGTCCATAGCATATAAAATTCCTTGCTTGTTCACTGTTAAAGAGGTAAAGCTGGAACTACCTGCAGGGCAAAAATTACTCAAACAATCAGTAAATACATCATTAACAATAACTGCTCTTGATAAATATCCGCTACTAACAGCATAACAAGTATCCTTGTAAATTGCTAGAGACCCAAACACACAATTACCAACGTATGTATAAGTACTAGTGCCACCCGCTACAAATTTAACCTTGTAAATGCCACCTGACGATACTACATAAAAAGTTTGTGAATTCCCTTTGAAAAAAGCAAAAGAGAGACAGATTAAAATAATTAATTTTAGCTTCATTGTATTAAATATGAAGTAAACTTAAATTCTTTTTTTTAAATAAAAAAATATTCAAGTAATTAATTATCAGTATTAAAATTTGATTAAATACATAATGTAGTTTTTTAAGATTTAAATAAATAAGATTCTCAAAAGGTAACTTTAGAATAATTTTTTGAAACATTAATAACTAAAGTCATTAAACGAAATCAACACTTTTGATTATAGAACGCAATGAACATTTGTCTATAAAAACAGAGGAGGAATTATTAGAATAGAAAAAAACTAAAGTTGTTTATCGTTTACCCCAACCCCATTTCAAAAAATCAGGAAAAGCTCTAGCCCAGGTAGGCACATCGTGTTTGCCATCATCCATTTGCAAATAATGAATGTGTTCATCTGTATATCCCTTAGCTTTAAGTTCTACTATCAAGTCTAATGCATCATCAATGCTATCAATTATCCCATTGTTATTTCTGTCGGCTGTTTCATCCAACACACCAGTTTGTATAAAAAACTTAAGCCAAGGATACATAGTACCGTATCTTACTTGCAAATGCATTAACCTATCCTTTTCATCATCATAACCATCATCATAACCCTTTCTTCTCCACCACAAACTGCCACTAAAAACGCCTACTTTTTGAAATTCGCCTGCATGGTTCCAAACTGTATCTAGTGCACTTAAACCACCTAATGAAAATCCAGCAAAAGACTTTTCTTTAAAAGATGGTGCGTGATATTTTTTTCTGATTGTAGGTATTAATTCATCAAAAATAAACTTGTTATACAAACCAGTTTTATTTCCAAAATTTTTATAATCTGCTGAGTAACTAACGCCATATTCACGTTTACGCTCAGTACCACAATGTATACCTATACAAACTATTGGTTCTATTTCTTGTTTTGAAATTAAATTATTAAGTATAGAATCAAATGGCATTTTGGGCAAATCCTGACCATCGTTAATGAGTAGTAAGCTCATTTGTTCAGGATGAGAAATATTTTGAGGTATATATGCATCGAACTTTACATCTCTTTCTAAATATTCTGAGTACAATGTGTTTTCCTTAATAAAAATATGTGAATGCATTTTCGAAGCTACTTGATGCTCTGTATTCATAATTTAATAACAGATTTTTGATGTAGCTTCAAAAATAAGGTTTGCATATTTGTAATTTTGAGAATATTTGAAAACAAATATTTGAAAATTCTTTTTTAACATCGGAATAATAACTATTATTGTTCCATTCAAAAACTAAAACTATTTAATATGAAGAAAATTGGCATCCTTCACGGTAAAGAGAGAAGCTTTCCAGAGGCAATTGTTGAAAGAATTAATAGCAAAGGAGTTTCAGGTATTATAGCCGAGCCTGTAAATATCAACAAAGTAATGCAAGGCGAACCTACTGAATACGCAGTTATTATTGACAGGATTAGTCAGGATGTTCCATTTTATAGAGCTTACTTAAAAAATGCAGCACTATGTGGTACTGCTGTTATTAATAATCCATTTTGGTGGAGTGCAGATGAGAAGTTTTTTAATAATTGTCTGGCAACAAAAATTGGTGTTCCCGTCCCAAAAACAGTTATACTCCCATCCCATAGTTTACCTACAGATACAAGTGCTGAAAGTTTTGCAAATCTCGCTTATCCATTGGACTGGAAAGGTATATTTGAATATATTGGATTTCCAGCATATATGAAACCTCATGCTGGTGGCGGTTGGAAAAGTGTATATCAATTAAACAGTTTAGAAGAGTTTTTTGAAAAGCACGCAGAAACTGAACAATTAGTAATGATGTTGCAGGAGGAAATTAAATTCGAAGAATATTATCGTTGCTATTGTATTGGTGGCAAGCATGTTCGAATTATGCCTTATGAGCCTCGAAATCCACATCATTTACGTTATGTAGCAGATTTTACACCAACACAAGAAAGGTTAGACCAAATGGAAGAGATTGTACTAAGAATTTGTAGATTTTTAGGCTACGATTTTAATACTGTTGAATTAGCTGTACGTGACGGAGTACCCTATGCTATTGACTTCTGTAATCCTGCTCCAGATGCTGAAGTAACAAGTGTTGGAGAAGAAAATTTTGCTTGGGTAGTAGAAACTGCTGCAAATTTTGCCATTGAAAAAGCAAAAAATCATAAACCAGGAGAAGATAATTTGACTTGGGGCGAATACATAAAAAGAAGTAGTAACAAAGAAAAACTTTGGTTCGAAGGTAAAGACCTATAAAAAATTTATTACCCAAAAAAATAATTATCCTAAAAGAATAATATGGCAAATATTAACTACCGTCATTTTACACTGGGTGTTGAGGAAGAGTATATGGTGATTGACCCACAATCAAGAGAACTTAAAAGTCACGAACAGAAAATTGTTCACGAAGGGCATAAAATTATCAAGGATAAGGTTAAAGCAGAAATGCACCAAGCTGTTGTTGAAGTTGGTACAGACATTTGTAAAGATGTTGAAGAAGCATATAAAGATGTTGCAACCTTAAGAGGTACTATTTCACAAATTGCAGGAGATTTAGGGCTTAAAATGGGTGCCGCAGGCACTCATCCATTCAGCCATTGGGATAGTCAATTAATCACTGACCACGTTAGATATCATCAAATTGTTAATGAATTACAAGAAGCTGCACGTAGTAATTTAATTTTTGGGCTACATGTTCACGTTGGAATGATGGACAGAAAATTAGCTATACATATTGCTAACAGTGCCAGATATTTTTTGCCACATGTGTATGCACTAAGTACGAATTCTCCTTTTTGGGAAGGAAGAAAAACCGGATATAAATCATTTAGAACAAAAGTTTTTGATAAGTTCCCTAGAACCGGAATACCGGATCATTTTGAAAGCATTGAAGCTTACGACAACTATGTAAATTTACTTATCAAAACTAATTGTATTGATAACGCTAAGAAAATCTGGTGGGATTTACGTGTACACCCATTCTTTGACACAGTTGAATTTAGAATTTGCGACGTTCCAATGACAATAATGGAGACCATTTCTATTGCCGCCTTATTTCAAGCAATTTGTGCTAAACTATATAAACTAAGAAATTCCAATTTGAATTTTATAATGTATCAACGTGCATTACTTAACGAAAATAAGTGGCGTGCTGGCAGATATGGGATAGATGGGACATTAATAGATTTTGGAAAAGAAACAGAGGTAAATACAAGACTATTAATTTATGAATTACTAGACTTTGTAGATGACGTTGTAGATGATTTAGGTAGTAGACAAGCCATTGCTTACATACATAAAATGATGGAAAATGGAACAGGTGCAGACAGACAACTGAAGATTTATGAAGAAACAAACGACTTAATAAAAGTAGTAGACTATATCACGGATCAGTTTTTAGTCCCTTAAAACATTTCATAAAAAAAGCCTCGCTTTGCGAGGCTTTTTTTATGCTGTAGGGGGAGGGATCGAACCTCCACGAGGCAGTTAGTTGTAGCACAAAGTTCAGTGGTCGACCCTGGTCGTTTATTGCTAAACGGCTCTATGCTATATTTATCCTGTAATCCTCACCCCCGAGACAAGAGGGTATGTCTGCCAAAATTTCATCACCCCACAGTGTAAAGAACTATTTCTTATTTTGAGACTGCAATGTTAAAGGCAATTTTTATACATTAGAAATATTTATATTATTTTTTTAAAATTTTAGAAAATATTTAAAATACACTACTTTTGATACAAATTTTTTAAAAAATGTCTTTAAAATTAAATATTGACAAATTAGATTTACAAATAATTCAAGCATTAATGGAAAATGCTGATATCTCTTATGCTGACCTAGGTAAAAAACTATTTGTGTCTGGTGGAACTATACACGTTCGTATAAAAAAATTAGAGGAAAGCAAAATTGTCAAAGGAAGAAAATTAATAGTTGACTTAAAGACGATTGGTTATGATGTTATTGCTTTTATTGGTGTTTACCTTGAAAAAAGCTCTTTATACGATGCTGTTGCCAAAGAACTCAAAAAAATACCAGAAATAGTTAGGTTAAACTATACAACAGGCAACTACAGTATGTTTGCCGAAATTATTTGTAAAGATATACAACAACTTAGGCAAGTGTTACACGACAAGCTGCAAAACATTACAGGTATAGAACGTACTGAAACTTTTATTTCTTTAGAAGAAAACCTCAATAGAACAGTTTCGGTTATGAATTAATAAAAATATTACAACTATAAATAATCTGCTTTACAATACATCATACTTATTTTTGCAAAATGATAATTTTAGATGGCAAAATAGCTTCACAATCTGTTAAAGACAGCCTTGTTCAACAGGTAAAAAAAATTAAGGAAGAAGGAAAAAGAGTACCACATTTAGCAGCTATTTTAGTTGGTAACAATGGTGCTAGTGAAACTTATGTTGCCAGTAAAGTTAAAAACTGTAGCGAAATTGGATTTCGCTCAAGCTTAATCAGATTCGATGAAGATGTTCACGAAGTTGAACTATTAGATGCAATCATAAAATTAAATAATGATGACGCAATAGATGGCATATTAGTACAATTACCATTACCAAAACATATTAGTGAACAAAAAGTAATTGAAACCATTTCGCCCATAAAAGATGTTGATGGCTTTCATCCAATAAATGCTGGCAAACTAGTACAAGGTACACCATCTTTTATACCAGCCACACCTTATGGCATAATGATGATGCTTGAATATTTCAATCTTGAAACACAAGGTAAAAATGCGGTAGTTATTGGACGAAGTAATATTGTAGGACGCCCAATGAGTATTTTATTAAGTGGTAATCACCCTCAAGGGAATTGTACTGTTACAATTTGCCATAGCTATACCGAAAATTTAGAAGAAATTTGTGCCAAGGCAGATATTTTGGTTTCAGCAATTGGCAATCCTGGTATTATCAAATCTAATATGGTTAAACAAGGGGCTGTTGTTATAGACGTTGGTATTACCAGAGTTGATGACAATTCAGCTACTAAAGGTTTTAGGATAAAAGGTGATATTGACTTTAATGATGTGTCCACAAAAGCTAGTGCATTAACCCCTGTTCCAGGAGGAGTTGGCCTTATGACTATAGCTGGGCTTTTAAAAAATACAATGAAAGCATATCTCAATAAATAATCTAATGTTTTAAAGCAAGAATATAGTTCTAATTTTTCATCGTGGCAGCAAACTTTGATTCTAAAAAAAGACCTTCTTTTAACATTATATCTAATCAGAAAACAATAATGATTTCATAATTGTTTTAATAAACAAAAGAAATTTGATTACTGAAGAAAAAAATATTGACAACAAACTTCCTGTAATGGAGTCATTTTACACTTTACAAGGAGAAGGTTACCATCAGGGCAAAGCAGCTTACTTTATTAGACTTGGTGGCTGCGATGTTGGCTGTGTTTGGTGCGACGTAAAAGATAGCTGGGATGCTGATATACATCCAAGATACAATGTAGATGAAATTGTAAGCAAACTACATACTGAATTAGGGTTTAAGAATTTGGAATTTGGAACAATAAACAACAAACCAATTATTGTAATTACTGGTGGCGAACCACTAATGCATAATTTAGATAAATTGACAAAAGCCTTACAAAATTTAGGTTTTGAAACAAATATTGAAACATCTGGTTCATCTCCATTAAGTGGAAATTGGAATTGGATTTGCCTTTCTCCAAAAAAATTTAAAGCCCCTTTACCAGAAATATTGCAAGTAGCTAATGAATTAAAAATCGTAGTATTTAATAAGTCTGATTTTAAATGGGCTGAAAAATATGCCGCCTTAGTTCATGCAAATTGCTTATTGTATTTACAACCTGAATGGGACAAATCATCAACCGTTACACCTTTAATTATTGAATACATAAAGGAAAATCCAAAATGGAGGTTGAGTTTGCAAATACATAAATATATCAATGTTCCTTAATACATTTTAACTTTTCTTTTACTATTAATTGCTGCAACTTAGCACAAAATATTTGGATGCGATTTCTTGTTATTATATACTTAACTTTTAGTGCTATCATTAGCTTTGGGCAATCATTTAATCTGGAAAATATAAATCCGAAAGCCATAAAACTTTATACAAAAGCTATTACACAAATAAGGGATGGCAGTTTGATAGATGCTATAGAAATTTTAAATAAAACTATTGAACTAGATAACAAATATATAGATGCCTATTTATCTTTAGCTGGTATTTATGGAGAACAAAAAAATTATCAAAAAGCGATTGAAAACTACAAAAAAGCATTAGAAACAGATAGTATATATTCTAATTTTTACAGACTACCATACTCTATAAACCTTGCAGGCAAAGGAAATTTTGAAGAGGCTTTAACTCAAATCAATACATTTTTAGCCATACCAAATATTGGTGATAAAAGCATTAGTGCAGCACAATATCGAAAAAAAAATTACGAATTTGCCATAAACTTTCAACGAAAAAATCCCAATATTAATTACAATTTTGAACCTATAAATTTGGGAGATAGCATTAATACAGAACGTTCAGAATATTATCCAACATTAAGCATTAGCGATAGTTTATTAGTATTTACACGCATGACAAATACTGGCGAATATTTTGTAAAATCTAATTTTACCAATAATCATTTTTCAAAAGCTACAATAGTCGAAGGCAGTATAAATTATCAGGCTTTAAAAGGTGCAGCTACAGTATCTAATGATGGTGAATGGCTGATTTTTGCTGGGGATTTTTCAGAAAAGGGATATGGAAGTTATGATTTATATATTTCGTACAACACACCAAATGGTTGGAGTGAACCAGAAAATTTAGGAGACAGAATTAATAGCCCATATTGGGAATCAGCACCAAGCATCAGCCCCGATAGTAGAACATTGTATTTTAGTAGCGATAGGCCTGGTGGTTATGGTGGAAGAGATTTATATATGTGTACCCGACTAGCAAATGGTAAATGGGGATATGCCATCAATCTTGGTCCAACTATTAATACTGCCGGCAATGAACTATATCCATATATACACGCCGATAATCAAACTCTTTATTTCACCTCTGATGGATTACCTGGATATGGTAAAACGGATTTGTTTATTAGTCGAAAAACATCACTTGATGATTGGAGCACACCAGAAAATTTAGGATATCCAATAAATACAATAGAAGATGAAGGTAGTATTGCTATTTCATCAGATGGAACTTTGGCTTATTATGCTAGTGATAGATTCGATACTCGTGGCGGATTAGATTTATATAAATTCAATTTAAGGAACGATATCAGACCATTTAAAACGCTCTATGTAAAAGGAACAGTATATGATGCAACAAATAACAAAGGAATTCCCTGCTCGGTAGAATTAATAGACAATGCCACTAATAAAACAATAATGAAAATTACGGCAGATGAAGTTGGCAAATATTTTATCCCGTTACCAATTGGGAAAGATTACACTTTTGTTGTAAACAGAAAAGGTTATTTATACTACAGCAATATATATGAATTAAGCAAAGAAAAATCTGATAGTACTTATATAAAAGATATTGCATTGCAACCTCTACAACTCAACGCTACAATGATTTTTAAAAATGTTCAGTTCAATACAAATGCTTTTGAATTATTACCAGTTAGTTTGGTAGAATTAGACAAATTAGTACAAGTTTTAATAGAAAATCCAAGTATTAAATTACAAATTAATGGTCATACTGATAATACAGGAAACGCAAATGACAATATAACATTATCAACAAATCGTGCTAAAGCTGTAGTAGAATATTTAGTAAGAAAAGGAATTTCATCTACACGTCTTACTTACAAAGGCTTTGGCGATTCAAAGCCAATTGCAGATAATAATACAGATTCAGGAAAAGCTGCTAATAGACGAACAGAATTTGTTATTGTAGGTATGTAAAAAAAACAAATAATGCAGATGCAATTCAGCAAAATTGAGCTTAATTGATTTAATCTTTTAGTTGATATATTTCCTTAGTATTTCTACCAAATCCATCGTAATCTAATCCATAACCTACAACAAACTTGTTAGGTATTTCTATGCAACAATAGTCAACCACTAATGGGTAAATTGTTGCTTCTGGTTTATGCAATAGCGTTGCAATTTTTATAGATGCTGGCTGTTGGTTTGTTATTTGCGGAATGAACGAATGTAATGTTTTTCCTGTATCAATAATATCTTCTACAATAATTACATGACGGTCTGTAATATTTGAATCAAGGCCTATAGAAGTGATAACATGTCCTGTAGATTGTGTGCCTTTATATGATGCCAATTTAATAAAACATATTTCAGCGTCAATGGTAACTTCCTTAAAAAGGTCTGCTGCAAACATAAAAGAACCATTTAAGATGGCTAAAAACAAAGGATTTTTGCCTTTGTAGTCTGTATTTATTTTGTTAGCTAATTCCTTTACCTTGTTCTGTATGGTTATCTCTGAAATAAAAGGAACGAATGTTTTATCAAGCACTTTAAGTTCTTGCATTTAAATTAATTTATGGAGGAATCAATAGTTTTATTAGATGTAGCAACTGCAGATGTCATTTTAGGTGGTACAGAAGCCTTACTTCTTAAGTATATTTTTTCACCAACAACAGGATTCAATTTTTTGTGTGTACTATTATATTCCAGTAACATATCTAATCTTATACCTTCTTTTTGTGCAATATCGTGCAATGATTCATTATGTTCAGCAATATGAAAATCTGTTAACCCTTTTTTTTGTTTTTTTTCAAAGTAAATAAGCTGATTTTTTTCTAATATTTCCATCTCCTCTAAATCATTTATTTCTAAAATTTTTGACAATGAAATATTATTGTTATTTGCCAGTGCAAGCAATGAAGTACCGGCACTTACATACATAACTTTTGTACCATTGATTTCAAAAAAACCGTTAGGATAATTTTCATTATGTTGTTTAATAACTGTAGATGTTTTTTTAACGCTAGTTTCTACTTCATCCTTCTCATCTTCAACTATAGTAGTGTTGATTATTTTTTGGGGCAATATTGCTGTCGAGGTTTCTGATTTGTCATTAGAATTATTCAAAGGAGCATTAAGGGCTATTAAGGTGTATTGGTTTAAATTATAATCACCAATAACTTTCATTAACATTTCAGGATAGTTAGATTCTGTAGCATATCCAGCTTTTTTTAAGCCATATGCCCAGGCTTCAAAATTGGTTGGATCCAAATTAAATAAGCTTGCATAGTGAGGGCGAGATTTTAAAAAATCTGAATGGTCTTTGTACGAGTCTGCAACAGTTTCATACTTCCTAAAACATTCTTGCTTTGAATCATCATCGTGATACACTTTTTCGCCATTCCAATCTAGCTTACATTTTATGCCAAAATGGTTATTAGATTTTTGAGATAAATCGCTTTCGCCAAATCTTGATTCTAAAATTCCTTGTGCAAGAGTAATCGCCGCTGGTACCCCACTGCGTTGCATTTCTTTAATTGCAATATCCTTGTATTTATCAACATAAGCAAATCCCTTTTCTTTTTGAGAATATGCAATACTTCCAATACTAAATGCCGCAATAATTAATAATATTTTCAAACTTTATTTCTTTTTAATAAGCATTAATCCATCTCTTATAGAAAGAATTATCTGCTCGGTTCTTAAATCATTTGATACGTGTTCATTGAACAAATGAATGGCTTTTGCATTTTTACCTTTCACCTCTTTTTCTAAAACTTGACCATGAAATAATACATTATCGGCAATAATAAACCCATTATCGTTTAACAATGGCAATACCAACTCATAATACTCAATATAACTTGTTTTATCAGCATCTATAAAAACCAAGTCCCACTTTTTTTTAATTGTAGGAATTATGGTTTTTGCATTTCCAATGTGCAAAGTTATTTGATTTTTATTTCCATAAGTTTTAAAATTTGTTAAAGCTTTCTGAGCGTCTTCATCTCTTATTTCAATTGTGTGTAATTCACCATCCTTTTTTAAGCCCTTTGACAAACACAATGCACTAAATCCAGTAAAAGTTCCTATTTCAAGTATATTCATTGGTTGAAATAATTTGCTAATGAAACTTAAAAAACATCCTTGCACCCAACTACTTTGCATATGATGATGTAAATGCTGTTCTAATGTTTGTTCATAAATTCCAAGTAGCTCTTTGTCTTCTTTGTTAGTATTTTGCAAAATATAATTTTCTACCAAGGGGTTCACAAGTTCCATTCTTATACAGTTATTTTTCTTTTTGAAATAAAATGCAACATTATAAAAGTAAGCAACCCATTAAAGATAATTAATTCATTACCTATTTTATAACCATTAAAAATACTGTTTGAAATTGAACCTAAATTCATGGTGATGTGCAATTTTTTTTCGTACCAATCTGGGCTACAAAGTAAATCAACCACTAAGGTTAATATTGGAGCCAAGCAACAAACCCACCACAACAATTTGCTATGAACTTGCCTTTTTGTTAATATTCCAAATGCAAACAACCCAAGTAAAGGTCCATAGGTAATGCCGGCAAATTTTAAAATAAAATCAATGATAAGCTTATCATCCATCGCCTTAAATAATAACACCAAAAAGAAAAAAATAACAGCAAATGTTAAGTGAATTTTTAACCGTGTTTTTTTCTTTAATGCCTCGCTATTGTAGCTTTTATTCATTGATAAAATGTCAATGCAATAAGAAGAAGTAAGTGAAGTAATAGCACCATCAACACTTGGAAATAAAGCAGAAATAAGTGCTATAATAAATATAATACCAATACTAGCCCCAAAAGTATTATTTAACGCAATTGTTGGAAATAAATCGTCAGGGGCAACTTTTAAACCATTTTCATTTGCATATAAAAACAAAATACCTCCTAAAAACAAGAATAAAAAATTTACTATTATTAATACTGTAGAAAAAGTTAGAATATTTTTTTGAGAATCCTTAAGCGTTTTTACACTAATATTTTTTTGCATCATCTCTTGATCTAATCCAGTCATAGCAATTGCTATAAACATTCCACCAAGAATATGTTTAGCAAAATATGCCCCCGATTTAAAATCGGTATTAAATATTTGAGTATATCCTTTTTCATTCATTTTAGTTAAAGCAGCAGTAAAATCAATCCCCATAGATTTTATAATAACTATAATACAAGCAACAAGCCCAACTAACATTCCTGTTGTTTGTAAAGTATCAGTATAAATAATTGTTTTTACACCACCTTCAAAAGTATAAAGTAGTATTAAAACTAATATGATAAATGCAGTAACATAAAACGGTACTCCCATTTTGTCAAGAATAAATAATTGTAGAATGTTTATAACCAAATAAAGTCTGGCAGTAGCTCCAATTGTTCTAGATAAAATGAAAAAAGATGCCCCTATTTTGTGGGCTTTAGCTCCTAATCTGTTTTCTAAATAGGTATATATACTGGTTAAATTCATTTTATAATAGAGCGGTAGTAACACTAATGCTATTACTACATAACCCAATATATAGCCAATAACTATTTGAAAATAGAAAAAATTGCTTGCACCCACACCGCCCGGAACACTTACAAATGTTACCCCACTCAAGGAAGTGCCAATCATACCAAAAGCAACTAACATCCAGTTGCTATTTTTGTTACCATTAAAAAAAGAGTTATTATCACTTTTTCTGGATGTAATCCAAGCTACAATGAGTAGCAAAGAAAAATATGCAAGTACAAAAAATAACAAAATTTGAGGATTCATAAAATTAATGATTGAAGCCGATTGTATAAAATAAGAATGCCGTTTCAATTATCGAAACGGCATTCTTTTATAATTTATTGTTGAGAATTATTCTCCAACTTTAAATTCAACTCTACGATTTTCTGCACGACCTGCAGCTGTACTATTATCAGCAGTTGGTTTAGTATCTCCAAATGCTTGTACTGTTAAACGAGAAGCATCAACTCCTTTTTTGATTAAATATGCTTTAACAGCATCAACTCTTTTTTGAGATAATACTAAATTTTTATCAGCTTTACCAGTATTGTCTGTATGACCTTCAATTGAAACTTTTCTTATTTCAGAATGCTCTTTAAGAATACTAGCTAACTTATTTAATTCAGAAGATGCAGCTTTAGTAAAGTCAGTACTACCCGATGCAAATTGTATAGCTTTAGCTTCAAAATTATATTGTGCTAATTCAGGGCAACCATTGTTAGATTTAGGACCTGGAGTGTTAGGACATTTATCTTCTTCGTCGTTCACACCGTCTTTATCTGTATCAGGTATAGGGCAACCTTGATAACGAGCAAAACCTGCAACTGTAGGACACTTATCTTCTTCATCATTTACACCATCACCATCACCATCTGGTATTGGACAACCTTTATATTTAGCTGTACCAGCTACATTTGGGCATTTATCTTCTTCATCATTTATACCATCTTTGTCGCTATCAGGAATAGGACATCCATTATATTTAGCTAAACCAGGCACAGTTGGACATTTATCTTTACTATCAACAATACCATCTTTATCTGTATCTTTTTCTTCAACAACAACAGGTGGAGGAGGTGGAGGTGTTGCAATAACCTTTGGTTCTGGTTTATCTGTTAGTGGAGAAACAAAACCTAATCTATATCCAAAATTATCTGTTGCTAAGTCTGTAACTGAAACATTGTCAGTATATTGAACGTGTAAAAAGGTTTCAGAACCTAAATTAAATTGTAACCCTGCTCCTACTGGAAAATATGCTGCAAAGTGTTTTAAATCGTACATTGAGGTTCCTAAACCAGCAGAGATATAAGGAACAAGAAAATAGTTATCAGTTAACAACTTAAAATTTAAACTTGCATCTAAGTCTAATAAAAATTTGTCTTGGCCAGAAGGTGTAGCTGTGTTAGCTTTAAAAGGGTAATCAACAAAACAGCCATTCAAACGAGCCATGAAGTCAATATTATTTGTTAAGCCTTCAAAATAACTTACAGTTAATCCAGGTGTCATTTTGCTTAGCTCTGTCCACTTTTTGTCGTTTAAAACATTTGAAAAAGATGTTGCTTTAATTAAGGCTGGTGTATTAAAATCTTTCATTGAAAAACTAACTCCAAGAGCTGGTCTTTTTTTGAGGCTATTGGTTTGGCTAAATGATGCAAAACCAATCATAGCTGCAAACGTTACCAATGTAATTTTCTTCATAATCGTAATTTTTGTGTTTGGCAAAAGTAATGGGTGAAATGGATTTATAAAAAAATGTTTTAACAAAAATTTATTCTTTGGTATTTTTAAGTACAACCTGAACTTTTACTTTTACAACTCCCTTCTTTATAAAATCTAGTTTTTGTGCTCCAAGCCTACTTAGGTCTACAATTCTACCCCTTGCAGCCATCTTAGGATGCATTCTATCATTAACTCTTACAATAATTGATTTGTCGTTACTTAAATTGGTTACCCTTAACCAAGTGCCTAGTTTAAACTTATTACTTGCTGCGGTTAATTTGTTGTGTCTGAATATTTCATTGTTAGATGTTTTGGTGCCTTCCAAACTTTTACTGTAAAAACTAGCTTTACCGTAGTATACTTTCAAATATTTTAGTGAGTCGGAAAATGAAACTTCGGCACTAATCTCACCTCCTAAAAGTACTTTGTTGTCAATGATACTGTCTTGGATCTTTCCATTGCAATTTATTAGTGCAAATGCTTGAACTGGCAGTAACAATAAAAGTAATTTTACGTTTCTTTTTAAATGCTTTATACACAAGCTAATATTTTTTTTTAACCTTATCAAGAATACAATAATAGCGAATATTCGTCAAAAATTGAATTTTATCAATGAAAAGGAATTTATTGTTACAAATTATCAAGTATAATTGTTTTTCTTTCTCTATATTTTTTTCCACAATTTAGCTAATGTAACATACATTTGCAGCCATTTTAAATTTTGGATTGGTATGTCTTAATCCATTATAACACTTAAAAGCGAAAAATAATAATGAGGCAGCTTAAAATTGCAACCCAAATAACCAACAGAGACTCGCAAGCAGTTGAAAAATATCTTCAAGAAATTTCTAAAATTCCTATGATTACTCCTGAAGAGGAAACAACCTTGGCTCAAAAAATTAAAATGGGCAATCAGAGAGCATTAGATAAATTAGTGCAAGCCAATTTGAGGTTCGTTGTTTCTGTTGCTAAACAATATCAACACCAAGGATTAAGTCTTAGTGATTTAATTAATGAAGGAAATTTGGGATTAATAAAGGCTGCACAACGTTTTGATGAAACTAAAGGATTCAAATTTATCTCTTATGCTGTATGGTGGATTCGTCAATCTATATTACAAGCTTTAGCTGAACAAGGTAGATTAGTAAGATTACCACAAAATAAAATTGGTACTTACAATCGTGCCAACAAAGCCTATATGGCATTTGAGCAAGAACACGAGCGTGAACCAAGCACTGAAGAGTTAAGCGATATTTTAGAAATGAGTGAAACCGAGATCAACAATATTTTCCAAAGCAATACAAGACATACGAGCTTAGATGCCCCTGTGCATGAAGCAGAAGATGTGGCAATGGGTGATTTGCTTGAAGGAAGTGATGACACAGATGAGGATGTTATGAAGGATAGTTTAAGAGAAGAGATAAAAAGAGTGCTAAAAAGCCTTAGCCCTAGAGAAGCTGAAATTGTAAATGCATATTTTGGATTGAATAATGATGGTACAACAATAGAACAAATTGGTATGAAATATGACCTTACAAAAGAACGCATAAGACAAATTAAAGAAAGAGCTATTAAACGTTTACAAAAAGCAAGATATAGTAATGCTTTGAAAGCTTATTTGGGATAATTCTTTATCAAAAATTATACATAAAAAAGGCAATGTGGTAAAAAACAGTTGGTTTTTGGGTTAAAATAATTTCGATTTTTG
>CAZTOP010000042.1:0-25027 GCA_964615145.1 uncultured Chitinophagaceae bacterium
TAGAGCATCTGCCTTACAAGCAGAGGGTCGGCGGTTCGACCCCGTCAACTCCCACTAAAAGCCTCGATTTTTCGAGGCTTTTTTGTTTCACTTACATTTACTGCTAATTAAAAGTTCAACTATATGCACAAGCAACCTAACATTTTTTTAGTTCCTACTTTTTTGGCTGAAGATTCATTAGAGACGATTCCGCTATATGTTATTGATGCTATAAAAAAATGCGATGTTTTTTATGTTGAAAATGAAAAAACGACAAGAAGATATTTTAAAAAACTTTGGAAGGAGATGGTGATTGATAATTATGAATGGCACACTATACATAAAACAGAGAGGGAGCTAGAAATTGATTTTTTGAAAAATCTTAAAGCTGGCAAAACAATAGGTATTGTTAGTGAAGCAGGTTGCCCAGGAGTTGCTGACCCCGGACAAATACTGATAAATATTGCTCAAAAAAATAATGCAATAATAAAACCATTAGTAGGTCCAAGTAGCATATTACTATCCTTAATGGCTAGCGGGTTAAATGGTCAATCGTTTCAATTTACCGGATATTTACCAATTGATGGTTTAGAAAGGAAGAAGAAAATTAAAGAAATTGAACTCTATGCACAAAAAAATAACTGCACACAAATTTTTATAGAAACTCCTTACAGAAACAATCAATTATTTAAAGATATTATACAAACTTGCCATATTAACACTCAGCTGTGTATTGCAGTTGATATTACTAGTAATCAAGAACTAATAGTAACTAAATCTATTGGCGACTGGAACAAAGAAACTATTGACCTGCATAAACATCAGGTGATTTTTTTAATGTTATAATTTAGTCAATTAATATTGTAAATATTATTTATTTTAAAATGCATGAATCATTAAAAAAGCTACTGGAGTTGCAACTAATGCAAGATGATTTATCAATCATTAAAGACAATATTGCCAGTTACCGTCAATCGCTTTTAAAGAAAAAAAAAGAATCTGTTGATACAAATTTTATTTCAAATGAGCTAGACCAAATTCTTGAAACAAAAACCATTGAAAGAACAAAATATTATACAAAAAGATTAATAAAGTCCTTATCCATAACCAAGACAAGTAAAATAAATGACATCAACTTAAATCGATGGAAAGAGTACAATGATATTACAACTGATAGTCTTTGGATTTTTAATAAACGTGACTCATCTGGTGCACATAATGCTGGTTATTGGGGTAATTTTATACCTCAAATTCCAAATCAATTTTTAAGACGATATACAAAAAAAAATGAATGGATTTTAGATACATTCTTAGGTAGTGGAACAACTTTAATTGAAAGCAAAAGACTTGGCAGAAATGGTATTGGCATTGAGTTACAGGAAAAAGTTGCAAACCAAGCCAAGGAAAATATAGCTAAAGAATCTAACCATCAAAACGTAAAAACTGAGGTTATAGTTGGAGATTCAACATCCTTAGATTATAAAAAAGAATTATCAAAATTAGGCGTATCCTCAGTACAGTTTTTAATGATACATCCTCCCTATTGGGATATTATTAAATTTAGTGAAGATGAAAAAGATTTATCCAATGCAAAAACTATTGAACAGTTTTTAACCATGATGCGAAGTTTAATAAAAGCATCATATAAGATTTTAGATAATAACAGATATTGTGCATTAATTATAAGTGATAAATACGTCGGTGGAGAATGGATTCCATTGGCGTTTTATACAATGCAGGAATTTTTAAAAAATGGCTACTCATTAAAATCTACCATTATCAAAAACTTTGAAGAAACAAAAGGAAAAATGAATCAAAAAGAATTATGGAGATACCGGGCTTTAGTTGGAGGATTTTATGTTTTCAAACACGAATATATTTTTCTATTTAAAAAAGTAAATAACAAGTACACCGGAAGCTAGCACAAATTGCTTCCAGTGTACTAAACAATTTTTTTTATCTTTTAAATACTATTTCCATTGTTTTAAACATTCCTTTTCCATTTGGATTAGGAGCGTACATTTCCATCATTTGCGTATTATCATCCACCAAAGTAAATGTTTCCTTTGCCTCACAATCTTTGCCAGTCATTGGATCAACCATTTTACCTGAAAAACTAATTGCCCTTGTTTTTTCATTCCAAGTTCCTTCCATTACCATCATCCCTGTACCCATATTATCAATCCAACTACTTATGAATACTTTTTTCGCATTATCGTAAGCTAATAAATTCATTCCCTCAAATGGCATCCCCATAAATTCTCCTTTAAAATTTGACTGTTGATACCTGCCACCCATAATCATTTTGTTGGTTGATGTACATTTACTTTTCATTGGCTCACTGGTTGGAGTCATCCAATGTGTTACTTCCCCAGTCCACTCTCCATCACTTTGCCCAAGCATATTGTGTACTTCTGTTGGTGTCATATAAACCATCCAAGCTTTTTGCATTTCTTCTTCACTCATTGGTTTCATTGCTGGTTTAGATTCAGGCGTTTTCTTGGTTTTTACAACATTTGTTTTTTTGATTTGTGCAAAACATAACTGAGAAGAAAACATAAAACTTCCAGCAAGCATAATAGTAGCAATCTTTTTCATATTAGTTAATTTTAGGGCTAAAGATAATTATCTATCTAAAATTAATAATAGTTTTTAAAAAATAAAAAAGCCGACACAAATTTCTGCATCGGCTTTTATTCATCCAATTGTACATTCAGGGCATAACAACGGTATCAATTACGTGAATTACACCATTGCTTTGATATACATCTTTAATACTCACAGTTGACATTCCACCTTTTTCATCAACCAAAACAAGCTTCTTTCCTTTCATTGTTGCTTTTAAAGTTCCACCTGAAACTGTTGTAAATGTTGCTGTTCCATTGCCCGCTTTAATTTTTGCAGCAATAGCTTTTGAGTCAAACTTTCCTGCAATAACGTGGTAAGTTAAAATCTTTGTAAGCGTAGCTTTGTTTTCAGGTTTTACCAAAGTTTCAACAGTCCCTTTTGGCAACTTGTCAAATGCAGCATTAGTTGGTGCAAAAACAGTAAAGGGCCCAGCACTTTGTAAAGTCTCTACCAATCCAGCTGCTTTAACAGCTGCCACCAATGTGGTATGATCTTTACTATTAACTGCGTTTGCTACAATGTTTTTGCTAGGGTACATTGCTGCACCACCTACTTCTACAGTCTTCTCGCCCATTTGAGCCATTGATACATTCATTACAAAACCGCTTAATAACACTAAAAAAATCTTTTTCATAATTGTTGTTTTTGTTTTTTAATTAATTGTAGAAATAGATACGACAGCAGTTCAACTTTGGATTTTAGAATATAAAAAAAACGCAAGCCTTACATTTGCGACCTTACAAAATTTTGAAGGCAACTATTGTGGCGTTCTAGGTTTTGTTATTAAAGATTATAAGCAAAATGAAATACGAAAAAGAGATAGGTCGACGCAGAACATTTGCCATCATTTCTCACCCAGATGCTGGTAAAACCACCCTTACTGAAAAACTGTTATTGTTTGGAGGAGCTATTCAAACTGCTGGTGCTGTTAAAAGCAATAAAATAAAAAAGCACGCTACCAGTGACTTTATGGAAATTGAACGTCAGCGTGGAATTAGTGTGGCAACCAGCGTAATGACGTTTGAATATAAAGGTTGTTTGATTAATTTATTGGATACTCCTGGTCACAAAGACTTTGCAGAAGACACATACAGAACTTTAACTGCTGTTGACAGCGTTATTCTTGTGATTGATAGTGTAAATGGTGTGGAAGATCAAACAAGAAGGTTGATGGAAGTTTGCAGAATGAGAGATACACCAGTAATTGTTTTCATCAATAAAATGGATAGAGACGGTAAAAACCGTTTTGATTTACTAGAGGAAGTAGAGAAAGAATTAAAATTGAGTTTACACCCAATGACCTGGCCTATTAATAGTGGTAAGGAATTTAAAGGTGTTTATGATATTCATAATAAAGGTTTGGTTTTATTTTCAGCAAATACCAAAGCTGATGATAGTGAAGATATCATTGTAATTGGGGAGGGGGAAAATAGCATTTTGGATGTTAAAATTGGCGAAAGAGATGCAGCACAATTACGTGAAGATGTAGAATTGATAGAAGCGGTTAATGGGGCTTTGAATATTGATGATTACAATGCTGGATTGGTTGCTCCAGTTTTCTTTGGTAGTGCAGTAAATAATTTTGGTGTACGTGAAATGCTGGAAACATTCGTAAAAATTGCTCCCAAACCGAGAAGTAGAGAAACATCATTAAGACAGGTTGAAGTAGGGGAAGATAAATTCAGTGGATTTATCTTTAAGATCCATGCCAACCTTGACCCTAAACATAGAGACAGAATTGGCTTTATGCGTGTTTGTAGTGGCAAGTTTGAACGTAATAAATACTATCATCACGTTCGATTAGATAAAGATATTCGCTTTAGCAATCCATACTCTTTTTTGGCAAGAAGTAAAGATGTTATTGAAGATGCTTATCCTGGCGATGTAGTGGGATTATTCGATACTGGCAACTTTAAAATTGGGGACACTTTAACAGAGGGAGAAAACTTTTTCTTTACAGGAATTCCTACTTTTTCTCCAGAAATATTTAAAGAGTTAGTGAATAAAGACCCCATGAAAACTAAACAACTTGAAAAGGGGGTACAACAACTAACCGATGAAGGGGTAGCACAATTATTTACTCAGTTTGGCGGCAATAAAAAAATTATTGGTTGTGTGGGGGAACTTCAATTTGAAGTAATTCAATATCGTTTATTACAAGAATATGGTGCAGCCTGTGAATTCAGAACTTTGCCGTTTTATAAAGCTTGCTGGTTAACAAGTACCGATGAAAAAAAGTTGCAAGACTTTCTTCGTTTTAAACAACAGAACAGTGCTGAAGATAAAGATGGCAACCCAGTTTATCTGGCACAGAGCGAGTGGTTTTTAAATACAGAAATCTCTAACAACCCAGATATTAAATTTCATTTTAGCAGCGAGGTTCATAAATAAGGAATAATTAATAAACACTCTCAATATAGCAACCTAATTTCGCCACTATGAGTTTGGAGTTAGAATTACCAAGTTTGCAACAACAGTTCGAAGAAGTAATAGCTGAGAATAACCCTCTGGCCATTGCCGATTTCTTGAACGAGCAAAACATAAGTGATGTTGCAGATTTGGTGTATAATAACACCGATTTTGAAGCCCCAATTATTGCGAATATGAGCATTCACAGGGCTTCAGCCGTGTTTAAAATATTGGACCTGTCTGTACAAAAACAAATTGTAAAAGAACTTCCCCCCAATAAAACTGCAGAATTACTAAACGATTTGCCTCCTGATGATAGAACGGACTTTTTAGAGGAACTTCCCAACGCAGCTATCAGAGATTTAATTAAGCTACTTAACCCAGAAGAACTTAAGATTACTTTGGCAATGCTGGGATATCCAGAAGATAGTGTTGGCAGATTAATGACGCCAGATTATGTATATGTTTATGCCAACAATACAGTTACGGAGGTGTTTGATACTATTCGCAAACATGGTAAAAACAGCGAAACAATAGATGTTATTTATGTAATTGATGACCAAGGCGATTTATTGGATGATATAAGAATCAGAGATGTTATTTTAGCTTCACCAGATAAGTTTGTTCATGAACTGATGGATGAACGTGTTGTTGCACTAAATGTTAACGATGATCAGGAACACGCAAATACTGTTTTTAAAATGAATAATCGTGTAGCATTACCAGTTACAGATGATCATAATAAACTGTTGGGTATTGTAACTATTGATGATATGCTTTGGGTTGCCAACGAAGAGTTTAGTGAGGATATGCAAAAAATGGGTGGTACCGAAGCATTGAATGAACCATATTTAGATACGCCCCTATTAAAACTATTCCGAAAAAGAATAGGCTGGTTAGTAGTCTTATTTCTAGGCGAGTTACTTACTGCAAGTGTGATGGGCTATTTTGAGGGAGAACTCAAAAAAGCAATTGTGTTAACATTATTTATTCCACTAATAATTAGTAGTGGTGGCAATAGTGGCAGCCAGGCATCCACACTCATTATTCAAGCTATGGCAGTTGGAGATATTACCATCAGAGATTGGTGGCGAGTGTTTAGAAGGGAAATATCGAGTGGGGTTATGCTTGGGTTTGTATTGGGAATAATCGGATTCATAAGGGTTCTGGTTTGGCATAGCATTGCACCGCAGGTTTATGGCGAACATTATATTAGAATTGCCTACTCTGTTGGATTCTCATTAATAGGTGTGGTACTTTGGGGTACACTTAGTGGCAGTATGTTGCCTCTACTGCTAAAACGTTTGGGGGCCGACCCAGCAGTTTCATCTGCCCCTTTTGTTGCTACTTTAGTAGATGTTACAGGGTTGTTAATTTACTTTAGTATGGCATATTTATTTTTACAGGGAATACTACTTTAAACTCATTTTTACCTTTAAAATAGTAGATAATCATCACAATATCGAGGCTTTTATTTAACTATAGAAAAAAGCTATCACAAAACTTGCTATAAAGTCGAATTATTGAGTAGTATATTTCATAATAATAAAAGATATAATCTGTTTTTAAAGCCACTATAAAAAGATATCAATTTGTTTTTAAAACGATTTCGTAAATTATTAACAAAGAAAAAATCAAGCATTATTCATAGCAAAATCAATCAATAAAAAGGTTTCAGTAGTCGAAATAAGAAAAAATGATTCTCGATTGCAAAATATTTTTCAATTATTACATCAATAGATAGTGTTTTTACAAGACATTTGCAAATCTTTTTGTGAAGATTAATTGCATTCCATAAAATTGCCAACAATAACATTTAACATATATTACAATGGGCATCATCAAAGACACATTTAAAGCCAAAGCAGATTTAGCTAATGCTGAAATAAAAGAATTATTAAAAGAACACGGAAATAAAAAAATTGGTGAAGTAACTCTTTCTCAGGCATACCAGGGAATGAGAGGCATAACAGGTTTAGTTACCGAAACCAGTTTACTAGACGCTCAGGAAGGTATTCGTTTTAGAGGTTACACAATCCCTGAATTACAAGAAAAACTTCCTAAAGCGGAGGGCGGCAACGAGCCTTTGCCTGAAGGACTGTTTTATTTAATGCTTTTAGGAGAATTACCTACAGAAAAAGATACTGATCACATTACAAGTACTTGGCAACGCAGAAGCCACGTTCCTAATCATGTTTTTAATACTATTGATGCTTTGCCATTAACTGCACACCCTATGACAATGTTTGTTACAGGTATTATGGCTTTGCAAACAGAAAGTAATTTTGCAAAAGAGTATGCCAGTGGTCTTAACAAAAAAGATTATTGGAACCCGGTGTATGATGATGCTATGGATTTAATTGCACGTTTGCCACGCATTGCTGCTTATGTATACAGAAGAAAATATAAAAACAATGTTCATATTCAACCCAATGGTTTATTAGACTGGTCAGGAAATTTGGCTCACATGATGGGATATAATGATGAGAGCTTTAGAGAATTGATGCGTTTATATATGACTATTCATGCAGACCATGAGGGAGGAAATGTTTCGGCACATACCACACACTTAGTAGGTAGTGCTTTGAGTGACCCTTATTTATGTTATGCTGCTGGCATGAACGGTCTGGCTGGTCCATTACACGGTTTAGCAAATCAAGAAGTGATTAAGTGGATTTTTGAAATGCAAGAAAAACTTGGAACTGATAGTCCTAGTAAACAGCAAATTGAACAATATGTAAAAGACACCATCAGTTCTGGTAAAGTTGTTCCAGGTTATGGCCATGCAGTATTGCGTAAAACAGATCCTCGTTTTACCGCTCAAATGGTTTTTGGTAAAAAACACATGCCAGATGATAAACTTTGCCAAACAGTTTGGAATATTTACGATACAGTGCCGCCAATATTAGAATCATTAGGAAAAATCAAAAACCCTTGGCCAAATGTAGATGCTCATAGCGGTGCATTGCTAGTTCATTATGGCTTGGTGGAATACGAGTTTTATACAGTTTTATTCGCTGTAAGCAGAGCCTTGGGTGTATTGGCAAGTTTATGTTGGGATAGAGCCTTAAGCTTTCCACTTGAAAGACCCAAAAGTGTTACTACCGAAGCTGTTAAACTTTGGTTACAAGGTAAAGAAGAAATTTGGGATTAAAATATCCGAAAAGAATAAAAAACAGGCAGTCATTTTAAAATGGCTGCCTGTTTTTTTAAAATTGCATAAAACATTTTTTTAACTTTTCCATACCCGATAAACTTTTTCCTGCTCTCTTCTATCTGCAGGTTCTTCTGTTAAAGGTTCACATTCCAACAAAGTATCACGCATTTGTTGTGGCAATTGCTGATACAATTTTGTACCCTCTGTTTTCCACTGTATCATATCATCACTCACATCTTTAATCTTTTTAGCAGGATTTCCAACAACCAAACTCCTTGCTTCAAACACCTCATTGGCTTTTATGAAACTTAATGCCCCCACAATAGATTCATCACCAATAACAGCATTATCCATTACTACACTGTTCATTCCAATTAAACAGTTTTTACCAATAGTTGCTCCGTGAATAATAGCACCATGTCCTATATGTGCATTTTGTTTTAAGGTGGTAGTAACACCAGGAAAAATATGTATAGTACAATTCTCTTGCACATTGCAGCCATCTTCAATAACAATTTTACCCCAGTCGCCACGTATGGCAGCACCAGGTCCTACATACACATCCTTACCAATTATAACATTACCCATTACGCATGCCTGCGGATGTATGAATGCTGAGGGATGAACAACAGGAATAAATCCATTGAAAGAGTATATCATAAATGTGTTTTACCTGTTCTAAAGCAATTGCCTTTAAAATGAGCCACTAAATCTCCGTTTTGATTTGTAATAGATATTAAGTACAAACCAGTACTTCTTCCATTATGAATTTCTTTAGCTTCTGCAATTAATATATCCCCCACATTAACTGCTTTTGTAAAATTGATGGCTGTGTCTAATGCCACTGAAATATTGTTTCTATTATTACAAGCAAATGCAAATGCACTATCTGCTAAACTAAAAGCTACACCGCCGTGGGCAATGCCAAAACCATTTACCATTTCTGGTCTAATTGTCATAGTAATTCTACTATACCCTTCCGTAATTTCAAGCACCTGAATGCCTAGCCACTGGCTAAACATATCGTGCTGCATCATGTGGTTTACTACTTGTTGTGGCGTTGGCATTGTTTTATTGTTTGATGTTTGGTGTTCGATGTTTTGGGTTTGATATTTGCCAATTGCATATTGCATATTGCTCTTTCAAATTGCTTATTGCTTATTGACTATTGACTCAAAAATCAGCCCCCCACAAAAACCGGCTTTCGTTTTTCTATAAAGGCAGTAACTCCTTCGTTATAATCCTTGGTAGCAGCAGATTTTTTCTGAAATTCATCTTCAAGTTTTAATTGCTGTTCCAGATTATTATTCATTGATTGGTTTAAAACAAATTTAGTATAAGCCAAACCCTTTGTTGGCATATTAGCTAATGTTAAAGCTATTTTCATACTTTCCTCTTTGAAAGTTTCATCACTAAACACTTTGTATAACATTCCCATTTGTAATGCCTCGGTAGCAGATACTTTATCTCCTAACATCATCAATGCACTTGCACGCTGAAAACCAATTAATCTTGGCAATGTAAATGTACCTCCACTATCTGGAATTAATCCAATTTTACTAAATGCCTGAATAAACGATGCAGCTTCACTTGCTACAACAACATCACAAGCCAAAGCAATATTAGCACCAGCACCAGCAGCCACACCATTAACAGCACAGACAACAGGCAATGCAATATTTCTTAGTCGTGTTACAATTGGATTATAATGTTCAGTTAAAATTTGAGAAATGGTAGGTGGATTATCGCCAGTTAATTCTGCCAAATCCTGACCAGCACAAAAGCCTTTTCCATTTGCTGTAAGATAAATACATCTTACAGATGTATTGCTTTCGCATTCATCTAAAATAGCCTGCATTCTTAAAGCCATTTCTCTATTAAATGAATTAAACTTTTCGGGACGATTGAGCGTTATGATGGCAATATTTTCTTGTATTTCCAGTAAAACTGAGTTTTGCATTTATCGTAAGTTTTTATTTCGTTAGTTTTTTTTCTGAAGTTTCTATTTTGGAAGTAATGAATCGTTGGTTTATCGTTAGTTTTTTATTACGTGAGTTTCTTGAATCGTTAGTACATCTTTAGTTTTATTATTCGTAAGGTATTAATTGCATTAGAAAACCACAAACTATAAACTATAAACAAAACACCCCATCTTTCATTTTCAAAACCCGCTTACTTTGAGCAGCCAAATCTTCGTTGTGTGTTACTATTACAAAAGTTTGATTAAACTCATCACACAATTCAAGAAAAAGTTTGTGTAAATCTTTTGCATTGTTACTGTCTAAATTACCTGTTGGCTCATCTGCAAAAATAATGTTTGGCTTATTAATTAAGGCTCTTGCTACAGCAACACGTTGTTGCTCTCCCCCACTCATTTGATTAGGTTTGTTTTCAATTCTATTGGCAAGGCCAAGTTTTGTTAAAAGTTTTTTAGCTTCTTCAGTTAGTTCGTTTTTCTTTCTGCCAGCTATCCAGCCCGGAATACAAACATTTTCTAAGGCACTGAATTCGGGCAGTAAATGATGAAACTGGAAAATAAAACCGATATGCTTGTTTCTAAAAGCAGCCAGCTTTTTGCCACTGAGTTGATGCACAGGTTGTGCATTAATGAATACTTCGCCTGCATCGGGCTTGTCTAAAGTACCTAAAATATGCAGTAAAGTACTTTTACCTGCACCTGATGAGCCAATAATGCTCACCATTTCGCCCTGTTTGATATCAACATCCACACCTTTTAAAACATTTACCGTTTCGTATGTTTTTTTTATATTTCTTGCTGTAAGCATTCTAATTTTTAATGCTCAAATGTACAGTAGCAGATTTTAATTTAAACAAACTTTAGTTGCTAACTTGGAGTAATTGATAGTAAGATTTAAAAAATAAAAATGGAGTACTACAATAGAATTGCAAAATTTCTTTTCCAACCAAACAAATAATACAAGTTGATAGGTATTTTATCAAAAATGCATAATTTTTACAAAGCAAAATGTGGTGGTTTATTGTACTGATTTATTTAGTTTCTGGCAGTTTATTTTTTGTTGTTCAATAAAATTATTGCAGTCGAATAGTTTATTGTAAACAAGTAGTTTTTTAGATGCTAATAATTTGGGTCTCCAACCAAAAATATTTACTTGTCCGGTAGTTCCTTCTTGCATTAAAAAACATTTTTCTAAAAGCCCAGCTTTAGTTTTGAAAATAACTCCAATGGTTGAATGACCTGGATAAATAGCTTCTTTGGTTTGACATTTATCCCAAAAAGCATCTTCAACAGCATCTTGCTTTTTAAGCCAGTTTACCAAGCTGGAATAATTTGTATAATATGATGTGGCAATACCCCAACCATTATCCTGATTTGAGTATGTGTATCCTTCACTTAATTTTTTAACCTGTCGTTTAAAAATTCTTTCTACTTTCTTAAATCTGGATTCGCTTACAGCTTTGCAAAATGATGGATCATTTTGAGAAAATGAATTTTGATGAATAATGGAGATAATGACGATGAATATTATTTTAAATAAATGTTGCATAGTAATTCTTTGATTGTTATTCTCAGCAGGGCTTCGAGTATCACAAACCAGTTTTTAAAACACCTGTAACAAGTGTTTTAAAAACTCAAAATTAGCTATATTGGTTTCATAAAATTTGGCAGATGAATAATAATAGTCCTCTCTTGTTTTACTCAAAATCCATTTTTTAGCTACAGGATTATTATGTATGTATTCCAATTTTTGAATGGCGGTTTCTTTTTTCAACAACTTAAAAGCCCAGTCTCGTGTCTTACGAAATAGCTTTATTTATTGAGTTTGCAGGTTTGTGAGCTAGGAACCTAGGCTTTAGTACCCTTCCCCAAAAGGGCTGATATTGATATTTGGTATTGCATCACTTAGGGGTTGTGAAGCTTGTTGACTATTTGATTGAAGTATTGGATGAATATTGAATAATTTTAATGACACAAAAATATTTAGCTCACAAATTCAACATACCGTGAAAAACACCCTTTTTTTAGGAGAAAAACACCCTCTCTTTTACCGTGAAAAACACCCTAGAATTTACCGTGAAAACACCCCCTATCGTTAAATTTGTTTATAGCAATTTTGCAACATCAACTAATTTTAAATATTAAAAACAAATTTTATGATTACCCAACCCAGAGTTATTACACTTGAAGAAGCTATAGAGCTTAACTTAAATTTACTGAACACAAAAAAAACATTATTCTCAGACCCTGATTTAATGGCTTTAATGCCTAATACTGCCAAACGTTATTTATTTGGTCAAGACCTTACAGCTGCTACATTTGAAGAAGCTAAGCCCGAGTTAGTATTTATTTTTACTGCAGAAATGATTACTGCATTCTATAATATGATTGTCACCGAACAAAAGTCTAATGCTGTAGCTATTAGTTTAGGTGCCTGGAGTGCTACCGCAGAATCAGCTGTTACAAATAGTGCTTGCCCCAACAGACCCACATTGATTAGCAATTTGTGTAAAATAACTTATAAACAAGGTGAAGAAAATACGATAGAAAAAATACAAATGCAAGATTTAGATGGAACCATTGTTGATAGTGATTATACAGCACCAACTGCACCAAACTTTGCTTATGAACATCCTTTGGGTGGCCACCCTCCTAAGCCCACAGTTTCAACTTCGGATATGGCTACAAAATGTTATACAAAACCTATTATAAACATTAACTAATAACCTTTGTTAATACTGTAACGTTAATAATGATTAAAGAAATACTGGAACAAATATCTGTATGGATAATTTTATTACCATTTGTAGTAGGGTTAATATGTATCAAAAAAATGCAAATCAGCTCTACTATTATATTTATTTTAGTTTGCGTTGCTTGTATTCCACAGTTATTACCTAATACATTTATTAATTCCAAGTATTTTAATATTACTTATAACATTTATACAATTGCTGAGTTTGGCTTAGTATTATTATTCTTTTACAAGAACTATTTTTTTAAGCACATAAAAACCATTGCCTTTGCATCTGCTATTGTGTATTTTTTTATTGCCCTGTATTATTTTTTTACTTTCTCGATAACTAATGAATTTATTAATCAACTGCCGTGCATTAATAATTTGTTTTATGTTTTCTGGATAATACTTTTTGTAATAGAAACAGAGGTAGAGCAAGCAACTAAACAATATAGTTTTAATACACACATTTATTTTATTATTGGTATTTTACAATATGCTGCCACCAGCACTTTTATAATTGGAATATATCATTTAAAACATTACAATTCCCTGTTGAATACCCTTTGGATATTTCAAAGCTTACCTAATATTACTATGTATATACTTTTTACTATTGGCTTTTTGTTTGATGCAAAAAAATACAACCAACTTAAATTGATTAATAAACACTAAATGAATACTACACAAACTAATGAATTAGCTTTTGCAATTATAGTATGCAGTATTTTGTTTTTACTGCTTGTAGTTTTGTTTTTCTTAGTAGCATATTATTATCAAAAACGTAAGTTACAGCACATAAAAGATATTTTGTTTTTAAAAAACAATTTTAATCAGGAAATACTAAAAAGTCAATTAGAAATACAAGAGCAAACCTTAAAAACGATATCTCAGGAAATACACGATAATATTGGACAACAATTAAGCGTTGCTAAGTTTACGCTAAACACTATACCACTAACGGTTGATGATGCTTTGAACAAGCAAATAGAAAATACTGGAAACATTATTGGTGCAGCTATTCAGGATTTGAGAGATCTATCGAAAACTATCAATAACGACGCCATTGAAAAATCTGGTTTAATAAATGCAGTAAAACATCAACTTGAATTACTGAGTAAGATTGGCATTGATACTTGCCTTGAAGAAACAGGAATTAGCCAAAAAATTAATCCACAAAAAGCACTGATTTTATTTAGAATTATACAGGAAAGCCTTAACAATGTTATTAAACACGCAAAAGCTACTGAAATAAAAATTATGCTACACTACCATACCAATGAACTTGAAATATTAATTATGGATAATGGAATTGGTTTTGATACCAGTATGTTAAACTTAGACAATAAGGGTATTGGGCTTATTAATATAAAAAACAGATCTGGTGTTATCAATGCAGAACTAAATATAGAAAGTGTAATATCGCATGGTACACAAGTTAAAATAATTGTAAACACTCCCTATATTTAATACTATCAATACTCAAAAAAATTATGATAAAAATAGCTTTGGTCGATGACCATAAACTCTTTAGAAAAAGTTTGGCAGACTGGCTAGCCACGCAACAATTTGAGATATTATTTGAAGCCAATAATGGCAAAGAGTTTATTGATAAAATAAATGAAAGTTCATTGCCACAACTGATATTAATGGATATCAATATGCCTGTAATGAATGGCGTTGAAACTTTAATATGGATTACAAAAAATCATCCAAGTATAAAAGTACTGGCTATTAGTATGTACAATGATGAAATGAATATTATTAAAATGATACGCTTGGGAGCTAGTGGATATTTATTAAAAGATAGTGAACCCAATGAACTAAAACTTGCTATTGAAACTATTATTGATAAGGGTTTCTACTATTCCGACTTAGTAAATCAAAAATTATTAAATGCAATTAGTGAAACAAATCCTAAACAAAAAAGCATTCACAATTTAATAGAATTAAGCCCCAGAGAAATTGAGTTTTTAAAATACGTTTGTACCGAACTTACTTACAAGGAAATTGCAGACAAAATGGCTTTAAGCCCCAGAACTGTGGACGGATACAGAGACGACCTTTTTAAAAAATTAAATGTTACTACAAGAATAGGTTTGGTTTTATATGCTATAAAAGTTGGCATTGTGGAGCCTTAGTAATTAGAACATTTAAGTATTGAGTAATTGAGTAAAATTAAACAGATAAAACAATTACGTTTCGTTGCTGGAATACTTACTTTATTGTGCAAAAAAACAATATCGGTCTAATTTTGATTTGCTACTCATTAATCCTAAAGATAGTTATTTGCTGAATAAATAAACATTAACAACTCCACTTACTTATTTTTGCCGCCTTATTAATAATTTCAATGGAAAAAAAATTAGAACGATTACGCCAGCAAGCATTAGAATATCACAGTAAGGGGAAACCAGGAAAAATTGAAGTTGTACCAACTAAAGAAGCTAAAACACAAAAAGATTTATCGTTAGCATACAGCCCAGGAGTTGCTGCACCTTGCTTAGAAATTGCAAAAAATCCTGAAGACGTATATAAATATACAGCTAAAGGAAATTTGGTGGCAGTAATTAGTAATGGTACTGCGGTATTAGGGCTAGGTGATATTGGTCCCGAGGCTGGTAAACCAGTTATGGAAGGTAAAGGTGTATTATTTAAAATATTTGCCGATATAGATGTTTTTGATATTGAAATCAATGAAAAAGACCCTGTAAAATTTGTAGAAATTGTAAAAGCATTGGAACCCACTTTTGGAGGTATCAACTTAGAAGATATTAAAGCTCCTGAATGTTTTTATATTGAAAGGGAATTAAAAAAGTTGATGAAAATTCCAGTAATGCACGACGACCAACATGGCACTGCTATTATTAGTGCTGCAGCATTATTAAATGCACTGGAAATTCAAAAAAAGAAAATTGAAAAAGTACAAGTAGTAGTAAACGGGGCGGGTGCTGCAGCTATATCTTGTATAAGATTATATGTGGCATTAGGTGTTAAGCAAGAGAACGTGAAAGTGTTTGATAGCAAAGGATTAATTCATAATGGCAGAACAGACTTAGATGAACAAAAAAAGGAAATGTCTGTTGCTGGAAAAGATATGACATTGGAAGAAGGCATGAAAAATGCAGATGTGTTCATTGGTTTAAGTAAAGGGAATGTTGTTACAAAAGAAATGGTGAAATCAATGGCAAAAAATCCAATTGTTTTTGCAATGGCAAACCCTGACCCTGAGATAAGTTATGAAGATGCAACAGAAGTTCGTAACGATATTATTATGGCTACCGGTAGAAGCGATTATCCTAATCAAGTAAACAATGTTTTAGGGTTTCCTTATATTTTCAGAGGTGCATTAGATGTTAGAGCTACATCCATTAACGAAGAAATGAAACTAGCTGCTGTAAAAGCCTTAGCTGCTTTAACCAGAGAAGCAGTACCCGATATTGTTAATTTAGCTTATAACCAAAAAACCATCACATTTGGTCCAGATTATATTATTCCCAAGCCTGTTGATCCAAGATTACTTTCTACTGTAGCACCTGCTGTTGCAAAAGCTGCAATGGAAAGTGGTGTTGCTAAAAAAGAAATCACAAATTGGGATAATTATATAGTAGAATTGAACAAACGTTTAGGTTTGGATAATCAATTATTAAGAATTATTGCCAACAAAGCAAAAAGAGACCCTAAACGTATTGTATTTGCCGAAGCAGACAATGTTAAAATATTAAAAGCTGCCAGCTTTATTTATGATGAAGGAATTGCTTATCCAATATTATTGGGCAATGCAAAAAAGATAGAGAGTCTAGCAGAAGAGAATAGCATAGATATTGCCGACTTACCAATCATAGATCCAAGAAGCGACGAAAATGAAGCAAAAAGAGAAGCTTACGGTAAATTGTTTTTTGAAAAAAGACAACGAAAAGGGTTTAACAGATACGAGAGTATGAAGGTAATGAAAGACAGAAACCATTTCGGTTGTATGATGGTGGAGTCGGGAGATGCCGATGGAATGATTAGTGGTTTAACAAGAAATTATGCCGATGCTATTAGACCAGCAATACAAATAATAGGAACAGAAAAAGGTGTGAAAAAAATTGCTGGTATGTATCTGATGATTACTAAAAAAGGTCCTCTTTTTTTAGCAGACACCACAGTGAATTTTAACCCAACTGCCGAAGAACTTGCCGATATCACAGTACTGGTAGCTAAAGAAGTAAAAGCACTAGGCATTACACCCCGAATTGCAATGTTGAGTTATAGTAATTTTGGTAGCAGCGATAGTGCAGAAGCCTGCCTGGTTGCCCAAGCAACTAAAATCGTAAAAGAAAAAAATCCATCCTTAATTATTGATGGAGAAATGCAAGGTTCATTAGCATTTAATAAAGAAATTTTAAAAGACAATTACCCGTTCAGTAGTTTGGTAGATGAAAACGTGAACGTATTAATTTTTCCTAATTTAACTGCAGGTAATGTAGCGTACAACCTACTAAAAGAAGTAGGAGAATCGGAAGCTATTGGTCCAATTTTACTGGGTATTGATAAGCCTGTACATGTATTACAACTTGGTAGCACAGTTAGAAATATTGTTCACATGTGTTATATAGCTGTATTAGATGCACAAATGAAAAGCAAAGTAGATACAAACGCAGAGATTGAAAGAACCAAATGGTGGAAAAGAATGAGGAAGAAGAATAAATAGTTTTGATGTGTGAGGTACGATTTACGAAGTACGATATAATTAAATAATAATTCAAAAATTGAAGTTTATTAGTTTCATATTTTTTAGTATCCTGCTCTTTTCTTGTAAAAGAAAGGAGAAAGTAATTAATCATGAAAATAATGAATCTTTTGCAAATTCTAAACAAATAAGTCAGAATTTAAGACAAAATAGCTTATCAAATAAAGTACTTATTATTACTACAGAAATTAATTCAATCAATTTCAAAACAAGAACTAATTCTGATTGCAATGTGAAATATGTATTATTTTTAGATAATAATAATTTTCTTTTTTATGACTATTGCAAAGATAAAAATGAATATGTTATTGGGCACTATGATATGGACTACTTAAGTATATATCTACACTTTGAAAAAAAATTTGAGCTTGATATAGATGAAGAAAAAAACAACAGACTTATAACTAAGGGAAAATCAAACCTTCCAACAATGGTATTAACTCCTTTTCAATTTGACAACTCAGTTTTTTACAAAACAAATTTTCAAAACCTTGGTTTTGCAAATTTTAATTTAAACTTAAGTGCTACAGATGAAAAACAGAAATTACAAAGCAAGGGAGTCTGTTTTTGGATATGTGGTAATTAATATTTAGACCAAAAACTCCAAGATTTAAACTAAAAACAAATAAGCAATGCCACTAATAGCCCCTTCATTATTAGCAAGTAATTTTCTTCGTTTAGAAGATGAATGTAAAATGATAAATGCTAGTCAAGCAGATTGGTTTCATTTAGATGTAATGGATGGCAGATTTGTGCCAAATATCAGTTTTGGATTGCCTGTAATTGAGCAAATAAAAACAGTTGCAACAAAAACTTTGGATGTTCATTTAATGATTGTTGAACCAGAAAAATATGCGGCAGAATTTAAAGCTGCTGGTGCCGATATTTTAACTGTTCATATAGAAGCTTGCAATCACTTGCATCGCAATATTCAACAAATAAAAAGTTTAGAAATGAAAGCTGGTGTTGCTGTAAATCCACATACATCAATTACATTATTAGATGATATCCTGGCTGATATTGATTTGGTTTGTTTAATGAGTGTAAACCCGGGCTTTGGCGGACAGAAGTTTATTAACAATACATTGCATAAAATCACCAAACTAAAGGACAGAATCATTCAAAGAAACTTGAACGTACTTATTGAAATTGATGGAGGTGTTACGCTTGATAATGCGGCAACAATTGTGAATGCAGGTGCAGATGTTTTAGTAGCAGGAAATACAGTTTTTAAAGCCAGTAACCCAACAGAAACAATTGCCAAGCTGAAGGCATTATAAAACAATTTGATGTTTGCTGTTTGTTGATACATTCTCGACCGTCCAATGAATTGTTTTATAAAAATTAAACTTGCGAACATCGCAAGTTTTTTTATTGCACAGTTTACAACTAAAATCTAAACAACCATCTGTATGAACAAACAGTTCAACACTTTCCCCAAACTCATTTTTTACTAAGCTGCTCAATGCATCAATTTCTTTATGAGCTTCATTTACATTAAAATACCAAGGCACTGTCAAGTGGCAATCTAAATGCAATGTTCCGCCATATTTTATGATTCTTAAGTTATGCAAATCAATCCAATTTTCATTTCTATTTTTCTCCAAAACTTCAACAATTTTTCTTAATAATTCATCATCTGCTTCATCCATAATTCCTGCAATAGAACTACGCAAAATTTTGTAGCCAGAAACAATAATTACTAAAGCAAAAATAAAAGCTACTAAACTATCTATCCAGCTATAATGTGTAAAATAAATGGCTATTAATCCAATGATAATAGCAATAGTTGCATAAGTATCAGATTGCAAATGCTTGCCTGTTGCAACCAATGGTAATGAGTTTGTTTTCTTTCCTTCTCTTATTGAAAAATATCCTAAAAAATAATTAAGCAATGCAGTAAAAGCCACCAAATAAATTCCATAATCCAATTTGCTAATTGTATGTGGATGCTGTAAATTATTTATAGCTTCGTACATAATTAAAAAGCTGGAAACAATCATTAAAATCCCTTCAATAGATGAAGATAAAAATTCTGCCTTTCCGTGTCCGTAAGGATGATTATTATCTTTGGGTTTTGCAGATAATGAAAGACTGTATAAGCCAATCAAACTGCTAATAACATTAATAGTGTATTCCAACGCATCAGTTAAAATAGCAACCGAACTTGTAAGATACCAAGCTGTTAGCTTTATTACAAACATTACTGCAACAACAATGGTAATTTTCTTTTGAATTTGATAGTTAGCATTTGCACTAGACATAATGCAAAGTAAAGATTGTTATAACTGCCTTTAACAAAATTTTTGCAAATTACAATATTGTTATTTATGTAATCTTTACAAAAGCTACATCAGTTAAACAAAATATAAGTTTATGAAAAAAGTATTGTTGATTATTTATGTATTTATTAGCACAACCCTTTTGGCAAACGACGATAGAAACATTGTTTCTTCTGAACTAAAAACAGCGACAATTTATAAATCGGGAGCTGAATTAACACACACAGCTTACGCTAGTTTAAAACAAGGCAATAATGAATTAGTGATTGATAATATAGCCAATCAATTAGACATTAACAGTATTCAAATTAAAACAGCCAGTGCTGTAACTTTGATGGGCATTGAGTTTAGCAATAACTATTTAATTCCTTTTGAAAAATCTAATAGAATAAAAATGCTGGAAGATTCAATTGAAAAACTTCAAAACAAAAGGATAGAACTTAGCAATGGCCTTTCAAATAATGATGAACTATACCAAGTATTAAAAATTAACCGTGATATCAAAGGAACACAAACAGGTATGAGTGTTTCAGAACTTACCAAACTAATGGATTACTACAAGGCTAAACTTACAGAAATTCAAGAAATAAAATCTAACTTAACTGAAAAAATAAAAAAGATAGATGACACTAAAAACAAGCTGCAAAATCAAATAAATGAAGAAACAAAAAAGAATACATCAACTGCTGGAAGATTGGTTTTACAATTATCTGTAGCAATTGCTGGTAAATACGATTTCACTATTTCATATATAGCAAACAATGCTTTTTGGACACCATATTATGATGTGAGAGTAGATGATATTAAAAGCCCAATGAAGTTGATTACCAAAGCTAAAATTTCTCAAACAACAGGTATTGATTGGAAACAAGTTAAACTTTCATTATCTACTTCTCTCCCATCGCAACTTGGAAATGCACCATTATTGAGTGCCTGGTATTTAGCTTATATCAATCCTGTTTATAGAATGGATAAAAAGTTAGCAACCATGAATAGCATTGGTTCATACTATAATAAAGAATCTGCTGATGAGGTTGTTGCAAATGATTATGGTACTTCTCCTAATGAAATTAGAATCAGAGGCAATGCTTCAATACAGTCAAATAACGAACCATTATATGTTGTTAATGGTGTTCCAATGGAAAAAAGTGAATTTGCAAAAATCTCTAATTCAGCTATTAAATCCGTTACTGTTTTAAAAGATGCAGCTTCAACTGCATTATATGGTGCACGTAGTGCAAATGGAGTAATAATGGTAACATTAAAAAGTGGAATGGAAGATTATGTTTCTGTTGCAGATAACACTTTAAACCTTGCTTATGATATTGATTTGCCTTACGATGTACCAACCAATGGTAAAGCCCAAACAGCAACTATTGCAACTCAGGAGATTAATGCTGGATACAAGCATTATGCAGTGCCTAAGTTAGATAAAGATGTTTATTTATTAGCTGAAATTGCAGATTGGGGTAAACTCAACTTAATGCCTGGCGAAGCAAATATTATTTTTGAAGGAACTTATGTTGGCAAGTCTTTTATAGATCCTAATAGCACCAACGATACTTTAAACCTTACTTTGGGCAGAGATAAAAGAGTTGTTGTTAAACGTGATAAATTAATTGATTACAGTAGTGTCAAATTTCTAGGTAGCAATAAACTTCAGAAATTCACTTATCAGTTAACTGTTAAAAACACTAAAAAAGAAGCTATCAATTTATTATTAAAAGACCAATTCCCTTTAACTACCAACAAGGAAATTGAAGTTGAATTAATTGATGATGGTGGTGCAGAAGTGAACAGTGATATAGGAGTTTTAAATTGGAAATTAAATTTAGCAGCGGGTGAAACAAGGAAAATAAAATTCACATATTCAGTTAAATATCCAAAAGATAAGACGCTTAATCTGAACTAACCTTTTGTGAATATTCTTTTAGATTAGAACGCAAAGTCATTATTGGCTTTGCTTTTTTTTATCTCAGCAATCCCAAATCTGGTTGAGCATATTTGTACACTTTAAAATAGATAGTTGTTTTGGTTTGATTAACTCCTTCAATAGCTGATATTTTATTTACAAATTCTACCAAATGTTCATTGTCTCTGCACATCACATCTACCTCTAAATCATAGTCGCCACTTGTCATAGCTAAAAAACTAACTTCTTTAAAAGTTGCAATTTTCTTCGCTACTTTTTCCTTCAATGTTGCTGGTCTAACAAACACTGCAATATGTGCATAGCTTCTAAACCCTACTTTATCAGGATCAACTCTTCCAACAATATTCACAGTCCCATCTTCAATTAATTTGTTTACCCTGGTTCTAATAGTTCCTACAGAAACGTTCAGCTTTTCAGCCATCACTGTAAAACTCATTCTACCATCCTGCTGTAAACAAGATAATACAGAAAAATCTAATTCATCTAGCATTGTAATTATTTATGATAAAAATACACGCTCAATTTATAGCCATTAAAATAAAAATAATGATTTTAATTTGGTGGTTTCTGCAAATATTATATTTTCACTCATTATTTTTAAAATAATTTTATTCAAACTAGCGAATTATGAAATACACTCCCATTCAAAATTTCATCAATGGAAGTTTTGTAAATGCATCTACTTTAAAAACATTAGATGTAATTTCTCCAATTGATGGTAATTATTTATCAACTGTTCCAATGTCTTCTTCAAAAGATTTAGACGATGCTGTAAAAGCTGCAAAAGCTGCATTTCCTGCTTGGAGCAGAACGCCTATTAAAGAAAGAGTACAAGTATTTTTTAGGTACAAAACTTTATTGGAAAAACATTTGAAGGAGTTAGCAGAATTATGCAGTGAAGAGAATGGAAAAACTTATGGCGAATCTGTTGCTGAAATTGAAAAGTGTATTGAATTGACTGAGTTTGCTACATCATTGCCACAATTAATTACTGGTGAAGTATTAGAAGTTAGTAAAGGTGTAGAATGCAGAACAGAGCACGTTGCTTTGGGTGTTGTTGCTTCAATTGTGCCATTCAATTTTCCTTCAATGGTCCCTAACTGGACTATTCCAAATGCTATTGCTCTAGGCAATTGTATGATTATGAAGCCAAGTGAAAAAGTACCTTTAAGCTGTGGCAGAATTGCAGAATTATTAAAAGAAGCGGGCTTGCCAGATGGCGTTTTTAACGTGGTTCACGGAGATGTTGAAATTGTAAATGCTATTTGCGATCATCCTCAAATTGAAGCTGTAAGTTTTGTAGGTTCTACTAAAGTTGCAAAAATTGTTTACCAACGTGCAACCAATAATTTAAAAAGATGTTTGGCTTTGGGTGGTGCAAAAAACCACTTAATGGTGTTGCCAGATGCCAAAGAAGATATGACTGCTGCAAATGTTGTGGCAAGTATGAGTGGCTGTGCTGGACAGCGTTGTATGGCTGCAAGTGCAATGGTTGGTGTGGGAAATGTTGACCATATTATTGCTAAAATTTGTGATGAAGCTAAGAAGATAAAAGCAGGTGAAAACTTAGGTGCAGTTATCAATAAAGAGTCTCAACAAAGAATTGAAAGTTATATAACACAAGCTGAAAAAGATGGTGCAAAAATTTTAGTGGATGGTCGTAATACAAAAGTTGCAGGTAAAGAAAATGGAACCTATGTTGGGCCAACAGTTATTGATTATGTAAAGCCAGAAATGAGTGTTGCCACAGAAGAAATTTTTGGCCCTGTTATCAGCATTATGAGAACCAATACAGTTGATGAAGCATTGGCAATTGAAAATGCAAATCCTTATGGCAATGCTGCAAGCGTGTTCACTCAAAATGGAGGAATGGCTCGTTACATTATTGATAGGGCAAGTGCTGGAATGATTGGTGTAAACGTTGGTGTGCCTGTGCCTCGTGAACCTTTCAGTTTTGGTGGATGGAACGAAAGTAAATTTGGTGTGGGAGATATTACAGGTAAAAGCAGCATTGAATTTTGGACTAAACTGAAAAAATCAACTACCAAATGGAATGCAGAATCTGGTGTAAATTGGATGAGCTAGAAAATTATTTTGAATGATAAATGTTGAATTATAACACATCAGAATTTTCATTCATAATTAAATATATAAAATTCAAAATTTAGAATAATGAGTTTAGCACAAGAAATAATAAACGATAGTCAAGACTACACACTGTTTAGTTGGAGCAAACAAAAAGGCACCAATCCAATTGCTGTAAAACGTGCAGAAGGTGTGTATTTATATGACTATGATGACAATAGAATTATTGATTTTTCGAGTGGACTAATCAATATGAATATTGGTCACGGCAATCAACGAATTACTGAAGCTGTAGTAAAACAAATGCAAGAAGTAGCTTATGTTACGCCAAGTTGCGTTACAAAAGCACGAGCAGATTTAGGCAAAAAATTGGCAGAAATTTGCCCAGGTGATTTAAATAAATCTTTTTTCACATTATGTGGAGCAACATCTATTGAAAACGGAATTAAGCTAGCAAGATTATATACTGGTCGTCATAAAATTTTAACACGTTATCAATCTTATCACGGTGCTACAATGGGTGCAATTTCTGCAGGTGGGGACCCACGCAGAATTCCTGTTGATGCTCAGCAAGCACCAAATTTTATTCACTTCGATTTACCTAATTTATATCGTTGGGAATACGGCGAAGAAAATTTATTGAAAGAATCTATTGCAAGCCTGGAAAGGATTATAGCTTATGAAGGTCCAAATACTATTGCTGCTATTTTATTAGAAGGTGAAAGTGGAACAAGTGGTTGTTTACAATATCCAAAAGGTTATTTAAAAGCTGTGAGAGAAATTACCAACAAACACGGAATCTTAATTATTGTTGATGAAGTAATGAGTGGCTTTGGAAGGACTGGTCAATGGTTTGGTTTTCAAAATCACGATATAGTGCCTGATATGATTGCAATGGCAAAAGGTTTAACTTGTGGTTACTTGCCTTTTGGTTGTTTACAAATTAGCGATAAAATTGCAAGTAAATTCGATGATGCTGTTTTGCCTTTAGGTTTAACATATTCTGCACACGCTGTATGTTGTGCTGCTGCATTGGAAACTTTGAAGATTTATGAAGAAGATAATCTGCTTGAAAATGCTAGGGTAATGGGCAAGTATATGGAA
>CAZTOP010000043.1:0-24051 GCA_964615145.1 uncultured Chitinophagaceae bacterium
AAAAATTACTGGCGAAAATCCTTACGAAGTGCCTATGAGAATATATCCAGCTGTACACTATACAATGGGTGGACTTTGGGTAGATTATGAATTGATGACAAATGTGAAAGGCTTGTACGCATTGGGCGAAGCTAACTTTAGCGACCATGGTGCAAACCGTTTGGGAGCAAGTGCTTTGATGCAAGGTTTGGCTGATGGATACTTTGTCATTCCTTATACTTTGGGTAATTATTTAGCTGATGAAATTTATGCAAAAGCATTAGAAACATCTCATCCTGCATTTGAAGAAGCTGAGAAAAAAGTGAGTGATAGAATCAACACTTTGATGAATATTAAAGGCAAACAAAGTGTTGAAAGTTTTCACAAACGATTAGGTAAAATTATATGGGATAAATGTGGAATGGCTCGCAATAAAGAGGGTTTAGAGACTGCTATTAAAGAAGTACAAGCTTTAAAGAAGGAATTCTGGAGTGATGTTAGAATACCAGGAGAAATAAATAGTTATAACCCTGAATTAGATAAAGCTGGTAGAGTAGCTGATTTTATTGAGCTTGGCGAGTTGATGTGCATTGATGCTTTAACGAGAGAAGAAAGTTGTGGTGGACATTTTAGAGAGGAATATCAAACTGAAGATGGTGAAGCATTGAGAGATGATGAAAACTTTATGTTTGTCTCTGCTTGGGAGTTAAAAGGAGAACACCAATGGGAATTGCATAAAGAAGAATTGCAATATGAAGTGATTAAACCAAGTGCAAGAAACTATAAATAATTAAGAATATGCAACACTATAATATGAACCTTAACCTCAAAGTTTGGAGACAAAAAAATAACCAAGCAAAAGGTGAATTTAAGCTTTACAGAGTTGAAAATATTTCAAGTGAAATGTCTTTTCTTGAAATGTTTGATGTACTAAACGAACAATTAATTACTTCTGGCGAAGACCCTGTTGCTTTTGACCACGATTGTCGTGAGGGTATTTGTGGAATGTGCAGTATGTATATTAATGGCAAACCTCACGGACCTTGGCAAGCCAACACAACTTGTCAATTACATATGAGAGCCTTTAAAGATGGTGATACAATTGTTGTAGAGCCTTGGCGTGCCAATGCTTTTCCTGTAATAAAAGATTTAACTGTTGACAGAAGTGCGTTTGATAGAATCATTCAAGCTGGTGGATATATTAGTGTAAATACAGGTAATGCTGTTGATGGAAATAGTCTACCAATTAATAAAGATAAGGCAGATGCTGCATTTGCTGCTGCAATGTGTATTGGTTGTGGTGCTTGTGTTGCTGCTTGTAAAAACAGTAGTGCGATGTTATTTATGAGTGCTAAGGTTTCTCATTTAGCATTGTTACCACAAGGTGAACCAGAAAGACATTCTCGCGTTATTAATATGATTGCACAAATGGATAAGGAAGGTTTTGGTGCTTGTACAAATACTGGTGCTTGTGAAGCAACTTGCCCTAAAGAAATTTCATTAGTCAATATCGCTAGATTAAATAAAGAATATTTAACAGCTAGTTTGGTTAGTGATAAATAAAAGTGATATTAGTTAAATAAATAATTTATCAAAAGTTCAGCATTCGAAAGATTGTTGAACTTTTTTGTTAGTAGTTGTTTGCGTTGTTCAATTGCATCATTTGCAAACTCAATTAAAAAATATTTTTGAATTGCATTTATAAATTCATTAGAAGTATTTGCAACCACGCACAAGCTATCTAAACCGCTGCCACTAAGGGTTTCATTATTTGCAATACAATATCTTCCATTGTATAAGGCATTTAACAACTTAAGCTTTATGCCTGCACTACTAAAAGATGGTAAAATATTTATTTGAGCATTCGTAATTAACTCTTCCATTTTTTGTGAAGAAGGATTTGCTATTATTTCTACATTTTTAAGTGCTGATATTTTGTCGATTAGTTGGCTTGAAGGGTTTTTTCCAGCAATAATAAATTGAATATTTTCAAGTTTACTTATTACATTCTGCAATAACCAGTCAACAGCTTTTGAATTGGCATCAACACTTAAATCGCCGTTATACAAGCTGTAGTTTCCTAGTCCAGTTTTAACATTTATGTTCCAATTATCTGGCAAAAAAAGTGGAAGATGAAACGCTTTTTTGCAATTAAAATTTGTTCGATAACTAATAGCATCTTGCTCAGTAACTGTCAAAATGCTTGATGCTTTTGTTACAACTATTGCTTCATATCGTTTAAGCAAATTACTCTCTCTAGCATAAAATAATTTCTTTAGAAAATTAGTAGACGATGCATATAAGTGTTGGTAATACTCGTTTTCAACGTTGTGAAGTCTTAAGAATACTTTGCGGTTATTAAACCTTTTATCATTCAGTAAAAAGGTGGAATGAACTCCTTCGCACAAAATTGGATAATTATCTTTCAACAAATTATTCAACAGTTCTTTATTGTCTCTTGTTGCAACAATAAATGGTAAATCTGACAACAACCCAAACAAATTATTTTTTCTTGAATAATATTTAACAGATACACAATATTTGTTCAATTCATCTTGCTTGCCTCTACCGTAATCAAAACAGTGTAGGTGAATTTTAATGCCTAGCTGTTGTAGTGCAGGTAATTTCCAGAACAAATCAACTACACCTCCATAATCAACAGGATAAGGAATTGTAAAGCATATTATGTGAAGATGTTTTTCCAAAAGCTAAGTAGTTTTTTTTCTTCGTTTTGCCAGTTTAATTTTTCTCTTGCAACAGTACAATTTTGCTTTAACCTATTAAACAAAACCTCATCAGTTAACAGTGTATTAATTGCATTGCTTAAAGTCTCAACCTCAATATTATCAACCATTACAGCTATATCAAATTCATCATTCAGTATTTTATATTCAGGATAATTAACGCAAATTTGTGGAATACCTGCCATTATATAATCGAAAAATCTGTTGGCAAGTGAATAATATTGATTCAAGCCCTTGGCTTCAAATATTGTAATACCAATCTTTGCAGTTGGTGTTATTTGTTTTAATGTATCTGGCAAAGTTGCACCAAATAATTTTACTTTATTTTCAAGATTGTTTTCTTTTATTAATGTTTCTACCTGATTATAAAAATTGCCAATGCCATAAATATGTAATTGGGCATTTACATTTTTCATTGCTGGAATTAACTGTTCAAATCCACGACCAAAATTCACTGCACCTTGATAAATTATTTGATTAGTTGGTTGGCTAACTAGATGATTGGTTGATTGATAAATTGGTATATTTCTAACAATTTCATAATCTACTTTATACCTTCTTTCAAACTCATCTTTCAAAAATTTATTTACCGTATAGCCACTTTTAAATCTAGGAACAGCAAAGCTTTCAATCATATTCCAAAACCATTTTACTGGTTTGTTATTTACAACTTCATTCAACTCTGTAAATAATTCGTGTGCATCATAAACCCTTTTTTTTCTTCTTAAAATTGATGCGAAATAGTTAGGTAAAATAGTATCCAAATCTATTGCACAAAAAGCATCTGTTTTACAAAAAAGTAAATAAAAAAAAAGTTTAAAATTATATTCTGCATAAAACAAAAATCCTTTCTCAAATAAAATGGGAATTCTTTTTTGTACAAAAATTTGAGAAGATAGGAGAGAAGAGTTTTTTCTTTTTACTCCAATTAACTTTACACAATAGCCATTTTTTTGCAAAGAACTACAGATGCGTTGCATGCGTTGGTCGTAGTTTAAATCGTTGGTTACAGTAAATATTAATTGTTTCAAAGTTTGTAAAGTATAATTACAAATATAGTTTGCAAAAAAAATAAGCCTCACAATTTGTGAGGCTTATTAAAATTATTTTAATAAGATTATAGTTTTTTTATCAACTCTGTTGCTGAAGGAACATAGTCATCATTCTTTTGCTTGGTCGCTTCTTCGATACATTTTTCTGCACTTGCTTTTGCTGCAGCTTTATCTCCTAAATCTCTTTCAATTTTTGCTTTCATTAGGTACATCCAAAACTTGTCAGATTTTTCTCCAATGGCTTTTGTAACATTCACCAATGCTTTTGAATAATCTTTATCCATTTCATAATAAAAATTAGCAGCTTGATAGTAGGTAGAACTTGAGACATTGTCTGCATTTAATGCCTTTTCAACCTGCATTCTTATTCTATCATTTACCTTGGTAGTAATTGGCACAGAAACATAAGTTTTGCCCCACATTAGGTGTAATTCACAACTTTCATTTTTTATGTTGGCAAACTGCATAGTAAAAGTTTCCATACTTTCTTTCATTTTACCTGCAGGAACCGTTACTCTAAAAACATCGCTAGTTTCTATGTACTCCGAGCCCCAATTTTTTGCCCCTTTGTTAATAATGATTGTCCATTCTGTTTTTCCTGGAATAGTATATATTGCATATGTACCTGTGTCTAATGCCTTACCAGCAATTTCTATTGGATCATTTACCTTAATTCTTGTGGCACTATTTGCACCTGTACGCCAAACTTTCCCTAATGGTGCAAGCTCACTACCTTCTTTAAAAACATTTCTCGATTTAATGTTAGGGCGAGAGTAAGTAAGTTCTAATTTTCCCAAACCAAAATCCTGAGAAATTGTTTGGGTTGTACTTGGTTGGGGCATTTTAATTTGTGCTGTTGTAGCAATGCCAGATAACATAAGTAAGGAAAATAGTATTTTTTTCATATTTTTCAATTTCTACAAACATAGTGCTACCAAAATATTTTGATATACTATTTTAGGAATGGTTTTACTCAACCTTACCATCTCCTTTTTCTATTTCTATTTTAACTATTTTTTTGCCATTTTCTTTTTCAGTAGTTGTAACAATTATTATTGAAGCAGCACTTTTGGTAGTTGCTGGTACAAAGAATTTTTGAACTGTAGTAGTTGGATGATTATCAATAGCTGGAACTATTATTACTTTGTCCTTATTATCGCCATTGCTTTCAACATCAATAGGTACATTTTCCTCTATTTTATTTTGAACTAAAATGTTATTCTCATTGGCTGTTGCTAATTTACCAATAAACTCCATTCCTTGATGAATAGCATTTTGCTTTGCTTTCAAAGCATAGCCATTGGCTTCTTTATTTTCCGGTTTTAAATTTCTTTTAGGCTTGATTTTATGTTTTTCATTTGAAGTTGATTTTGCAATTTGAATATTCGTTTTCTGATAGTTTGTTGTAGTGAAATTTTGGTTGATTAATAAAGGATTTTTAGAAGCTGGGATACCATCGGCAATTACTTTATTTACGTTCACATTAATAAAACCAATTAACAAAAAAAGAAGTAAACCTATTGCTAATGAAAATGTCATTTGCTTGTTAAATTTGAGTTCATTTCTTTGCTCTAATTCAATATTTAAAATTCGTTTGATTCTATGCTTTAGTTCTTGATGATCAGCGTTTACTGCAGTCATTGTTCCAGCAATAGCACAAGCCTCAAACTGAGATTTGGCAATATTTAACAAAGCTTGAGCATATAAATTATTTTGACTGCTATATTCGAGAACTGTGTCGTCGCAGCAAAATTCTCTTTGTTTGTTAATAACACTATATATGTGTTTTGAAAATGGATTAAAAAACATAATAGTGTTGATGAAAATGAGCCATAAGTTTATAAGGTAGTCATTACGTTTTATATGTGCTAATTCATGCAGTAAAATTACTTCTAACTGTTGAGGGTTTAAACTGTTAACAGCAGCAATTGGAATCAAAATAATTGGTTTTAAAAAACCAATAGTTAATGGTGTATGAATGTTTTTCGAAATTTTAATTTGAACTTTTCTGTTAATACCAATTTTATTAGTTGTTTCATAAACATATTGTTGCCATTTTTGAGAAATTGGGAGTAATTCATTGTTGCGGATGTTTTTTAGCTGAAAAAACTGCAACAAAAACCTTGTAGCAAATACGAATGAGAAAAATAAGTAAATGATTGCCCCTATTGGCAACAATTTTTCTTGAATAATCGAGCTATAAAACGAATGATTGCTTTCATAAAAAATAGGGTTTGTGTTATTTAAACTTTGACTAAAAGTGTAAATAAACCAACAAAAACCTAGTGTTTGGATACTTACAAGTAAGTTGTAATTTGCAGATGTTTTTAAAACGAAAATACCAGTAATTATATTATAAAAAATCCACAAAATAGCCATTTGCCAAATGCTATTTATTAGTGCAAATGCTAAAGATTGTAAAAAATGATAAGCAAAAATAGTTTGCATGTTATTTCATTTTTAGTTCATTGAGTAATTGTTCTATTTCTGTAATTTCTGCTAAGGATGGTTTGTGATTGCCCAATGTTTGCATTACTAGTTGGGTTGATGAACCACTAAATAATGTATCAATAAATTTGGGCAATAATTGCTGTTGAATACTTTCTTGAGTAATATTGGCTTTGTAAATATGCACTTTGCTGCTGTCATCTCTAACAACTAAACCTTTTTCATACATAATTTGCATGAGCTTTAAAGTTGTTGTGTAACCAGCATCTTTAGTTTTTGATAACTCTTCATGTACCGCCCTCACAGATGCCTGTTGGTTTTGCCAAAGAAATCTTAATATATCTAATTCGTTTTCGGTTGGTTTTGATACTTTATTCAACATAATACGATTTATTTCGTATGCAAAGTAATAAAGAAAATTCAATTTGATTCTAAATTTTTTGTTAAAGGAAATATTGAATTTTTAGTTAATAATTTTATTTACCCAAAACATTTTTTTAAACAAATTATTCAGTAACATTTTTTCTTGGATATTTGATTTTTAAAAACACGATTGCAATGCAAAAAGAAAAAATATTAGTTATTGGGGCATCTGGCCAAATTGGAGTAGAACTTACATTGGCTTTAAGAAAGATATATGGAAATGCTAATGTGGTAGCAAGCGATTTAAGAGAAGAAAATGAATTGCTAAAAGGTACTGGACCTTATGTTAGTTTGGACGTGATGAATAAGGAAATGCTACACGTTCAGGTAATTCGACAAAATATTACTCAAATTTATTTGCTTGCGGCCATTCTTTCGGCAACAGGAGAAAAAAATCCTAATCTCGCCTGGAGTTTAAATATGCAAAGTCTTTTAAATGTTCTAGATATTGCCCGAGAGGAGAAACTAAACAAAGTGTATTGGCCTAGTAGTATTGCAGTTTTTGGTCCTACAAGCCCCAAGCAAAAATGCCCTCAACAAACAATAATTGAGCCTACAACCGTATATGGTATTAGCAAATATGCAGGGGAATTTTGGTGCAATTATTATTTTAATAGATATGGTGTAGATGTTAGAAGTTTGAGATATCCTGGACTAATAAGTTACAAGTCTGCACCTGGTGGTGGTACTACAGATTATGCAGTTGAAATATTTTATGAAGCACTGGAAAATAAAAGCTACAAGTGCTTTTTAAACGAGGATACATATTTGCCAATGATGTATATGCCAGATGCTATAAAAGCTACTATTGAATTAATGGAAGCTCCTGCCAACAAAATTTCCATTCGTCATTCATACAATGTTGCAGGGATGAGTTTTTCTCCAAAAGAAATTGCAAATTCTATTAAAAGTCATATACCTGATTTTTCTATTACCTATAAAGAAGATTACAGACAAGCTATTGCTAATAGTTGGCCTCAGAGTATTGACGATTCTGTTGCCAGAAACGATTGGGGCTGGCAACAAGATTATGATTTAGAAAGAATGGTGGCAGATATGTTTGAAAATTTACCCAAGTAAATTAAAATATTATTTTATTAAATCATATCAATATTATGAACACAATAACTGTAGAAACATTAGTAAATGCACCATTAGAAAAAGTTTGGGAATATTGGACCTTACCTCGACATATTACTCAATGGAATAATGCATCAGAAGATTGGCACACACCCTATGCGGAAAACGATTTGAGAGATGGTGGTAAATTGCTTGCTACGATGGCTGCTAAAGATGGTAGCATTAGTTTTGACTTTTGGGGAATACATACTAAAGTATTACACTTACAAGAAATTGCAACCACCCTTGGTGATGGAAGAAAAATGCAGATAACATTTACTAAAATTGATAGTGGTGTAAAAATTATTGAAACATTTGAACCTGAAACCGAGAATTCTTTAGAACTGCAAATGCAGGGATGGCAAGCTATTTTGAACAATTTTAAAAGATACGTAGAAAGTAAAAATAGTTAAATGAAAACAACTACATTCACTAATGTTGATGAATATATTGCAATGTTTACAGATGATGTGCAAAGAAAATTGCAACAACTCAGAGACACAATAAAATCTGTTGCACCCCAAGCAGATGAGACAATAAGTTATCAGATGCCTGCTTATAAACAAAATGGTGCATTAGTTTATTTTGCTGCATACAAAAAACATATTGGGTTTTATCCAACAGGAATTGGAATTAGTAATTTTAAAGATGAAATAGTTGCATACAAAAGTTCTAAGGGTGCTATTCAGTTTCCTTTAGATGAACCACTACCACTGAGTTTAGTAAAAAAAATAGTAGCTTTTAAGGTAAAGGATAATATTGCACGTAAAGCAAAAAAGCTTTAGCATTACTTTTCCAATCTCACTTGTTCTTTGTGATTGTTTGCATCAGAATTAAAGGATATTGAAATTTGTAGAATTTAAATTTGTTAATCCTACCATCTTGTAAATGTCGATGCAGAAAATTTACTGCCTTGATTGCAGAGTTTGCGACCTAAAGCAAGCTCAATCATAGAGTAGATTACTCAGTTGATCTATTGAAAAAGTCTTTTAATAAGTAATTGGGCAGTAGCTGCATACTGATTCATAATACTCTGCAAAACAGTAGGAAAACTTGATATTACAAAATTAAGTTTATGACATTATTTATAGTTTAAGTAAAAACTTAAGAATATAAGTGCTAGTGGGTTTAACAAAAATGTAGCCAACCCTTTTACAATGGGTCACTAACTGAAATGCATTACCAACTTTTAGAGGTTGGCAAGGCTTTTATAGATGTTGTTGATACAAAAAGCCATATCATTCTCTATCTTCCAGCAATGAATAGTTCTGCACTCATACACCTTCTTCATCATAAATTGCTTTGTATTTATACAAAGCCGTTTGCCTGCTGCTGTTAATTGGACGTTTCTTTCATTGGGCTGTAGTATGGTGTTTTTAGTAATACTAAAAATCTAGTACAAGCTAAAAAATTATATAAGTTTCTATATGTCTACAGAAGTTTGAATAGTACCGTTGTTTTACAAGAATAGCTGGGAAGTAGTAAAGATATATTATATTTGTAACGATAAATTAACGGTAGATTAACGGCAAATAAACGGTAAATATAGTATTAATATATAAAATTATAAAATGGCAATCAATGTAGGAAATATCATCATTGCAGGATTGAAAGGCAGCTTGGGCAAGCAGATAGTATTAAAGCAATATGGTTCAAAACTGATTGTTTCTAAATATCCAGACAGAAGCAAAGTGGTTCTCAGTACAAAACAAAAGAAGGACAATAAAAAGTTCACCAATGCAGTTGCGTTTGCAAGACAAATTATAAATGACCCCACTGAAAAAGACAAATGGCAACAGAAGATACCAAAGGGTAAAAGTGTTTATCAACAAGCCATTAAATGGTATATGGAAAACAATTAGTAAAAAAAAGCCTCCAAAGCTTTTATACTTTGGAGGCTTTTATTGGATTGTAGTTGTCTTTAACCAACTGTAATTAAATTATTCTACCACTAATTTCTTTGTAATTTTTCCTTCACCTGTTATCATACTCAAAAAATACATTCCTTTAGATAAATTAGATATGTCAATTGTATTAGTTCCCAAACTTAAAGTTTGAGTTCTTATAGTTTTACCATATAAATCAGTGATAACAATATTTCCACCATCAATTGTAGTATTATTTTTTAAATTAATAAATCGTTTTGCTGGATTAGGATAAATTGAAAAATCATTTGATGTAAATTGATTATTACTAATTAATGCTTTTGCTGCACAGCTAAATCCATTACCATTAATGGTTCTGCTATTACTGCAACCAGCACTGTTTGTATAAGTATATTTTAAAGTACCAGTTCCAACTGCATTAATAGTTACAGTGCCAACCCCAGTTACACTTGTAACACCTGTTGCACTCCAACTACCACCAGTAGGCGAGCCTACAACATTAAATACTTTGCCTACACAATAACTTCCACTAGGTGCACCTGTTTGTGGATTAGCTGTTCCAGATGCATAAGCAATTGAAGGAATACCCGGAATAGCATTAACTGTAATGTTTGTAGCTATGTAAGCACTGCATCCATCAGCATTTGTTACAGTATACCTTACCTCGCCAGCTCCAGCATTAACCCCTGTAAATGTGCCACTAGCATTTATAGTTCCTCTATTATTCATACTACTCCAAGCACCACCAATTGTTGTACTGGTTAAAGTAGTTGCAGTCCCTACACAAATACTTGTAGTTCCAGTAATATTAGAAGGTACATCCTGCGTAGATACTTTGTATACTGACGACATAATATTGGTGCACCCATTTGAGCCAGTTACAGTATAGTTAATGTTTGTACTACCATTGCTTAATGCTGTTATTCTTCCACTTGCAGATATTGTTGCAACTGTATTATTACTACTACCCCAAACTCCATTAGGTGTTGTATTGTTTAAAGTATTTGCCAAGCCTAAAGAACAACTAACTAGATTTCCTGTAATTGAAGAAACAAAGGGTGATTGTTTAACTGTCATAATAATTGTATTGCTATTTACAGATTGATTATTGGTAGTTAGTATACAATTAATAACATCTCCATTACTTAAAGTGCCAGGTTGAAATGTTATAGCACTTCCACTACCAACAAAACTATTGTTTTTATACCACTGAAATACAGGACTGGAGCCAATATTAATTGCAGAGGAAGTAAAGTTTACACTTGTACCACTACAAATGCTAGTTGTGGGTGTATTAATTGTTATACTTGGATTTATTGGTTCTGAATAAACTTTAGTTGCACCTCTTAAACTTCTAAAACCCGTTGATGAACCTACTAATAATTCATCATAATACATCACATTAATTTCTGTTCCATTATCAACTGTGCTATAGGTTGCTTCGCCCACTCTACTTGTAGATGTTGAATGAAAACTGATAATATCATAAAAAATATTATTTTGATAAGCATAGAAAATAGTGTCTCTATTCCAAGCACAAGCTGTGTATGCACCTTGGCGGGTTGTATCAACAACTGTGCTTTTCCAACTATTCATCACTGTACGGCTGATATTGAAATAAATTGGATAACTATGACCTAATACTGGATTGTAAAAACTACCCACAGCAGCAATAGTATCTTTACTTGGAATAATTATATCTGTAACGCTAAATTGAGAGGTCGAAGCTCCATAGATTTCCTCTCTTCTTACACTCCATGTTGCTCCATCCCATTGTGCTTTATACATTCCACGAACAGTAGAGTTGATATAATCAATGCCAATGTATGCAACTACTCTGCCACTATCTGTAGTCATCTCAATATCATTTACATTCACATCTTGACCAAATGAAGTAGCATTAATTAATAATTGATTCCAATTTGTTCCTCCATCCATTGAATAAAATACACCCCCGTATTGTCCAGTATTTTGGTTGTAATATCCTGCCATTACAATATTGTTTAAAGAATCGCTAACAGCAATTGCTTCTGCACGAACACCAACACTTGGAAAACTATAAGGTGCATTTTCTGGAGTAAACATTCTGTTCCAGGTAGAGCCTTTGTCGTTTGTTTTATAAATTCTCAAATTACCAACATAGACGCTGTTTGAATCGTTGCCAATCATCTCTGCACTATAATAAGGAGAGCCATCACCCATAGGCCAAAAAGCTGTTGTCCAGGATTTTGAAGTAGTGTTGTAATTATGAACATAACGGATACCATCTTTTGCTGCTAACCAACCAAAAGTTTTGCTACTGTTCATATCAAAGTCTTCAACCTGTGTAGCAAGTATTCCATTATTAATATCAGATATAATGGAGCCACTATTTTTTGTGATGCCTAAGCCAGCATCTGTTGTTAAAAGTAATGTGCCATTATTTGCAATATTGTTGTCGAAAAATTTAACAGCACCATCGTTTGGATGTGTTTCTATTCCTGCATTTCCAAATAAAAACCAAGTAGATGCTGCACCTTTTGCAGTACTATATGCAGTGCCAAAATAAACGTAATAATTTCCGAAGAATCCATCTTCTCTAAATTCTATGTTACTACCAGATGTTCCATTAATTCCAGTTGCAACTGTCGTGTATGCAGTATTAAAAGTAGCAGTGTTTGCAACATATTTGTAAGGATTAGTTCCACCATTTGTGCCACCAACAAACACAGTTCCATCAGTATAAACACCCATACAATTCCAAGTATTTGTATTCACCAAACTTGTCATTGCATCGGTTGTAGCTGAAGCGAGGTTTATGCCTGTACTAAATGTTCCTCCAAACTGTAATGCTTGTGGGTCATTACTGCTTCTAAACAAATACAGTTTATCATCTTTGCCATCTACCAAGCTTGTGTATGATTGAGATGAAATAGTTGTATTGCTTACAGCTGTTAATGCACCTGTTGAAGCATTGATAGTTGAATAATAAACTGTGTTATCGCTGCCACTTGTTGTTAAAGAATAGAAATTGTTTCCCTCAACAATGATGTCTGTATAGTTATTGGTAGCGGTTAATTTAGTTGCACTAGTAGCAGCAACAGTTGTTGAATAAACATTGCTACTTGCAATGAAATAGAGCGTTTGCGAGTTTTTGTGAAAAGCCATTTTGCTAATACTGCTACCTAAACCAGCAGTTGCATTTGCAGATGGTAAAGCAATAAAACTATCAACAGTTGAAGTTCCAAATGTTGGAAAGTGTCCATAAGTATAAAAAATACTATTAGCACTTTCAGTTGCAACAAAAATTCTAAACGTGTCGCTTAAAACTGTTGTGCCAACCCTGCCACCAGTAATAGCATTGATTCTTCCACCAAATACACCCTCTACACTTGTGATTGTTCCAGGTGCTTGTGCAAAGTTTGTAAGATATATCATCGAACAAATTGCAAGAGTTAAAATCTTTTTCATATTATTTTGTTTTAGAACACAAAACTCAAACTATTGCAGCTGCTCACGTTCACCCATAAGTATGAATTAATATCTTAAAAGATAAAATCATTCAAAAGGGCTACTAAAATTCTTTTGATAAACAGGCTTTAAATTAATATTTTGAAATAACAAAATAATCTCTCAACTTTCAGCACCAAAATGAGCTTATGTTTTTGCTTAAGAACATTAACTACAAATATTTAGTGCTATTTATTTTTTTGTTAAGTGTCTTTCATCGGTGTTTTTCACAAGATGAAAGACAACTTTTACAAATTTTAGAATCAACAAAAAATGATAGTATAAAGTGTAGAACATACAATAAATTGAGTATGCTATTGTGTGAGTCTAAAAATATGGATGCAACAAACTATGCAACTAGAGCAAAAGATTTGGCAGAAAGATTAAACAATGGGTATTTAAAGGAAGAAGCATATTTAGCTCTAGGTATTTGTTATGATATAAAGGATGATTTTCCTGCATCAAAATTGTTTTATAGAAAAGCAATTGCAACTAGCAAATCTGTTAACGACTTGTTCTTTCGAATTAAAATATACAATGAATATTCTATCAATTTTAGATATAGAAATATGTTGGATAGTAGCCTGTATTATAGTCTTGAAGCAATTGATATTTGTAAAGAATTAAAATTATCTGATAGGCTTTCTGAATGCTATAATAGTGCAGCAATTATTTACAGAAAAATGAATGATTTTGACAATGCAATTGACTTATATAAAAGGTGTGTTAAAATTCAGGAGAAAATTAAAGATGATGAAGGCTTAATGATTACTTGCAGAAATTTAGGTGCTTTATACAAAAATAAAAAAATATATGATAGTGCATTTGCCGCTTATAATAAAGCTTTAATGGTTGCAAACAAATTGAATAGTGATTATGATATATATGTAATAAAACTCAATACTGCTTTGTGTTTCAATGATGTTAAAAAATATGCTGAAGCCCTTAACACAATATCTAGTATTAATGCCTTTGCTTACGATAAAAAAGATTCAGAATACCCATTATTGGTATTGGGTTTAGGAGAAGCAAATGTTGGATTAAAAAAATATGATGAAGGAATTAAATATTTAACAGAAGCAACCACATTGAAATACAATAGCAGCCCTTTAGAATATGCAGGTATCGTTCATAAATTACTTTCAAGTACCTATCAAGAAAAAGGGCAATATTCATTAGCATTAGACCATTATAAAATCTATAAAATCTATTACGATTCAATGTATGTAGAATCAAATACAAAAAATGTAAATGAGCTTTCAACTAAATATAAATCCAAGGAGCAAGAGCAAGAAATTATTTTACTGAGTAAAGACAATCAATTAAAAGATTTATCCATTAAGGAAAAACAACAGTCTTTATTACTATCTCAGCTTAAAAATAAGCAAAATGAGCAAGCCATTAGTTTATTAAATAAAGAGAGCGAGTTAAAAGATTTATCAATTAAAGAGAAACAACAATCGCTATTGCTATCAAATGCTAATCTAATTCAACAACAACAGCAAGTAAGCTTATTAAATAAAGAAAATTCATTGAAAGATTTTCAAATTAGAGAAAAGAAAAGAACAATTTTATTTAATACATTAGGCTTAATTTTTATTACAATCATTGCTATTGGTGTGTTGTATTTATACCAAAATAAGAAAAAAACAAGCCAACAATTAGAAGAGAAAAATATAATTATTTCAAATTCTTTGGCAGAAAAAGAAGTGTTGCTTAAAGAGATTCATCATCGTGTAAAAAACAACCTGCAAGTGATTAGTAGTTTACTGAATTTACAAAGTAAAAACATTAGTGATGAAAAGGCTTTACAGGCTTTAAACGAAGGAAGAAATCGTGTAAAAACAATGGCACTTATTCATCAAAATTTATATAGAGATGATAATTTAATGGGTGTTGATTTGCAAGAATACATTGAGAAATTAACACAAGGTTTATTTATATCTTATAATATTCAGCCTAATAAAATTACGCTTAAAACCAACATTGAGAAACTTGAAATGGACGTTGATACAGTGATTCCATTAGGGTTGATTTTAAACGAACTTATTAGTAATGCTTTAAAGTATGCATTTGAGGGAAGAGATACTGGGATTTTGCAAGTTGATTTAATAACACAAGATGATAAATTGCTACTAAGAGTTAAAGACAATGGGGTTGGAATACCCAAGGATAAAGACCTCTCAAAATCTGCATCAATGGGATATAAACTAATTCAATCTTTTTTACAAAAACTAAATGCAACAATGAATATTGAAAATGATAATGGAACTAGCATTGAATTGTTAATTAGTAAGTATAAATTGGTATGAAAACCATAAACCATAAACCATAAACGAATTTTGTATGAACGAAATAAGAATTTTAGTTGTTGAAGATGAACCTTTGATTGCAATGGATATTGAGCAAACCCTTAACAATATTGATTTTGCCGTAACTGCTGTTGCTAATACTTATGAAGCTGCATTACATCAATTAAAAACTAATACACCCGAAGCTGTATTACTTGATATTAATTTAGAAGATGAAAAAGATGGTATTGATATTGCAGAATTCATTAATCAACAATATCATTTGCCTATTATTTTTCTAACTTCTCACGCAGATAAAAATACACTTAATAGAGCTAAAAAAACACAGCCTGCTGGATACATTGTAAAGCCATTTGAAGAGAAGGATTTATTAGCAGGGTTAGAGATTGCACTTTATAATTTTTCGATGCGGGAAATTAATAAACCAGTACTGTCTTTGGCAAATATTAATAAACATATTTTATCTCAAATTAGCGAAAGAGAGTTTGATGTTTTAGTTGCAATTTATGATGGTAAAACCAATATGCAAATGGCAGATAGTTTGTTTGTTTCTGTTAATACAATCAAAACCCATATTAGTAATATTTATATTAAGTTAGATGTCACTTCTCGAACTGCTGCTATTGCTAAGGTTAGAGGTTGGTTGTAACTCTTAATAGCTCAAGTTATAATTAAAGTTTAGTTAGCGTAAGTATTTTTTTTTGTAATTATATATTGCTTTAATATATTGCTCTCCAATTATATAAACCTTGAAGCAATATTTTTCCCCACTTTCTTTTTTGCAATTAAATGTTGGACAAACTCTAGAGCGTAAAGATTTGTTATTGGCAAAGCGTAGAATGCTTGCAGAATTTGAGTTAAACAACTCAAGTACCATTATTGTAAACAAGAAAGAAGTTAGTAAAAACGATGTGCTTTTAATGTTCGAAACTTTAGAAGATACAGAAGATTTACATTTTCATTCAATAGTTTTTAAAGATGAACATTTACTATTTTTTTTAGAGCATAATGATTTATTGGATAAAAAACCAAACTTATCTCAATTGTTGCCTAGCCATAGTTTTAACCCAATTCTTACAAATTCAATTCAGCCTAAATTTACACCTGTTGAATCAAAGTTTTCAATATCGAATGATGATTTAACTGAAGATTTTTTATACTGGATTAGTCCATATTTTGCTTATTCTTTTAAAGTAGCTAGTTTTAATTTTTTTAGGAAAAAAGATGTGCCAGCATTTATTGCCTTAATGCAGAATAACTGGTATATGAGCGAAGATGATAAGTATGATGCTTTTGAACCCATAATGGGTTTAATAGAATCGCAAGATAAAAGGTTAGATCAAATTGCCGATAATTTTTCAATTGAGGACAAAACTATTCTTGAAGAACTAGCTAGCAAACAACAAATAATTCTTTTACAAAATTTGCCAGTTAAATTGTTTCAGCACCAGATTAATAGTTATGCCGATAATTTAATGCGTTGTTCTGTTCCCATTTTTAATAAAGTAAACTGGACACAGGCATTGGATATGTTAGACAATGCCAAAAGCCTGCCTATTGAAAAAGAAACAATGGACCGTGTTGTAGATAAAGAAAATGAGATGAGAGGCATAATGGCTAATGCTGGTAAAAAAAGTAACAGCAAAGACCACTCAAACATTATTTTCAGAATTGGTTTTTTTCTGTTGTTTATTGTTGCTAAAGTAATTTGTAATAACAATTCTCATTCATACACTCCAACCAACTTCAGTGATTTTACATATAATGGACAAAGCATTAATTCAAAACAACAATTGGAAGATTTGATTGAAGAACAAAAAAATGTTCGTGAACAATCTGAATTTCTTGATAAAATAACAAAATCGATTGTTGCAAATAGTTTTTTGTCTGGTAAAAATAATATACCCTATAATCTTAAAAAAGAGGAAGACGTTTTTAATAAATACTGGTTTAAAAAACCTTCGAAAATTTTACTCGAAAAAGACGATTCATTAAACATAAAAGATGATACAGGCAGTTTTAGTGGTTTTGAAAAATTAATTATCAACAATCGTAGCACTTTAGATGCTATTGTAATTATTGTTAAAAAAGATGCAGTAATGAGTAGTGTTGTAAAACCTGCCTCTTCAACTGAAATGAGTATGAATAACGGGACCAATAAAATTTATATTTATGCTGGTAAAATTTTTAGTTTATCAGATTCTATTGTTGTCAAAAAAGATGCATTTGATTCAACATTAGTTTCAGGATGGTTTAAAAAATACAATACAGAGAATAATAAATATTTAATAAAACCAATTGTTTTTAATGTCGATGCAGCTACTGTTATTGAAAAAAAACCATATCCAATTATCAGACTTAAAAGTGATGCATTTGGAAAATTAGAAACAGGCATTAGCAGCGGAGGATTTGCAACTTATATTGAATAAATTAAGATAAACCTGTGCCTTTCAAAGGTTCATCAAACTCTTTATGCAACCATAAATCATACATAATGTAAATTACATTTAACAACTCTTCAGCACTCTTTCTTTCAATAGCTGCATCGCCTTTTTCTCGTAGTTGTTTTATTTTTTTTACATCACTGTATTCGCTATCCTCTTTTTCATAATAAAAGAAATAAATACCGATTAAATATTCAAGATTCTTTTTTCTAGTATCCCAACTAATTTGTCTTACTTCTTCAATCTTTCTCTTAATGCTAGATTCGCTTCCATTTAAAAATTCATTTTCGGATGCTTCTAAATTGGCTATTCTTCTTTTTGCAGCTTCATTATTTGTTTCCGCAATAAAGTGTCTTGTGGATTCTTTCCAAGCAAAATATTCTTCTTTTAATGTTCTTATTCTTTGTTCCTTTCCAGCAGCATCTATTGCAAATGCCATCTTTCTTTTTTGTTCATCTATCTGATATTTTTCATCAGTTATATCATCATCTGCAAGTGTGTTTAATCTTTGCAACATTGCATCTAAATCATCAATAATTTTTTGCAGTGCTGCACTGCTTTCATAGTCTTCACTGTATGTAAATTCATCAAGATTTTTGGTTGCAATTCTTATTAAATAATCTATTTCTTCTCTTAGTCTAACAATGTTTACATTTCTGGTTGTGGGTGTAAAAACTCTTTCATATTCCTGCTCAGTCATATTGATATAAGCATTTATTTTGATGTCTCTACTTTCTGTAATTTCTATGGTTAAATCTATATCGCTTCCTTTAATTAAATCTGTTGCAATATCACTGCCTTTAATGGCAATAACACCAATTGGCAAATTGCTTTGTGGTGTTGCATATTGGCTTCCTTCTAAAACATTAATTAATAATTGATCCTGACTACCTTTTATAATTGTTCTGCTTAAAGTTTTTGTTACCGTTTTCTTTATAGGTAAGATGGCATTTTTATCGAATAATTTTTCTAATGTTGTAGTATTATTTAGCGTATCATCAACTTCTAAACAAATATCATTGGGTAATGATTGACCATAAATACTAAATTTTCCCTGAACAATAGATATAGTATTGGATTCTGTATAAATAAGATGTTGCTTTTCATCAAATATTTTTAAAGTAAACTGATTTAACCCAGCAGGAAGTAATGTTAGCATTTCTTCAATTCTATTTACCAATGGTTTTAAACCACTATCAAAGCCTCCATCTTGTCTGGTTATTCTATAAAATTTATTCTCAATGTCGCCTTGTATTACAGCAGAAAAATATTCTTCTTTTTCATTTGTATTTTTTTGATACGCCATTTTAATTTGATAATTAACTTGGTTATCAATATCAGTAATTTGTTGAGAGAGATTTTGATTTGGGGTATTGCCAATTGTTGTTGTTTTAGTAGCAGCATAATATGCAGCACCAACTACAACAGCAGTTGTGGGGTCAACTGATGAATTTACGGGTATGTTTAATTGCTCAAATAAATAACTTCGAATAAAAGGTATGTAAGTGCTACCACCTATTAAAATAATTTCTTTTAAATCTTGGGTAGATATTGCATTTCGGGTCAATATGTTTTGAATAAATTGTACAGTTGCTTCTACTTTTGGTAAAATCAAATTATTAAATTCATCTCTGGTAATTGTTATAACCAATTCTAATTCGTTACTATTGTCATCTTCAATCTCAAACTCAATGTCAGCAATTGTTGCAGAGCTTAATGCAATTTTTGCTTCTTCGGCTTTATACAATAATTCTGGATATAATTTATGATGCTTACCACTTGCACTTTTAAGGTTGGTTAGTAAATTGCTAAAGCTTCCCTTTGTTTCTATTTTTGGAGCAATTATTTTTTCTATAATCATTGCATCAATATCTAATCCTCCAAGATAATTATCTCCTTCGTGATCTTTAATAAACATTTCACCGTCTTTTATGTTCACTAAAGCAACATCAAAAGTTCCTCCACCTAAATCATATACCAACCATTTGCCATTTTTAATATCCTCATTTCCTTTGTTTACAAATGCAAGCGAAGCTGCTATTGGTTCTTGAAGTAATAACACTTCTTTAAAACCTGCATCTAATCCTGCTTGTTTAGTAGCATTACTTTGTACCGTATCGAACGATGCAGGAATAGTTATCACAACACTTTGAGGCACTTCTCCTGTATAAATAAAGTTCTTCAACTCTGTAAGTACCATTGAACTTAGGTTTATTGGACTTTTAAAATCTGAAATGTTAGGAATAAAGAAGCTTTCGTTAGTACCCATTTTTCTTTTAAAACAAGAGATAACATTCTCTGCATCTTTTTTTATATATTCTCTTGCTTTATCTCCAATAAGAATTCTATCTTTCCTAAAGCCAATAACACTTGGTAGTGTTTCTTTAAAACCAACTGGGTTTTTAAATATTTCAACAATACCATTTTCGCATTTTGCAATCAAAGAGTTTGTAGTACCTAAATCTATTCCAAAGTTTATCGTGTTCATTTATTTCTAAGTTTCAAAATATTAAGAATTACTTTCTACTGTTACAACTCCTTTTTGCAGCAGTTGCTTAATACCATCTTTATCAGTATATATAACAGGTTTTATAACTTGGCTAATATATAAATTCTTGTTAGATTGGCTAATGATATTAGCTTCAACATCTGTTCTTGTTTCGGCATAATTTTCACCACTTGGATCATAAATGAATAAATTGTTTTCTTCTAAAACTCTTTTCATTTTTGTTATAATTCTTTCCAGTCCAGTATTATTATCCTTTGGTAATACCTTTTTTTCTAATTCAAAAATTAATGTTGCCATTTTTTGTAAAGGGGTGTGGTCCATTGTGTTTATTTATGAAGTAAAATAAAGGAAACAATTACATTAAACTCATTCAAATTAAAAAAATTTCACAAGAAATATGTTTTTAATAAGTTGAATGGAAATGTTGAGCCAAAATTCTGCTAATAAATTTCATACTTTTGGGTGATTGCACACCTGAAGCAAACGATACTTTTACAAGTAAAACAAATTGTATGAAAAAGATTTTAACCCTCACTCTTTTTGTAACTATTTGCAATTTAGTTAATGCACAAACGGTTGCCAATGTTGAAAATGTTTTTGGTGGTACTATCAACGCCATCAAAGGGTCTGCTATAAACAATACTGGAACAGATACTTTCAGAATTATTATTGCAACACAAAGTGCTAATTCAATTTTTTATGCTAATGGAATTATCCCAACAACAGGAGGAACTGTACACGTTGATAGTTTTGTGGTATTGCCAAGTGCCAGTTCATCTGCAGGTTATGGAAGTGGTGTTCAAAAAATTGCATATCATCAAACCTCGCAAAAAGTATTTTTTATTGCGAATGGAAATATTTATTCATCCAGCTTAACTGCAAGTGCTGCAACGCTTGCAGTTGCCTCTGTTGGCTACACTGATATATTAATTAATGGAGATAAAATATTTATGCTAAACACTAACAGTGGTAATACTTTTTCTGTTGGAAGTTTGGATGCAAGTGGTAATGTTACAATTACATCATCTGCAATAATTGCAGGTACAGCTTATAGTTCAATTGTTGCAGGATATGATGATAAACTATATGCTTTTAAAGAAGGTACAGACCCACAAGCGATTCAATTTGGAGGAACATTTACAACAGCAATTAATCTTAGCAGCATTACAATAGATCCAATGCCATCTTTATCAACTTCAATCAACTGGCGTGCATTTAATGTGTATACAGATGGAACTGTTTTTGTGGGTGGTAATGATAATGCTGGTAAACAAATAGCCACTGCAACATCATTCAATACTGGCTATACAACAACAGCAACAGGAATTGCGGGCGTTGCAGGGTATAATATAGATTTTAGACCAGCAGCCCTAGGTAATTATTATGTTTATTTTGGATCGGCTTATAGCACTAATAAAGGGGCATCTGGCAGTTGGTTCAACTTTGGTAATACTAGTTTTGAAACACATCCTAACGATGGACCAGTTTTGTTTGCAAGAGAAAATTCTGTATCAGGTGGTGTTGTTATTTTAACTACAGATCAAGGTTTAGGTATTAGTAAAAACAGTGGTTCTATTATCACAGAAATTGATAATGGAATCAATGCTGTTCAGGTAAATGATTTTGATATGGAACCATCAAAAAATGTTGGTTGGTTGGCAAGTAAAACAGGTATTAGGTATGTAACCAATTATAATACTGCTACTAAAAGTTGGAGCAATGCTATTTATCCAAATAGCGATGGCTCACCATATTATTCAGCAGAAATGGTAGATGCAGATACTGTGTATGTTGGTAACTCAAGGGTTTATAAAACAACAAACAGAGGTACAAGTTGGACGCAGGTTTTTACTGCTGAAAATGCACCTTATAATTACTCAAGCTTTAGCCCAAGAATTACAGCAATTGCTGTTGGAGGTAACACCAATGAAATTGTTATGGCAGGATACAAATTATATAATGGAGCTAGAGGTGGTGTTTTCTATTCATTAAATAATGGTAGCACTTGGCAACAACTTTTGATTAATGCAAGTGTTGTTGGGCAAGATGTAAATGTAAATGATATTGAAATGACCATTGATAGTGGTAAAGTAGTAGCGTATATTGGTGTAGATTATGATAATTCAACTTCACCCATTATCAAAGGAATGTATAAAGCTCAATGGGATGGAACAAGTTGGAGTGTTAGAAGCGAGCCTATTTATGGAGCTGCTTCTTCACTCATTAGTGTTAATGATATTCATATTGTAAGTAAGGATACCATTTTTGCTGCTGGTGCATTTTATAATCCAACATTACATCACGAATATCCCATTCACTTTGCTATCAGCAGAACTGTAAAAAATAGCTGGACTAGTAGTGTTGTAGATACTAGCAGGGTAGGAGCTTACAATGCAGTTTCTTGGAATGGCGATACTATTTTCTATTCATACAGTAATAAAATTTATTGGGATGTTATCAAGTTTCATTCAACCTATACTTCACGTAAAGGAGAAGCTTTGTATTACAGTGTTCCTGTTGGCACAGAGATTAATGTGCTATTTTATGATGAATTACTAGCAGGTACAGAAACTGATATACGTTCAGTTCGTGGTGCAACTACAGTTAAAACAAATACAACATTAGCTACTAGTAAACGAGGATGCACCAATACAATAATTAGTGGAGGAAGCCCTGCAGGTGGTGTGTATTATTTAGTTGATACAGCTGCTGATGGGTACACCAGAGAAGTAAATGGAGAATACAATGTATTGTTTGCTATAAAAGGTGTTTTAACTGGCGAAAGTTCTTCATCTTTTATCAATTATGCAGATATGATTACAACTTTCTCAGGATTAACATTGCCTGAATTTGATGTAATTACAACTTACCCTAGTTCAACAGGTAGTTATATAATTGCTTATGCCGATGCAAGTTTGTCTGCATCATCAGACACTAGTGTTACAAGTGTGTCAGCTAGTTCAGCACTTGGAGCAATAACCGGTTCTAATTATAGTTGTGGTCCAATGAATGCAACATCCTATTTATACAATACAACTGCTGGTGGTACTTGGAGTAGTAGCAATATAAATATTGCAACAATTAATAATGCTGGAAAGCTTACAGTTACTGGTTTAGGAACAACTGTTATTAATTATGTAGTTAACGATGCTAATGGATGTTCAAGTACAGCTACAACTAATTTCACAGTTAGTGGTGTACCCAACATTCAACCTATAACTGGAAATAATAGAGTTTGTGTAGGCTCATCTGTTCAATTAAATAATAATACTTCCTTACCAGTAAATACAACGGCAACTTGGTCAAGTATTACAGGACGAGCATCCATTTCATCAACAGGATTAGTAACAGGAATAAGTGCTGGTAATGCTAGTATTAAATATACAGTTACAAATCAGTATGGTTGCAGCAGTTTCAATATTTTTAATATTATTGTAAATGCAATTCCTAATGTTCCATCAATTTATTATGCTCCAGGTACTATTAATCCTCAGATAGGAGCACCAACAGGAAATTTTTGTAGAGGTAGAACCTTTAGTGTTATAGGTTCTCCAAGTGGTGGAGTTTGGAGTGCTACTGGTGCTGCAAGTATTACAAATGCTGGTGTTGTAACTATTGATGATGTTGGACAAGGAAGCATTAAGTA
>CAZTOP010000044.1:0-24004 GCA_964615145.1 uncultured Chitinophagaceae bacterium
TTCTTTAATAAAAAGCCACATTAGCTATAGTAACTAATGTGGCTTTTTTATTGTTTTGATTTATTGTAAGGAAACTCTTATTTGAAAACCGGCTCTTGTACTTGTTGTGGGTGCCGATGTAGAAATGTATGGAATTACTTTTCTTTGGTCGAAGAAGAGCTTTACATTGATTCTATTATTTAAAACATAATCAATGGCTGGCTGTATGGTTATTACTTTTTGCCCTCCTGTTCCATATGCATTTGGCTGGTCTAACCTACTGTTGCTGGTAGATTCATCCCTCATACTTAAATCTAATTTAAAGCTTAAATCATTGTCTAGTTTGTCTTTTTTGGTAATCAATCGCATTAAAAACTTAGGAAGCTTGGCTCCTTTTTTTCTAAAACTACCACCAAAAGTCCACTCTGTTCCATTGGTTTCACTTAATTGATAATCTACTAGGCTTAAACTTAATATTCTACTTTTCTTATACTCAAATTTTAAGTTTAATTGATTGGTAGTAGTAACATCAATTCCAATTAAAGGTTGAAATTGTTCTTGTATAGTAATATTGGGTACTAAGAAAAATGGAACAAAGTTGCCCGTATCGTTTAATCTAAATTTAGGTGCACCATACCTAAAAGGATCAGCAAATTGTAAAGCACTAGTGTAGCTGTTCATACTTAGTGTGCCACTATATTGATGGCTGATATGTATGGATGAAAATATTTTTGCCAATGCTGGGATTTTACTTAATCCTGTATAATTTAATCTCCAGTTTGGCTTTGGTAAAATACCTTTAAAAGGGTTTGTTTTGACATCTTTATTGTTTTGTGATATCAAAGAAACATCCTTAGGGTCTTGTTTGGTATATGCAGCAATAAATGCAGGAATTAATACATCTTGGCTATGTTTTCCGTAACCTTCTGCATAGCCATTTGCATCTATCTTACCTGGAGTTGCTCCTGGTCCAATTGTTTGCCAATATGGATTTGCAGCAGCTAGTCTCTGCGATATAATTGGCCTATTGGCTTCAAACTGTTTAAATGTTTCTGATACTTCGTTAGGATTGTGACTTCCAAATAGAGTGTTGAACGAAATAAATGAAACACTAAATCCGCCTCCGGCATAGGGGTTCAAATGTTGTTTTTCATTTGACTTATTTAGATTAACAGTATCCCTAAACATTTCAGTATATTCTTTACTAAATGATTTGTCCAATGTTACATCAATTGTTAATTCTCTTACAGGTTCTAGCTGTGCAGTAAAGCTTAGTTTTTGTTCATAGTTTTGGCGGAACATTAAGTTAAAATTGCTGTCTCTGCTAAACAATCCTGCAGCAGCTTTTCTGTCAAGCCAAGCGGCATTGGGTTGCTTGCCAAAAACATAATCTAAACCAGGCTCCATACTTTTAAAATTTTGACCAAATGCCTGTGTACTGTCCATCCATCCAGGAATACGGCTCTTATAATTTTCGGAATAGTTTACCTGAACTGTTTTTAGCATTGTTAATACTTTAAAAATAGCCTGAGGTACAGCTCCAATAGCCATTTGCTGATTTTGTTTTTGAGTACGCATAGCTGCTTTAGCATCTTTTCTTTGCTTTTTCCATTTAGCTAATGCTTCATCTCGTTTTTTTCCTGTTAAATCTTTTAAAACATCTTCTTTTTTTGGTAGGTCTTTCAATAAATCATTAATAGGTGTTGGACTCATTCCTTTTGGTAAAGGATTTTCTAGGTTTCGCAAAAACCTGCTCTTTCTATACAATTTATTTAAATCAAACTGACCTGTCATAGTATTATCTTGTCCATTTTCGATAATATTTCCTAATTCCACAGCTACTCTGCTTGCACCAATCCAATTATAATTAGATTTCCAAGCATATCTGGCAGTTATCCAATCTGTGATGGGGAATTTACTCAATGGTAGTGTATAGCTGGCATTTGCACTTTGGTTATATAATGTATTTCTACCACCTTTAAAGAAATTGTCTTTAACGGTATCTTTTTTTGCTTTTGTATCTAATACGCCATTGGGTTCATCTACACGGGCATTATTAATAGCATTAAAATCCAGGTTCAGCGATTTACTTACATCCCATCTTACAGTGTAAAATCTATCGAATGTAAAATATTTATCGTAAGTGGTATCTACACGTTGAATTTTATTAGCACCCGTTAAATCTGTGTTCACAATGCGTGGAATAAATCTTCCAAACTGTCTATTAATGTCAGCTCGAACACCAATGGTTGATGGAGTTGGATTGAAATTAAAATCTTTTATCAGATTCAACCATTTACTTTTTGATTTGATGAGTTTTTTAAATGGCTCAATATATTTAGATGGTTTTTGAAAGTTGTAACCAATAGCACCACGATATTTGTCAACTTTATTTTCGGCAATTGTAGGGCTTGTATTTACTGTTTGTGTGTATGATAAACTAACATCAAAATTGCTTATGCTCCAAAATTTTGGTTTGGCTGGTGCAGCCACTTTCATATTAGTTATATTAATTGTTTTTATAGTAGTTTGATCTAATGCAATATTTTTTAATGAATCTTTTTGTGCCTGAGTTCCTGCAGAGTTTATTTTGTCTTTATACAACACATCTTTATCATAAGGGTCGTATTGGGGTGTTTTAATATTTTTACTAATACTTGCATAAACAGGAATAGAAAGTTTTGCTTGTTTTGGTAATAGTTTGCCTGCATCAATATTTATTGCAGCATCTAACTGTGTTAGGTTTTCTCTGGAGCGTTCTTGTATTTTAGATTCTATACTTCCAAAACCTTGAGTGTGCATATTGGCAGACAAGCTTATTTTTCCTAAGTCTGCCAAGGTTATATCAACCCTGCCTAAAGCAGCATACGCCCCTTCTTCTTTAATATTACTTAGTCTTAATTCATTAATCCAAACTTCAGCATCAATTGAAGATGATTTTTTGCCTGCGTGCTCAACTGCTACCATAATACCTCTTACTTCACCAAAATTTGGGTTGCCAAAAACACTAATTGTTTTATTCCCAAACTTCTCTCTGTAAATGTTCATTACCGAAGCACTAGAGTTTGCATTTCTTCTTAGTTTCAAATTAATTAGCTCTTGTAAATCTATATCCAAATTATTGGCAGATGGCCAAACTGTATCTGCTTGTACTTTTGAATAGTATCCTGCTGGTGTAACATTCAATGGATATTTAATTTCGTAATAATTACTCAAATAATCTTGACCAATTCTTACAACTAAATTTAAGTCGCCATTCTCTACTTTGGTCAAAGCTTTTGATGGATAGTCTAAATGTGTAAACATGTTTATTTTTCCATATTGTCTTATGTCCATATTCAAAGTTTTGAATACTGCACGAGATTTTTTTGGCTCTAAACCCTCTACTCGAATTGCTAAAGCTTGCTCATTTTGCAAAAGGTTTACTCCATTATTGCTTAACTGTTGCACCCTTTCAATTCCTGGTGGAATTACATAGTTTACTGGCGACCTTGAACTATTTTCTTCTAAGTTAACAGCTAAAGTGCTTAATGTACTATTGCCAGATACTGGATTATATTTTCCTGCAGTATCTACATCATAAGTAAATTGACGCCATTGATTACGAACTAAATCTAAACGTGCAAATCTTAAAGTTGCTGCACTATCCCAATCTGTCATATATAGCCTTACGAATCGAATAGATTTAAAATCAGGAATATTTCCAACTGTTTTAGTGGGTTGTCTTAATGGAACTCTAAATAAATACCAATTTTCTACACCCGTTGTTCCATTAGCATACTTAACATTAACAGCTCTTTTATCAGTTATATATTTTGTATTATTTACATCCATTCCTGGGGCTATATCAATTTGATATTCGAAATACTGTTCAGTTTCGTTCAAAGTATTATCTCTGTTCAAATCTTCGTTATCGGGATACAAAGTTGTTGCAGGCGAAAACTGACTACCAGTGCCAGCCACAGGAGAGTTGCCCTGTGGATTATTATAGTTTTTATATCTTTCTAAAATACCAGCACCTTTTGCATCAAAAGCTGCATCTCTATACCAAGTGTAGTTATCGTTACTTGGGTCTTTAATTATTTTTTGATAAAATTGTGAAGTCTCACCATGCTCATTTTTAACTTGATTAATATAATCTGCTCTTTTTCTTTTTTCGCCCTCATCATCTAAGCCATCAAAACCCACATCTTGATAAGGTCTATCTGCAGGATTATTACTAAATGCAGATGTAATTTGAATAGGGTTTACAGGAGTTTTACCCCAAACGCTTGAGCTATCTACCAAAGCAGGTGAAGTTGGTGTACTCATTCCATTTTCATAAAAACGCTTACCATCTTTCAAAACATCTTCACTGATGTTTCCAAGGTTAATCATTAGTTTACCACCATTTCTCATGGAATCATTGATAAAAGGATTTTGTACCCAAAACTCAATAAATTCAAAATTGTTGGTTTCAAAATCTGTTTGATCAATTGCCCTCATAATACCACCCCATTTTTTTCTTTTTTCAGCATCTGTAGTAAATCTGCCAGAAGAATTAATTTTAGTAGCGTCTGTAATAAAATTATAAGGACCCGGTTCTCCTGGATAATAACTTAAATCAAATGTTTGAGTTTGGGTATTAGTAATATTAGTAGTTTGCTGTGGAAATAATTCATTGGTGTAAACCTGTCTTACTTTAGGATTGCTCAATTCTGCAAGATTTTTTTGTAATGGGTTGCTGCTTGAATTTTTATCTTGCAAGTTGGGCTCAATATTATACCAAGCCAATTTGGCTCTATTAAAATTATATGGCAAACTATCTGTTAGTGTAGCTTCTGGGAAATTTGGATTGCCCTGAGGAGTCGATGCTAAGGTCCAGGAAATAAGTGGGAAACGTAAATCCAGGCTGCTTCTTGTTCCTTCAAAGTCATCAATATAAATTAATCCATTACCCCCACTTCCAATTTGTGGCGGATGACCAGGTTTAAAATAAGCAGCCTCACCATACGCTGTTATGGTACTCATTGTTTTGGTGCTATAAAATGGCAATTTATCTAACCATTTTGTAAGCTTAGGCAAATTAGATTTATAGCTAAAATCCACTCCATAAATCGTATTTCTAACTGGGTCTTCGCCAATATTCATTTTGGTAAAAAATGGACGTTCATTCAACCTTTCCATTGTGGCACCAAACGATAATTTTTTATTGGCTTTATAATCTAATCTTAACCCTAAAAATCCTTTTTGTTGAATACCAAAAGTGGCATTGTTTTCATAAGAAACATTTACAGGAACGCCAGAATTTAAAATGGCTTGGTTCAATATTTTTACTGAGCCTAAATTATAATCAATGGTATAATCTGATCCTTCAACCAATAATTGACCTCCTGCATTAATGCGTACAGAACCTTGAGGAATATTAAATGCACCTAAATATATTTCACTTCCACTTGTTCCTTTTGCTTGACCTTGCATAACAAATCTATCAAGATTAGCATAAGTTTGAGCAATAGCTTTTATGGTATCATATAGTTGCCTAAACACATATTTTTTTCTAACCGAATCTTGCGTGTTTGCAAATGCTAATGTGTCTAAATCTGCTCCAAAGGGCTCCAACTTTGGAAGAATGATTCTACCATATTGAGGTAATATTGTAAAGCCTTCTACAAAGTCAAACTGACCATCTGGTTGTGGATCGTTTCTATTGTTTAATCTGTCTAATCCAATTACAGAAATCAATGGGCGTCCTTCAACAGCAGGAGAACTTTCTGGTAAATATCTGTTTAAGCCTCCACTTGGCTGATCGTATAAAATATTCAATCTAAAATCTTCCCGACTAATGCCAACTAAATCTAAGGAGTAAACATTTTTCATCATTAATCTCCAAATAGGTAGTTTAACTCTGGCAGATGTAGCTTTCAATAATTTCAAGAATAACATTTTTTGAACACCTGCTTGTCTTGCAGATGTATCTAATGCTACTTCTTGGCTAAACTCTCCAACTTTATAGACTTTACCGTTAGAACTGTACTCATAAGCAACAGCTAATACTTCATCGGGTAATAGTTGCGAGTTTAATGAAAGTGTTCCTAGTTGTGGATTAAAAGTATATTCATTGGCAGTAAGTTTACGTGCAAATGTTTTTTCAAAGTCATTTACTGGATTTAGCCCCAAAGCAATCATATTTGAATTAACCTGCGACGGTATTCTGTTATTAGGATTGCTAGCTAGTGCATTATACAAACCATTATTTGTATTATTAGGTTGCGATTGACCATTATATGCTGAAATTAATGGATTAGTTTTATTACCAATATAATCCGCTTGTCCTTCTGCCAAATCTGCAAATGCTATGATATCTCTTGCATCTGTAGTTGCTCCATTTCTGTTGGTTACCCAAACTTCAATTCTTTGTACTTGAATTTGACTTACAATCACTGGCAATTTGCTCATTGCCTCATTGTAATTTTTTCTAAAATGTTGGGCTACTAAAAAGTGCCTGTTTTCATCATAATCGCTTAATTTTTTTTGAAAAGGAGTAACAGCAGCTCCGCCCTGCAAAGTTTGACTTTGTCGCTGACTGCGTTGATTGGCTAATGCAGCAGTGAAAAATAATTTTCCAAACTGCAACTGTGTTTTTAATCCAAATAAATTAGTGGCACTGGGTATTAAAGTTCCTTTGGCTTCAAAGCCAATATTACCTGCTTCAATGCTTTTTAATATTTCATCTTGTCCGCCCTTGTAATCGAGTTTTATTTGATTTAAATAATCAAAATTTGCCAGGGTGTTATAGTTAATTGGAAGTTTTAATTTATCGCCAATATTTGCATTTACACCAACATTTGCATTCATATCAAAATCAAAGCCACCTGTTCTTCTGGCTCTTTCTGGAATGGTTGGGTTATTGGTATACTGACCTTGATAGCCCATTAATATATCTATATTACCGGTAGGTTTAATATCTATTAATGAAGCTACAGCATTTTTAGAATTTTTAGCTGCATCATTAACCTTATTTTTTGTTTCTCCAATAGTTTTTTTTGCATTATCTATGGCTCCTGCTGCATTTGGAGCTACATTTCCTAAACCAAAAGTTCTATCAAAAAACTTGGGATATACAATAGGGTTAGGGCGTTCAGTTTTTTTATTTAAATTCCATAAAGCATCAGTTCTTTGCTTAAAGTATTCTGCCTCTTGTTGTTTTTTTCTTAGTTCATAAAACTCTTTGAAGGTTAAGTAGGTAGGTTTACGATAAGTTCTACCACCAATTTTTTCAGTAATATAATAACGCTTTGTTTTAAAGTCGTACTCTATATTCTGTTTTAGGATGGATGTATCGCCAATGTTGAAGGTATTTTTGTTTTTCCAAGAAAATTTATCGCCATACCTATCCTCTAAAGGATATTTTAATGAATCTGAATTTTTTTGTTGGGCAAATAAATTTTCAGATTGACACGATAATAAAGTGCCAAACAACACACAGCCAAGAGCTTTAACAATAATATTTTTCAAGAGAGGTGACCTTTGTTAGGTAGAGTTATGCTATAGCTATAAATTTTTAAGTGCTTGTTTTATAATTTCTTGTAATGTTAAATCCAAATCATTTATCATTACTTTTTTTACTGCTTTTTCTGCCATTGGTTTTGCTATTCCTAAAGCCATTAAGGCATTTACTGCATCTTTCTCTAAAGGATTTAAAACAATGTTAACAGATTGTGTATCGGTTACAAAGTTTGAAAGTTTGTCCCTTAAACCAACTACCAACATTTCGGCAGTTTTTTTTCCTATTCCTTTGATGCGAATTAAGTCGTTAACGCTGCCCTGAACAATAAATTTTGCAATTTCTGTTGGTTTCATCCCAGATAACATCATTCTTGCTGTTGATGCACCCACACCAGAAATGCTAATTAAATGCAAAAACATCTCCTTTTCTTTAACATCTGCAAATCCATATAATGTATGTGCATTTTCTGAGATTTGAAGATAGGTATGCAAAAGTCCCTTTTCTAATTGATTAATTGCTTCAAAAGTATTTAAACTAATCTGAAGGTCATAACCTACACCGTTTACATCAACTATTACTCTAGATGGTGATTTATCAATAAAAGTTCCTTTAACAAAAGCTATCATAACAGTATCGTCAAAAATAATGGAGAAATGATTAAATAAAGTAAATATTTTGTGGATAACTTAAAATATTATCAGAATATCAAATTATTATCGAGTAATTAAACAATTAAAATTAACTAAAGAATATCTATTGGTTGTGTTAAAAGGTTTCAGGTTTATTGGATAAGTAGAAGATGTAACAATGTTTTGAATAACTTTCTTTCACTAAAAAAATTCAATCAATTTTATTGCTTGTAATTTTGTGTATTAATTTTTTAAATGAATATTCACATTATTTCTGTTGTTCCCGAGTTATTAGAAAGTCCATTTAACCACAGCATATTAAAAAGAGCCAAGGAAAGAGGTTTGCTTAATATAACACTACATAACTTACGCAAATGGGCTATTAATAAACATAATCAGGTCGATGACTACCAATATGGTGGGGGTGCAGGAATGGTAATGATGTGTGAACCTTTGGCAAATGCAATTGATGAATTAAAACAAGAAAATCATTTTGATGAAATTATTTATGTTACGCCAGACGGGGAAAGTTTTAATCAAAAAATGACAAATCAACTTTCTTTAAAAAACAATATTCTTATCATTTGTGGGCATTATAAAGGTATAGACCAGAGAATAAGAGACCATTATATTACAATGGAAATTTCGGTTGGAGACTATGTTTTAAGTGGTGGAGAACTTGCTGCAGCCATTATTGTTGATTCTGTTGGACGATTAATTCCCGGAGTTTTGAACGATGAAACATCTGCATTGACTGATTCATTTCAAGATAATTTATTAGCACCACCAGTTTATACCAGACCTGCAGACTTTAGAGGCTGGAAAGTTCCTGATATTCTTTTAACAGGCGACCCCAAAAAAGTAGAAGACTGGCGTTATGAACAATCTTTAGAAAGAACACAAAAAAGACGGCCTGACATAATGAAAGAATAATTTTATTAAATGAATGCGATGCCTAATTTTGAGTTAAATTTTTTTGTATGAGGAAGATGATATTGCTCCTTTTAATAGTAGTGTGTTTTTTCAATGTTAATGCACAAAATATTTTTACAGATGATTTTTCCGGATATAATTTGTCAAAATTAGATGGGCAAAATGGTTGGAGTTCTTCTACACCTTCTTTAGGAAATGGATCTGGAAATTGTTTTAGTTTTGATTGTAATGTTAAAGTTGTTGCAAAAACGATGTCTTTTCCTAATTTCAATTCTTGCACACAAGCAATCAATCCAATTGATGGTGTATTAGCAACAGGCGATGGTCCAGGAAAAAGTTTAGGAACAAGTATTACCAGTGGTTCTGTTTATGTTGCTATGCTGGTAAATCTTACAGCACCTGCCAGTGGAACTACACCTGCTGGCAATAAGCAATTAATAAGGTTTATGGATAATAGTTTTACCACTGCTACAAGGTTATATATTAAACAATCTACTGGTGGTGGTTCTTTTCAAGTTGGAATTGATAAAAATGGCTCAGCAGCAAGTTTTTCAAGCAATACTTATGCTTATGGTCAAGACCACTTACTAATATTAAAATATAAGTTCAACACTGCATCAAGTAGTGATGATGTAGCTGCGGTTTTCGTTGACCCAGATTTATCACTTCCTGAACCAACCCCTGAAGTTTCTGCATCTGGTTCAACAGATGCTGCTACAATTACAAGAGTAGTTTTTCCTTGGAACTCATCCAGTTTAATAACTAGTGGGTATGTTGGTATTGTTTCTTTAGCAAAAGATTGGAGTGCAACATCTTTGCCTATATCGGGTATAAATAATATTCAAGTTATTAAAAATCAAAGTTCAAAAGCTACATTAAAGTGGACTGTAGATAATGGTAACGATATTAGTAAATTTATTGTGCAACAATCCAGCAACCAAATTGATTATTCTGAAATGGCAATAATTGGGAATGTAGGAAACAAAGTATATACCCACGATTTTAGTTTAAATAACGGTATTAATTATATTCGATTAGCTGTTATAGATAATGCTGGAAACAAAAAGTTTAGTAACGTATTGACTGTAAAATCTGGAAATGTTAGTATAAAAGATTTGGTTTTAGTTCCCAACCCTGTTGTTGATAATCTTAATATTACTATTTCATCAAACACTACCAAAAGTATAACCATAGAAGTATTAGATTTATTTGGCAAAACAATTTCACAGCAACACAAAGCAATTAATGCTGGAGAAACAACCTTATCTAACAACGTATCGAATTTAAAATCTGGAAATTATTTTTTAAAAATAATTGCTGCAAGTGGTGAGGTTCAAATTGCAAAGTTTATAAAGCAATAGTTTTTATATTGATTGCTGTTTTAAAATAGTTTTACTTCCCTTCTCCTAAAACTATTATTCTAACAGTATGAATCATTATTTTAAAATCAAGTTGTAAAGAAGCATTTTCTATATATACTAAATCATATTGCATTCTCTCAATCATTTGTTCTACTGTTTCAGCATATCCAAATTGTACCATTCCCCAGCTTGTTAATCCTGGTTTTACTTTAAATAAATAATTATAGTAAGGCGTTTTTTCAGCAATTTTTTCAATATAATATTTTCTTTCAGGCCTAGGTCCTACAAGGCTCATATCACCAATAATGATATTCCAAAGTTGTGGTAATTCATCAAGCCTCCACTTACGCATTACTTTTCCCCATGCAGTAATTCTATCATCATTATCGCTGCTCAATTGAGGTCCATTTTGTTCTGCATTTACATACATGCTCCTGAATTTGTAAATGATAAATGGTCTTCCTTTAAAACCAATTCTTTCCTGACTATAAAATATACTTCCTTTCGATGATAATTTTGTTCTTAAGGCAATATATATAAGTAATGGGATTAAAATAATAAATGATGTAAAGGCAAATAGTATATCTATAAGTCTTTTTACATTATGTTGCCAAAGTTGCAGTGGGCTTGTGTCCAAATCAATTAAAGTAGCACCAAAAACATTAGATGTTTTTACTGAACCTGATAGAATATCTAAAGAATCGGGTACTAATTTAATTTCAACATCCTTTAATGCAAGATGATTAATGATTTCTTCGGTAATATTTTTTTGAGATTTATCTAAGGCAATAATAACATTAGCAATATTTTTTTCATCAACAATCGCAACAACATTATTTAAGCCTCCAAGTAATGGAAGGTATTTGTTAAGTCCGTTTTTATTAGCATTATCACTTACAAATCCAATAAGCTTGAAACCTAAATAGGTGTAGTTTTTTTTAATTTCGTTATATGCTTTTATTGCTTGTTGATTATTGCCTATAATAATGGTGTTAAAAGACACCCTTCCACTTAAAAAATCATTTTTGGCTTTTATTAATACTAAAAGTCTGAATAAGAAAACAAAGAATGTTTGTAATACGATTAATGATAGTAGAAGATAGTAATGAGAAATTCCTCCAACAATTTTTTCTTTTAAAAGTAAAATGAAATAAATTATTACACTGCCTATAATTGATGAGATAAGTGTATTGGTAAACTCATTTAACCTTGATTTTTTGTGTATTGGTAAAGCGTATCCTCCTAACAATAAAAATAAAATTAACCAACAAAAAGGAACAATACTTATTGATTTAATGAATAGGTACGACGTGCTATTTGTTTTATAAAAAAATAATCCAAAAAACATACAACACAGCACAGATGCTAAATAATCAGCAATCACATACCATGCAATGTGTAAAGGTTTATGCATTAAATGAAGTCTTTAGATAAAAGTGTAAACCAGATTAGTTTAAGTAGAATTTTACTATAAGCTTTAAGAAAGGTTATATCTATTTCAGATTTAAGTGAAATTTTTTATAAAAATGCTAATATCATATTTTAAAAGAAATAAGAGCAATTAATTTTAGTTTGCGAATCTAGCAAAATTATGCAAGTACAGTTACATTGCCAATTTTACCAAGAATCTGATGTGCTACCTCCATTGCCATATAACCATCCATTTCGTTTACAGCAGTGGGTGTATTGTTAATAATTGAATTATAAAAACTTTGTAATTCCATTTTAATTGCATTCCCTTCTTCAATAACAGGATTAGCAACAGCAATTGTTTTTTTGCCACCGTCAGGTGTATCAACATCAAAGGCAAAAACATTTACATCAGCATCTTGTTTAATCTTAATTATCTCTGCTTTTTTATTTAAAAAATCGACACCAATGTATGAGTCTTTTTGAAACAATCTCATTTTTCTCATCTTCTTCATACTAATTCTGCTGCTTGTTAAATTAGCAACACAACCATTATTAAATTCTATTCTCACATTGGCAATATCTGGTGTATCTGTTAATACAGCAACACCACTTGCACTGATAGATTTAACACTGCTTTTTACAATGCTTAAAATAATATCAATATCGTGAATCATTAAGTCAAGTATTACACTCACTTCAGTTCCTCTTGGATTAAACTGTGCCAAACGATGCACTTCAATAAACATTGGATTTAATTGCATTTTTTGTATAGCTACAAATGCAGGATTAAATCTTTCAACGTGACCAACCTGCAGTTTAACTCCAGCTTCTTGCACCATAGCAACAAGGTCTTTAGCTTCTTGTAAAGTATGAGCCATTGGTTTTTCAACAAAAACATGTTTGCCCTTGCGAATTGCAGACATACACAAACTATAATGTTCTTGAGTTGGTACAACAATATCAATAATATCACAAGCTTCAATTAATTTTTCCTCGTCAGTAAAACGTTTTAAATCGTAAGTCGCAGCAACTTGTTCTGCTGTTTCATTATGAGGATCAAAAAAACCTACAAGTTTTACGCCTTCTATTTCTTTCCAATTGTTCAAATGAAATTTACCCAAATGACCAACCCCAAAAACACCCACTTTTAACATACGGAATTATTTACTGCAAATATAATTGTTAGAAAATGGCAACACATTTTTTTTGGTAAACTTGAAGCGAGTCTAGAACAAAGTTTGTGGCTCAACAAATTTTGGCTTTTGTAAGTTTAAATCACAACTTTTGTTAAGTTTATCAACCATATAAACAGTTAGTTCTGGCGAAAATGCTTCGTCGTGCATGTGCATAAAAAAGTACACTTCTTCAACTCCTTGTTCAATCCAATTCTTAATTCTTGCAATCCATTCATCTATTCTTGCATAATCTGTAGGGTGTAAGCTATTACCAACGTATCTTATAAAAGCTTTGGGAACAGTTAGGTGCATATGTGCACAATCTCTTCTGCCACTGGTATCAGTAATAACAGCTCCCATTTTTATTTCTTTTAGAAAAGAGAAAAACTCTTCACGAATTGCATCTTTTCCAAACCAATCTGGGTGACGTACCTCTAAAAAGAACTGTAAGTCTGTTGGCAATGATTTTAAGTAGTTGAATAAATCATCTTTTCTATTGGGAGAAAAAGTATCACTTACTTGCACAAACACGGGCCCCAAGTGTTTTTCAAAAGCAAGAATGCCTTTTAAAAATTCATCTGTTTGAAATTGTTTATTACTTAAAGTACCTCGATGTGTTACACCCTGATACATTTTTGGGCAAAACATAAAATCTTTATCGCCTGCTTTGTCAGCCCATTTTGCAATTCCCTCTGGTGCATAAATTTTATAGTGTGTGGCATTTAACTCTATGCTATTGTAATGTTGCACATAATGCTGTAAAAAATCTTTTTCTTTTGTTTTAGGAGGATAAATTTTACCAATCCATTCTGTTCTGCCCCACTTAGCACAACCTAAGTAGACTTTTGGGGCATTACTTTTTTTTCCATTGAGAATCTGCTTATTGAAAGCAGGTTCATCTGGTAATTTAAAATTGATGTTGTTTAATTCTGCTTCTGCTACACGACCAAATTCCATATGTTATTTTGCTAAAAATTCAAGAATGGCGGTTTCTGCTTCTTTGCAAGCAGTTTCTAAGTTCTCATTCACAATATTTAAACTAAAATGATGCTTAAAGGAAATTTCGTAAGCAGCTTTGTTAATTCGTGCATCAATACTTTCTTGTGTTTCTGTACCCCTTGCCTGTAATCTTTCTTTCAATGCGTCAATACTTGGTGGTTCGATAAAAATTGACAGTGTAGATTTTAAAAATTGTTGTTCAACATGAATAGCTCCTTTAACGTCAATATCTAAAATAGGAATACATCCAGCATCCCAAATTCTTTGTAGCTCACTTTTTAGTGTACCATAATATTTTCCTTCGTAAACCATTTCCCATTCAACAAATTCATTATTTTCAATTTTTTGTTGAAAATCTTCTGCACTAATAAAATAATAATCCACCCCATCTTTTTCTTCTCCACGAGGCTTCCTTGTTGCAGCAGAAATACTGAACGCAAATTTAGGGTACTTGTTAAGCAGAAATCGGGTTATGGAGGTTTTACCTGCCCCTGATGGTGCTGTTATAATGATTATTTTATTTTGAGGCATTGAAGGTTTTATGGTTGCAAATTAAAGAAGGATTTATATGTTTTATAAATATTTTTAGTTACTTGTGTTATGTTTAAGTTTCAATTATCTTATGTTTCTTATGCAACAAAGTCTCATCCACTGTCAATCTTATATATTTGCAGCCATATTTATAAGCTATGTTTAACACTAGAACAAAAATAAAACAACTTCTTGCAGGCACACAAATTGGTCAAGAAGTTATTGTGATGGGTTGGGTAAGAACCTTTAGAAATAATCAGTTTATTGCTCTTAATGATGGTAGTACCAATAATAATTTACAGGTAGTTGTAGAACTGGGTTTACTAGATGAAGCAACGATGAAGCGTATTACAACAGGTGCTTCTATTAAAGCAACGGGTGAATTAGTTGCAAGTTTAGGTAAAGGACAAACTGTAGAGCTTAAAGCAAAATCAATTGAAATTTTAGGCGATAGCGATGCTGAAAAATATCCTTTGCAACCCAAAAAACACAGTCTTGAGTTTTTACGTGAAAATGCACACATTCGTTTTAGAACAAACACTTTTGCTGCTGTGTTTCGTTTGCGTCATTCTTTAGCTTATGCCATCCATAAGTTTTATAACGATAAAGGTTTTGTGTACTTACACACACCAATTATTACTGCGAGTGATGCTGAAGGTGCTGGTGAAATGTTTAGAGTTACTACTTTACCAATAGATGGCTCTGCTCCTAAAAACGAGGATGGAACAATTAATTTTAGTGAAGATTTTTTTGGGAAAAGTACCAACCTTACTGTTAGCGGTCAATTAGAAGGTGAATTGGGAGCAATGGCTTTTAGTGAAATCTACACATTTGGTCCAACTTTCAGAGCAGAAAACTCTAACACAACCCGCCATCTTGCAGAGTTTTGGATGATTGAGCCTGAAGTAGCTTTTAACGATTTAGAAGATAATATGGATTTGGCTGAAGAGTTTATTCAATATTTGATTCGTTATGCAATGGAGCATAACATGGAAGACCTTGAATTTCTTGATGCTAGATTGTCAGAGGAAGAAAAACAAAAACCACAACAGGAAAGACAAGAGTTTGGTTTAATAGAAAAATTGAAAATGGTAGTGGATAATAAATTTGAAAGAATTACCTACACAGAAGCCATTCAGATTTTATTAGAATCATCTCACTATAAAAAGAAGAAGTTTAAATATGATGTTGCTTGGGGCATAGATATGCAAAGCGAACACGAAAGATATTTAGTAGAAAAACATTTCAAAAAACCAGTCATTGTTACTAATTATCCAGCAGCTATCAAGGCTTTTTATATGAGGCTGAATGATGGCTGTGAAGAAGGTAAACATACTGTTGCAGCGATGGATATTTTAGCACCAGGTATTGGTGAAATTGTTGGTGGTAGCCAAAGAGAGGAAAGGCTTGAAAAACTTGAGGCAAGAATGAAATCAATGCATATTCCTACAGAAGAAATGAGCTGGTATTTAGATACCCGAAGATTTGGTAGTGTGCCACACGCTGGATTTGGTTTAGGCTTTGAACGTATGGTTCAATTTGTAACAGGAATGGGAAATATCAGAGATGTGATTCCTTTTGCAAGAACTCCCAAGAATTGTGAGTTTTAGTTGAAATTATTTCTCTAATAAATAAAAATGCAGGAACCTAAAAGCTCCTGCATTTTTTATATAAAAACTATTTGCATTTACTTAAACCATCACTTGCAGATGCATCGCCTGGGCGATTATAAAGTGCTTGTGTAAATAATATTTTTGCATCGGCATTTCTGCCAAGATTCAATAATGTCCAGCCATACATATGATTGGCATCATAATCAAATGGATTCATATTAACCACCAACTCGAAATACTTTGCAGCAACTTCATATTTCTTAGCAGTATAGTACGTTACACCAACCCAATAATTGGCAATGCTGTTGTATGGGTCAATCTTTAAAATCTCTTCATACTTTTCATAAGCTTTTACATATTGCTTTGCTTCATTAGCAGGTTTAATGTAACCAAAACGTGCCTCTGTGCTAAACTTTTTTAAGTTAATAGCTTTTTGGTAATAGTCCATTGACTGTGTGTATTGCTTAGACATATAGTGCAACCAACCTAATCTTAAATTAAGTTCATAGCTTTCTGCTTTATACACTTTTTGCAGGTCTGATATTGCACCAGCATAATCTGCTTTATACTCACTTACATAACTTGCTTTAAAAGCTTTTTGAATATCATCTGTTGTTTGTGCAGTAGCACTTGATACTCCTAAAATAATTGCTGTGATAGCAATGACTGATTTTTTTAAAATTTCCATTGTAAACCTCCTGTTGTTGAATGTTGATAAAAATCGTTACCTGTTGTTTTATATTTTAACTTTTGTTCAAAGTTGTAGTTAAGTGTTAACAGCAAATGTTTGCTTAAAGAAGCATAGATGCTACCCCCAGCTTTAAATTGTTTTTTATCGATATCGTTATAAACATATAAACCATCATTATCGATAAAGTTATCATACTCGCCAATCGTTACATTTCCTTCTAGCCAAATGCTTTTTGCAGCTTTAAACCCTGCCACTTGAGTGAAAATAAAACCAGTGTTATAGGAGCCTTTGCTAATGGTATAAAAATTAGTGTTTCCTAAAGGATATAAAGCAACAGATGCATCGTATTGTGTATAACTATTATCTGTAATGGTAGCATTTGTTGCCATTGCTTTAATGTGAAAATATGGAGCAGTATATGTTATACCGCCAAAAGCAACATTATTATTATAAATCAAATTATTGAAAGGAGTATATAAATAATGATAACCACCAAACAAAGCAACTTTTCCTGTTAAAGCGAAATTCAGTTTGCCATAATATTCTTTCTGTTGAATATCGATATTAGTTCTATTAGTAACTGTGGTTGGCATCAGAGATTCACTGATAACTTGATTATACATAGCACCACTTTGTTGCAACGAAAGTCTGTATCCCAATTGTGTATTGAATCCCAAACGATAATATTGTGCATCATTTCTTAAAGAACTTGTTGTGGATTTATAACTAAATTCTGTTTCAATGGATTCTAACTTTATTTTTTTAACGCCCAAATTCTTTCTTGCAGCTTCACTCATCAATGAAATATAGTATCTAGCTTCACTAATATTATTCAAATACAAATTATTCAAATAAACATAGTATAGTGCAGTTTCATTTGCTGGCTCAGCATCATATACTTTTTTATACTGAGTTAAACTTTGTGAATAGTTTCCAAGCATAAATGCTGCATATCCTATTCTCATTCGTAGCAAAGGAAAATCAATACCAGAGACGATTTTATCTTTACCATATACCATCAACTCTTTCCACTGTGCAGCATTATATAAGGACAGAGAATGAATATCAACATCAACTGTTGACTCTTTTACTTGTGCATAGCTTTGTAAAAAAAACAAACTGCATATCATTAGTTTTAATAATCTTTTGGTGTACATATTGCTTGAATTTGTTTTTTATGATGAGTGAATGTGAAAGAGACAATTCTATTATCTTTTACTTCTATCACAGATTCGTTTATATTTTTTTTAAAAGATAAAAACTGCAGCACTTGTTTCGTGCTAATGCTAACAGATGGATTTAAAAAATCATTTGATACAACTTTATTCAATGATTCAAAATGCAATCTGCTGAAGATGTAAAAAGGTGCAACAAAATCTTGCAACCATTTTGATAAAGTGTTCTTGCTTAACTGCAATGGAAATTTATCTAATGCAACAACAGCAGGCTCTGTAGCCAAATAAATTTTGTAACAAGATATATAAAATTGATATAACAAACTGCTTTTATCGCCATCAAAAGATGTAAAGTAAAACACTGTTTCATTTCGTTTGAAATATGCTAATGACTTAGTTGTATGACAATAAAAATATGAGTTATTATATGCATCAGTAAAAACCTCCCACTTGCCATCTTCCATTCCCTCGGCACTAACAGTAAGATTAAATCCAGGCAAAAACTCAAAGGCCTGTTTTAAAGTTGTGTTGTGATTTATGTTGCTTACAATAGCCGTTTCTGAAGGAATTGAAAACTCCTGCACCACTTCTTTTCCATTATTTTCAGAAACAAAATAGGATAATGGATAAGCAAAAGTTTTACTGCCAATATATGGTGTTGTTTGTACTTGGAAATGTAAATGTGGTTCTGGAGATCGTCCACTGTTTCCACAAGCAGCAATCACATCTCCTTGTTTAACAAAGTCACCCACTTTAACTTTAAACGAATGCTTTTTCAAGTGACTTAGTTTAGTATAAAGACCTTCTGTATGTTTAATTACAATGGTATTTCCCCAATTTTTTTGCTGATTGATTTTACCAATTGCATTATCATCAATATAATCTTCAATCTGTTGAACAAAACCATCAGCAGGTGCTAGTACAGGTTTATTGTAGCAATAAAAATCTTCAACATTTAATGCATAGTTTTTATATGTTTTTAGCTCATTATCTACAATAATAAAATCTAACGCTTTGCTCCAATCTCCTTTGTGAGTAATGTTCCCATCATATCCTTGCGATACCATCCACTTACCAATAAAAGGTAATTGCAAACGAATATGGTTGATGTTCTGCAAACGTTCTTTATTGTTTAAATAATTATACAAATTTTTCTCGGGAGAGTATAATTGCAATGGCGTTGCTACAACTCTACCCTTTTGTATTTTTAAAGAAAAGAAATATAAAAAAGCTAAAAGCACAATAGAAAATGGCATTGAAAAAACTGGCAAGCCCCATTGACCTGTTATTCTTCCCAATGCCATAACAACTATAAAAGTAATGGGCACACTCACTACAGCCCATATATAAGAATGCAATGATGGAATGATAAAAAAGCCACCTATGGCAACACTTATCAAAATGAAATTTCCTCCAATTAAATAATAATTCATCCCGTCTGGATGTGCCATTACAATATTATTGAAAGTATATGCTGTTAAAAATCCAATGATGATTAAAGAGAAAATTATTCGACTATGAATTAATACGCCCAAAGCAATTATCATTCCTGCTAAAACATTGTTTTGAAAATACAGGGAACTTAATGCTTTAAAAAAAGTTGACACCAATGCAGGCATTTCCAATCTGTCAAAATACATAATCAGATTCACCAGATAACTGCTGCCAATAGCATAAGCATCATTCATCCAATAGATATTCCTGTAGGTAAAATCAATCGCTTCAAACGCATTGGTAACAAGCAATACAAGCCAAAAACATAATACAAACGGAATGGTTAAAAAAGGCAAACCATACTTACCAAGAATGTTTTGAAATACCACTGAAAGTATGACTGAAAAGATGATAATGAATGTCAGCAGAATCCAGAATGCAATGCTGAAATTATAAATCGCTCCCATTCCAATACCTATAATTAAAGCATTGTAGCTATAGTTTCCTTTTTGAATTAATGCCTTATTCAAACCTGTGAAGTGCGATACACTTATAGCAATAACTGTTGCCACCAATCCTGCAAGACCAGCATAAGGATTAAAAAAAGAAACCAGCAACAAAAGCACTGCAAACAAATTATTGTTTGAAAAAAACAAAACAGAATAGCTATTAAGCAGTGCTTTTATAAATGTCGATATGTTAGTTGTAAGCGTTTTGATAACAAACTATTTTTTTTGCAAATGTTCAGGAATTACTTCTAATTGTTCTAAATAATCCAGGGTTTCTGCCTGACGAATAATATGTGTATCATTGTTAGTATCAATTAAAACAATATTTGGTCGCATTGCAATAAACTGCATCCATTGTGTCATATTATAAGCTCCTACTTTATGAACAACAACGTGATCTCCTCTATTTAATAATGGCAGATTCACAGACTCTCTCACAATATCAATATTCATACATAAAGGACCATACAACACTGTGTCTTCATTAAACTGACTCACTTCTTGTGCAGGGCTAATTTTATGATCGTACCAGAATGACGTAAACATAATATTCACACCAAAATCCATAATGGTTGCTTTGCGTCCATCACTCAATTTCTTATTAGCCAAAACAGAACCTAATAAATAACCAGCATCATCAATTAATACACGACCACTCTCTAAAATCAATAAAGGAAGGTCTTCTGTTTTAAAACCATAATTTAGAATAGTAGTAGTTATCACTTCTGCAAACTCATCAACAGAAGGTGTTGGAACATTGCCATAACCACCTTTTAATGTATTGGCACTAGGAAATCCTCCACCCAAATCAATGTATTTAATAGTTGTATGCAATTGGCTTTTGCAGTTCATTGCCAAGTCGCAAAGTTTTGAAGCAGCAACACCATAAGCAGCAGTGCTTAGCATATAAGTTCCAATATGAGAATGCAAACCTACTAACTGAAGTTTACCAGACTCCACTATTTTGTTCAATGCTTGCCACGCCTGACCATTCTCATAATTAAAACCAAATCTGTCCCACATTGGATAGATACCTGTATCCATATTTACACGAATAGCAACACGAGCTTTTTTATCAAGTTGTGCACATAAATCAATCAGCAAATACAACTCTTCAAAATGGTCGATATGAATTAATGAATCATTTTCGATGGCTAATTTAATTTCCTCTGCGTGTTTATCAGGACCATTAAAAATGATATTGCTACCCGGCACTCCATTGCTCAATGCTTTTCTATATTCAAAACCACTCACCACTTCGCCCCAGCTTCCTTCCTGATGAAATACCCTGCAAACTGCGTTGTTGTAATGTGTTTTGTAGCTCCATGCAAACTGAACTTTTGGATATCTTGTGCTGAACGCCCTTACTGCTGATTTATAATTCTGACGCATCTTTTGTTCGCTCAAAACAAAAACCGGACTGCCATATTTTTGAATGATAGATTTAACAGATACCCCATCAATATGTGTAACAGGAGTACATTCACTTTGTGCTCCAAATTTGTTCATCATTCCCGCATTTAATTTTTTAATGAGGGGTCTTTCGTATTTTAATTTCATATAATTGATAATTTATAATGGATGATTGATAATTATTTTAAATTATTATTTTCTCGCTTTTGATGTTTTAATGATTGTCGTCAATAGTTTTATTAATTCAATAGCATCGCTGTTTATGCTTTCAAATTGTTTTATTGTTATAAATTTTGTAGCTACTAAAAGTTCAAGCCAATAGATTGTTTCGTTTGTTTCTTTTAATGAAATTGATAATTTATGGATAAAATCATTCTTGCTTTCTGCTTGTTCTGCTTCTCTAATATTTGCTCCTACACTTGTGCCACTTCTTAATAATTGTTTGCTGATGACAACCTCTTTTTTACTCTCAGATAAATATTGATAGAGCTTTACAATCCTGATAGCAAAATCAAAACTCTTTTGTTTAATAATATTTCTTTCATAAAAAATTATACCTTATCAATTATCAATTACAAATTTCCAAAGGCTGTGAATTGTTGAAACTTAGAAACATCAACCACCATATCCCAGCTATATCTGATGAAAAGCTTACCAACACTGTATTCTGTCATTGGTTGTACTTTTTCTCCCAAAGCCATTTTTACTAATGATGCAGGTTGATTTTGACCAGCACCAGCAGACAAATAAATCCATGCAGGGAATCTTGGATTAATTTCCATAATGTATAATTCATCGTTGGCAGTTTTCATAATTTCAACTTCAAAACCACCACGCCATTTGGTTGCAGCAACAAAATCTTTAGCCAGCTTTATCATATTTTCATCCTCTAATGTAATACCAGCCCAGGCTTTTCCTTTATCTGTAATATACAATTTTTTCATAGGGATGATACTAATAGCATTACCTTCTCCATCACCCAAAGCAGCAATGTTTACTTCGGTTCCATTAATAAACTGTTGCACAATAATTGGTAAGCCCCACTTGGCACTGATTTTATAAAATGCTTTTTGTGCTTGCTCTAAAGTATAAGCCACAACAGCTTCATAATACTTGCCCTTCACCACCAAAGGATATCCAAACTCTTCACCAATTAAGTACAAATCATTCACAGAATAAATAACCCTGTCTTTCGGAACAAGCAAGTTGTGCTTTTGCCCAAATGCATATAAGTTCAGTTTATCTCTAGCATCAAACATTTCAAAACTTGGAAAAAAAGAATGAATGCCCAATGCTTTTAAACGAGGTGCAATGGTGATGAAATTATATAACTCTGCATCAAAGTTTGGAATGATGACATCAATACTTTCTTTATCGTGAATGTATTTGATGGCATTGTATAAAACATCAGCACCTGCAGCAGGATAAGAAATCTGATATGTTCTGTCACACATTCCATCCATATAAATTCCTGGCTCAAGGCTTTCATAAGCCAAGCCGATAATTCTTACCGGTTGTGTAGTGATGCCCTCTCTGATAGCTCTTATAACTGCTATTCCAGGACCAGGACTATCAATAGCATTGAGCCCTGTAACAGCTATTGTTATTGGTTTTGTTGTATTGCTCATAGCTGTTGGTTTAATTGTTTAATAAATTGTTTTCTTTTAAGATGCCAACAAAATCATCCACATCTTTTTCAATCGTCATTTTATCTACTTCGTACTTATCAAGCAGCGTTTTTTTGATTTCGTTTAATGAACTTCCATCTTTCATTAATTGAATAATATCAGCAGCTACTGGGTTACTGCTGTAAGAATCTCCTGTTGCTGGGTTGAATACAAATCCAAACTCGTTGGTGGCTATATTTTTCTTAATCATAGTTGTATATGTTAATGGTTAAATAATAAATTTTAAGTAAGATTGAATGCAGAAACTGCATTCTAAAAATCAAGAGTAGTTAGCTATAAAAAATTGGCAATAGGCTTAATAAAGTTTTTGTTTTACCCAAACAAAATCGTCGTATAAAAACTCGTTTTTTAATATTCCTTTTCTTCTAACAGATTCCAGATAATATCCATTTTTTTCCAGCACCCGCATACTTGCTTTATTGTAGTCGAACACTTCTGCAACAATTCTATTGATAGCAAAAGTTTCAAAGACATACTGTGTCATTAACCCAACAGCAATGGTGGCAATGCCTTGTCCCCAAAAGGGTTCAGCAATCCAATAACCCAATTCAACATTCATCACATATACATCATCTAGCAATGTAATGCCTATGCCACCAACAATTTCTCCTTCATTTAAAACAGCAAAGTTGAGTGTTGGAAAAATTTCTGTTTGTGTAATAATAAATTTTTCCGCATCAGCTGTTGTGTATGGATGTGGTATATAATTACGCAAGTTATTCCAGATGTTCACGTTGTTGTAATACTCTGTTAAAGTAGCAACATCATCAATTGTCCAAGGTCTTAGCGTTATATACATATTAGTTTGTTGGTGTTTGCAGTTATGTGCAATCGTTGTCAGTTATGACTTGTTTTTCAAAAATAGTTTAATGTGTTTAAAGAAATTATTTTAATGAATCTTGAATGATAAGACGACAAATGAAAATAAACCCTTTGCAGGGTTTTGATTAATTGTGAGATTTATTGATAAGG
>CAZTOP010000045.1:0-24003 GCA_964615145.1 uncultured Chitinophagaceae bacterium
CTTCAAAAATGGTTACATATAATCTTTCCTTATCAAGTTTGTAAACTTCTGTCAATAATTCCCAACTCCAGGCAATGGCTTCTTTTTTAAAATAATCGCCAAAACTCCAGTTACCAAGCATTTCAAACATTGTATGATGATACGTATCAACACCAACTTCTTCAAGGTCATTGTGCTTGCCACTTACACGTAAACATTTTTGGGTATCAGCAATTCGTGGATTGGCAGGTGTTCCATTTCCTAGAAAATAATCTTTGAACTGATTCATTCCTGCATTGGTGAACAATAACGTTGGGTCATTTTTTACTACTATTGGTGCAGAAGGAACAATTTGATGTCCTTTACTTTTAAAAAAGTCTAAATATGCCTGTCTAATTTCAGCAGAAGTCATCATATAATTAGTAATTAGGTTGTTTTATTTTCAATAAAAAAATATTAAAACTAACAACCGTTTATATTTGCGTTTTTAATGACGGCAAATATAAAGGAATGAACTTGTGCTACATCTAACTTGCTTGTTTCCGTTTCACTAATATTATCAGATTTCTTATTTAAAAACAATGAAAAATACACCCTTCACACACAAACACATTGAATTGGGAGCCAAAATGGCTGAATTTGCAGGTTATAACATGCCTATTAGTTACACAGGAATTAACGATGAGCATTTTGCAGTACGCAATAGTGTTGGCGTTTTTGATGTAAGTCATATGGGTGAATTCATTTTAAAAGGAGATGGAGCATTAGATTTAATTCAACGTGTTACAAGTAATGATGCCAGTAAATTAACAGATGGAAAAGCACAATACAGTTGTTTGCCAAATGAAAATGGTGGTATTGTTGATGATTTACTTGTTTATTGTATAGAAGCCAACAAAGTTTATATGCTAGTTGTAAATGCCAGCAATATTGAAAAAGACTGGAATTGGATTAGCAAACACAATACTGGCAATGTTGAAATGCATAATGTGAGTGATAAAACCTGTTTGTTGGCCATTCAGGGTCCAAATGCAACAAAAGCATTACAAACATTGACAGATATGGATATTATGAACCTTAAATATTACACTTTTACAAAAGGTGTTTTTGCTGGTGTTGATAATGTTTTGGTAAGTGCAACTGGTTATACTGGAGCTGGCGGTGTTGAGATTTATTTTAGAGATGAAAATGATAATGCCAACAAAATATGGGATGCCATTTTCGAAGCAGGAAAATCATATAATATTAAACCAATTGGTTTGGGAGCAAGAGATACACTTCGTTTAGAAATGGGCTTTTGCTTGTATGGAAATGATATAGACGATACAACATCTCCACTGGAAGCTGGATTAGGCTGGATTACCAAGTTTACGAAAGACTTTACATCAAAAGCAATATTCGAGCAGCAAAAAGCTGATGGTGTTAAACGCAAATTAGTAGGTTTTGAAATGATTGACAGAGGAATTCCTCGTCACGACTACTTAATTAAAGATGCTGAAGGAAATACCATTGGAAAAGTTTGTAGTGGCACACAAAGTCCAAGTTTAAACAAGGCAATTGGTTTGGGTTATGTTGCCATAGAACATACTCTAATTGATGGCGATATTTTTATTGAAATTAGAAATAATCTTGTAAAAGCTAAAGTTGTTAAAATTCCTTTTGTATAGAATTTACTCAAAATAGGCTTAAGGTAGATGACAACATCTGCCTTTTTTTGTTTAAAAATTACAGATTACAAAGTTTAAATGCCTAGTCTTTCTGTCTCTTTTATATTTGCACAATGTTAAAAAATACACTAATTAAAGCAGCAGAGGCAGCTGCAAAAATCCTAAAAGAAAATTTCGACAAAACTTATACCATTTCGAATAAAGAAGGAATGAACAATCTTGTTACAGAGATTGATCATAAAAGTGAAGAGGCAATTATTAATATTATAAAAGCCGATTACCCTGATCATTTTATTTTAAGTGAAGAAGTTGGAGCAATAGTTCAGGACAGTGAATATAAATGGATTATTGACCCTATAGATGGAACTGTAAATTATGCAAATGGAATACCAATTTGTTGTGTGAGCATCGGTGTTGAACGTGCTGGAAAAATGGAATTAGGAGCCGTTTACAATCCTTTTATTAATGAGTTCTTCTTCGCTCAGCGTGGATTTGGAGCAACTTTGAACGAAAAAAAAATTAGTGTTACCCAAAGAACAGAAGTAATAAAAAGTTGTTTAGTTACCGGATTTCCTTATACATACGTTAATGAACCAAACGGACCTTTGCAAGTGTTTGAAAAATTTATTCGTAAAGGAATTCCTGTTCGCAGATTAGGAAGTGCTGCTATAGATTTATGCTGGGTAGCAGCAGGAAGATTTGATGGTTTTTATGAACATCAATTGAGTGCCTGGGATAGTGCAGCAGGATTTATTATAGTTGAAGAAGCGGGTGGAAAAGTAACCAATTTAAAAGGTGATCCTTACAATCCCTATCAGCCAGGGTTAATTGCAACCAATGGTTTAATACACGATGAAATTGTTAGAATTGTAAATGGAGGAGAGATATAGTATGTGTGATGTTTGGTGTAAGTTGTACGATGTATATTAATTAAAATATTCATGAGTATGGATGCGGAAGAAATGAAAATGCGTACCAAGCAATTCGCAATTAATGTTGGCAAATTTGTACTTTCTTTAGACAAAAATGAAATTAATAGAAATTACAGCAATCAAATCATTCGTTCAAGTTCATCTGTTGCAGCAAATTACAGAGCTGTAAGAAGAGCAAAGTCGAGAGCAGACTTTATAAATAAGCTAAAGATTGTGGAAGAAGAATTAGATGAAAGTCTTTTCTTTCTAGAGTTACTTTTAGAGTTTAACACAGATAAAAATGAAGCGATACAAAACATTTATAACGAAGGAGAAGTTTTATTGAAGATAATAGTTGCGACTATAAATACAACAAGAAATAAATAAAAAAGTAGTACTAAACATCGTACACCTTACATCTAAAATCGTACATCAAATTATGGAACGTACAGAAATAGAAACATTAGGAGAATTTGGTTTGATAGAACATTTAACCAAAAATTTTGAAATAAAGAACGCCTCAACCATTCAAAGTGTTGGAGACGATGCAGCAGTGATTGATCACTTTGGTAAGCAAACTGTAATTACAACAGATTTATTGATTGAAGGAATCCACTTTGACTTGATGTACACACCACTAAAGCATTTGGGCTATAAAAGTGTTGTAGTAAATGTGAGTGATGTTTATGCAATGAATGCAACGCCAACTCAAATAACAATGAGTATTGGTTTAAGCAATAAAATTAGCTTAGAAGCTATTGACGAATTTTATGAAGGTGTTTATGCAGCTTGCGAAAAATATGGTGTAGATTTAGTTGGAGGCGATACAACATCGTCTCAAAAAGGATTTATCATCTCTGTTACAGCCATTGGAGAAGTAACCCCTGATAAATTCGTAAAAAGAAGTACTGCTCAAAAAGGGGATTTGATTTGTGTGAGTGGCTTTTTAGGTGGAGCTTTTTTAGGCCTCACTTTAATGGAAAGAGAGAAAAGAATTTATCTTGAAAATCCACAAATTCAGCCCGACCTTGAAGGAGAAGATTATATAGTTGGAAGGTTATTAAAACCAGAAGCTAGAAAAGATATTATAGAATTTTTAGCAACAAATGAAATCACTCCAACAAGTATGATGGATGTGAGTGATGGATTAAGTAGCGAGGTTTTGCATATAAGCAAACAAAGTAATCTGGGTTGCAGATTATACGAAGAAAAAATTCCTATTCATCCAGCTGCAAAGCAAGCTGCATTTAAGTTTGGGCTAGATGCTACAATTTGTGCTTTGAGTGGCGGCGAAGATTATGAACTTATCTTCACCATTAAACAAGAAGATTATGAGAAAATAACACTGAGTGAAGAAATTAGTGTAATTGGTTATATGGCTGAGCTTGAAGAAGGGTGCAAGATTATTACTAAAGGTGGAAGTACTCACAACATTGAAGCTCAGGGCTGGAAAGCATTTTAAATATATTGTATGCAAACTGCTGGTTCAATAGGTGTATTTGATAGTGGTTACGGAGGGCTGACTGTTTTAAAAGAAATTGTTAAGCTTCTTCCACAGTATAATTATGTTTACCTGGGCGATAATGCTCGCGCTCCTTATGGTAACAGAAGCTTTGAAACTGTCCATCAGTACACAAAAGAATGTGTTGATTGGTTTTTTAATCAAGGCTGTCACTTGGTAATATTGGCTTGCAATACTGCATCTGCAAAAGCTTTAAGAACCATTCAGCAAAAACATTTGCCAACTATTTCTGAAACAAAAAGAGTGTTAGGCGTTATTAGACCAACTGCAGAGGTAATTGGAAATTTCTCAACATCAAAACACGTTGGAGTTTTGGCAACAACTGGCACTATTCAATCTGATTCTTATAAAATCGAAATCAATAAATTTTTTCCTGAAATACAAGTGCATCAACAAGCTTGCCCAATGTGGGTTCCGTTAATTGAAAATAATGAACATAATAGTAAAGGAGCAGATTATTTTGTGAAAGAATATATCAATGCACTGGATAAGCAAAATCCAAATATTGATACTATTTTATTGGCTTGTACTCATTACCCATTATTGTTAGATAAGATTAAAGAATACACACCAATTGGAACAAAAATTATTACACAAGGAGAAATTGTTGCTAATAGTTTAATTGATTATTTACAACGACACCCTGAAATTGAAAGCCTTTGTAGTAAAGGAAATGAGAGAAAATTTTATACCACGGATTCTATTGAAGATTTTAATCAACACGCATCTGTTTTTTATGGTGAAAATGTGCAATCAAAATTGGCAAGGTTTTAGTAATTCAACAGAAAAAATAAATGAAAAATATTCTTATAGCAGGTGGCACTGGCTTGGTTGGTAAAAGATTAACAGAAATGTTATTGGATAAAGGATATAATATTACCATCTTAACAAGAACAGCAAATACAACTTCAACAAATCCAAATATTTCTTTCGCTAATTGGGATACTGATAAACAAACAATAGACGAAAAAGCTGTTTCAAATGCTGATGCAATTGTTAATCTTGCTGGTGCAGGTGTGGCAGATAAGCGTTGGACTGTTGCCAGAAAAAAAGAGATTGTTGATAGCAGGGTAAATAGTGGAAGACTTATTGTTAATGCTTTGCAACGAATACCAAATAATGTTAGCGTTGTTGTTAATGCAAGTGCTATTGGTTGGTATGCACCCAATCAAAATTCAAATAATACTTATCAAGAGGAAGAGCCTGCTAATACTGATTTTTTAGGTGATGCCTGTAAACAATGGGAGCAGAGTGTTCATCCAATTTCACTAACAAGGAAAAGATTAGTAAAACTTAGAATTGGAATTGTAATGAGTAAAAATGGTGGAGCGTTGAAGGAATTTTTGAAGCCTTTAAAATTTGGAATATCTACAATTCTTGGTTCGGGCAAACAAAAAATTAGTTGGATTCATATTGATGATTTATGCCGAATGTTTATTGCTGCTATTGAACAAGAAAATATAAATGGTGTTTATAATGCAGTAGCACCAATAGTTACAACTAATAGCAAGCTAAATATTGCTTTAGCTAAAAAACTAAGAGGCAAGTTTTATATACCCATTTTCGTTCCTAAGTTTATCTTGAAAATAGTGTTGGGTGAAATGAGTGTAGAGGTTTTAAAAAGCTCTGAAATATCTTGCAAAAAAATACACGATACAGGATTTCAATTTTTATATCCATCTATCGAAAGTGCTTTTGAACAAATATTTCAGAAAGAATTATAAGTCTTTTTTTTGGTTATGCTTAAAGCAAATAAACCAAACCAAAGTTGTAAGCAATATTGTTAATACAATATGCAAAGGAATCTCGTTTATTTTTTCTTCTACAACACTTTGAAGTTTTACTTTAAATTCTGGTCTTGGAATTAATCTATCTGAAATTTCAAAAGGAAAATACTTATAAATAGCGATTTTTTTGTAGTTAAGATAATTGGTGATAATATTTTCGATGACTACCGAGTAGATTAAAAAAACACCCAATGCAAGAAAAGATTTTTTTATAAAATACCCTGCTAGAAAAGCTAATGATAATTGTGCAAAAGTTTGAAGTAGGAATAGAGGGATATAGTAAAGTTGTTCTGCCCATCTATAAAATGTAGTACTGTCTGCAATTACAGCAAAACTGAGTGTTACAGCCACATACACTACTGTTACAATTACAGAAATAATAGCAACATCTATTAATTTGCTCGCAATAAATTGATTCCTGCTCCAACCATCAATAATGTTCTGACGATTCGTTTTAAAACTATATTCGTTATTGATCAACATTATTACAAGCACTGCTGGAATCATTACAAACACAGATGAAAAATATGCAACAGATTGCCAAGCATCTGGAAATGCAAATGGATTGCCAAGCAAAGCTTTAACAACCTGTGCTGCCATTTCTTTTGAATTGGCAACAGATCTATAAATTCCTAAAAACATTGAATTAACTCCAGGATATGATATAGCTACGATACCAAGCATCCACCAAAATGCTGGATATTTTTTTATTTTCAGCCACTCTATTTTTAATAATGATAGCATATTTTTTAGTCGTTTGTAAGTTCAAAAAATTTAGTTTCTAAACTTTTTCTTTTTTGTTGAATATGAGAAAGCACAATATTTTTTTCAAAACAAAACTTGTTTATATTGGCTGTGTTTGCTTTACCAATGGGAAAGCTTATTTCAACAGTTGAATCGGTTTTTACAATAGCAGTAACGTTTTCAAAATTTCTTAAAGCATTAAATAATTCATTAATGTTATCACTACTTAATTCAATCATATCTTCCTGAGATAAAATTTCATTTACTGTTCCTGTTGTTATTAATTCCCCCTTTTTTAAAATGGCCACGTGGGTGCAAACTTTTTCAACTTCATCCAACAAATGACTAGCCATTATTATTGTTATACCTTCTTTCGCAAGTCGTTTGATAAGTTCTCTTATTTCTAAAATACCTACTGGATCTAAACCATTTGTTGGTTCATCTAAAACAATGATTTTTGGATTGCCTAATAATGCTGCAGCAATGGCAAGTCTTTGCTTCATACCAAGGCTAAAAGTCTTGAATTTACTATTTCTGCGTTCAAATAAATTTACAAGTTTTAAGACGTTTTCAATATCATCGCTGTTGCCCCTTTTACTTATTGCCTGGGTTATTTTTAAATTATCAATAGCTGACAAATAATGATAAAAATTGGGAGTTTCCAGTAAAGTTCCAATTTGATTTCTAACATTATCATTGTTGGTGCTACCAAGCCAAGAGTAACTACCAGAGTCGGCTTTGAGAATATCTAAAATAATTCCAAGTGTAGTAGTTTTGCCACTTCCATTGGGTCCTAATATTCCAAAAATAGAGCCTTGTGGTATGTTAAACGAAACTCCATTAAGGGCTTGAACATTGCCATATTTTTTATAAAAATTATTAATACTTAATACAGGGTTCATTTTGTTATCCTCTTTTACTTTTCCTTAGCCACTTATTGAGTGAAGGAAAAATGTTTGTTGAATCTTGTTTAATTGAAAATCGTTGATCATAGTCCCATAAAATTAATGGAATATGGTATTGATACATACTTGTGGAAATATCTTTTAAATAATTTGACCTCGAGTCTTTATCAGCAATATCAATAACACCAGCCTCAGTACAAATGAGCAACATATTATTTTTAGAACAATAATTAGCAATTTGATTCATTCTATCATTAATATATTGTTTTGTGCCTTCATAGTAATATTTGTTATAATCTTTTTCTACACTTGTACCAATAGCTTCTTTGCTCATTACTGGCATTTTTCTCCTTTTGTATGGATAAGGGAACCCTTTCATGTAAGTTTTATCGCTTGTCCAGTCGGCTCCTTGGTGAGTAAAAATATATGGTTCATAAAAATGAAATGTATAAAAAAGTTTGTCATCATTTAATTTACCCATATCCATTAAATCATTAAGTCCATTATAATTTGTTCCTCCTATGATATATATTCTATCCTTGTCTTCACCTCGAATGTAACTTATTAATTTTTCGGCAGTTTGTTTCCAGCGTGCTGTTGACATGGTAGGTTCATTATATAATTCAAAAAATAAGTACTCATAACCATGTCCTTTAAAAGTTTGTTGAACCTGTTTCCAAATCCAGGATACGTGATTGATTTCTTGATTGTATATACTGTTTTCATTGAACACCCCGTAATGATAAGTTATAATTAAATGCAATTTTAAATTGTAACACGTAAAATAAATTTCCTTAAGTTTCGTTAATAGTTGTGGTTGAAGTGTTGAAGAGTTGGGATAAACAAATAGATCAAAGGCAACAGGGAGTCTGATAGTTTTAAATCCTTGTTGAGCAATTTGGTTTAGTTTGGGAGTTAAGTCGGAATTTAATAAGTCTTGTGGAGAAGACCAAGTATGTTCAAACCAAGACAAATTTGTACCGCCACCTAAACTTCGTTGAATTTCGGAAATAGTTGGATATCCCTTTTTTACACAAGATGTGAATTGGCTAATGGCTACTAGTGAAGTTATTAAGATATAAAATTTTAATTGCTTTAAGTTTATTTTCACGTTACTAACTGTGTTTAACTGCTTTTCAATTATTGACTGCATAATAATAAATATGTATAACGATTACAAATTTTCTTACGCAAATATCAACAAAACTGCTTTCAACCAAGAGTTAAGCAAAAGAGGGGCGTATTATGCGAATGTTATAATGTGGACAACTTTGTTCGCATTGCCACTTTTTATTTTGATTGATTACTTATTCTGTACAGACTCGTGGTTGGATTTTTCTTTAATCAGAATCATTGGATGGGGAATGTCGTATTTGATTTACCACTATGCAGCGAAGCAAAATTGGGGATATCTTAAAACAGTATTTTGGTTTGTTGCAATCAATGTAATAATTAACTCTATCATTTGTGGTATTGTTCCAACTGGCGGTGCAAACCTTGCATATTTTTTAATATTATCGATGTTAATGTTAGTGGTAAATACTACAATTTTTTGGCCACCAATAAATTCTATTATCATTTGTATAGCATCTTATGTAATCGTTGTATTGATATACTCATTAAAACAACGTGTTGATAAATTTAGCATTCTAATTGAGCATGGTGGGGCTGTTTATTTTATCCTTTCTGCTTTTTCTTGCTTGCTAGCTTATACCCGATATTCAATAGTATGCAGAGATATTGAAAGAAGTGTAATGATTGACGAAGCAAACGATAAGTTAGTTGAGAAAAATGTAAAAATCAAAGATCAACATTTTGAAATAGAAGCTACTAATAGAAAATTGAAAGTTATTAATGAAAGTAGCCAGGACAATATGGCTGTACTAATGCACGATTTTACTAGTTTTTCTAATACAGTTAAAGGGTCTGTTGAAATGCTGAAAGCAACTTCTAGTAATTTAATGCCTCATCAAATTGAAGTGTTAAACTCAATCATTACTAGCAATGATAAGCTAAGCTACATTGCTCAAAAATTAAGTGGGACGACAGTTGAGGCTTCTAATGAGCAGCCTTCTATTAGTTTCAATAAAGAATATTTCGATATTAATCCAGAAGTTGAAAAGTCTGTTCTTGAAATTGCAGAAACAGCAATGCTCAAAAATATGCATTTGCAGTTAAATATTTCTCCAGCAGCAAATAATGTCTATCAGGATAAATTATTTACAGATCAAGTATTAAGTAAGTTGATGAATAATGTAATAATGCTTTCTCAAGCTGGATCTATTATTACTGTAACTTCTGAACATAGCAATGGAAAAGCTGTAATAGAAGCTGTGAGCCACGGTTCATCTATTTCAATGGATAGACTAAATGAAGTAGTAAACAAGTTTAGGAATGTATCGGCTGTGGATGAAAATATAATTAGTGAGATGGGACTTGCTGCTACAAAAAAATTAGTTGAAACTATGAATGGAACATTCACATATCATAGTGAAGATAATACAGGCAATTATTTTAAAATAGAATTCCCAAGTACCCAGTAAATTTAAATAACATGAAATCTAAATTTCTTCTTTCCGTAGTATTAATGCTAAGTGCATTACAAATGTTTGCACAAGACAGAACCTTTAAGTCAATGGGATATGACGATGCATCAATCATCGGAATTTCCGGGTCATTGAGTTACTTCATAAAAGTAAAACCAGATGATAATATTGACCAAAGTAGTTTAGTATTAAATCTTAGAGCATCACAAGTGCTAAACCCTAACAACTCGTTTGTGGTTGTATATCTAAAAGATGAGCCAGTGTATACTCAAAGAGTTATCACATCTGCACTTGATACTTTGTTAACTTTTAGAGTGCCATTAAATTCTAAATACTTACAGCCTGACGGTAGATTTATCAAAGTTAGGGTAGCTGCTAAAATGAGTATAGGTGATGAATATTGCAAGGATATTGATAATCCTGCTTGTTGGTTAGGCGTTAAAAACTCTTCCTATATATCAGCTCCTTCACAATCTGATTTTACTTATCAAAGAAGTATTAAAGAAGTAATACAAGAGTTTAATTCAGTTTATACCCCTGCTGCTGCTGATGTTGATGATTTGATGGCAGGTGGTTTGATATATGCACTTGTTCGTCAAGGAGCAGCATCAAAACAAGTTTATACAGGGATATATTCACCTTCTGATTCAGTTCCAGCAGGTATTATAGCTGGTACAACAGATAAGTTGCCTTATGCAGTAAAACAATCATTGCCTATGGTTTCTTCTGGTCAGGGTTTAATAGCTCTTGTGCCTGTTAATGTTGGTTTTGGGCAACGTTATGTTTTGGTTGTAACTGGTGGTGATAATGCTGGGTATAAAAAAGCTATTAGTGCTTTGGCAAGTAATAAAAGATTGAGTAGTGCTTTTTCAGATAGATTATTAATTTCTGATGCTACATTCAGTTCAGAAATCGTTGCTGGTGCATCTCCACTTGTAACTACACTTGAGGATATTGGTGGTAGTGGCGAGTTAATGGAAGGTATTGGTGCATTGAGAAAAAAGTTCAATTTTTCATTAGCTGATTTTAATGCAATCCCTACTAAACTTACATTACATTTAGAAAGTTATTTCTCTACTCTAAAACCAGATGACAGAGGTTTTGTAAATGTATATTTGAATCAAAATTTGGTATACAATGGAAATTTGTTAGATAAGGTTAATTTTATTAGTGATGTTGATTTAAAACCACATTTACTTTCAAAGTTTAATACTTTAGAAATAGAGTTTCGTTTTCATCCAGGAAGTAATGTTTGTAAAGATGGTTTCAGCAATTTTTTTGCTTTCATCAACACCAAATCATCTACCCTAACATATACGGGAGAAAGAGAGAGCAAGTTTTTTAGTTTCTTTAACTTTCCAGCAGAGTTCAGAAAAAAACAAACCAAGATTGTTGTGTCTCCAGAACTATTAGGCAAGCTTACATCTTCGGTTGGTGAAATTTATTATCAAATCAACTCACCAATTAAAAATGATTTTAATAGATTGATAGTACCTCAAATTGTTACAACTGCAAGTGCTGGTGATGTTAGTGAGTATAACCTGATTGCATTAGTTAATCGTTCTGATAAATTTGCTAGTAAATATGATAATGTTCCAGTAAAGTTTGATAAAGATTTTCAAGTTTATAAAGGATTGGTTGGTGCAGCTAGTTATGCTGTTAGTGATTTCTCAAACAGTGGTTTAGCACAAATATTTAAAGATAAAGGCAACACTGTGTTAATGGTAACTGCTTTAGGTGGAGATAGCAGTTCATCTAGTGCATTCTTAAGTGTTGTAAAAAACTTCAGTACACAGCTAACAGAGATTGAAAGTAATGTTTGTATTGCTAATAGCAATGGTATGAGCAATTACTTCTTTAAAGCTCCAGAAGACAATACCATTGTTACTTATAACAATAATACTTCAGCATTTGAAAAGTTTTGGAGTGCCTATAAATTTTGGATTATGGGAATTATTATTGTATTGTTAGTTCTAGGATTTTTTGGAGTTAAGAATAGAGTTAAACAAGCTACAGATGCAGTAGTTTAATATTTGAGTAGTTGTTTTGAAATTCAAATTATTTTTTCTTTAGAAAGTAAATTATATGACTCGTACCGCAATAGACATAATGGCATCACAAAAGAAATTTGATGCTGAGAAGCTTAAAGAAGTCGATTCTATTGCTGCCACATATAGCTATGCTCCAATAAAAGTTGCTTTATGCTTTGGCTACCTTACACGAAGGGATTATATGAACTTTTTAAATGCAGAAGGAAAAGAAGTAGTCGATGTAAGAAATTATGAAATTGATGAAATTTTTTTGAATCAATGCGACATCCATCACATCAATTCTTATTTATATATACCTCTTAAACAAGATTTCGACGGCAGTTTATTAGTAGCTGCCGCCGATCCTTTTGATGAAAAATTAGCCAATAGCTTGATGGTTAAGTTTAGAACCAATGTAAAGCTTGTGGCAGCAGATGATTTAGATATCATTTGGCGAGCACATAAAATTAGAGGGATAGATTTAGTAAATGAATCTGTATATAGTTTAATGAAAAAAGACCCGACTAGCTCAGGTCATATCACATTTACTGATCCTCAATTAATTTTTGTATTTGCATTTCTGATTTTTGTAGTAGTAATGATTTTTGTGTTTACAATTCCAACAATCATTGTACTTAATTTTTTAGCCAGTTTTGCATTTCTTGGTTCAATTACATTTAAGCTCTATCTAGCATTAAAAGGTTCTCAATCTGAACTACACGATGATGTTACTATTGAAGAACTGGGTGCTGTTAAAAATGTTGATGTACCGGTGTACACTATTTTATTGCCAGTTTATAAGGAAGATAAACTAATTAGAAAACTTATTTGGAATCTGAGAGGCCTTAACTATCCTCCTGAAAAATTAGACGTAAAGTTATTGATAGAAGAGGATGATGATAAAACCTTAAATGCGGTTAGGGCTCTTGATTTTCCTGCAAATTTTGAAGTTATTGTAATTCCATTTATGATGCCTAAAACAAAGCCAAAAGCTTGTAATTATGGTATTTATTTTTCACGTGGCGAATTGTTAACAATCTATGATGCAGAGGACATACCAGATACTTGGCAACTAAAGAAGGCGTATTTAATGTTCAGTAAATTGCCAAAAGAATATGTGGTAGTACAAGGTGCGTTGAATTATTTTAATCGAAATGAAAACTTGCTTACCCGTATGTTTACTTTGGAGTATTCATATTGGTTTGATTATATGTTACCAGGACTTGAAACACTCGATATTCCTATACCTTTAGGTGGTACAAGTAATCACTTTAAGCTTGATAAGTTAATTGAATTAGGTTGTTGGGATCCATTTAACGTTACTGAAGATGCTGACCTTGGCGTAAGAGTGTATGATAAACAATACAAAATTGGTATTGTTAGAAGTACAACTTATGAAGAGGCAAATAATGAACCTTTCAATTGGATTAGACAAAGAAGCAGATGGATTAAAGGATATATGCAAACGTACTTAGTGCACATGCGTAATCCTGTACATTTAATTCGCCGTATTGGTTGGGGCGGCTTTTTTGGATTTAACTTTTTTATTGGTGGTACAGCTATAACTTTCCTTGTTTACCCAATTTTGCTATTATTCTTTTTAGTTTATATAATTTTTAATATTACAGGTGTAAAAACTGTATTCCCTGATTGGGTTTTATACTTTGCAATATTCAATTTCGTAGCAGGTAATGTGTTGATGATTTATATAAATATGATGGCTGTTTTCAAAAGAAGATATTATGAGTTAATCCTTTTTTCAATTCTAAATCCAATATATTGGTTAATGCATTCTATTGCTGCATATAAAGGATTATGGCAGTTAATTTTTAAACCTTTTTATTGGGAAAAAACAAATCATGGTTTAAGTAAACAATCATCAGCTACTGCTGTTGCGGCGTAATAAAATTAATTTAATATGGTATTTTTAAGAAAATATATTCCTGCATTGTTGGCAATAGTATTGCTTAGCTACTACCTTATTATATCTTGGATGTTGCATAGATCAGGATATGAACATTCTGAATCTTTATTTTTGGCAGAAAAAGCTAGATTGCTTTTTGAAGCCAGAGATAATACCTTATTAACACTTGGTACAACTTTTCCATCATTAGTATATTTATCTACTGTTGTATTTTCATTATTTGGTTATCCATTTGCACCTGTATTAGCATCTGCAACTTTCACATCTTTTTTATTTTTCTTGATTTTAAGCGATTACTCAAAATCAAGTTTACAAAGAAGGTTTTTTGTTCCTATGCTAAGTTTGATTTTTTTCTTTCATCCAGGATTAATTTTTGCTGGAACTTCAGGTAGATCAATTGGGATTGTATTATTGTTTTTTTATATGGTTTATAGAAGTTTGTTTGTTTATTACAAAACACAAACTACATTTTCCTTATCAATGGCAAGTATTTATGTAACTTGCTTAATATTTTGCAATTATAATTTTATCTGGCTTTTATTAGCCTTAATTCCATTTATTGTTTTGGTTTCATTGGAAGGATTAAAAACCTCTACTTTTAGCTCGCCAATAGTTCAGTATTACGAGGCTGTGAATAATAGGTCACAAAGAAGAAAACTTAGTAATAGAACTTTAGCTATTTACATAATTTTATTTTTACTTCCAATTGTAGCTGTGTATTTATTTAAGCTTTTGAATCAAGTGCATGCAGGTAATGGTACATATTTCTTAACAAGTCAGTATGCAAATTGGAGCGTAACTGGAACACATTCTTTAGGTAGTATCTTTATTGATGGGCACGTTGGTAAAAATGTATTAGCACAAACACAAATAGTTTTTCAGGGATATATTTTATTGTTAACACCATTATTTATTCTGGTATTTTTTCTTTTCAAAGGAAAGTTGTATGAGCTACTAACACTTTTATCACCATTTATCTTAATTGGTATATTCTTATTAGATAATCAAATTTATTTAACAGTAGAATATTACTTGATATTTTTAGTGCTTGCATTAATTGGTATCAGCTATTATGTAGGAAAAAAGTATTCTGCAAAACAGATGTATCCAATTCTCATGTTCTTTGCTATTCTTAATGTATTTACTGGAATTTTATATTTCAGAAGAACAAGCGATGCTGAAGAAAAGGGCTTTTTTACTGCAATTAAAAATGCTTCAAAAGTAAAAGGCGAAAGAGTGATTACTGAGGAATATCAAATGGCAACCTACATTACTGGTTTGATGGCTACAGAAAGACTAAGTACAGATAATGGAAAGATTTTAATGGACGACGCAGCTGCATATCCAATTATTGCACAAATGAGAAAACTGGGGAGTAACATAATTCTTCCAATCAACTATAACTTTATTACTGTTGCTGAGAACCCAAGTACAGAGGCTAAATATGTTTGTATTGCTAAAAGAAAAAATAGACTAAGAAACTTTACTGTATTAAACCAATACAATTTAGATAAGTTGAAAAACAATGAAGGTATTCATATGGTTATTATGTTCGAGACTGAAAACTGGGCAGTTTACAGGCTTGATAAAAGAATCTAATATTTTAACTAAGCAATCATTTTAACAATCATTTCCTTTAGTAATTCTGCATCAGAAGTGTTATTGTCTTTGATTCCCACACTTCTTAAGTTGTAATTATGTAGTAATAACAACACTTTCTCAACTCCATTTAATTGATAATTTTTTGCTGCAAGCATATAATCTTTTACAACAAATGGATTAATACCTAGTGCTGCCGCTACTGTTCTATCATCATTGCTATTTACCGAAAGAACAGTATATGTTTTACTAAAAAAACCATACAAAGCAGGAAGCACTAATTGTATGGGTGCAGCCTTAGGATTTTTTTCAAAATATTGAATAATTTTTATTGCCTTTGATAAGTTTTTAGATGCAATGGCGTTTTGCAATTCAAATACATTATATTCCTTACTAACACCAATAAATCTTTCAATATCATCTTCTGTAATTGATTTCCTTCCATTAAGGTTTACACTTAGTTTTTCAATTTCATTTTTAATTCGGTTTAAGTCATTACCAATATTATTTACAACCATAGCAACTGCCTTATGAGTAATTGACAAGCCGTGTTGAATTACCATGCCGTTTACCCACTCAGGTAGTTGATTGTCGTATATTTTTTTTGTAGTTAATACCTCTCCTTTTGCCTTAACAATTTTTGTAAATTTCTTCCTTGCATCTAGTTTTTTGTCTTTATAACTAGCAACAAAAATTGTAGAAGAAAGGGGATTTTCAATATAGCTTTCAAGTTTTTCCAAATCGCTATCTCTCATTTGTTGAGCTTCTTTTAATATCACAACTTGTTTTTCTGAAAACATAGGATATCGTCTGCAGGCGTTTACAACAGCAGCCCAATCTGCATCTTTGCCATAAAATACCGATAAGTTAAAATTGGCTTCACTTTCACTTAATATGTTATGCTCGGCATAGTTAATTATTTCATCAATAAAAAAAGGTTCATCACCCTCAAGCCAATAAATTGGTTTAAAATTTTTCTTTTTAAATTCTGATAATATTTTTTCGGCTGACATTTTGCAAATGTATGAGTATGCAAATACGTATGATTTTTTTACTATTTTACAACAATAATATTTTTTTCGTTTAGTAGGGGCATATTTTTAAACTTTAAAATAATATTGGCAACTACCACTACATCTCTTTGGCAATATTCTACAATTCTGTTCAAGTCCTTATCATTATAATAAACATCTTGCACCATACTGCCATCAATATCTTCTTTGCTTGTTGGAATTTGTAATGTATTAGCGAGCAAATGAAGTGAAGTGTAATTTTTGTTATCACCAAATTTCCACCAATTTAAAGTGTCGAACATTTTTATTTCCCATGGTTTTCTTTCATGTAACCATAAATATTCGGGTAAAGGCAGGTTGTTTATTAATATTCTTCTACAGATGTATGGTATGTCAAACTCTTTTATGTTATGACCTCCAAAATAGAAATCTTTGTTTATTTTATAAAACTTATTGCATAATTCAACAAACTCCTCTAACAATTTTTTTTCATCATCGCCATAAATGCTTTTTATTTTAATAAAGTTTTCTCTTTGTTCATCTGCAAAAAAATAACCAGTACTGATGCAAATAATTTTTCCAAACTCAGCCATAATTCCACCTCTCATCTTCCAACTATCTTCAGCGGGAATAGAGTCCGGTAATGATTTGCTGATTTTATCTTGCCATAATTGTTGCCAATTGCTGTCTAATTCGTTAAAGTTTTTAACTATTGGCACAGTTTCAATGTCAATTAATAATAAGTTTAAATTCATATCTATAAATTTGCGACTTAAAAATAATATAAAATGGCATACGTTCCTTCTGCAACAGCAAATCGTACACCTCCCCAAAAAGATAATCGTAATACAATTTATGCAGTATTGGTAGCAATAATATTATTGTTACTAGGATATATTATATATGATAAATCTCAAGATAAAAAAATTGAGCAAATTAATTTTGCTACTGTTCAAAACCTTGATAGTGCTAAAAACGTATTACAAGCAGAGTTTGAAATTGCATCTAAACAAGTAGATACGTTAACTGCAAATAATACACAGTTGCAAACTGCACTTTCTGAACGAAATGCTGAATTAACTAAAATAAAAAGCAATATCAACAGCATTCTCAAGCAAAAAAATGTAACCAGCGATGACTTAAAAAAAGCTCAACAATTGATTTCAAATTATAAGGGACAATTGGAAAGCCTGCAAGCTGAAGTTGCTAAATTGAAAGGTGAAAATCTACAATTGACCGCAGATAAACAACAACTGACTAACGATAAAAATCAATTAACATCAGAGAAAGAACAACTCTCAACCGAAAAAAATCAACTTACAACTGAAAAGAAAAACTTAGAAGATAAAGTGGATGTTGCAAGTACATTAACTGCTTCACACATCAACATTACAGCTATTAAAATGCGAGGAGATAAAGAGAAAGAAACTGAGACTGCAAAGCGTGCAGACTTTTTCAGATTATCTTTTGTAATTGATGAGAATAGGGTTGCACCAAGCGGTAAAAAAACATTGTATGTAATTGTTACGAGCCCTGATGGAAAAACTTCTGTACCACACGGAAATTTTAAAACACGTGATGGCGTTGAACTTCAGTACACCGAAACTATTGATGTTAACTATGAATTAGGAAAGGTATTACCAGTTAGTTTCGATTGGAAACCTGGAACACAATTTACGCCTGGTGATTATAAAATTGAAATTTACAATAATGGTTTTAAAATAGGAGAAACAAAAAAAGCCTTAAAAAAAGGTGGACTATTTAGTTAATATTTTATAAGTAATATTCAGCCACAGATTTGTTGGAATTAATCTACAAATCTGTGGCTTTTTATTTATAAATACTTTTTGATACTAACAGATGTTAGCCTACTTTTGGCAAATGGGACGTATTAAAACAACTAACAAGCAAATTAGTCGCAGAGAAATTATTATTGAAAAAGCAGCTACTTTATTTAAAGAAAAAGGGTTTAAGGCTGCAAGTATGCGTGAAATAGCAGATGTAGTTGGTGTTGAAGCAGCAAGTCTTTACAATCATATCAAAAGCAAAAACGAATTGTTAAATATTATTTGCTTTGATGTTGCTAACAGATATACTCATAAAATGGAAGAGGTGGAGTCTAGCAAAGCAACAACACTAGCTAAAATAGAGAGTTTACTGCGATTTCATATAAATGGAATGGTAAACCATTTTGAAGAAGTTTATGTGAGTGACCGAGAGTGGAAACATTTGGATAATCCATACTTAAGCAATATGCAAAACCAAAGAAGAACATATAGAAAACGTTTTGCTGCCATCATTGAAGAAGGAATTAAGAAAAAAGAAATTAAAAAAATAGATGCCCCAACAGCTGTGCTTATTATGTTGCACGCAATAGGAGGAATAGAAAGTTGGCATAGAAGTACCGAAAAAATTATTGGCAAGGAGTTAGAAGAAAATATGGTTAGTTTTTTGATTGATGGGCTTAGAAAGCTTTAACAGTTCTAGAACTTGCAATAATCACACAGTTTAATATTTACCATTTACAAAATGAATTTTTATCCACTCACAATTAAAGACATTAGAAAGGAAACTGCTAGTTGTGTTTCAATATCTTTTGATATCCCAGAAACTATAAAAGAAGAATTTGCTTATACAGCAGGTCAACATATTGTACTAAAAACTACTATTAATGATAAAGAAGTAAGACGCTCTTACTCGCTTTGTTCATCGCCTATGGAGAACGATTTTCGAATTGCTGTAAAGCAGGTTGAAGGTGGTTTGTTTTCAAGTTATGCTAACCATCAACTGCAAATTGGCGATGTATTAGATATTGCCACTCCTAATGGAAAGTTTGGAACCATTCACGAAAACAATATAACAAAAAAATATGTTGCAATAGCAGCAGGCAGTGGCATTACACCAATTTTGTCTATTATTAAAACAACTTTAATGGCTGAGCCATTAGCTGAGTTTATTCTTGTTTATGGAAATAAAAATACTGGTTCTATAATCTTTAAGGAAGAGATTGAAGCACTAAAAAATAAGTTTCTCGGAAGGCTACAATTAATACATATTTTAAGTAGAGAAAAAACCGATGCACCCATAAGTAGTGGAAGAATTGATGCTGAAAAACTACATCAATTATCTAAGCTAATCAATTGGAAAAGTTGTGGTGAATTTTTTATTTGTGGACCAGAAGAAATGATTGTAACAACAAGAAATTTTTTAGAAAATGAATTAATAAACAAAAAACAAATTCACTTTGAATTGTTCACAACTTCTGCCAAAACAAAAAATAAAACATTTATACCTCAAATAAAATCTGAAACAAAAAGTAAGATTACCATTAAAAGTGATGGTAGAACTTTTGATGTTGAGATTGGCTTTAACGAGGATAAAACTATTTTAGATGCAGCCCTGCAAAATGGAGCAGATTTGCCTTATGCCTGTAAAGGTGGTGTTTGCTGCACGTGTAAAGCAAAGCTTATTGAAGGGCAAGTTTCAATGGATGTAAACTGGGGTTTAGAACACGAAGAAATTGAACAAGGTTTTATACTTACTTGCCAAGCACACCCTTTAACAGATAAGGTTTTAGTGGATTATGATGTAAAATAGTCTTTATGTAAAAGTCTTTGGTCTTCATTACTAAAGACTTTTACATAAAGACCAAAGACTTAACTATGAATTTTCAAAACATAAATAATATTTTCTTTATTGGCATTGCAGGAACAGGAATGAGTGCATTGGCTCAATACTGTGCTGGTATTGGTAAAAATGTAAGTGGCAGCGATAGGTATTTTACTACAAATACTTTTAATGATACTCAGGTAAAACTTGAAAAGTTTAAAGTAAAATGTTTTCCTCAAGATGCTAGTGGCATCAATGAAAATACAGAGCTAATTATTATCTCAACAGCTGTAGAAGATTCAAATATTGAAATTCAAAAAGCGAAACAGCTTAGTATTCCAATTATAAAGCGTAGTGAACTATTATCACTAATTAGTAACACCAAAAGAACAATTGCAGTTGGTGGAACAAGTGGTAAAAGCACTACCACTGCTATGATTTTTGATATATTAGATGTAGCAGGTTTGCAGCCAAGCATCATTAGTGGTGCAGGTTTGGTGAGATTGCAAGAAAGAAATTTTATTGGAAATGCATTTGTTGGCAAAGGTGAATGGTTGGTGATAGAAGCTGATGAAAGTGATGGAAGCATTGTAAACTATCATCCAGAAATTGGGTTATTATTAAATATTGATAAAGACCATAAAGAGCTTGAAGAACTAAACGATATTTTTCAAATATTTAAAAACAATAGCAATAAATTTATTGTAAATGCTGCTCATGAATTAGCTGCTCCATTTTCTGAAGATACAAAGCAAGATTTTTCTGCAACAGATACAAGAGCTGGTTTTATGGCAACTAACTTCAATCAAAATGGCTTTGATATGCAGTTTAAAATCAAAGGTGTTTTGTTTGAAATGAAAGCTATTGGTAAACACAATATGGAAAATGCTTTGGCTGCTGTTTGTGTTGCAAATCAGTGCGGCGTTCAGTTACAAACTTGTGCAACTGCTTTAAAAAAGTATAAAGGCATTTATCGTCGTAATCAAATTTTGGGCAAAAAAAATGATGTTTTAGTGATAGATGATTATGCACACAATCCTGCAAAATGTGCTGCTGCCATACAAGGAGTACAATCATTAACCAGCAAAGTAATTGCTTGGTTTCAGCCACACGGTTATGGTCCAACAAGATTTTTAAGAAACGATTTTGTTGAAGAAATCGCTCACGCTCTTCGCCCTCAAGATGAAATTTGGATGAGTGAAATTTTTTACGCAGGTGGCACTGCCACAAAGGATATTAGTGCTAAAGATTTAATACAAGATTTACAGGCAAAGGATTGCAATGCTTTTTTTGTTGAAAATCGAAATGAGTTATTGGAAAATGTAAAACCACATTTACAACAAAATAGTGTACTGCTTTTAATGGGTGCAAGAGATCCAAGCCTTGCAGATTTTGCAAAGTATATTTATGATAATTTATAAGATTAGACGATGATGGAAATGAATGACGAGTATTTTATGCAACAAGCTTTAAAGCAAGCACATATTGCATTTGATGAAGATGAAGTGCCAATTGGTGCAGTGGTTGTTGTCAATAATAAAATTATTGCCAAAGGTTATAATCAGGTAGAAAAACTAAGTGATGCAACTGCACACGCAGAGATAATTGCACTTACTTCAGCCTTTGGTTCTATGGGCTCAAAGTACCTGCCAAATGCAACATTATATGTTACTGTTGAACCTTGTTTAATGTGTGTGGGTGCTATGTATTGGAGTAAATTGATACGTATTGTTTATGGTGCAAGTGATGTTAAAAGTGGTGGGCTAAGATTTTTTACAGATGAAGATGGATTGATAAAACCTGAGATTTGGCCTTTTCATCCAAAAGCTGAGCTAGTGAAAGGTGTTTTGGAAAATGAATGTGCCAGTTTGATGAAAGCTTTCTTTAAGAACAAACGCTAGTATTTCATATTTAGATTTATTGCATTTTTGTAAGCACTAGAAAAATGAGAAAATGAACATTATTGATTTAGATAAAAAGTTAGAAACATTTGGTAATCTTATTCAAGAGCTTGGAACTGGAAATTTTACCAGCAAAGAGCTTTGGCAACGCCAAAAAGAAATTGCAGAAAATTTTAAAGCTGCACAATTTGAAACAGCTGAATTGAAAGAAGCAGCTAATCAAAAGTTTCAGCAACTCATCAATCAATTAAAAGAGAAAGAAAACCAGCTTGAAGCTGCTAACGAAAAATTTTGTGAGGAGGCAGAGTTATTGATTGTTCAAATGGAGCAATCATTTGCAAAGCATTCTAATGAAACTCCTTTAAGCAAAGATGATTTTGCCGAGCTCAGAAAATTGAGCAATCAAGCATTTGAATATTTTAAATTACCACGTTGGAGCACAAAAGATAGAAGAACTAATGCTTGGGACAAATACAGCAATATCAGAAATGCTATTAAGGATAAAGAAGATGAATTGTATGCAAAAGCAAGGGAAGAAAAAACAAAACAAATTTCACAGTCGCTTGAAATAACAGAGAAACTTTGTGTGGTTGTTAATGCTTGTCACCCATCTGTTGATATTAATGAATTACTAAGTTTTGTAAACAGATTTCATCAATTTTTACAAGAAAGCAATCTCACAGAACTTAATACAAATTGGCATTTGGTGGAAAAACCAGAAGATGTTAAGTATTCTTTAAGATGCAGAACAGAAACTTTAAATGATGTAAGAACTTTCATTAATAACTTCCGTGATTATTTAACACGTGAACACAAAGGACAAATTTTTGCAAATATTGATGCTTTAAAATTAGACCTGAATAAAGCTTGGGAAGCACACAAAGAAGATCAGCAAAAACGCCAGGAAGAATGGGAAATAAAGAAAAAAGAAAGAGATGAAAAGCGTTTAGAGTGGAATAAAAAGCAACAAGATTTTTTAAAGATGCTGGAAGGAAGATTAGAAAATCAAATTGCTTATAAAGCCAAGCAGGAAAGTTATTTGCAAAGCCAAAAAGAATATGCTGCACGTTTCGAAAACAGGATTCCACAACAACAGGACTACATAAAAAAATTGGTTGAACAAGTAATTGATTTGGAAAAAAAATATGCCACAGCTTGGACAGATAGTTTTAAAACTAAAGTGGAAGAATGGATTACAGAAAAGAAAGCAAAAATTGCAAGTGTTGAAGAGGATATTGAAGTGCTTAAAGGAAAGATTGCTGACATAAATAAAAAGTCAGAGGAACTTCCTAATAAAATAAAAGAACTTGATGATTCCATTATAGAAATAAAGTCTAAAATTGAAGAAGTAAAAGAGAAATTAAAAAACGATACGATACTTGAGAATAACAAAATTGGCGATGAGGAATCTAATGTTATGGAAGTAGTGAACGAACAGTAAAACCCTTTTTTATTTTAAATTTTATTTATCATTTATCTTATTACTTTGTTTTGTGACTAAACAACAAATTCGCAAAAAGTATCAATTACTTCGTCAACAGATTTCGTCTAAAGATAAATTACGATATGATGATTTAATGCTTTTGCATTTTCAGGAGTTTAATTTCAATCATATTCAAACAGTGCTGACATATTGGCCAATTGCAAATAATAATGAGCCTAACACACATTTGTTTTCATCTTATTTAAGGCATACACTACCTGATTTACAAATTGCCTACCCTGTTTCAGATTTTAAGAATAATGAAATGAAGGCTGTGTTGATTAATGAAGAAACTATTTACAGAACAAATGAATATGGAATCGCTGAGCCTACATTTGGAGAAGAAATACCAGCAAAAGAAATCGATTTAATTTTGGTGCCAT
>CAZTOP010000046.1:0-22435 GCA_964615145.1 uncultured Chitinophagaceae bacterium
CAAAATTTGTAAAGGTTTTATGGGCATAAAACTGGTCGCCACTCAGGTCGGCAAATTTGTTAATGTCTTCTTCTGTAATCACTCTTTTGGCAGTAATAAGTTGGTCGCCAATATTTAGTTCTTCAAAGTGTTTTCTAAAAGGATGAATGCCATCGTGATTGCCTTTAGCATATTGTTGATACACATTGGTAACAGCTGTTAACATAGTTGGAGAGCCTTGTACAGCCACACGTTGCATATAATGTTTCACACCACGTATGCCACCCATTTCTTCACCACCACCAGCACGTCCTGGTCCTCCGTGAACAAGCAATGGCAGGGGACTTCCGTGTCCTGTGCTTTCTTTGGCACAATCATTATTCAACACTAAAATTCTACCGTGGTGTGTGCCTGCTCCAATTACATATTGCTTTGCATTTTTTGTAGAGGCAGTAATAATACTACTACACAAACTACCTTTTCCCATTTTGCTCAGCTCAATAGCATCTTCTATATTTTTATAAGGCATAATGGTGCTAACAGGACCAAAAGCTTCTACTTCATGAACATCAGTTGCAGCAAATGGATTTTCGTTCAACATCAAAATAGGACTGATAAAAGAGCCGCTGATATTATCTGCATCTACTACTTCAACACTATCTAAACTACCATAAATAATTTGTGATGATGCCAATAGTTTTTGTACCTGTGCTTTCACTTCCTTCACTTGGTCTTTACCTGCAAGGCTGCCCATTCTAACATCCTTGTTTAAAGGATTGCCAATTACAGTTTGAGCCAAAGCTTTGCCCAATGCTATTTGCACATCTTCTATTTTATTTTCAGGAACAAAAATTCTACGCACAGCAGTACATTTTTGTCCAGCTTTGGTAGTCATTTCTTTTCTAACTTCTTTTATAAAAATATCCCACTCAGGCATACCAGGTGTAACATCATCGCCCAAAACCATACAATTCAAACTATCAGCTTCCATTGTAAATGGAATATTGTTTGCCAAAATATGTGGATTAGATTTTAGCATTTGACCTGTAGATGCAGAGCCCGTAAAAGTTACAACATCCTGATAAGTTGTATGATTCAACAAATCACCAGCACTGCCACACAACAATTGTAATGCACCTTTTGGAAGAATGTTACTTGCAATAATTTCCTTAACAACAGCCTCTGTTAAATAACTTGTAACAGTAGCAGGTTTCACAATAGCAGGCATTCCAGCTAATAAGTTCACAGCAATTTTCTCTAACATTCCCCACACAGGAAAATTGAAAGCATTGATATGAATAGCAACGCCTTCTTTAGGCACAAGCAAATGAACACCCATAAAAGTATTGCCTTTACTAAGGTTGTGGCTGTCGCCATCTATGCAAAAACTCTCATCAGGAAATTTTCTACGCAGCGATGCATTGGCAAACAAATTTCCAATACCACCTTCAATATCCACCCAGCTATCAGCTTTTGTTGCACCTGTTTGATAACTTAAATCATAAAACTTTGGCAAGTGTTGTTGCAGGTGCAAAGCCAGTGCTTTTATCATTCTGCCACGTTCGTGAAACGTAAGATTGCGAAGATTTTTATTGCCTACAGTTCTTGCGTAATCTGTAATTTGTTTAAAGTCCAAACCTTTTGTAGAGGCTGTAGCAATAATGTTTCCATTCACTGCATTGTATAATTCCTGTCCTTGTCCATCGCCTGTAATCCACGAGCCAAGAACATAGTTTTGAAGCATAGCCATATCGTTTAAATTTGGACAAACATACGAAGACTATAAATTATTATAAATGCTTTGATATTTTATGCCTCTATTCTAAATTAATATTAATATTACCTTCAACAATCAATTTCTTGTTATTGTCTTTAGCTTCTTTGATAATAAAGTCTAGATATTTTCTTGCTTCTTTTAACTCGTCAATTCGTTTTTTGTGATGAGAGATATTTCTACTAAATCTTTCTTCATTACTAAAAGATTCTATTGAATGAAAGTTAATTTTAAATCCGATTAGATTTGATAGAACATTTTCTGCTTCAACAGCAGAAAATGTTCCATCGATGAGTTTTAAACTATGGCTTTTTTTCATGTTATTTATTAATTTCAACAGTACAATTTAAATTGATATTATCTGAGTTTTCGGATAAATACTTTTTTGCTTCTGCAAGCTCATATTGTAACTGTTTGATTCTATTTTCTCTTTGTTTAATATCTTCTTCGTTTCTAGTAATATCAATTTTGCCTTCATGATATTTTATTTTTACATTAACTAACTGACTGAGTAGTTCAATAGCATCAGTATTTTCGAAGTTTCCTTTAATTATTTGTAAATTCATTTTGTAAATTTTTTATTGACCTTGACCCAATGAAAAACCAAGTTTCCCATCGAATGTGTAAAGATTTTCTGTTTTGATGGTATCAATTTTATTTATGATAGCATTGTTAAGTAGCTGAATGATTGTTTCTTTAGAAATATTATTTCCATCAATTGGCTGAAACCTGCATCTCCAGTGGTCTGTACAAAAAGTTTCTTTGAATCCTTCAGGCCAAACTTTAATGCCTCTGTTAGTAATCATTTTTAGTTTCACATTTTCCAGTTCAATTTTTTTTATAGATTCTGCAAGTATGTTTGCGTCTGTTCCTGACCAATGAACAAATACATCTACACCTACTAATTCTTTGTTTTTTGGGGTTTTTCTATTGTATTTTGGTAATGTGAGTATGGCATCTTTTGAATAGGAAGCTGGTTTTAAAATTGTAGGTTTTTTGCCTAGGTTATTAATTACTGCTTTTGCAAATTCTTTGGTACCAACTTTTTGTTTACTAGTTCCTTCTTTGTATATATCATAAGTGTGAATACCGTCTTCTAAAGTCTTAAGCCAAGCGTTTTGAACTTTCTCTGCAATATCAGTTTGTCCAATATGATTCAGCATCATAATTGCACCTTGTAATAGACCTGATGGATTTGCAACGTTTTGTCCAGCTCTCCTAGGTGCAGAACCATGAATAGCTTCAAACATGGAACACTCTTCACCAATATTTGCTGAGCCTGCTAAACCAACAGAGCCTGTTATTTGTGCAGCTACATCAGATAATACATCGCCATATAAATTAGGCATTACAATTACATCAAATATTTCTGGAGTATCAGCCATTTTAGCTGCCCCAATATCGATGATCCAATGTTCTTTTTCAATGCTCGGATATTCTGCTCCAATTTCATCAAATACATTATGAAATAAACCGTCAGTTTGTTTCATAATATTGTCTTTTGTAAAGCAGGTAACTTTTTTTCTTCCATATTGCTTAGCATATTCAAATGCGTATCGCACAATTTTTTCGCAACCTGGACGGCTGATTAACTTTAAACATTGAACAACTTCATCTGTTTGCTGATGCTCAATTCCTGCATATAAATCCTCTTCATTCTCTCTTATAATTACTATATCCATTTTTGGATGTTTTGTACTTACATAAGGGTGTAAGCTTGAGCAAGGACGTACATTAGAATAAAGACCTAAAAATTTTCTAGTGGTTACATTCAGGCTTTTATAGCCACCACCTTGAGGAGTTGTTATAGGTGCTTTTAAGAAAATTTTATTTTTTCTTATAACATCCCAAGACTCTTGTGCAATACCAGATGTGTTGCCTGCTAAATACACTTTTTCTCCAACTTCGATTTCATCAATTTCAATTTTTGCACCAGCTGCTAAAATAATTTCAAGAGTAGCATCCATAATTTCAGGTCCAATGCCATCTCCTTTTGCGATAGTAATTTTTTGCATATTTTAATTTTTACAAGTGCAAAAATGTATTCATAAATCATAAATTTTTATTTATCTTTATTATATAAACCATAAATTTTTTTTATGAATTATACTTTAAATCAATTACAAATTTTTTTAAAAATTACCCAAACAAGTAGTATTACCAAGGCTTCTGAAGAGTTACATCTTACACAGCCCGCAGTATCTATTCAGTTAAAAAATTTTCAAGATCAGTTTAAAATCCCTTTGACTGAGGTAATTGGCAGGCAGATTTTTATTACAGAATTTGGAAAAGAAATAGCCATTGCAGCTGAGAATATTTTAAACGAAGTGTCAAAAATTAATCATAAAACTTTAGCATTTAATGGAGAGCTTTTCGGGCGTTTAAAATTATCGGTAGTTTCAACTGGAAAATATGTAATGCCTTTTTTTCTTTCAAGTTTTATAAAACAAAATACCGGTGTAGAATTATCCTTAGATGTAACAAATAAAGCAAAAGTTATAGATAGTTTGCTAAAAAATGAAGTAGATTTTGCTTTAGTTTCGGTACTGCCACTTAATGTTCAATATGAAAAAATTGAACTTTTAAAAAATAAACTTTTTTTGGTAGGTGACTCAAAGTATAAAATAGCAAAGCGGGTAGCTAATAAAAATATTTTTGAAACACTTCCGCTAATCTATCGAGAAAATGGATCAGCTACAAGAAGCATTATGGAAAAGTTTATTGAAAAAAATAGTCTTTCCATTAAGAAAAAAATTGAACTAACATCTAATGAAGCTGTAAAACAAGCCATACTTGCAGGATTGGGTGTATCTATGATGCCCTTAATTGGTATTAAAAGTGAATTACGCGATAAAACCCTACAGATAATTCCTGTTCGAGGTTTGCCTATAGCAACAACTTGGAATTTAATTTGGGTAAAAGGAAAAAAATTTTCGCCAGTTGCTAGTATTTTTTTAAGCCACATTAAAAGAGAAAAAGCAAAAATTGTAAAAGAACATTTTTTATGGTCTGAAGAATTTTGATTTATTTTTTTATTTTGAAATTGCTGTTTATCAGTATTACAATCTTATTCCAATAGCGAGCAAAAAAACATAAGGATTATTTGGAGAATTACTTACTACTTTGGCGCTTTTATTTTTTCACATCAAATTGTTGGAATATTATGGAAAACTTAAAAATTTGTGGGTAATCGTATATTTTCTGATAGTTATTTGTTAATAAACCTTTTTTTGAAGTGTAAAGTAGGTTGATAACTCAAAATTTTGTTAATTTTAAATCTAACAAATATTCCTCTTGACAAATAATTAGTTTCGTGTTTACTCCATTACTTTCGCTCTCCTTTGCTGTTAATAAAATCACATTTTGTGCAAATATTTTGAGGCTTAACAGAAATAAAAGGCAATAGAAAACCCTTGTTTTAAATTAAAAATGGAAATAATTAATACAAATAGAGATAGAAAAAAAAGAAAGCCCAGTGTGGATTTGAGTACAATGGTTTATGGTAAAATTCCACCACAGGCCAGAGAATTGGAAGAAGCAATTTTAGGGGCTATTATGCTTGAAAAAAGTGCATTTGACAGTGTTACAGACGCCAACCTAAAAGCAGAATGTTTTTATGTAGAAGCACACCAGTTTATTTTTTCGGCAATGCAAGATATGCAGCAACGTGGTGTGCCTATAGATATTTTAACTGTGGTTGAAGAGTTAAAACGAAAAGAACAATTGGACTTTGTTGGCGGTGCTTACTATGTAAGCAAACTTACCAATACGGTGGTTAGTACAGCACATATTGATGCACACGCAAGAATTGTATTACAAAAATTTATTCAAAGAGAACTTATAAAAATTAGCGGAGAAATTATTTCAGATGCTTATGAAGATAGTACTGATGTTTTTGATTTATTGGATGAGAGTGAGACAAAGATGTATCATATTACCAATAACTACTTGAAGAAAAATTTTGAAGAAATAAGTAGTGTATTGGCAAAAACAATTAATAGAATTGATGATTTAAGAAATCAGAAAGAAGATATAAGTGGTGTACCTAGTGGGTTTGCTGCATTGGATAGAATAACTTATGGTTGGCAACCTACCGATTTAATTATTTTAGCGGCACGTCCTTCAGTTGGTAAAACAGCATTTGCACTAAATCTTGCTCGAAATGCTGCCTTACATCCTACAAAGCCTACAGGAGTTGGATTTTTTAGTTTGGAGATGAGTGCAAGCCAATTAGTACAACGTATTCTTAGTGCAGAAAGTGAGATACATATGGAAAAAATATCTCGTGGTAAACTTGAAGAATATGAATACCAGCAGTTACACACTAGAGGTATTAAGAAACTTGAAACTGCTCCTTTATACATTGATGATACTGCAGCCTTAAATATTTTTGAATTTAGAGCAAAAGCAAGAAGATTGGTTAATAAGCATAATGTAGGAATTATTATTATTGACTATTTACAGTTAATGAGTGGTTCTTCTGACAAAAATGGAAATAGAGAGCAGGAAATTAGTACCATTTCTCGTAACCTAAAAGCATTGGCAAAGGAGTTGGGGGTACCTATCATTGCATTGTCTCAGCTAAGTCGTGCTTTGGAAACAAGAAAAGAAAGTAAAGTGCCACAGTTAAGTGATTTGAGAGAATCGGGAGCGATTGAGCAAGATGCAGATATGGTTATGTTTATTTACAGGCCAGAATATCACCAAATAACTGCCAATGAGAGTGGAGAAAGTACCAAGGGGGAAACCCATATTAAAATTGCAAAACATAGAAATGGAGCGTTGGATATGGTTAAATTAAGAGCTCAATTACACATACAAAAATTTGAAGATTGGGACGATAATGATAATGTTAGTGGTTTAATGGGTGGTGGAACTTGGAAGCCTACAGGCCCGGCTCCTATTGGAGGAAGTAGCTCAGGTAATGAAGGAGGTAAATTTTTTGTACAAGGAAGTAAAATGAATAGTGGTGATTTTGACGAGGGGTTTGATAATGACGCTCCATTTTAGTTTTTCAAAATGATTTTGTTTGCAACATAAAATATATCGGATACTAAAGTTTTTTACTTTAATTAAATTGCAATAATTATTAATCTCCCTTGATTGATATTAATGTTACAAATATTCATGTTAAAGCTAAAAGCCTACATAAATGATTTATTCAAAACTTCAAGAATGAGAAGTAACGCAAACAAGATTTATTTTTCTTGTGTTCTATTGTATGACTGATGTGGTTCAATTAAAAATTATAAGTTTCCAATGCAATTACCTTATTTCTATCAAAAGGATATTGATGTTTCACAAGTACAATTTGTTTTAAGTGAAGAAACAAGTAAACATTGTGTGCAAGTATTAAGAATGAAAGAAAGCGAGCTGCTACAAATTACAAATGGTTTGGGTGTTTTATTAACAGCCGAAATAATTGAGGCTAATAAAAAAAATTGTATTGTAAAAATTACCAAAGCCACCAGTCAAGAACCTCAAAATAAAAAAGTATCGATTGCTATTTCTTTACTAAAAAATGTAAGCAGGTTTGAATGGTTTTTAGAAAAGGCAACAGAAATTGGAGTTGCAGAAATTGTTCCATTTATTTCTCAAAGAACAGAAAGGCAAAATTTTAGATTTGATAGAATGAATGCAATTTTAATAGCAGCTATGTTGCAAAGTAGGCAAACATTTTTGCCTGTCTTAAAAGAGCCAATTTTATACGATAATTTATTTAGTGCAGACAACTACTCTACTAAATTAGTAGCACATTGTGAAGAAGATAAAAAACAAGCAATAAAAGAGCTGGCAATAAATAATAATACTCAAATATTGATTGGTCCCGAGGGTGATTTTACTTCAGATGAAATCGCATTAGCTACACAACACAATTACCAACCTGTAACACTAGGAAACACAAGGCTTCGAGCAGAAACTGCAGGAGTTGTAGCAGCAACGCTTTTGGTCAATCATTAATCTGTAAGTTCAAGATAAATGGGGCAGTGGTCGCTGTGTTTTACATCTGGAAAAATGGCAGCTGTTTTAATCTGTTTTTCTAAATTTTTTGACACACAGATATAATCTATTCTCCAGCCTTTATTTTGTAGTCTAACACTTGGAAATCTTTGACTCCACCAGCTGTATTGATGTGCTAATTCTGGGTTACAAAATCTAAAACTATCAATAAATCCACTTTCTAAAAACGAGTCCATCCAAGCTCTTTCTTCAGGTAAAAATCCAGAAGATTTTTTATTTCCCTTAGGGTCGTGGATATCAATTTCTTTATGAGCAATATTATAATCTCCACAAATAATTATTTTTTTTCTGATTTTTTTTAATTCGTTTATGTAGCCCAAAAATTCGTTGAGCCATTGGTATTTGTATGTTTGTCTTTCGTCGCCACTAGTTCCCGAAGGGAAGTAACAATTTAGCAAAGTAATATCGCCAAAGTCGAGCCTAATAACCCTTCCTTCAAAATCACTCATTTCAAAACCATTTCCCAAAATTACATTCATTGGCTTAATTTTAGTAAGTACACATACTCCACTATACCCTTTTTTTTGAGCCGAAAACCAATAAGATTCATAACCTAATTTTTCAATTTCAGTAATATCCGCATCCTCTTTTTGGGCTTTGGTTTCTTGAATACAAATAATATCTGCTGGATTAGTTTGAAGCCAATCAACAAATCCCTTTTTTATTGCAGCTCTTATGCCGTTTGTGTTATATGAAATAATACGCATTGATTAGTTTTTATTTTTTTCAAAAATATGCGTTACTAATTTAAATAATAATTGTTTGCTTATAAATTGCTTTGCTATTGATGTGTCAAATGTTTTTAAAATAAATTGAAAGTATTCTCGTTTATTAATAACACCTCAAAAAAAAGATATGAAAAATGAAGCAATTATTGTTTTAGCAAATGGCAATTATTTAATTTTTGATAGCATACAACAAAAGTATACACTCGTGATTCTAAAAAAATAGACTACTCAATTATTATTTTTTTCTTTTCGAGGCAGCGTTTTTAACATTTCTATCATTTTATACTTATTAACTTTACCGCCTTGATATTAAAAATGAAAAAAATATTTTTCTCTCTTATTGTAATTTGTGTTTTTATTTCTTGCGAAAAGGAATATAGTATTGAAAATGCTGGAACCGTTGTTAATAATGCCACAGGAACATTACAGGATTCTGCAGGAAACTGTCAGCAAATACAAATAAATGGTATTTATAAACAAAATGAAGCTTTAACCAGCAATCATTTTTTAAGGGTTAATGTTAATTTTAACAGCATTGGAAATTTTACAATATACTCTGATACTGTAAACGGTTATTGGTTTTATAGCAGTGGATATAATTATTCAGAAGGCTCTAAAACATTAACTATACTAGGATACGGCAAGCCAGTTTTATCAGTCGGTGGGCACTTTAATCTTCACTTTAAAAATAGTGTTTGTACATTTACAGTCCCAGACAACAATTCTGTTGTAGCACCACCCAATGTAAATACAGATTATTTTCCTACTTCAACAAATAGCACTTGGGCTTATTTTAATTCAACTTTAAATGATACTGTTTATAACACTGTTTATGCAGCCGATAAAATTTTAGGTGGAAATACATATAGGCAATTTATTTTGGAGGTTCCAATTTTATCTAAATCGGATACTTTACTTTACAGAAAAGATGGAGCTGGAAACTACTATCGTTACTATACCATAGGAACTGGTCCTAAAACAGATTATTTGTTTTTAAAAGATTATCCAGTTGTTGGTTCTACTTGGGATAGCCCCACTGTTCAAGGAACTTTATCTGGAACACCAACAGATGTTAAATATCATTTTACCATACTTTCAAAAAATATTTCTGCAACTATTGGTACCAATACTATTGACAGTATTATTGAGGTTAAAGAAGAAACACAATATTTAGAAAGTGGTACTTTTAATACCAAAAATACTTTTGTATATAGCTATGCAAAAAAGATTGGCTTAGTAGATTTAAATCAAAAAAATTCAATACCAAATATTACTGCACCTATTGTAAGATGGAGAATTTATTAGTTATTGTGTTATTGCAACACTGATAAAAATAAATTCTGTTACAAACTTTAACAAAAAAACATTTGGTGGCAAACGTATAATTACTATTATTGCACCCAACACATAAAAGGAAAAGTGCAGTAGTATGAGTAAAAAACAATTATATACAATTGAATTTCCAGTTCGTTGTTCACCAACAATTCTATGGGGCTTTTTAAGTTCGCCAGTAGGTTTACAAGAATGGTTTGCTGATAAAGTGGATGAGTGGGAAGATGTTTTGAGTTTCAGTTGGGGCGGTGGTGCTCCAGAAAAAGCAAAAATACTTGAAGAGGAGGAAGAACATTTTATACGATACCATTGGTTAACCAGCGAGAAAGGAGAGTACTTCGAGTTCAGAATTTCAAAAACAGAAATTTCTAATCAAACAGTTTTAATGATTAGCGATTTTGCTGAAAAAAGTGAAATAAAAGACGCTACGCAACTTTGGGATTATCAAGTTAAAGAATTGTTTCATCGTTTAGGTAGCTAATAAATTATACAACAATCCCATTCAAAATGAGTGGGATTTTTTATTTTGTTAAATTAAGGCTCTAAAATTCCTCAACAGCACTTTTAAAGAAAGTGAAACATCTATTTTTGTTCCATTTATAATTTATTATTTGATATTTGTTTAAAAAATTAGACATATTAGTTATTAAGGCTTTTATAGGTCCTTTTTTGGCAACTTTTACTATTGCAGTATTTGTATTTACACTACAATTTTTTTGGTTGTATTTAGATGATTTGGTAGGTAAGGGATTGAATTTTTGGGTATTGATTAAGCTAATAGGATTGGTTGTTGTTCACTGGGTTCCTTTAGCATTGCCACTTTCAATGTTGCTTTCCGGTATTATGACATTTGGAAACCTTGGTGAAACATTTGAAATTGTTGCTATTAAATCTGCAGGCATTTCGTTGCTTCGTTTTATGAGGCCTTTAGTTATTTTAACTTGTTTTATCTGTGTTGTTGCGTTCATTTTTTTAAATAACATTATCCCTGTTGCCGAATTGAAACTTGAATCTTTAAAGCACGATATCATTTTGAAACAACCTGCTTTTGACATTAAGGAAGGTGTTTTTTATAATAAACTTCGTGGGTTTGTAATAAAAATTGGAAAAAAAGAAAAGGATGATAGTACCATCAAAAACGTAGTCATTTTTGAGGGAAATAATTTAGTGCAAGATAATTTAATTACTGCCGAAAGTGGAGTTATGAAAGTTGGAAGTGATAAAAAATTTCTAGAATTTGTTTTATATAATGGATGTCGTTATCAAGAAAAAGGAATTAGAGGAAGTACACAAAATGACTATATAAGAATGGGGTTTAAGCAATATACCAAGTTGTTAGATATGAGTAGCTTGCAAATGGGAAATGGAAATGAGCAAGCACTAGAACATCATCCTAAAATGTTAACTATTAAACAAATTGATTATACTATTGACTCTATAAAAAAAGCAAATAGTATACTTCAAAAACGAGTAATAACCGATATTAAACCCATATTCAAATTTGCTGCTTATGCCGATAGTGGGTGGTTAAAAAAAGATACTTTCAAGTTTAAAAAAGTTTCATCTTTTAGTAAATTGATTCCAGACTCAATGCGAATAAAAGTGTATCAAAGTAGTATTGCAACAGTAAATACCGCTATTGGAAATATTAGTACTTCATTAACGGAATACAAGACAAAAACTGAGTCATTAAGAGTAAATGAAATTGAATGGCATAAAAGATTTACTTATAGTTTGGCTTGTTTAATTTTATTTTTAATTGGAGCTCCATTGGGTAGTATTATAAGGAAAGGAGGTTTGGGCACACCACTTGTTTTTGCCATTATATTTTTTGCTATTTTTTATTTACTAAACACGTTTGGCGAAAAGTTTTCGAAAGAATATGTATTGAGCTCTTTTGCTGGTATTTGGCTATCTACTTTTGTATTAGTTCCTGTAGCCATATTTCTTATTTATAAAGCCTTGCAAGATTCTCAACTTTTTAATAGCGAGTTTTATTTTAGATTGTTTAGAAAAATAAAGGAAATAACAGCTACCTTTAGACATCTAAAAAAAGCAAAATGAAAAAGTCAATTAATCGTCGAAGCTTCATTTCTAATACTGGCAAAGTAGCGTTGGCCATGGGTTTTAGCAATAGTGTTTTAACATCATTTGCAAGCGATATAATATCTCCATTTGAAAACAGATTTTCGCAAAAACCACTATTGTACAAGTTTGATGCATTACAAGCTGCCATAGATGCACAAACTATGGAAATTCATTACACTAAACATGCAGCATCATATTGTAAAAATTTGAATGAAGCATTTAGTTCTGAAGTTGGCAGTAAAAACAAATCATTAGAAGATGTTTTACACAAAATTTCTAAATATTCACTAAAAATGCGAAACAATGGAGGTGGCCATTATAACCACGAAATGTTTTGGCAATGTATGGCACCAAATGCAAAAACAGATAATATACCCACAGGGTCTTTAGCTGATAATATTATTGGAGATTTTGGGTCTATAGAAGCTTTTAAAACACAGTTTGCAGATGCAGCAAAAAATCGTTTTGGAAGTGGGTGGGCTTGGTTAATAAAAACAAAAGAAGGTAAGCTCGCAATTGGCTCAACTGCCAATCAAGACAATCCTTTGATGGATGTTACTGAGTTAAAAGGTAAGCCATTGTTATGTTTAGATGTTTGGGAACATGCCTATTATTTGCGTTATCAAAATAAGCGTGCCGATTACATCAATAACTGGTGGAATATAGTTGACTGGAGTTTTGTAGATAAAAAATTTATGGAAGTATAAAAACTTTATTTCAAACAGATAAGCTCATTTATTTTTTGAATATAAAAACCCCAAACAATATTGATGTTTGGGGTTTTTGTTGAGTTTATCTGTAATGAGGCACATTTGTATCGTAAAAATTTTTTACAGCATCTTCCCAAATTTTATATAATTCATTACGTTTATTATTAGCATTTGCAGCTGCTTCATTAGAAATATTAACAGCAATATTCATTTCCTTAACAGCTTTATTATAAGCGTCAACATCTTCTTTTGTTCTATCGCTTTGCGATTTTGCTTCAAAGGCTTTCTTGATTTTTTCAAAATTTTCTTTCTTCAAGTAATAGTCTGTAATTTTTGGTGTTTCTTTTTCTGCAATGCTTTTAAAACCCTGCAATGCTTGTTTGCAAGCCATTTTTAAAGATGCATCTCCTCCTTCAAAATTTTGAATTGCATTCAAAGCAAGTAATCCCTCATCAGCATATTTTATAATCGAGTTGCGTGATTGTTCAACATCATTTAGTTTATTATCTTTTAAAGCTTTTGTTAAAGTATTATCTTGCCAATTACATTTAAAAAAAAGTAAAAAAATTGGTTTGTAATATTTGCCAACTTTACTTGCTTGTGCCATTTTTTCTCCAAGTTCATCTTTCCCTTCTATAAGGTTAACATTATATTTTGCTGCAAAATCTTTACTGGCTTTATTTACTTTATCAACTGCATTTTTTAATTTTTCATCAACCTTTTCTCTTAGTAGTAGCAAAGCTTGCATATCATCAAATGATTGTTCAGCTATTTCTTCAGTATTAACAATTTTTGCATAATCTTCATTGAAAATTGTGTAGCAAAAATTGATGTAATCAATATTGCTTTGACGTAGACTATTATCGCCTTTATAAAAAGGAATATCAGCAACTTTATCTTTGCTGTTGCTAATACTTTCTAAAACTTGTAAACGAAGTTTTTCTACTTTTCTGGCTCTTTTTCCATGTGCAGCAGCACTTGTGTATGCCATATACTTTTGATCCATTTCTTTGTGTGCATTACTAATTGCTGTCATATATGACCCAGGCTGGTCTAAGTCTTGAGCATAACAAACAAGGAATGAACTAATAAAAGAGAATAATAAGAGTGCAATTTTTTTCATAACAGTGTTTAAGGTTTGTGACACAATAATAATAACTATTTCATCATCAACAACATTAACCGATAAGTAATTTTCAAATATGGGTCTTTTGATAAATATTTTTTGAATGTATCTTCCGAATTTTTTAAGGTTGAATCAGATTTTACTCTTTCGTTTTCATAATTATTAAGGGTAATAGTATAAAATTCATTTTCTTTCTTTGGGGTTGCAAATTCTGTTTCGTCCTCATCATCTTCATCATTTTTTGACTTTGGTAAACTCTTTAACAAATCATCTAATCTTAAAGAAACATCCTCTTTTTTCTTGCTTGTTTTTTTCTTATTAATATAAGTTGTAATTGTTGTAAAATATGGATCTTCTTGTTCGTACAGCTTTCCCTTTTCCTGCAAAAGACTTAAAGGCAAAGGATTGTTTGGCAAATAGTATTTATTGGCATCAATAACCTTTGGCAAAATTGCAAAAGGCTCGTTCTTTTCTTTTGTATCAAAAGCATCTGTAGCATCTGGCAAAATAATATCAGGTATTACACCTTTAAATTGAGCAGTACTTCCTGTAACTCTGTACAATTGAGAAATGGTAAGTTTTAAAAAAGAAGGTGTATGAATATTATCGATATTATCATTCATATTAATTGTTGTGTCTAAGAGTAGAATTCTTTGTCCTGTTGCTTTTCCATAAGTACTGCTTCCAACAATTAATGCACGATGATAATCTTGCAAAGTGCCAGCAAGTAATTCAGATGCTGAAGCACTAAAACCATTTACCATTAAAGTTAATGGCCCATCATAAATCGTCCCTCTATTACCATCTTTTAAAGTTATTGGTTTAGGTTCTTTTAACTTAAATTGTGTTATTGGGCCTGCATCAATAAAAATTCCAGCAAGGTCAACAGCTTCCATTACAGAGCCACCACCATTATAACGCACATCTAAAATTAGCCCATCAATATTTTCTTTTTTAAGTTTTAAAATTTCTTTAGCTACATCGTTAGAACAGCCATTAATACTGCGTTTATCCTCCCAATCTTCATAAAATGATGGCAAGGAAATATATCCAATTGTTTTAGTGCCTTTTAATAAATAGCTTTTTACTTTATTGTCATCACCAGTATCTTCTTGTTGTTCTTTAGCCAGCTCTACTTGCCTTTTTGTTCCATCTGCTTTAATAAAAGTTAGTGTTGCTTTTGCATGATTGTTTGCTGATAGCATTTCTCCAATTTCATTTGCAGATGCTCCACTTACATCAATTGGTTGAGAGCCTTCCCACTGAATAGAAATAATTTTATCACCTTTATTAATCATTCCACTTTTAAAAGCAGAGCTACCCGGAGCAAGGTTTTTAATGGTAACATTACCATCTTCATCCTCATCTAAATTAAAGCCAAAAATCATATTCTTTTTACCCAAACCACTTTCAAAATTCTCCCTGTCTGTTAAGGTCATATAAGCAGAATGTGGGTCGTAACAAGCTGCAATTGAATTGCAATAATCATTAGATAAAAGTTGTGCAATTCCTCCAGGTGATTGTATTTCTTTTTGGATATTTCTTTTAAAGCTTTCTGCTATTTTTTTTCTAAATAAAGCTTGTGTACTATCAATTATTTTTTTGTGTTTATTAATGTCCTTTGTTTCATTAACCAACATTGCAATTCCAGAAACTATTGAATATTTGAAGTTTTTATATAGCTTAATCCTTTGTGTTGTAGTGGTTGTAGGATAAGAAGTATCTTCTTGTACTGTATATTTTTCACTAATGCTGAAGTTAAAAGGTACTTTTAAAATATGTTCAGACATTGTATCAAGTTGCTGCAATCTTTGACTATACAAAGTAATTAACAGTTGCAAGAAGTTAGTTTTCTTTTCTGCAATTTCATTATCAAGCTTAAACTTAAATACATCTAATTGCTTAATATCTTCTTGAGTAAAATATATTTTCTCAGCATCTACTTTCTTTAGTAAAGAATTGTATAAATCAGCAGAAAACTGATCGTCTAAAACCCTTGACTGCACGTGAAATTTATCAGCCATTTTGGTAATCAAAAATGCATCAGTTGCTGCTTTTTGTATAGGCTGAGCAATTAATTTGAAACTGATAAATAATAGAATGAATGTAGCTGCTTTTTTTAGTTGCATTGCAATTAGTTATGCTGTAAAAATAAGGAGTCAATCATTACACTTTATCTTCGTTTTATTATTTTAAAAGACACTAGTAAAATTTATGAATAATTCTTTCCTAAAAATCAGTTCAGAAGTACAGCAAGCATTACAAAACAATCAACCAGTTGTTGCATTAGAAAGTACCATCATTTCCCATGGAATGCCCTATCCTAAAAATGTTGAAACAGCTTTAGCTGTTGAACAAATCATCAGAGATAATGGAGCTATTCCTGCAACCATAGCTATCATTAATGGAAAGTGTTGTGTGGGGCTATCTGCCGATGAAATTGAAACTTTTGGAAAGGAAAAAAATGTGTGGAAAGTAAGTTTGAGAGATATGCCTTACGTAATCAGTAAAAAACTTATTGGAGCTACAACCGTTGCTGCAACTATGAGAATTGCATCAATGGCTGGCATTAAAATATTTGTAACAGGTGGTATTGGTGGTGTACATCGTGGTGCAGAAACAACAATGGATATTAGTGCAGATTTAACAGAAATGGCACAAACATCTGTTGCTGTTGTTTCTGCTGGTATTAAATCAATTTTAAATATTGGTTTGACATTAGAATATTTAGAGACGAAAGGAATTCCAGTTATAACCTATCAGCAAGAAATATTTCCAAGCTTTTATTCTAATCAAAGCAACTTTAAAACCCCTTTGCAATTAGATTCTCCCAAGGAAATTGCTGATATGCTGAACACAAAATGGATGTTAGGTTTAAGTGGTTCTGTATTAATTGCAAATCCAATTCCAAGAGAGTTTGAAATGCCTGCTGCAAAAATGGAAGAGCATATTCAACTTGCACTTGATGCTGCAAATAGAAATAATATCCAGGGCAAGGAAGTAACCCCTTTTATTCTTCAGTACATAGCAAAACATACGGGAGGAGAAAGTTTGGAAGCCAATATTGCACTCATAAAACATAATGCAAAGTTGGGAGCTGAAATTGCTAAAAAATTAGTTGCATAGCTAACTATTTTTTCTTTAGTTTTGTTTCTAGCAGAAAACATTTCTATATGAATCGTTCCATAAAAAAAATTGCAGTGCTTGGCAGTGGCGTAATGGGTAGCAGAATTGCTTGTCATTTTGCAGGTATAGGCGTACAAGTATTATTATTAGATATACAACCTAAGCAAGAAGAGGGAAAAAAATACGACCCCAACAAAATAGTAAATGATGCTTTAGCCGCTGCTGTAAAAAGTAATCCAAGTCCTGTATTTACAAAAGATGTTGTAAGGAAAATTACAACGGGCAATTTCACAGATAATATGAAAGATATTGCCACTTGCGACTGGATTATTGAAGTTGTAGTAGAACGATTAGATATTAAACAACAAGTTTATGAACAAGTAGAACATTATAGAAAGCCTGGAACCCTTATTACATCTAATACTTCAGGTATTCCTATTCATTTATTATCACAAGGTAGAAGCGAAGATTTTAAGAAACATTTTTGTGGTACTCACTTCTTTAACCCACCCCGTTATTTGCGTTTGTTAGAGATTATCCCTACACCAGATACAAATCAAGAAGTAGTAGATTTTTTAATGCACTATGGCGATTTGTTTTTAGGAAAAACAACTGTGTTGTGTAAAGACACACCTGCTTTTATAGCTAATAGAATTGGAGTGTTTAGCATAATGAGCATCTTTCATATAATGGAAAAGCTTGGTTTAAGTATTGATGAAATAGATGCTTTAACTGGGCCTGTTATAGGTCGTCCAAAATCTGCAACATTCAGAACTGCCGATGTGGTGGGTATTGATACTTTAGTAAAAGTTGCAAAAGGAGTTGCCGATAATTGCCCAACTGATGAGGCTATTAATACATTCATCATACCATCTTGGCTAAATAAAGCTGTAGAGAATAATTGGCTTGGAGATAAGACTGGTCAGGGTTTTTTCAAAAAAATGAAGTCAGAAGCAGGTAAAGAAATTCTGACTTTAGATTTAATTTCAATGGAATATAAGGCAAGAGTGAAACCAAAATTTGCTGCTCTTGAAACTGCAAAACCCATTGAAGATTTAAAAACACGCATTAAAGCATTGTGTGCTGCAACAGATAAAGCTGGCGATTTTTATCGCCAGTTTCATTATTCTTTATTTTCATACATCTCAAATCGTATTCCTGAAATTAGTGATGAGATTTACAGGGTTGATGATGCTATGATGGCTGGCTTTGGTTGGGAAATTGGAGCATTTGAAACCTGGGATACTTTGGGCGTTGCAAAAACTGTCGAATCAATGAAAGCCAATGGAATCAGTATTTCTGCCTGGGTAGATGAAATGTTGGCAAATGGTTTTACCTCTTTTTATAAAGTAGAAAATGGTAAAAGATTATGTTATGATATTACATCAAAACAATACAAAGAAATTCCTGGTGGAGAAGCATTTTTAATTCTAAAAAATAATGCTGATAAAACAATTTGGAAAAATGCAGCTTGCAGATTATATCATATTGGCGATGGTGTTGCTGGCTTAGAATGGAATACTAAAATGAACTCAATTGGTGGAGAAGTGTTGGAGGCTGTTAATAAATCTATTGGCATTGCCGAGGAAAAATTCAAAGGGTTAGTAATAGCCAATGAGGGTGCTAATTTTAGTGCAGGTGCTAATGTTGGAATGATATTTATGTATGCCATTGAACAGGAATATGACGAGCTGGATATGGCTATTCGTATGTTTCAAAATACGATGATGCGTTGTAGGTATAGCAGTGTTCCTGTTGTGGTAGCACCACATGGTTTAACCCTTGGCGGAGCTTGTGAAATGAGTTTACACGCAGATAAGGTTTGTGCTGCAGCTGAAACTTATATAGGCTTAGTAGAATTAGGTGTAGGTTTAATTCCTGGTGGTGGTGGTACCAAAGAATTTGTATTGCGAGCTAGTGATGAATTGCACGATGGAGAGCCTGAAACCAATACTTTAAAAGAAAGGTTTTTTGCTATAGCTACAGCAAAGGTTGCTACAAGTGCTGCTGAAGGTTTTGATATGGGTATTTTAAGAAAGGGAAAGGATGAGTTAGTGATGAATATGGGTAGACGCATTGCTAATGCTAAAGAATCTGTAATTGAAATATATGATGCTGGTTACACAATGCCAACCAAACGTAATGATATAAAGGTTTTAGGTAAAAGTGCATTGGGGGCTATATATGCCGGCATTAATGGAATGCAACGTGGGAATTATGCAACTGAACACGATGCTTTTGTGGCACGTAAACTGGCTTATGTAATGTGTGGAGGTGACCTTAGCGAACCACAACTTGTTAGTGAGCAATATTTACTTGACCTAGAAAGAGAGGCTTTTCTTTCATTGTGTGGAGAAAGAAAAACATTAGAAAGAATACAAAGTATTTTAAAAAGTGGTAAACCTTTGAGAAATTAACTATTTGCGTCGCTAATGGCAAGTAATCCTTTAAAAATTAAATGAGGCTCATAGTTAATTTTATTCACTAAATGCTGAGAGAAAAACTCGGCATCGCCACCTGTTACAATCACATTAAGGTTAGCATATCTTTCTTTATATAAATCAATAATGCCATCTAACTCTTTTGCCAGTCCATATAATACACCACTTTGCAGGTTTGTATTGGTATCGTAACCAATTAATGGAAACTGATGCTCGGCATTAACAATAGGTAACAAGGCAGTATAATCGTTCATTGCTTTAAAACGCATCAACATGCCTGGCGAAATGCTACCCCCCAAAAACTCACTGAATTTATTAATAAAATTATAAGTAATACAACTGCCCAAACCAATGGCTAAGTTGTGTTGTTTAGGAAACATTGCTACTGCTGCTGAACAAATTGCCAGTCTATCGGCACCAATAGTTTCGGGCTTTCCAACAGGTGTTGTAATAGGCAGCTTGCTTTGATAATTAAGTTGATGAAAGTGGGTATGGGCTTTTAGTAAAGCTTCTATCGCTACATCGTGTTTAATAACAGACGAAAGAATGGAATGTTTTGGTTGATACTTTTCAATAAGCTTTATTAAATCTTCAGTATCGTTGGTTAATACAACAATATCTGCCACATCTTTGTTTACAAACACAGCACATTTACGACGCGTATTTCCAAAATCAAGGCAAATGGTAGTCACAGTTAAAATGTTTACAGTTTAAATTAACAGGTTTATTTGTTGGAAGCATCTCCCAAACTTTCCAAAATATTATAGTAGCTCTGGTATCTATCGAAGCTAATTTCCTCTCTGCCAATAGCTTGTTTAATAGCACAACCGGGCTCATTAATATGCAAACAGTTATTGAACTTACATTCTTGTAAGTGTTTTTTCATTTCAGGAAAATATCCACTTAGCTCAGCCTTACCCATATCAACCAATCCAAGCTCTCTAATGCCGGGTGTATCTATAATTTTACCACCAAAAGGCAGGTCGAACATTTCGGCAAAAGTGGTGGTGTGCATCCCTTTACCACTCCATTCACTCACTTCAGTAGTTCTTAATTCCAAATCAGGAAAAAGATGATTAATAAAGGTAGATTTACCCGTGCCACTATGCCCACTTAGTAAGGTTGTTTTATTGGTAAGCAGATTTTTTAATACATCTATTCCCTCACTCTTTTCCATGCTTACTAACACAACCTTATAACCAATATCGCTGTACATTTTTTGCAGCGTTGTAAACTGCTGTATTTCCTTATCGCCATATATATCTGATTTGTTGAAAACAATAATGGCAGGCACATAGTACATTTCGCATGCTACCAAAAATCTGTCTATAAAACCCTGCGATGTTTTGGGGCTTTTAAGTGTAGCAAACAAAAGGCTTTGATCTAGATTACTGGCTACAATGTGATGATGATGTTTGTTATGTGGAGAGATGCGGGCTACATAATTATTTCTATCGTATATGCTACTAATGATGGCAGTGTTTTCCAGTTCGTCTTCAATTTCTAATTCAACTGTATCACCTACTGCAATAGGATTGGTGCTGGTGATATTGCCTATTTTTAAAATACCTTTTAAACGGGCATTCATGCGTTTGCCAGTTTCTGTTTCAACGATATACCAACTGCCTGTTGATTTATAAATAAGTGCTTTCACTCAAACGAAGATAGAAGTAGATGATGAATAAATTACTTTTGAATTTGTATTGGTTAATTTATTACTAAATTACCATACTTATCAGCATCATACTCGTGTTTCCAGCGTTTATGGCTCCACAAATAATTAGCAGGATGTTGTTGTATTTTTTCTTCTATAAACTGAATGAGTTTTTGTGTAATAAATCCGTGTTCTGTTTGTTTAGGATCGGTTGTTAATAAGGTGGTTTCAATTTTATAGTAGCCTCTTTTTATTCTGTTTATATACACCATTACAACAGCAGTGTTATTACCTTTTGAGCCAATTTCTGGTCCACGAACAAAAGCAGTTTTTTTACCAAAAAAGTCTGTCCATATTGCCTTGCCCGGGTTTGATGGGTTTTGGTCTGCAATTAAACCAATAGTGTAAGGCTGTTTTGAGTAATTAGAGAAGTTGTTTTTAAACTCATTATTCGGAATCATAATTGTTCCAAACTTGCTACGCATGTCAACAATAATCCTGTTAAAAGCTTTATTACTTACAGGTGCATACACACCTAAAAAATTGTTCTTGCAGTAAATACTCATTGCAAGATTCATAAACTCGTAATTGAAAAAGTGTCCACTATGCAATTGAATGCTCTGTTCTTTTGAAGAGAGTTGTTCGATTAAACTTCCATCAAAATCAATTCTTCTTAAAAACTCTTTTTTTGAAATAGATATTAGTTTGATAGTTTCTATAAACGTATCTATAAATAAGTGGAAGAAGTCTTTAGAGATTCGTATTTTTTCTTTTTCTGTTTTATTAGGAAAAGCGATGTTAAGGTTTTTCATCACCACATCTTTTCTGTAACCAAAGCAGTAAAAGACCAAAAAATATATAAAGTCGCTAAGCAGATAAAGCACCCTCAATGGCAACAAAGACAGTAAATAAAATATGGGAAATATGATGTAGTAAAAGAACAATTATCAAGAGTTAAGGTGAGATATGAACGACAAAAAAATGCTGCTGTAATTTACAGCAGCAATAGTATAAAATTTATTTTTTAGTGAACCAGTGCTTTATAATCGTCGGCACTTAATAAAGCATCTACTTCAGCAGGATTATCAACTGTCATTTTAACCATCCAACCTGCATTGTAAGGGTCATTGTTTACAAGTTCAGGAGCTTTTTCTAAAGCAGCATTTACTTCAGTAATCGTTCCTGCTACAGGCAAAAACAAATCGCTTACGGTTTTAACAGCCTCTACACTACCAAAAATATCACCACTTGCAAAAGATTTTCCAACAGAATTAATATCACAAAAAACAATATCTCCTAATTCGCTTTGAGCAAATTCAGTAATACCAATTGTAGCAACATTGCCTTCTAAAGAAATCCATTCGTGATCTTTTGTGTAACGTAGGTTTGATGGGAAATTCATAATGTTAAGTTTAAATTATTAATTAAGTATTTTGATTTTCATTCTAACATTTTT
>CAZTOP010000047.1:0-22396 GCA_964615145.1 uncultured Chitinophagaceae bacterium
GACCTTGTGTTGAAGAAAAAATGCGAACGCTATTGTGTTCTGTGGGATAGGCATAAGCACCTTGCGTTTCAAGATACAAATGTTCTTGTCCGTTACTTTCGGTTGTGCCTTCAAAAACATATTTACATTGAGTGAAAGCTTCACTGCTATTCCCCAAAACAAACTTACGTGTGGGAGATAATAATTTACCTTTTGCAAAAGCCTCACGAGGATTAGTAATAACAGGCAGAGGTTCAAATTCTATCTTTATTTTATGAAATGCTTCATCAGCAGCATCTTCATTTTCTGCAGCAATTAATAAGATGGGTTGTCCCCAAAAATGTACTTCATTCTCCGCTAGCAAAGGTTCATCGGGGATAATGCCTCCAATTTGATTTTCACCAGTAATATCTTTGTAAGAAAATATTTTTACAATACCTTCTGTTTGCTCTGCTTCAGCAAAATCAAGGCTTTTGATAATTCCGTGAGCAATCGTTGCATCGAATATTTTTATATGTACCATACCTGCCATAACAGGAATATCATCAACATAAATTGATTTACCAGTAACGTGATTTGGTGCATCTATATTTCCAAATGATTTATTCATTGTGTGATTCTTTAACTATACCAGTTCCTCAATATTGATTAGATTCTCGATGTGTGCCAGAAACAATTGCTTTAATAAAAGCCGTTTGTATTCTTTAATTCCTCTTGCATCGCTGATGGGAGCTACTTCGCTTTGCATTATTACTATAGCATCTTTTATCACATCATTATGTAACGCTTTTCCTTTTAAAAAATCAATTGTATTAGAAAGGTATTTAGGAAAAGGAGCAACGCCGCCTGCAGCTAAATAAATATTTTCAATAATATTACTGTTATTGAGTTGTAGCAAACAAGCGGTGTTTACAGTAGCAATGTCAAGATGCGTTCTTTTACATACTTTTTCAAAGCTAAAAACAGCAGTTGAGTTAGGCACTTGAAAAATGATTTGCTCTATTAATTCCTGTGGAGATTTATCGAGTTGCTTGTATCCTTTATAAAAATCTTTTAAATAAATTTTCCTTTGCGTATTAAAAACAATTTGAGCATTAAGTGCCAGGAAAAAAACTGTCATATCACCAATAGGAGAAGCATTTACCAAATTGCCAGCAAGTGTTGCCATATTACGAATGAGCGTTGATGAAACCAGTTTAATATGCTTGGCTAAGTTTGGAAAAATGTTTTGAATAATGGGAGATTCAGCAAACTCAGTAACCGTTACAGATGCACCAATTTTTACTTCATTATTTTCTACAATAATTCCTTTAAGGTGCGAAGCATCGAATAAATTATTAGTAACAGATTGTTTGACTAAATGATGCTTTTGAACATTCAAATCTGTGCCGCCACCAATAGGCAAAGCATTGCTATCTGACTGTTGAACTATTTTAGATACTTGCCTTAATCTATCTTCTATACCAATAAAATAATGGGGAATGTATTTGTTATCAATCAGCCATTGTGTTGTGTTTGCAGATGGCTTGTTTGTAATTTGATTACTTAATGTTCTCGCAGCTTTTTCAATAGATTTATAGCCAGTACATCTGCAAATATTTCCATCAATGGCTTTAATAGCATCCTCAAAACTTGTAGCCTTTTCATTCATTACGAAGCCTGTCAAACTCATTACAAAACCAATAGTGCAAAAGCCACATTGTGTGCCATTGGTATCAACCATTGCCTGTTGCACAGGTGTAAGTTCTGTTTGATTGATGCCTTCAATAGTAACAATATGTTTGCCTTGTGCATTGGTTAATGGCATTAGGCAGCTTGTCATACTTCTATAAATCAGTTTGCCATTTTCAAAAGAGCCAACAAGAATGGTACAGGCACCACAATCTCCTTCTCTGCAACCAATTTTTGTTCCAGTTAATTGCTTGTGATAACGCACAAAATCAAGCATAGTGCTGCCACTTGGTTGATTGGTTTTGATAAGTTGGTTATTGAGAATAAATTCAATCATTAATACTCGGTTTTAATATTACTTTCTGCCCAATTATTAAAAGCAACAATTGCTTCGTTTCTTAATAATTGTTTAGTAAACAATTTTCTCTCACCAATAGGTTTTGCTATTTCTTCATAAATGAATTTATCATCAAATGCAATGGCAGCAGCATCTTCCTTACTATTGGCATAAAATAACTTGTCAGGTCTAGCCCAGTAAATTGCACCTAAACACATTGGGCAGGGTTCACAACTTGTGTAAATTTCGCAGCCATTTAACTGAAAAGTATTGAGTGTTTTGCAGGCTTCGCGAATGGCAACCACTTCAGCGTGTGCAGTTGGGTCGTTGTGTGCAGTTACACTATTAGCACCACGTGCAATTATTTTTCCATCTTTTACAACAACAGCACCAAATGGCCCTCCTTTTCCTTCTAAAACATTTTGAATAGAAAGCTGAATGGCTTCCTGCATAAATATGGCATTTTCTTCAATCATAATTAATCGTTTGATAGTGTTAGTGCCCATGATGACACTAAATTTTGCAATCGTAAATTCAAATATAAATCTTATTACTTTAAAAAATGCATGTGAATAAAGCGGATTGAAGAAAACAGAACAAATAAATTGTTTAGTTAGTGTTAAACTCTACAAATTTGTATGTTCAACATAAACGATTTTAATGCAGCCTAACACAGCAATTGATAACTTGTCAAAGGAACAAAAGCTTGCAGCCATTGGCAGACTTACTGCTTTGTGGGCATTTGCCGAAAGTGGCTTAGGTGGTGTATTACACGCTTTACAAATGCCATTTACAGGATTGATTGTTGGCGGGTTAGCAGTTATTATTATAACATTAATTGCTAAGTTATCTGTGAACAGCTTTAAACAAATTTTTAAAAGTCTAATAGTTGTATTGATTGTTAAGGCTACCATCAGCCCATACACTCCTTTTCCTGCATATATTGCTGTTAGTTTCCAAGCAATTGTAGCAGCTATTTTATATAGTCTGATGAAGGTGAATTTTGTTACAGTCTTATTATTGAGTTTAATGGCCATGATTGAATCTGCTGTTCAGAAGTTATTAGTGCTTACATTATTCTTTGGACAGTCGATATGGAAAGCTATTAATACTTTTACAAATTTTGTTACCAAGCAAATGCACTATCATAGTATTAGTGGAACTAATATTGTGATAACCATTTATCTTACAATATACATAGTGGCAGGTGTTTATGTTGCCTTGCTTGCAATGCGAATGACTCGCAACTTTTCTCAACAAAAGGCAATGCCTTCACTTGAAATTAACGAAGGTGTTGAGACTATTTCAAAAGCTAAAAAAAGAAAAAAACAATTGCTCTTTATTTTTTTTATTCTTTGCTTAATCTCTTTATCACTCTTTTTTTTATCGAATAACAATGCCAATCAATATCTTTCAATATTGAAAATATTTAGCTGGACGATTACAATTATTTTTCTTTGGCTTTGGATTATTACTCCTTTGTTTACAAAACTGATTTTATTACTATTGAGCAGAAATAAAACTAAATATAGTAGTGAAGTCACAGAGATTATTTCAGTGTTGCCAGATTTAAGAAGCATTAGTATTACTGCATGGCAATATTCTAAACATAAAAAAGGTTTGGGTAGAGTTGCTGAATTTTTATCTAATTTGTTGCATTGGTCTTTAATTTACACTAAAGAATCATCTTTAAAATAGTAGAATGAGTATCATAATATTTTCAAAGCCTATCCATAGTGGCAAGACAACAGAGTTGATGAAATGGAGCAAAATGCAGCAAAGTTGTTTTGGTATTTTAATGCCTGATGTGGATGGACTTCGGAAAATGTATGATATAGCAAGCCAATCTTATTTTAATGCTGAATGCAAAAAATTGTTGATTGCAAATGAGAAGTTATTAGTAATTGGCAAATATTCTTTCTATCAATCTTCATTTGATAAAGCCAATCAGATTGTTGAAGAAGCCAGTTTATTAAAACCCGAATTTATAGTAATTGATGAAGCTGGAAAACTTGAACTTGAAAAAGAAGGTTTTTATGCATCACTTAAAAAGCTCATAGATATTTCAAATACAAATAGTGCTGATACCAAAATTATTGTTGCAATTAGAGATGTTTTTGTAGCTGAAGTTATTGCTGGTTTTAATATTCTGAATTACAAGATCGTTGATTCTTTAACAAAGTTAAATTTATGAAATCAGAAAGGTTCTAAATTTATTTATACAAACAACTGTTAGTTTTAATTCCTTGCTTTACATTCGCAGCAAAACGGTCGATAGTTGACTCGACTCTCGACAACAAATTTCAAATCATTAAATCATAAATAGAATGGCAGTTCGTGCAGACCTTTTTCAATCTCCAGATTATTATTTGTTAGATGAATTATTGACGGAAGAACATAAGTTAATTCGTGATACTGTAAGGAATTATGTAAAGAAGGAAATCTCTCCTATTATTGAAGATTATGCTCAAAGAGCTGAATTTCCTGAACAAATTGTAAAACAAATGGGCGATTTAGGTTGCTTTGGTCCAACTGTTCCTGCTGAATATGGTGGTGGTGGATTGGATTATATTAGCTATGGTTTAATGATGCAAGAGTTGGAAAGAGGTGATAGTGGTGTTCGTAGCACTGCAAGTGTACAGGGTAGTTTGGTTATGTACCCAATTTATGCTTATGGAAATGAAGAGCAACGTCATAAATACTTACCCAAACTAGCTAGTGGCGAATGGTTGGGTTGTTTTGGTTTAACAGAACCTAATCATGGCAGCGATCCAAGTTCAATGCTTACAAACATAAAAGATGCTGGTGATCATGTTATTTTAAATGGTGCTAAAATGTGGATTAGCAACGCACCATTTGCCCAAGTTGCTGTGGTGTGGGCAAGAAACGAACAGAACGAAATTCAGGGTGTTATTGTTGAAAGAGGAATGGAAGGTTTTTCAACTCCAACTACACACGGCAAATGGAGTTTGCGTGCAAGTGCAACAGGTGAGTTAGTGTTTGATAATGTTAAAGTTCCCAAAGAAAATATTTTACCAAACGTTAAAGGATTAAAAGGGCCATTAGGTTGTTTATCAAAAGCTCGTTATGGCATTGCTTGGGGGGCTTTAGGGGCTGCAATGGATTGTTATGATACAGCTTTGCGTTATGCAAAAGAGAGAGTCCAATTTGGTAAACCAATTGCTGGTTTTCAATTACAACAAAAAAAGCTGGCAGAAATGGTAACTGAAATTACTAAAGGTCAACTACTAGTTTGGCGTTTAGGCGTTTTAATGAGTGAAGGAAGGGCAACACCCCAACAAGTTAGTATGGCTAAAAGAAATAGCTGTGAAATTGCAACTAATATTGCTCGTGATGCACGACAAATGCTAGGCGGAATGGGCATTACAGGCGAATACAGCATTATGCGTCATATGATGAATCTTGAAAGTGTAATTACTTACGAAGGCACACACGATATTCATTTACTGATTACAGGAATGGACGTTACTGGAATCAATGCTTTTAAATAATTCCAAGACTAGCAATTTATAATGTTAGACAAAAGTTCTGCTGCAAACCAACCTCCAAAGCTATTTTTTTTAATAGGCTTAATGGGATGTGGTAAATCTTTTTGGGCAGAAATTTTATCAACTGAAAATGGGTTTCAGGTTTTTGATTTAGATAAAACTATTGAGCAAGAAGAAAAAGATTCAATCGTAAATATTTTTAAGCAAAAAGGAGAAACTTATTTTAGAAATATAGAAACTATTCAATTAAAAAAAACACTCTTATTTAATCACCCTACAATTATAGCAACAGGAGGTGGAACACCTTGTTTTAATGATAATTTGCAACTGATGAATAGTATTGGAATTACTATTTGGTTAAATGAATCTGTCGAAAACATTGTTGAAAGAATAACACCTCAAAAATTGAAAAGACCACTTATTGAAAATGTAGAAAATGATCAAATACGTACATACATTAGTTCGTTGCTACAAGATCGGATGCCTTATTATTCTAAATGTAAATTTCGGCTTAACTCAAATGAAATTAGTAAGTACAACCTTTTAAAAATAATTAATCAAAATGCATAAAACTATACTGTCAATTGCTTCAATTTTTGCTGCACTTTCTGTAGCTTTTGGAGCATTTGGAGCACACGCTTTAGAGGGGCTACTGACAGAAAAATATCAAAGAACATTTGAAACAGCAGTTCGATATCAAATGTATCATTCTTTGGGTTTGTTTATTTGTGGATTGTTGTATTATTTGCAACCAAATAAATTATTTAATGCTGCTTCAAAGTTATTTGTTGCTGGCATTTTGTTATTTTCAGGGTCATTATATCTGTTAGTTGTTTTTCAACTGAAGCATATAAACAACCTCAATTTTTTTGGTGCTATTACACCTTTTGGTGGAATTTCTTTCATTACTGGTTGGATTTGCTTAGCTTTGGGAATACAAAAAAAATAATATTTCTAATTGCTTTTTATAAATAAAACTTTATGGAGAAAAGACACACTATTTTGTTAGTTGAAGACGAAGTGAAATTATGTAATATCATTAAAGAAGAGTTATTAAACTCTGGTTATGGTGTAGATATTGCAAATGATGGATTAGCTGCCGAAAGTTTATTTACTCGCAACAGTTATTCACTCATTTTGCTGGATATTAGTTTGCCAGGCAAAAGTGGATTACAACTTTGCAAAGATTTTAGAAAAGTCAATAAAAAAATTCCAATAATAATGTTAACTGCATTTGGAGAAATCCAAGATAAAGTAGATGCTTTTAATATTGGTGCAGATGATTATGTTGTAAAACCTTTTCACTTTGACGAGCTTTTGGCAAGAGTAAAAGCTTTGCTAAAACGGTTTGATGCAACAGAGGTAAGAGAAGAGAAAAAAATTGTTGTAGGAGATTTAATTATTGATAACAAAACTAAATCGGTATTTAGACAAGACATAGAAATTCCATTAACCGCTAAAGAATTTTCTTTATTAAAATTGCTTGCAATTAACAGAGGAAAAGTAGTTTCTAAACAAGAAATTTTAGAAAAAGTTTGGGATATGTCGTTCGATACTGGCACCAATACCATAGAAGTTTATATTAGTTTTATCAGAAATAAAATTGATAAACCTTTTGAAGAAAAATTAATTCAAACAAAATCGGGCTTTGGATACTTTATAAAGTAACAAAATGAGGTTAAGAACCAGATTTGTTTTATTATTCACGATCATTGTTTCAGTAGTTTTATTGCTGTCGTCATTTGCTATTTACTTTCTTTATTCCGATCATAGAAAAAGCCAGTATTTAGGCAGACTTAAAAATGAAGCTATGCTTGCATTTGATGAGTATTTGGATAAAAAAATTCATATTAATGATAGCATAAAATATATATCTAAAGACATTACAACCAGTTCACTCCTAGAGTCCAATATTGAAATATTTTCTCCTGAAAAAAAGCTTCTTTATGCCGATATTAACTCAACAAAATCTTATCCGGTTCCTGATGAAATTTTTCAAAAAATAAAAGAAAATAAATCATACGATTATTTAATTGGCAACCGAGAGTGTTTAGGAGTTTATTTAGATCGAGAAAAAGTATTTTTAATAATTTCTGCAAGAGATATTTATGGATTAGATAAACTCAGAAGACTAAAACTGATTCTTTTAGGTGTTTTTATTTCGAGTACTTTTTTAACCACTACCATTACTTATTTTTTTGTAAAAGCCTCCCTAAAACCTCTTTTAAAATTAAATGATCAAATTCAAGAAACATCTGAACTAAATTTAACCAAGAAAGTAGATGAAGGAAACGGTGAAAATGAAATAAGCCAAATTGCAAAAAATTATAATGCAATGCTAGCAAGATTAAATAAGGCTTTCGATTTGCAGAGCAATTTTGTTCATCACGCGTCTCATGAATTAAGAACGCCACTCACTATCATGTTTGCTTCTACCGAAGCTGCAATCAAAAAAAAATTAACCGAAGCTGAGTATAAAAAATTGTTAACATCTTTAAAGGAAGACCAAAATAATTTAATAGAACTTACTAATTCATTGCTGCTTTTATACCAATTCGAAAAGCTAAGATTTTCGCCTAGTTTGCAACAATATAGAGTTGATGAACTGATTTATGATGCCATTGGGTTTAGTAAAAAAGTTTTTCCAGGTGTAATAATAGATTTTTCTTTTGATAATATTCCTGAAGAAGAAAATTTGATCATCAATGGTAATGATGTATTGCTCAAATCTGCTTTTAATAATTTAATTAAAAATGCTTTTTTGTACTCAGATGATAAAAAGCTTAATATATCCTTAATAGCTACTAACACTGAAATGCAAATAAACTTTGACAATAAGGGAAGGCAGTTATCTGATGCTGAATTAGCCAATATTAAAATTCCATTTTCAAGTGGAGAAAATATTGGTTTAGTAAAAGGGATAGGATTGGGACTTTCAATAGTTGAAAAAATCATTAATTTACACAAAGGCGTATTCACTTATAAAGCTTTGCCAAATTCTGTCAATAGATTTTCTTTAAAACTGCGATAATTTTTACTTGAATTTTTCTGTTTTTTCATCTCCAGTAATATCACCATTGCTTCTAATTTGTAATTGAATATTGCTTATCCACTCGTTACAGCCTTGGTTGTACAAATGTTCATTAATGTTATTTATGAGTTGCATTACTTCATCATATTTACCCTCAATAATTGTGTCAAAAGCTCCAATTTCATATTTAAGATTCGATTGTTGAATAATTGCAATTGCCTCATCAACCCATAGATATGGATGCTTGTCTAAAACAATTGGAAGTATTTGAATAGATGCGTTAATGATATAATTGTGCATATATTGATGGATAGTTTTGCATATTTTAAAATAAAAAATCTCAAAAAATTAAATATAGATAAAATGGATATCATCAACATAATTTTAATATTATTTTTTATAATCTATAAATTTGATGGGAACCATTTTGTGTTTTATAAAAAAGTTATTTATGAGAAAAATATTAGGTATCATTTTATCATCTATTTCAATACAAACATTTGCACAAACTATCATCCAAAAAGATCCTGAAATAGAAGCTATGGTTGCTAAGGTAAATAGCGATTCGCTTCAATCATACATTCAAAAATTAGTTTCATTTGGTACAAGAAATACATTAAGCACTCAAGACAACCCCAATCGTGGTATTGGTGCAGCTCGTAATTGGGTTTTAAGCAAATTCAATTCATTTGCAAAAAATACTAAAGGCAGATTTACAGCATTAGTAGATACTACAACCTTATTCCCAAATGGTAAAAGAATTGATAGTATTACAATTTTGGGAAATGTAATGGGAGTATTAAAAGGCAATGACACCACTGATAAAAGAATATTTATTGTTAGTGGACATCTTGATAATATGCGAAGTAATGTTATGGATAGAATAAACGATGCTCCAGGTGCTAATGATGATGCTAGTGGTTGTGCTGCAGTTATTGAATGTGCAAGAATTATGAGTACACATCAGTTTCCTGCAACTATAATTTTTGTTACAGTAAGTGGCGAGGAGCAAGGGTTACTTGGGTCTTATTACCTGGCTAATAAAGCTAAAAAAGAAGGTTGGCAAATAGAAGCAGTTTTGAACAATGATATTATGGGCAGTAATAATAGTAGTGAAACCAATATTATCGATAATACTAAAATTAGAGTTTTTAGCGAAGGATTACCAGCTTTTGAAACTGATAAAGTGGCAAAACAAATAAGACAAATGGGTTGGGAAAATGATGGGAAAGCTAGGCAATTAGCAAGGTATATAAAAGAAATTGGGGAAAGATATGTTGCGAATATTGAAGTAAAACTAGTTTATAGAAATGACAGGTTTTTGCGTGGTGGAGATCATACCCCTTTTGTGGAACAGGGCTTTGCAGCAGTTAGAATAACTGAAATGAATGAAAATTATACCCGTCAACATCAAGATGTAAGAATAGAAAACAATATAAATTTTGGCGATATAGAACAGCATATCGATTACGAATATTTGCGTAAAAACACAGCCATCAATTTATGCAATCTTGCTAATCTTGCTAAAGCTCCTCAAATGCCAAGTGATGTAAAGATTGAAACAAAAAAACTAAGCAATTATACAATACTTAACTGGAAAGCCCCAAAGTCTGGGCAACTTAAAGGCTATTACATTTTAATGCGAGAAACTACCAATGCCTTTTGGGAAAAGAAAATATTTACAACAGCCACCTCTATTCAACTACCATACAATAAAGACAATTATTTTTTTGCTGTGCAAAGTATTGGTGTTGATGGAAACGAAAGTTTAATGGTTGTACCAACAGTTGAGAGGTAAGTGCTCTTTGATAATTCATCAGAATATTCGCCACCTTTTTTATCAAACGAACCTTTTATAAAATTAATTTTAATAAAAGGTTTACGTTTACTATATTAAAGAATGAAAATGAGAAAAGTATTTTGCCTATTGGCGTTTATATTTTGTGGTGTTAAATCTAATTCGCAATGTTCTTTAGTTACCGAAAAAACTAATGGAATTTGTTATTTGGGAATGGATAATCCCTTAAGAGTTTGCATTGCTAATAGTTCAACTAAAGAAATCGAATTAAAAACAGTCAATGGAAAGATTTCAAAAGTAAGTGATGAGGGGCTTTTCATATATCACCCAAATTTATTAGGAAAAGCTATTATCAAAGTTTACAAAAAAGGAAAAGAAATTGCATCATACCATTTTATTGTTGAAAACATTCACTTATCGGCAAGTGTTGGATTCAAAAACTCAGGTGATACTCTTACAAAAGATTTTTTTGTTTCGCAAGTAAAATTATCAGTATCATTACCGAGTATGATAATGACTTGTGATGTGATATTTATAATAGAGGAGTTTTCAATGCTTGTTTTTAGAGGCGACTCATTGTTATTCAATATCAAAAATACAGGTACATATTTTAATAAGGATATCACAAAGACTTTAGCGGAATTAAACAAAAATGATAAACTAATCTTTTATAATATACTTGCAGGTACTCCTCGAGGAAAAGAAATGCTGAACCCTATAGAGTATTGCATAAAATAATTCCTACACGCTCTTCACCTCAGCCAATAAATCCTGCAATGCTTTTTTTGCATCGCCAAATAACATGGATGTTTTTGGTTGAAAGAATAAATCGTTTTCTATACCAGCATAACCTGGTTTCATACTACGTTTATTTACAATTACTGTTTTAGCACTCTCAACTTCTAAAATTGGCATTCCATAAATAGGAGAAGATGGGTCGTTTTTAGCAGCGGGATTTACTACATCATTTGCACCTAATATTAACACAACATCGGTAGATTTAAACTCATCATTTGCTTGTTCCATTTCCATTAGTTTATCATAACTCACATCGGCTTCTGCAAGTAAAACGTTCATATGTCCTGGCATACGACCAGCTACAGGATGAATAGCATATTTTACCTCAACACCTTTTTCTTCCAATACTTTTTCTAATTCGTGGCAAGTGTGTTGTGCTTGTGCAACAGCCAATCCATAACCAGGAACAATGATTACTTTATTGGCATAAGCCATAACAGTTGCAGCATCGCTTAAAGAAATTTCTTTGTAATTGCCTTGTGCTTTATCGCCACCAGCAACACCAGCTTTACTGCCTCCAAAACTTCCTATCAATACATTGCTTAAACTACGGTTCATTGCTTTGCACATTAACATTGTTAAAAGTGTTCCAGCAGCACCCACTAAAATACCACCTGTAAGCATTACTTTATTATCGTATAAAAAACCACCACAAGCCGCAGCAACACCAGTAAAAGAGTTTAATAGAGAAATTACAACAGGCATATCAGCACCACCAATTGGGAAGACGAAGAATACACCATAGGTTAATGATAAACCAGCAATTACATAAAATAAATAATAATTGTCAGCAGACAGGTTTATTGTTAAATATCCAGCCAAACCAATAATTACAGCCAATAAAACAAGGTTGAAAATATGCTGTCCTGCAAAGGAAAAATCTTTTAACTTGCCATTTAATTTGCCCCAAGCAACCATACTGCCAGCAAAAGAAACTGAACCAATTACAAGCCCAACCATAATTGTGATTAATGTTCCTGTAGATGGAGCTTCTGTAGCAATATTTTTTGCGTGATGACCAAATTCTATAAATGAAATTAAGGCAGCACAAGCCCCACCCATTCCATTAAAAAGGCTCACCATTTCTGGCATTGCAGTCATTTTAACTTTTTTTGCAGCAAGTGTTCCAATGATGCCACCGATTGCTAAAGCTGCAAAAATCCAAGGATAGTTGCCAAGTTTTTGACCATTTTCTTCATACAAAAATATGGTACCTAAAATGGCTATTGTCATACCGCCTGCTGCAACAAGGTTTCCTTTTCTTGCTGTTGCAGGATTCGATAACATTTTAAGACCAAGAATAAAAGTAATACTTCCAATTAAGTAACAAAGTGTAAGAATATTTAATTCCATTTTTATTTTTTTTATTTACCACAAAGGCACTAAGACACAATTTTTTATTTTCACGCAAAGTAGCAAAGACGCAAAGTTTTTTACCAAAGACCAATACCTAAAGACTACTTCTTTTTCTTCTTAAACATTTCCAACATTCTATCAGTTACTACAAATCCACCCACAACGTTTAATGTTCCAAGAATTACAGCTATAAATCCCAAAGCCAAAGCAAGGTAATTATCGCTTTCTGCTTTACCCATTACAATGATAGCACCTACAATTACAACACCATGAATGGCATTTGCTCCACTCATTAAAGGTGTGTGCAATACGCTTGGTACTTTTTCAATAATTTCAATACCACAAAAAATCATCAAAATAACAATGTAAATTATTTGTTGATGTTGTTGAATAAAATCCATATTTATATTTAATTAAATCCCAAACCTATAAAAGGATTATGGGTATGATAAAATGTTTTTTAATAATCTAAATTTGTTTCTAGGACTTCCCAGCTAGTCTTAGGGAGTTCCCAACTAGTCTCAGGGAGTTCCCCGCTTGTCTCAGGGAGTTCCCAACTAGTCTCAGGGAGTTCCCAACTAGTATCCGGGAGTTCCCAACTTGTCTCCGGGAGTTCCCAGCTTGTCTCCGGGAGTTCCCAACTAGTCTAAAGGACTTCCCAACTTGTCTAAAGGACTTCCCAGATTAATTCTAGGACATCCTAAAATGTATTATATCTTAATAGCATTTATTCTTTCATTGGTAATTTCCCCATTATAGGTAATACAAGTACCTTTTACTAAATCGTCCTCAAAGTTTAGGTTAATTTCTCCTTCTTTAGTTAGAATTAGTTGCATAAAATTTAACACATTTTTACCATATAGTTTACTAGCATCTGCTGGCATTCCACTTGGCAAATTGCTATTACCCAAGATAGTTACACCATTTGCTGTAACTACTGTCTCATTATTTTTTGTTAATGGCGTATTTCCTCCTGTTGCACTTGCTAAATCTATAATTACACTACCGGGTTTCATAGTTGCAAGTACTTCATCTGTAATCAAAATTGGTGCTTTGCGTCCAGGGATTTGTGCAGTAGTAATTACCACATTTGCTTTTGCCACAGCTTCTGCAATACGTGCAGCTTGTTTTTGTTTGTATTCTTCGCTTTGTTCAACTGCATATCCACCAGCTTTACTAGCGTCAGCAGCTCCTTCAACTTCCACAAACTTGGCACCCAAACTCATTACTTCTTCTTTAACAGCAGGGCGAGTATCAAACACTTCTATTACAGCACCCAAACGTTTTGCAGTGGCAATAGCTTGTAATCCTGCAACTCCAGCACCCAATATCAACACCTTTGCAGGAGCAATGCTACCAGCAGCAGTCATAAACATTGGAAAATAATGTGGCAACATAGATGCAGCAATTAATACAGCTCTATAACCTGCGATATTTGCCTGGCTACTTAATACGTCCATACTTTGAGCTCTGGTTGTTCTTGGAATCATATCCAAACTAAAGCAAGTAATTTTTTTATCAGCCCAGGTTTTGATAGCACTTGTGTTTGATAAAGGTTGATAAGCACCCAACAATACAACATTGTTTTTTGCAGCAGTAATATCTGTTAAATTTATGCAAAGTAACATATCTGCTTGTTGCATCACTTCACTTCTAGTAGTTATGGTAGCACCTTTTGCTTTATATAAATCGTTGGATGAAAAGGCATTTGCCCCAGCACCATCTTCAACAATAACCTGAATATTTTTTTTAATAAGCGTTTCTACTTGTTCTGGTAAAAGCGAAACTCTGTTTTCGCCTTGTGGTTCTTTTAAAATACCTATAATCATTGATGAGCAGTTTTCGTTGGTAAAAGTAAGTGTTGAAGTGTTAAGGCAGCTAAAAAATGAGCTAACAAGCATTGAAAATGCTCAAATTTTTAAAATTATTTTACGAATTCGATTGCAGTGGAATTAATTAGTTTAGATTTGACATCATAAAATCAACCAATTATGAGAAAGTATATTTTATTGTTGATGTCTCCTCTTTTGATTTCTAAGTTTGGTTATTGCCAGCCTTCAGATACAATGTTGCTTTGGTCTTTGGCTAACGATACAAGTGTTACCAAACATCAAGTTGATTATATAGGTAAGGGAGAAAGATTTGGAAATAAGATTGGGGCAGTAAATTATATTGGTGGTTACCAGCAAATAAATCCTGCAATTGGATGGACAGCCACAGTTGACACTACTTTAACTGCTGGTTCATACTTGGATTTCCCTTTTCGTATCAATCCCTCTGTTTTTCAATATGAAGTTTTCTATATGCCATTTACTGTAAGTTTAAAAGCATATTTAAACACAGCAAGCACTGTTAAGTTAAGTATTTATCTATACGACAGTAGTTTGTATTATGATACCAATTATAGACAACAATATCAGGATATACTTCATTATAATTATTTAGGAACAGGTAATGGAGTTCCTCCTTATTACACATTTTCAAATGGTCACTGGTATATACATTACTTCCCATATATCGATAGTTTTGTACAGCCAGATTATCAACCTTATGAATCGATTGCTAGAGTTATGAAAATTGGAGAGTTTAATGTAACAAGTACTGATATAAATAATCCAGATACCATAGACCCAACATCTACATTTCAAGGGTGGCTTAATTTAAAAAGAGACATTGTTATTAATAATGAAAGGGTAGTTTTTGCAAGGGTTTATATTAGTTCAAGCAATCCATCAACTATAGTAAATATTAAAGATGTAAATATTGGTAGTGAAAATGCAATGCTTCTACCCATTTCCTTCAATACTTTCACTGCAACAAAAAACAATAACAATGTGCAGCTAAACTGGTTAATGAAAGATGAAATAAATATTGATAAATACATAGTAGAGAAAGCAGTTGCAACAGATTTGTTTAAGCCAATAAAAATAATAACGATAAATAATAATAAAGCCAATTATAGTTGTATAGATGAAAACCCAGTGAGTGGCGAAAATTTATATAGAATCAAGGCTGTTTCAAAAGATGGAAAAATTACTTACAGCAATACTTTGAGTGTATTATTTGGAACTAAATATGAAAACCTGTTCATTAGTCCCAACCCAGTAAAAGATGTTTTAAATGTTCAAAGTAAAAATTTGAAACAAGAAAAAGTACTGGTACAAATTGTAGATATTACAGGAAAAATAATAATGTCAAAACAACAACAATTAAGTGTAGGCGAAAATATTGTTACAATCAATATTGCAACATTATCCAAAGGAATTTATTCTTTAGTCATTGTAGGTTCCGACAGTCAATCCATACAATTTGTAAAAGAATAACAAGTGATTATTTTTTCTTTTTTGCTTGTAAAATTTTATACATACACTTGTACTCAAATAAAATAAAATATTATGCTTTCACATTTTAAATTCTACAGCAAAAAAGATGTTCTTGCATTTACCAAAATAAGAAAATTTGAAACTAAACTTGGCGAAAGATTGCAGGTAATTTCAAATGTTAGCGACATAGAAGCAGCTCTTAAAAGCAGCAAGGCAAAGTTTGTATTATTTGGTGTGCCAGAAGATATTGGAGTAAAAGCAAATAATGGAATAGGTGGAGCAGATAGTGCTTGGTCTCCTTTCCTACAATCATTTCTAAATATCCAAAGCAATGATTTTTTAGATGGAATAGAAATTCTATTGCTTGGGCATTTTGATTTTAGTGAAATTGCAAGTTTGATAGACAATAACGCACAATCTGATGATGAAAAACTATTGGCATACCGTCACGCTGTAAATGCTGTAGATGCCGAGGTTGAGCAGTTAATGCACCTGATAACTCAAAACAGAAAAATGCCAATCGTTATAGGTGGTGGTCATAACAATGCTTACCCTTGTATTCGAGGTGCTGCAAAAGGTTGGCACAAGGCTGGTGTTATTAATATTGCAGAAATTAATTGTATTAATTTAGATGCTCACGCCGATTACAGACCATTAGAAGGGCGACATAGTGGTAATGGATTTAGGTATGCTGAGGAAGATGGATATTTAGAAAAGTACTGTGTTATTGGGTTACACGAAAACTATATTACACAAAATACTTGGATGGATATGGTTAATAATCCATTTATCGATTGTATTACTTACGAAGACATTTTTATTAAGGAAAAGAGGAATTTTATGCAAGCTGTTGCTCACGCAGCAGGATTTACCGAAGATACTTTATGTGGCATTGAGCTAGACTTAGATTGTGTAGAAAATGCTTTGAGCAGTGCATCGAGTCCTTGTGGTATTAGCACACAAAACGCAAGACAATTTATTAACTACACAGCAAGTACTACAAGACCTGCTTATCTTCATATTTGTGAGGGAGCTACAAAATTATCTGATGGTAGAACCAATACACAAACTGGCAAACTAATTAGTTATTTAGTAAGCGACTTTGTGAAAGCAATTTTAGATGTGTTAAATGATGTTGAGGATTAATATTTACCTACACAATCTTTTTACTTTACCTATTATTATTAAATTTTTTATATGCAGCATCAACGCATAAAACTATCTGTATCATTTGCAGCATTGGTTTTATTATGCAATAGTTTTATAATTGCACAAACCCAAAGTCCAGAGAGCTTTTTAGGGTATAAAATTGGAGAAAAATTCACCCGACATCATAAAATAGTTGAATATTTTAAAGCTGTTGCCGCTGCTAATGTAGAGCAAGTTAAGATTGAAAAATATGGCGAAACTAACGAGGGACGAGAATTGATGATTGCAATTATTTCCAGTAAAGAAAATATAGCAAATCTTGATCAAATTAAGATGAACAATAGAACTTATGCAGGTTTAACAAGTGGTAGAGTAGCACCATTACTTCCCAATTCAACTGCAATAGTTTGGTTAAGTTATAATGTTCACGGCAATGAGCCATCGAGCAGTGAGGCTGCAATGCTTACTTTGTATGAGCTATTGAATCCAACAAAAAAAGAAACGATTGATTGGTTAAAAAATACAGTAGTAATTATTGACCCTTGTTTAAACCCTGATGGAAGAGATAGATATGTAAACTGGTTTAATACCACTGTTGGAAAAAATCCAAATGCCGACCCGCAAAGTAGGGAACATTTTGAAGTTTATCCACAAGGCAGAACCAATCATTACAACTTTGATTTAAACAGAGACTGGGCCTGGCAAACACAAGCAGAAAGCAAGTTTCGTGTAAAAAAATATTTAGAATGGATGCCACAAGTTCATGTAGATTTTCATGAACAAGGTTATAATGAACCATATTATTTTGCTCCTGCTGCCGAACCTTTTCACGAAGTAATTACACCTTGGCAAAGAAATTTTCAAACACAAATTGGAAAAAATCATAGCAAGTATTTTGATACCAATAGTTGGTTGTATTTTACCAAACAAATCTTCGATTTATTTTATCCTTCCTACGGTGATACTTACCCTACTTATAATGGAAGTATAGGAATGACTTATGAGCAAGGTGGTATTAGAGCAGGATTGTCGGTTAAAACAAGCTCAGGCGATACTATAACACTTGCAGATAGGGCACTGCATCATTTTACAACAAGTATGTCCACCATAGAAATATCTAGTAAAAATGCTAAACAATTAGTAGATGAGTTTAGCAAATATTTTAGTGAAAACATATCTGGGAAAAACAGTTTTTACAAAACCTATATTCTTACTAGTGATGATGAAAATAAACTGCAGGCAGTAACTCATTTATTAGATGCAAACGGTATTGCGTATGGACAATCAAATACAAAAGGAATAGGTTATAATTATGCAACTGGTAAAGAAGAAAATATTATTACTAAAACATATTCTATTGTAGTATCGGTAAATCAATCTCGTGGAGCAATGGTAAGTGTTTTGTTAGAACCTAAAAGCAAATTAAGCGACTCTGCAACTTACGATATTACTGCCTGGAGTTTACCCTATGTTTATGGTATTGATGGGTATGCTTTGAAAGAAAAAAGAGAGGTGAAAGAAACTAAAGATTCTTCAAAACTCATTAGAATCAATTATCTTGATTATGGAGCGTTAATTCCTTATTCCAGCTTAAATAGTGCTAAATATTTAGCTTATTTACTAAAGAATAATTTGAAAGTAAGATACGCTACAAAGTCATTTACTATTGATGATAAAAATTATTTGCCAGGCACTTTAATAGTTTTATCAAATGGAAACACTAATCTTAATTGGAAAAAAATTGTCAATGATGGAGCTAGGAAGTTCAATATTGAATCTGTGCCAGTTCATAGTGGCTTTGTTGATAGAGGCTCTGATTTTGGAAGCCCTGATGTACGATTAATTACTGCACCAAAAGTTGCTTTGTTCAGTGGAGAGCAAACATCAGTAACAGATGCAGGCGAAAGTTGGTGCTTTTTTGACAATGAATTAGGATATCCTTTGAGCCTTATTAATGCAAGCGATATTGGCAGACTTGATTTAAAAGCGTATGATGTAATCATAATGCCAGAGGGTAACTACAAAAGTTTAAACGATAAAGCGAATATTGAAAAGCTGAAGGACTTTGTAAAATCAGGTGGCAAGTTAATTGCCATTCAGGGTGCCGTAAATTTGCTTGCTCAAAATGGAGATTTTGGAATAAAAAACAAAGCTGATAAAGAAGATGAAAAGACCGATAGTACTTACACTGCTTTAAAAAAATATGGTAATAAAGAAAGAGACGAATTACCAAATAATATTCCTGGAGCTATCTATAAAGTTGAAATGGATAATACACACCCTTTAGCTTATGGATATGGCAATACTTACTACACTTTAAAACAAGATGCAAACATCTATGAGTTTATGAAAGAAGGATGGAACGTGGGTGTGTTAAAAAAAGACAACTACGTTGCAGGATTCAGTGGGTTTAAAGTAAAAAATAAATTGAAAGATGGAACATTGTTTGGTGTGTATGAAATGGGGAATGGTTCTGTAGTTTTTTTAAGCGACAATCCTTTATTCAGGTTGTTTTGGGAGAATGGAAAAATGCTTTTTAGTAATGCCGTTTTTATGGTTGGGCAGTAATTTGAACACACAAAAAAATATTTTATGTAAATCAAGCCTTATGACAAAAAAGAAAGTTCTCATTACGCTATCACTTGTGTTTTTTGTCTTTGGGCTGACGATTTATTTCTGTAATAAACTTATTGTAGATAGTTCAAAAGGGAAACTATTTTCCGACACGAATTCTATTTCATTCAATAATGTAGGACTTTTGTTAGGAACTTCGAAATATCTAGAAAATGGAAGCACTAATTTATACTATACATACAGAATTGATGCAACTATAAAACTTATAAAAGATTCAAAAATCAAGTATATTATTATTAGTGGCGACAATAGTCGAAAAAATTATAATGAGCCTGAAATGATGCGAGCAGATTTAATTAAAGCAGGAATCGACACTTCGAAAATATTTTTAGATTATGCTGGATTCAGAACATTTGATTCAATGATAAGATTGAAAGAAATTTTTGGACAAAAATCAGTGACAGTAATTTCTCAGCAATTTCATAATGAAAGAGCAATTTACATAGCATCAAGAATTGGTATTAATGCTATTGGTTTTAACGCTACTGATGTTTCTAACGCAAGTGGTATAAAAACACAAGTAAGAGAAAAGTTTGCAAGAGTCAAAGTGTTCTCTGACTTCTTCTTTGGCAAGAAGCCAAAGTTTTTGGGTCACAAAATAATCATTCCATCTTAAATTTTACAATTATTAAATTAAAATCTGTTAAAGGTTTTTGACGTAACTTCTATTCATCCGCTCAATCTGTGTTCCAACTATATTTGCCATATGCAACAAGTATCTTTTCAAGATTTAGGAATAAAACCCTACAAGGAAGTCTGGGATTATCAGGAAACACTTTTAAAACAAAATGTTGACATCAAAGCCCATAATCGGGAAATTGAAGACACAAATAAACATCTACAAACCACTAATCATTTATTATTTGTTGAGCATTTGCCAGTTTATACTTTGGGCAAAAATGGGAACGAAGAGAATATATTGATTTCAGAGAAGGAATTATTTCAAAAAAGTATTGAGTACTTTCATATTAATCGTGGAGGTGATATTACTTTTCACGGACCAGAGCAATTAGTAGGTTATCCAATTTTAGATTTAGATAAATTCAAAACAGATTTAGGCTGGTATTTACGCAATATTGAAGAAACAATTATTTTAACAATGGCCGACTATGGAATAAAAGGAGAGAGAAGTAAGGGGGAAACTGGTGTTTGGATTGATACTGGAATAAAAGGTAGAGAACGTAAAATTTGTGCCATAGGAATTAAATGCAGCAGATGGATTACCATGCACGGGTTTGCCTTTAATGTTAATACAGACTTATCTTACTTTGGCAACATTGTTCCATGTGGAATTGTTAATAAGCAAGTAACATCTTTAGAAAAAGAATTAGGATTAAAAGTAGATATGAACGATGTTAAGGCTAAGGTTAAAAAACATTTTGCAGATGTATTTAATGTTAATCTAAACAATAGTTGATTCTTTGTATTCATACCAAATTCAAATATGAAAACTTAACGAAGACATTTATTTATTTTTTTTTGCTGTCGTATACTTGGAAAAAATTGTAGTTTGTTATGTACGTAAATTGAAGTATTCGAGTATTTATTATATAAAAATCATTAAATTAATTTTTATATATCCAATTTTTAAAGGTCAATAACCTAACTGTAATCCTCCTCTTCATCCAATTGTATATCACTCAAGTTCATCATACTACCCATTAAATCTTTAAACTCGATTTTACCTTCAATTGTTTTTTTACTGATTAAAGAATATGCAGCGAAACCGTGTAGCACAAACTCCATCAATAATGCAGTTTCTTTTTCTTTTCCTTGAGGATAATATTTTTTAACCAAGGCATATAAGCCATCTACTTTGTACAAAGCTGCAAGCTTGGCTTCATCGCTCATATCAAGCAAAATATCTAAATGATTGCCTGCATCAAACCAGCGTGTAATTGCTTTGTATGGGTTTTCAACTTCTTTGGCATCTGCACTTGCTTTACCTGTTGGTTTGCGTTTTTTTAGTTGTTCTGGATTTGGAAAATATTGAACAAAAATGGTTCTGATAGATTTTTCAATAAGGTTAATTGCTACTTGATAAGGACCTTCTTGTTCACCTTCATACACCAATTCTATTTTACCTGTGATAGATGGAATAATGCCCACCAAATCACTCATCCAAACCTGTGTATTTTTTTCATTGTTGATGATGGCTCTGCGTTCGGCACTGCTTACTGCATTCTCAAATGCAGCAATGGTAAGCCTTGCACTCACACCACTTTTTTTATCAACGTATTCATTATTTCTGGCTTCAAAAGCTACTTGCTCAATCACACGTTTTATAATATCACCTACAACAACTTTGTCTGATTGCTCAGCAAGAATGTCTGCTTCTTGTTCAGTAATTGCCAATGATGTTTCAATGCTCTTTGGATAGTGCGTTAAAATCTGGCTTTCAATCCTGTCTTTTAATGGTGTAACAATACTACCACGATTGGTATAATCCTCGGGATTTGCAGTAAATACAAATAAAATGTCCAATGGCATTCGCAGCTTAAATCCACGAATTTGTATATCACCTTCCTGCAAAATATTAAACAATGCAACCTGAATACGAGCTTGTAAATCGGGCAATTCGTTAATCACAAAAATGCCTCTGTTGCTGCGTGGAATAATACCATAATGAATCACTCTTTCATCGGCAAAATGTAGTTTTAAATTGGCAGCCTTTATTGGGTCAATATCGCCTATAAGGTCTGCTACGCTTACATCTGGTGTTGCCAGTTTTTCGCTATAACGTTCACTTCTATGCAAAAAAGAAATGGGTGTTTTATCTCCTAGTTCTGCAATTAAATCTTTTGCATATTT
>CAZTOP010000048.1:0-22297 GCA_964615145.1 uncultured Chitinophagaceae bacterium
CTGGAACAAGTCGCTATATCACTGTAAAGAATAAAAAAAATACTCCTGAAAGAATTGAGTTAAAGAAGTTCAATCCAATTCTTAAGAAAGTAACAGTTCACAAAGAAATTAAATAGTGTATCACTCATTTATTAACCAAGTCGTTAATAAGTAACATTCACTTTCAAAAAAATTAAAGTATCTCACTTAATAAATTTTAAAAGATGGCAAAAGCAGCTTCAAAGAACGCAAAAGTAAAAGATTTAAAAGCAGCAGCAGAGGCAAAAAACTGGACTAAAGTTATTAAAAGTGTGCGTAGCCCTAAAACAGGAGCATACACTTTTAAAGATACTATCATACACAAAGATAAAGTAGCTGAGTTTTTAGCTGCAAAGTAACCCTTGTTGCAATAATATAATTAAAAGCTTTTCTGAATTTTCGGGAGAGCTTTTTTAGTTTGATTAAATATTTAACACCTTAATTATGGGCTTTTTTGATAAACTATTTGGAAAAAAAGAAAAAGAAAATTTAGATGCAGGCTTGCAAAAAACAAAGGAAGGTTTTCTTTCAAAAATAACTAAAGCAATTGCAGGAAAAACAACTGTTGATGAAGAAGTGCTAGACAATTTGGAAGAAGCTTTAGTAAGTGCAGATGTTGGTGTTGATACAACCATTCAAATAATTGAAAGAATAGAAAAGCGTGTTAAAGAAGACAAATACATTGGCACTTCTGAATTAAATAAAATTTTACAACAAGAAATACAAAACGTATTGGTAGATGCTGATGATTCATCTTACAAAAATTTTGAAGTTCCATCTAATAAAAAGCCTTATGTAATATTAGTTGTAGGTGTAAATGGTGTTGGAAAAACAACAACCATTGGCAAACTAGCTTATAATTATAAAAAAGCTGGGCATAGTGTTGTTTTAGGTGCAGCAGATACATTCAGGGCTGCTGCAGTTGACCAATTAACAATTTGGAGTGAGAGAGTGGGTGTTCCAATTGTAAAGCAAGCTATGGGCAGCGACCCAAGTGCTGTGGCTTTTGATACAGTTCAAAGTGCAGTTTCTAAAGGAAATGATATTGTTATTATTGATACTGCTGGCAGATTACATAACAAAGCACATTTAATGGATGAGTTAAGTAAAATTAAACGTGTTATAAAAAAAGTAATTCCAGATGCCCCACACGAGGTAATGTTAATCTTAGATGGCAGTACTGGCCAAAACGCATTAGAGCAAGCCAAACATTTTACAGCAGCAACTGATGTTTCCTCGCTTACTATCACTAAACTTGATGGAACAGCCAAAGGGGGTGTTGTATTAGCTATTGCTAATCAGTTTAAAATTCCGGTAAAATTTATTGGAATAGGGGAAAAAATTGATGATTTATTAATATTTGATAAAAAGGAATTTGTAGATAGTTTATTTAAACTAGAAACACAATAATTAAACTACTCTACTATTTACACCCATCAATATAAGATGCAATAACTGTGTCATTACTATTAAATTTTACAATACCCTTGCAAGTATTTTCACCAGCATATAAATAGTATTCAAAAGTATTAGTTGCCTTATCCTTAATATCGGGTTCTCCTAATAATCTAATAATATCGTTTGTGGTATAGTTATTCAATTTACCAATTTCCAGGGCTGATAATAATGAACTAAATTCGTTAATACAATTGCTACCTCTAAAATGTCTAAACTCTATACTTTTTTGTTTATCTTCAATTGTCAATCCTTTAACATTAGGCCATATACTAACATTTGCTGAGATATTAAATAAAAGTAACAGCATAACAACAGAAAAAGAATAAATATACTTTAGCTTTAGTTTTGAACACCAATAAAAAAAATGATATTCTTTTGAAATAAAATAATCTTTTGCAGTAGCTGTTTTATGATCAAAAAAATTAGTTACTCCATTGTGTTTTTCTGCTAAAACTATTTTAAAAACTCTTAAAAAGAATGCAAATAAAAGTGTCGACAAAAATGCTATTAGGATCATTTTATTTAATTTTATGTTTTAAAATATTTGTAAAATTGATTGTATTAATTCTTTTAATTTCCCCCTAGAATAAGGGAAACATACGAAATCTGTATAAAATTGGATTTTACTTTAAAAAAAACAAGAAGTATTACTTGATATTATTTTGCATTATAATTTGATATATGAAATTGATTTATACAATTACATTAGTTACTGTAGCAATTTTTATTTTTAGTTTTACAAATACCTATAAACACAAAAAACCTAGTGTTGAAGCTCGGATAGGACAATTACTATTTTTTGATACAAGACTATCTGTTAATAATTCTAAGTCTTGTGCCTCTTGCCATATTCCCAGTTTAGCATTTACAGATGGGCTTTCAACGCCATTAGGAGCTTTTGGAGACACCGTTATCCGCAACACACCAACGCTAATAAACTTGGCTGATAATGCGACTTATAATTGGGCAGCAGAAAGTATTACATCTCTGGAGCAACAATCAAATATTCCGTTGTTTGGAAAACACCCAATTGAAATGGGTAATGATTCAAACAATATACAATCCCTTAGTTTTATTTTCAGCGATAGCAAATACATTCCACTTTTGAAAGAAAAAAAAATAACAACAATAGATTGGAAAACAGTAAAAACATTCATTGCAACTTATGTTAGAACATTTACATTCCAAAATGCCAAATACGATTGGGTTGAAAAGGGAAAAGCAAATTTTTCAAAAGATGAATTAGCAGGAAAAAAATTATTCTTCAGCGACAGATTAAATTGCAGAAAGTGCCATAATGGTATCGACTTTGATGAGCCAGAATTTACAAGAATGAATACCTACCAAAATATTGGATTGTATAATATTGGCAAAGACAGTTTATATGCAAATAATGATAATGGTTTGTACAATGAAACTAAAGATATAGATGATGTAGGAAAATTTAAAATACCAAGTTTAAGAAATATCATGCTTACAGCTCCATACTTTCATGATGGTTCAGCAAAAAATATCAATGAAGTAATCGATTCATATTCTAATGGAGGAAGAGAGATAAAAAATGGTCCAAATAAAGGCGATGGTAGATTACACCCAAACAAAAATCAGTTTGTAGAAGGGTTTAAAATTACTCCAAAAGAAAGAATGCAACTAATTAGTTTTCTTAAAACCTTAACAGATACTTCGTATTTAAAGAACCCATTTTATTCTAACCCATTTTCAAAAAAATAAATTACTATTTACTTAATTACAACTTGAAAACACTTGTTTAAACTGCAAAGGCTACATTTGCACCAAATGAAATCAGGCTTTGTAAATATTTTTGGTAAACCTAATGCAGGAAAAAGTACTTTGTTAAATGCATTGCTAGACGAAAAACTAGCCATTGTATCTCCTAAAGTACAAACTACAAGACACCGTATTAAAGGTTTTTTGAGTAAACCTAACGAATATCAAATTGTTTTTAGCGATACTCCCGGCATTATTGAATCAAAATACAAACTGCACGAAAAAATGATGGCAGCTGTAAAAAGTGCTTTGGAAGATGCTGACATAGCCTTACTAATTGCCGATGTAAATGATGATTTTGCAGAGCTGGATACAATGTTTTCATCGCTAAAATTATCAGTGCCCTCACTGTTAATTTTAAATAAAATTGATGAGGCACACAATGGAAGAATTGCCGAAGCTGCTAGTTTTTTTGAAGGAAAATCTTATGTAAAAAAGTTAATTAAAATATCTGCATTACATAAACATCATCTACCAAAGCTTTTAAATGCAATAGTAGAACTATTGCCAGAAGGTGTGCCATTTTACAGCGAAGATGACCTGAGCGATTTACCTACTAAATTTTTTGTGGGTGAATTAATAAGAGAAAAAGTATATCAATTATTTGCCGACGAGATTCCATACCACGTTGCTGTAATGGTAAATGAATTTAAAGAAAAAGAAACTTTAGTAAAAATTCAAGCAGATATCATTGTTCAGAGAGAAACACAAAAAGCAATTGTTATAGGCAAAGATGGATCTATGATAAAACAAGTTGGAATGCTTGCCAGAAAGGACATTGAAGCATTTATTTCTCAGAAAGTATTCTTAGAACTTTTTGTAAAAGTAAAACCCAAGTGGAGAGATAATGAGCTACAATTAAAAGAATATGGATATTAATGTGGCAAAGTGCTAATTAGCTGATAAAGCAAAAGTCACTAATAAATTAGATACATTATTACATACTAAACAATTGGCTAATTAGCTTTTAGCAAATTAGCACGTTAAATAAAATGAGTTACACAATAGCAATAGTAGGAAGACCCAATGTGGGCAAGAGTACGTTTTTTAACAGGATGTTGGAACAACGCAAGGCAATAGTTGATGATGTAAGTGGTGTTACAAGAGACCGACAATATGGTATAGCAGATTGGAATGGCAAAACATTCAACATTATCGATACAGGTGGGTTTGTGCCTGATAGTACTGATATTTTTGAAACAGAAATCAGAAAACAAGTGAAAATTGCTATAGAAGAAGCCGATGCAATTTTATTTATGGTAGATGTGGCAAGTGGCATTACAACATTAGATGAAAATATGGCCTCAATGCTACGTCAAACTACAAAGCCTGTGTACTTAGTGGTAAACAAAGTAGATAATCACCAACGCCAGATTGATGCAACAGAATTTTACAGTCTTGGTTTTGAAACCATTTACAATGTTAGCAGCATCAGTGGCAGTGGAACTGGAGAAGTTTTAGATGCTGTGTGTGAAAATATTCCATTCGTTGAAGAAGATGTTGAACCCAAAACTGAACTTCCAAAATTTGCAATTATTGGGCAACCCAATGTTGGAAAATCTTCTTTACTAAACGCTTTAATTGGACAAGAAAGAACCATTGTTAGTGATATTGCTGGTACAACAAGAGATACCATACACACGCATTACAATCTTTATAACAAAGAATTTATTTTAATTGATACAGCTGGTATAAGAAAGAAAAATAAAGAGAAAGACGATTTGGAGTTTTATTCTATTATTCGTGCTATTAAAGCAATGGATGAAGCAGATGTATGTTTACTTGTTATTGATGCTGAAAAAGGAATGACAGCACAAGATGTAAGTATTTTTAGCTTAGCAACCAGAAAGGGCAAGGGTATTGTAATTTTAGTAAACAAGTGGGATATAGTGGAAAAAGCCACCAACACAGCCCGAGATTATGAAAAAGACCTAAAAGAAAGAATAGCACCATTTATCGATGTACCAGTTTTATTTATATCGGCAAAAGAGAAAACAAGAATTTTTAAAGCTATTGAAATTGGACTACAAGTTTTTGAATCAAAAAGCCGAAGAATTGCAACATCAAAATTAAACGAGGTAATGTTGAAAGCTGTTGAAATGTATCACGCACCTGTAGTACGCGGACATTCAGTAAAAATTAAATTTATTACCCAATTACCAACCCACGTTCCATCGTTTGCTTTTTTTACTAATTTTCCCGATGATATAAAAATGCCTTACAAAAACTATTTAGAAAACCAGCTTAGAACGCATTTCGACTTTAAGGGTGTGCCGATAAGAATATTTTTCAGAAAAAAATAAAAAAAATTTGCTTAATTAGAAAATACCCCTATTTTCGCCGCCGAAATTAAAAAACTAAAACACATTACAATGAAAAAAGTATTAGCGTTAATCGCAATCGTAGGTTTTGTAGCTTGTAACAATGCAGAAGCTGATGCTGCAAAAGCTGCTGCTGATTCAACAGCAAAAGCAAATGCTGAAAAAGCAACTGCAGATTCTCTTGCTGCTTTAGCACCAAAAGTTGATAGCCCTGCTGCTCCAAAAGTTGACAGCCCTGCTACAACTGCTCCTGCTACTCCAGCTGAAGCTCCAAAACACTAAGAAGAAATTTAATAATTGTATCCAATTATAACTTCTTGCAAGAAGGCCCTTTCTGAAATCAGAAAGGGTTTTTTATTTACAAAAAACCTATCTGCATTCATTTACATTTGCAAGCCTAACATATTACCCAAAAATGTCTAATCATCAACAAAAAATAAAAGATTACTACAACTCCACACAATTTGATTATAGTTTCATTTGGAACTGGGGTTTAAAAACAACTCCATCCTTACACTTTGGTTATTATGATGAAAAAGCTACTGTTCATAAAGAAGCAATTTTTAGAGTAAATGAAGTTTTGGCTGATTGGGCTAGTGTAAATGAAGGAACAAAAGTTTTAGATGCTGGCTGTGGGTTGGGCAATACAAGTTTATGGTTGGCACAAAATAGAAAAGCAGTTGTTACAGGAATTACGCTTGTGCAAAAACAAGTGGATACAGCTTATGAACTAGCAAAAAAGCAAAACATTACTAGGGCAGAATTTAAAGTTGCCGATTATTTAAATACACCATTTGAGGATAATAGTTTTGATGTGGTGTGGGCTTGCGAAGCACTGTGCCACGCACCTGACAAATCTTTATTTTACAAAGAAGCATTCAGGGTTTTAAAGCCAGGAGGAAGATTGGTGATTGCAGAAAATTTAAGACCAGCAAGACCCATGACTGCCGATAAAGAGAAATTTTTACACGACATTTTCGATGCCTGGGCCATACCAGATTTAGATACTTTAGAAGAGCATCAATCCCATTCAATAAAAGCTGGATTTATAGATTTTCAGCATAAAGACGTAACAAAAAATGTTTGGGTATCTTATAAAAATCTTCGCAAGATTGTTAAACAATTAAAACCTTTAGCTACGGTTTTAAACACTTTTAAACTGGTTCCAAAAATTCGATATAACAATTACATTCAAAGTGGCAGACAAGCCGATGCTATTGAGCAAGGTATATTTACTTATGCTCACTTATTAATGGTTAAACCATAAAACTACTGAATCATCCCCTTAATCTCATGTAGCTCCACAGCAATACCTATGGTAATGCAGAATTTTTAATGCTAAAAATAGATTTACCTGCCCGATTAATTTACCCAGACTTTCTGTAAATCTTGTGCTGAACAAACAAAGCATTCAATACCCAAGGCAATTTAAATTATTGCCCCTATACCCTATTGCTTATATCCTTGCAACCGCTATTTCAACTAGCCAAACAGCTTAGCATCAATATTTTAAGAAAATTTTAACAGTACATTTTATATAATGTATTGAAAATGAATTGTAGATTTACAATGCAATTTACTAAAATGCTGCATTTCAATAATCTATACCAAGCCTCTGACTATTTCTTTTATAATTTTAGATACAATTATAGAAGGTTCCTGTATCACTACATCAGTTTATGGTATCTGTACCGGCGAGGCGGTCATTATATCTAACAAAATCATAATAATAATATTAAAAAAACTAAAAATAAATTTTATGCCTTTACAAAATTTAGGTAAGCTGCACCTGACAGCAGCACAGCAAACCACCATTGACACAGCCGTTACTGCTATTTTAGGAGTGATACAAACTGTGGCTCCCAACTTTGATGAAACCGATAGATTAAAGTATGGAAGCATTAACGAACTGAACAAACTGTTGGTAAACAAGGCTAAGGATTATCATAATACGCAGCCAGCTTTGCAAAGCCCCGATGTGGACTGGATAGAGTTTGACGCAGATTATGCCGACAGAAGCTATATTGATAAAACCTTGAACAGTTTGGGAAGCATTGTAAGAATGGCAACAGATTATAAAATTGCCCACGACTACGACAATTACCAAGATGCTTTAACCGATTATCAGTTTGCACAGTATAAGGCTAGTACTAACACCCCTGGCTTTGCCGAAAAAGTAGCCGATATGAAACAGCTTTTTCCTAGAACTGCCAGTGGAAATGCTGCCAAAGCTCCAAAACTCGAATAGTTTAGGTTAAAAGATGATGTTTTTAGGCTAATAACCCCAATTTTTAGGTTATTAGCCTAATTTTTTGCCCCTACCTACCCAAACCTTTAGATTAAAAGCTGATGTTTTTGGGTAAAATGGTGATGCTATTACGTTAAAAGGTGAAGTTTTTAGCCTTGCAACCTAAAAGGATGATGTTTTAACCCAAACCGAACACCTTATTAGCTAAAAGGATAATGTTGCAACCTAAAGTTTTGGGCTGTTGTGGGTAAAGGGAAGATGTTTGGGGGTAAAGGGATAGATTAAAAGGGTAAAGATTTGATATTGTTGTAGAAAGCATTAATAAATGCTGCAATACTCCTAATTTTGGAGTATTGGCGTAAGTTCTAGTTTAAAAGTTTCGCCAATACAAGAGTTGGCTGATATTTTAGACAACTACTACATATTACTGACCGACTAGTACATTTGCAACAAATAAAAAATCTAATGGCTGACAAAATAAAAGTAACTGCAAAAGAGATTTATGACTTACTACTAAATGAGTTTAAAATCAAAGAACAAATTGGAAGTGTTGAAATAAAACTTGGTGCAATATCAGCAAAATATAATGGTAAGGATGCAATTGGTGATTTGATACAAGAGTGGCTTGGCGAATGGTTGAAGTTTAAAAATTTTTATTTTAGAACAAGAGCAAACACACAGGAATTTCCTGATTTTTTACTTAATGAAAATGATAAAAATGGATTCTTAGAAATTAAGACCTTTAATGCTGAAGCCACACCTGCATTTGATATTGCAAACTTTGATTCCTATAATAAATCTTTACTTATTAAGCCTGAAAGACTTGATGCTGATTATATTATTTTTAGTTATAAAATGGTTGATTCTGTACTAAGCATAGATAATTTATGGTTAATGAAAGTTTGGGAAATGGCTGGAACATCTGGAGCTAATCCTGTAAATATGCAGACAAAAAATAGTCAACCTTATAACTTACGACCAATAAAATGGTACGCTAAGAATCCAAAAAACAAACCTTTCGCAGATAAAGTAAGTTTTCTAAATGCAATTTCTGAAACTCTTGAAAAATATTCACATAGCACAAGTAGTTATAGTGAGAATTGGTTAATCAAAGTAAAAGCCAAATACTTTGAAAATACAGGAATTAAATTGTAACTTCTGCCATTTCCTTTTCAGTAAATTCCTTTTTTTCCAAATCTAAAACATCTAAAATTCGTTCAGAGACAGCTTTAATTACAGGAACTACTACAGTATTACCCAACAAGTCAAAAGCTAAACTTTCCTTAACTGGGATTTCATAATTTTCAGGATAACCAAATAATCGTAAGCCTTCTCTTATAGTTAATCTTCTTATTCCTTTACCATCAGGAACTACAATTTTAACCATATCAGTTGCTACTAAAGTTGGAGCAATCTCAAAAGGATTTAATATTTTGTTTACTTCAAAACTTAATTTGCCTGTTACAATGTTGTAGCCTTTTGGTTTTGTTTCATCATATACACGAGAATTAATTGTACCATTTTCAGAAACTTCAGTTACTAATTTTTTAGGGTGTTCAAATTTCAAATAACCTTTTATTACTAAATCGTCTAAAAGTGCTTTTACATCAATACTTTCAAACAAATTGCTTTTAGGATAGAAAGACTCAATTTGGCTTAATGTCAATGGCATTCCATCCATCCAATCAATGCCAATTTCACCAGCCCATTGTTTTTTCCTTCGTTCTTTAAAAAGTCTGTTTAGTAAGTTTATTTGGTCTTTTGTACATTCACCTTTTAACCCAATATCCCAACTATGAATATTGTTATCGCCACCACGTTTGTCTTTAATGCACTTACCATATAAGTCTTCAATCTCAAAATGTGAAAGCAACTTTTTTGTAAAATTGGTATTCATTGTTTTTTTACCTTTTTCTAAAACATCGTTTAAAATTTTAAACGTTGGTTCAAAATTGTCTAACGATACTTTTTCGTGTTTTGTGCCAACAATAAAAACCCGTTTTCTTGATTGGGGAACGCCAAAAAAAACGCTATCTAAAACTTTCCAAGTGACTTGATAACCTAATTCAACTTCAAGTTTATATAAAATTGTTTTTAAGGTTCTTCCAATTTCATCATTTTTATTTTCTAAATCGTGTTTTACTAATCCTTCAACATTTTCAAGGATAAATCCTTGTGGCTGTTTATATTTTATTATTCGCTCAATTTCAAAAAATAGTGTACCTCTTGTATCTGCAAAACCTTGCCTTTTGCCACCAGCACTAAAAGGCTGACAAGGAAAGCCACCAAACAAGAAATCAAAATCAGGAATATCTTCATTTCTAACCTGAAAAATATCGCCTACAAAATTTTCGTGATGATGATTGTGTTTTAATGTTTGCACAGCATAAGGTTTAATTTCAGAAGTCAAAACACATTCTGTTTCTATTCCTCTGTCTGCACAAGCTTGTTCAAACCCAAGACGAATGCCACCAAGCCCTGCAAACAAATCAATAAATTTAAGTTTATTAGTTTTCATCTTTTGTAGTTTTAAATTCAACAGACGGTTCAGCAACCATCAAACTTGAAGGCTCAGACATTACATAAGTGGAACGATAGTCTTCAATTTCAATTTTTGTGCAGCCAATTACAAACAGACATTGCATAAAAAACGAAGCACTAAAAGTGCCACGACTTATTTTGCTATCAACACTTGACTTTGTTTCTGAGCAACCATTTTCATTTAAAAGAGTAACTAAATCATCAGTCGACACACCTCTCTTAACTAACTCTGACTTTAATATTCGTTTGACTTTATTATTCCAAGCAGACATAAAATCTAAATTATTTATTTGCAAATATGAGAATAATTAAACAAATACACCAACATAAATGCAAATGTGGAAAAAAATACTGCTAAAGGTTTGGCATTATTGTGGCTTGACGAATATTGTCTCAACATTTGTTCTTTATTGTACTTCAGTTCGGGCTTGATGTTATAAATTTGGCTTATGAATAAAACATCAGCAATATTGCAATCATTGGGCTTCGGTTATCGGCTGACGGAATGCTAATTCCCCAAAAAACACCAAGCCTTTTTCGTTGGGTGCAATTTTTTCTGAAACGTACTAAAATTTGGAAAGCTGAAACATTTGTAATTACTTTGTACCTACAAAATTTATACAACTATGGACATATCTGTAATTTCAATTGGCAATTCAAAAGGCATACGATTGACAAAGACTGTTTTGGAAAAATATAACATCACCGATACTGTAGAGTTAATTCTTGAGAAAGGTTATATGATTTTAAAACCTAAACAAGAGCCACGAAGAGGTTGGGAGAAATCGTTTAAGCAAATGCACGAAAATGGAGATGACAAGTTAGTTATGTCTGACATTTTTGATGATGAAAACTTTGACGAATGGAACTAACTCAATATGAAATTGTTTTGGTTAATCTTGACCCAACAATTGGAAGTGAAATGAAAAAGACAAGACCTGCTGTGATAATTTCACCAAATGAAATGAACAAATACTTGAATACAGTTGTTATTGCACCAATGACAAGTAGTTCAAAAAGTTATCCAACAAGAGTTGAAGTTAATCATAATAAGACAAAAGGCTGGATTGTTTTAGACCAAATTAGAACTATTGACAGACAAAGAATAACAAAAAAATTAGGTAGTTTGACCTCAAAAGAAATTGATAGAGTAAAAAGTATTTTGAAAGAAACTTTTGTTGACTAAATAAAACTGCCACCAACATATGCTTTGGCATTATTGGGGCTTGACGAATATTGTTTCTCCACAGCCGTGGTTTGTGTCTCACGAAACAGTTAAAAGTTTGAAGCTTACTTTGGTTCATCCCACTATCTCTGACAAGGTGTTTATACACCTGTCTTTCCATTACCCATTTCTTGAACCAAACGAACTGATTGTTTAAGGAAACTTCTTCCTTTTTGATAACATAACAGTAGCCACAATCAGAACACCTGAAACGCTGATTACAATTTTGCTTGCCCCATTTTTGAACATAATTGCTACCACAACAAGCACATTTTTTATTCGTTTTTTTTCATAAAACAAAAAAAGCAATGAAACCAACTTCATTGCTTTTTTATAAAACCCTTTATGGTATTAATTTATAGCCAATTTTACCAACTGTTTTTTACCACATTGTTCAGTATTTAAATTCTACTGCTTTTCAACGACAATACTAAAGATAAAAAAGTGTTCAATCCCTAAAGTTTTATACCAATCTTTAAAAGGAATTCTTCCACTGCCAATACCACAAAATTCAGCCACATCCTCGGTATTTTCATATTTGCGTAAATGTGCCTTTTTTGCAACAGGCTGTGTATATGTCCATACAGGAAATTTTTCGCCAAGAACAATTTTGTAATTGTTGCTATCTAAATCATATACATCTTTATAAGAATAACTCTTACCTCTTTTTAAAGACAAATAATTTTCAAATCCACTGCGAATTATTGAAAAATGTTGTTTTAAAACAGTATCGGTTTTTCTTATATAAAATCTCATTTCAAAATCGCCATCGGCTGTAGAATCATTTAAGACTAGAGTCCAATCGGAAATCTTTTTAGAAAGCAAGCTCTTAGTATTATATACTTCTTTGTTTTTCCCTTTTGTGTATTCATCAATAACCAAATTCACTTTGCAGTTATAAAATTCTTTAGAAAGTTTAAACTTAATAATATCAATATTTAATAAGTTCAAAATTCCATAAATATCAGAGGAGTCGTTCTCGTAAAAAGGCTTTACTCGTAATTTATTCTCTTGGGCACTGCTTATTGCAGTTATAGCTGTAAGCATTAATAAAATCAAAATTCTTTTCAAGTTATATATTTTTTAAGTATTTACTTAATCATCCCCTTAATCTCATTCAATTTCATTAAAGCCTCTACAGGTGTTAATCGGTTAATATCGATATCAGCCAGCTTTTTTCTGATATCATCAAATACCTGAGAATGTGCATCGAAAATGGATAGTTGCATTTTTGGACTGCTTAATGCTTTTACTTTTTCGCTAATATTTTCGATACTTGGTGTTTGGTGCTTAGTATCTTTTTCTGTTGGCTGTTGACCGTCGACTGTTGACTGTCGGCTTTCTTCCAATACTTTCAAAATTTCATTTGCTCTTGCAATTAGTTCAGGTGGCATTCCAGCCATTTTTGCAACGTGAATACCAAAGCTATGTGTGCTGCCACCCAAAGCCAGTTTTCTCAAGAATATAATTTTATTGGCAATTTCTTTATTGGTAACGTGATAGTTTCTTACACGTGTCAATTTCTCTTCAAGCTCATTCAGTTCGTGATAATGTGTGGCAAACAATGTTTTGGGCTGGTGCACAGATGAATGCAAATGTTCAACAATACTCCAGGCAATACTGATACCATCATAAGTAGAAGTGCCTCTTCCTATTTCATCCAGTAATATTAAACTGCGTTGAGAAATATTATTAATGATAGAAGCCGTTTCATTCATCTCTACCATAAAAGTACTTTCCCCACCACTTAAATTATCACTTGCTCCAACACGGGTGAATATTTTATCGGTCAGTGGCACCTTAGCTGTATTGGCAGGTACAAAACTTCCTATGTGAGCCATCAATGTAATCAATGCTGTTTGACGAAGGATAGCACTCTTACCACTCATATTCGGACCAGTTAAAATTATAATCTGCTGGTCGGTATCATTAAGAACAATATCATTAGCAATATAGCTTTCACCAACAGGCAAATTTCTTTCAATAACAGGATGGCGGCTTTCGGTAAATTCTAATTCCAGTCCATTATGCAACTGTGGTTTTTTATAGTTAAACCTTAAAGCATTCTCTGCAAAGCAAATTAAGCAATCCAGTGTTGCAATGATGTTTCCATTAACTTGCAATGGAGCTATATAATCCTGCAAAGCCAGTAATAGCTTGCCATACAGGTCAAGTTCTATTGCCAGAATTTTATCTTCTGCTCCAATAATTTTTTCTTCGTATTCTTTCAATTCTGGAGTAATATAACGCTCGGCATTGGCAAGGGTTTGCTTGCGAATCCAATCGGCAGGAACTTTATCTTTATGTACATTGGTTACTTCTAAATAATAACCAAACACATTATTAAAGCTGATTTTTAAAGAGCTGATACCTGTTTTTTCTGACTCTCTTTGCTGAATATTTAATAGAAATTCTTTACCACCGCTGGCAATATTTCTTAACTCATCTAATTCATTATGGATACCTTCTTTAATTACCGACCCTTTATTTGCAGCAATCGGAGGATTCTCATTTAATTCATCCTGTATTTTCTGACAAATAAAATGGCAAGTGTTCAACCCGTCTGCAAGTCTTTGCAGATAAGGATTTGCTACAGACTGACAAATGGTTTTGATAACTTCAACCTGCTGCAATCCCTTAGATAATTGCATTACTTCTCGTGGGTTGATTTTCTTCATTGGTATTTTGCTAACCAATCTTTCAATATCGCCACAAACTTTTATAGCAGTTGTTAATTTATTTCTGGTATCAACATCTTTAATAAAATATTCAACAGCATCTAACCTTTCATTTATTTTAGCAATGTCTTTTAAAGGCAATACAGTCCAACGTTTTAATAGCCTTGCTCCCATAGGAGATACAGTATTATCCAAAACTTTTAGTAAACTGTTTCCTTCGCCAGAACTGCTGTTCAGAATTTCAAGATTTCTGATGGTGAATCTATCCATCCATAAAAAATCATCTCTTTCTATTCGTTGAATGGCTGTGATATGCTGCAGATTTGGGTGCTCGGTTTCTTTTAAATAATATAAAATAGCACCAGCAGCCACTACACCAAATTTCATATTCTCAACACCATATCCTTTTAAAGAATGGGTTTGAAAATGTTTTAACAAACTTTCAGTAGCAAATGCTTCTTCAAAAATCCAGCTCTCCAGTGTATAAGTATAAAACTTAACCCCAAATACTTCTTTAAATTGTTTTTGATAACTACGCTGGAAAATAACTTCGGCTGGCTTAAGACTTTGAAGCAATTTATCAATATACTCTTCATTACCTTCAGCCACAAAAAACTCACCCGTGCTGATATCTAAAAATGCAATACCCAGTGAAGTTTCTGTAAAATGAACAGCAGCAAGAAAGTTGTTGGTATTTTGTTCAAGTAGTTTATCGTTGGTGGCAACACCTGGTGTTACAAGCTCTGTAACGCCACGTTTAACAATACCTTTTGCTTCTTTTGGATTTTCAAGTTGGTCGCAAATAGCAACACGATAACCAGCTTTAACAAGCTTATGTAAATAAGTATCTAATGCGTGGTGAGGAAATCCTGCAAGTTCATTGCTATTGTCTATACCATTATTTCTTTTGGTAAGTGTAATGCCAAGTGCAGCACTGGCATTGATAGCATCTTGCCCAAAGGTTTCATAAAAATCACCCACACGAAACAATAAAATAGCATCAGGATATTTTTGTTTAATAGCCTTGTGTTGCTGCATTAAGGGGGTTTCGGATTGAGCCTTTGCCATAGTGGGCAAATATAACGTTGAGAAGTTGATTATAACAGCGTGTTATACCCCAAACTGTTTTAAATGATGATCAAAATGTTTCCACTGGCTAAAGCCCCACTCATAAGCAGTTAGTTTGCCAAAAGCAGGATGTCGCAAACCATCTACAGCTTTTTCACCATTTGAAATAAATTTATTGATACGTTCTAACAGCTTAGATTTTTCCTCTTCAAAATTCTTATCGTCTTTTACAATAAACTCTTTTGCAGTTGGCAATCCTTCTTTGTATGGCTTTTCTTCCATTACTTTTTTCTTGATTAATGGAGCAATGATTTTAAAAATGAAAGGAGGTTTTATAACAACATCGCCAGTTGCAGTACCTAATGCATCTGTGCAATGTTTGAGCATTTGTGCTACAGACATTTTACCCCATTTACGTTGCGTTGTTGGCTGCAAATTGTTTATTCTATCAATTATTTCTTGTGCAACTTTTGGTTCAAATAAAGAAGGCATAAACTTAATTTTAGATGTACGATGTCAGATGTACGATTTATGAATCAATGCTTAATTAAACTTTATCTCAAATAACAAAGGCCAGTTTTTGCCTGTAATATAAAAGTTTTTTGTTGCTGGGTTATAAGCAATTCCATTCAAAACAGCTTCATCACCCAAACCTTGCATATATTGACTCATTAAACCTGTGAAATCATATTTAGCAACCACTCTCCCACTTTTAGGGTCTATTTTTGCAATGTAGCTTTTATACCAAATATTAGCATAAACAAAACCATCGACATATTCTAATTCATTGATATTGCCTAATGGACCATTTTCATCAAAAATGGCAATTACATTTTCTTCAGCAAACGTATTAGCATTACGATAATAAAGATTATTACTACCATTGCTCATAATGATTTGCTTCCCATTATTTGTCATTCCCCAGCCTTCGCCCTTATAGCTAAGTTCATTGATTTTTTTAAATGTCTTTGCATCGTAAACAAAACATTTTTCTTCCTTGTAAGTCATTTGATAAATCTTACCATTCAATTGTGTAATGCCTTCTCCGAAGTATTTTTTATCTAAATCAACTTTTATAATATCCTTGCCTGTTTTGATATCAACTCTTGCCAATTTACTTTTTTCGTTTAGCCCTGTGCTTTCAATCAATGTGCTATCGTGATATTCTAAGCCTTCGGTAAACGATGTATTTGAATGTGGGTATTGTGCTATGATTTGGTATTGAGGTTTTGCAGTTTCGACTGATGATACAGAAGCACTGTTATTACTGCTATCTACAGATGCATTGCTGTTGCAACCATTGCAGGATGTAAATAGTATAAAACCTAAAACTATTGAGCTAAATATTTTCATACAAAACTTTAATTTCACGCTAAGCTAAAAAGTAGCAAAGTCGCAAAGAATTATATCACTAATTAAACATTAAATCTAAAGTGCATCACATCACCATCTTTAACAATATATTCTTTTCCTTCAATACGCAATTTACCAACTTCTCTGCAAGCAGCTTCACTTTTGTATTGTACAAAATCTGCATAAGAAATTACTTCTGCCTTAATAAATCCTTTTTCAAAATCTGTATGGATAACACCTGCAGCTTGTGGTGCTTTCCAACCATTATGAATCGTCCAGGCTCTTACTTCCTGCACACCAGCTGTAAAATAGGTTTCAAGATTTAATAGTTTATATGCACTTTGAATTAAACGATTTAATGCAGGTTCTTTCATTCCATATTCTTCCATAAACATTTGTCTGTCTTCTGGATTTTCCATAGATGCAATTTGCTCTTCAACATTATTACACATTACAATCACTTCTGCTCCTTCATCTTTAACTCCTTCTTTCAAGGCTTCACTGTACTTATTGCCAGTATGCATACTTGCTTCATCTACATTGGCAACATATAAGACACGTTTATCTGTAAGGCACATTAAATCTGCAATAGCAACTTTTTCTTCCTTGCTTAATCCCAGACTTCTTATGTTTTTCCCACTATCCAAACACTCTTTACAGCGTTGTAAAATTTCTAGTTCAACTTTCAACTTTGCATCTGTTTTTGCAAGCTTTTCTGTTTTTTGTAGTTTGCGTTCAACACCATCTAAATCTTTTAGTTGAAGTTCAGTATCGATGATATCTTTATCTCCCATTGGATTAATCACACCTTCTTCCCTCAATACATTTTCATCTTCAAAACAACGGATTACATGAATAATTGCATCCACTTCGCGAATGTTTGCAAGAAACTTATTTCCCAACCCTTCTCCTTTGCTTGCACCTTTAACTAAACCTGCAATATCAACAATTTCTAATTGTGTTGGCACCACTCTATTAGGCTGCACCAATTCTTTTAGTTTATCTAATCTTTCATCTGGCACATCAACCAACCCAACATTGGGTTCAATGGTGCAAAAACGATAATTGCTTGCCTGTGCTTTTGCACTGTTACTAACTGCGTTAAACAAAGTTGATTTTCCAACGTTGGGAAGTCCAACAATTCCTGCTTGTAAAGCCATTGCTATTTATTATTTGTATTTAGAGTGATGTTTAAAAGTTGCAAATATAATGGTTAGCATTTTGGATGCTGATTGAAATATGGCAGTTATTTGAATTGAAACTATTATTGCAAGATGATTAAAGAATTTAGATACTTTATATTAAACAAGCCATACAATATGGTATCACAATTCATTAGCAACCATCCTGTAAGATTATTGGGACAACTACAATTTGATTTTCCTGAAGGCATTCATGCCATTGGGAGATTGGATAATCATTCGGAAGGTTTATTGATTTTAACTACAAATTCAAAAGTTACCAAGCTTTTATTTGAAGGGAAAAAGAAACACAAACGTACCTATCAAGTAATGGTATTACATAAGGTAAATGAAGAGGTTGTTTCTAAATTAAAAACTGGTGTTAGCTTTAAAGCAAGAGGTGGAGATATGTACACGACTACTGCTTGCGATGTAAAAATCATTGATGAGCCAAATTTTATTTTCCCATCGCCTTATACAAAAAGCCCTTATCAGCAATATAGTTGGCTTGAAATTACATTAACTGAGGGTAAGTACAGACAAGTAAGAAAAATGGTAGATACAGTTGGCCATAGATGTGTGAGACTCGTTAGAACAAGCGTTGAAAATATTAATATTGATGGGTTAAATGCTGGCGAAATTAAAGAACTAGATGAATCAACTTTTTTCAAACTTCTCAATATTAATTACTGAAAAAACATTTATTCATTTGTAGAAATAAATGGAACAAACGAAGAAGGCTGTCGGTAAAAACTGACAGCCTTCTTTCAGGTTTGTTAAGATAAAAACATTAGTTTTTATCAGGATTTAACACTGCTTTTAAAACATTTGCATTCAATAAATATTTTTTTGCAACATTCACCAAATCTTCTTTAGTAATTGATGCTAATCTGTCGAAATAGTTAGTAATTAAAGCTGGACTGTATCCGTACATATCCTGGTTTTCGATAGTTGATAACCAAAAATTATTTGTCTTCATTTGTGTTTCAAATAATTTTTTACGTTGTTCTTTTACTTTTAGCATATCATCATCATTCACATCTCCATCTGCAACTTTTTTAACTAACCCATCAAATGCAGTTGTTAATTTGTCTACATTCTCTGGTGCAGCAGGCACAGATAAGGTAAGCGTATAATCTAACATTGGGCTACGTTGCATATTTCCACTAACTCTTGGAGAGTATGTTCCACCCATTTCCTCTCTTAACTTCTCTGTAGTTTTCATTTGTAATACTTCTGCCATTAAACCATAAGCCATATTTTCTTTATCATCAAACGATGTTAAACTGCCATAATAGCTTAATTGAATTTCAGATTTATTCTCTTTTCCTCCTTTAACAATTAAAGTATTGTTGCCAGTTATTGGACGAAGAATATTTGCTGTATTAATGGATACAGGTGTTGATTTTGTTGTAATAGAAGCAATATATTTTTCTAGCAATGGTTTTAAAGTAGCTTCATCTACATTGCCTACAAATACTAATGTTAAGCCATTCAAATTGCTGGTTAATTTTTTATAAACTGCAATTACATCATCAAAATTCAAAGCTTCAATTTCTGCAGCATCTGGTATACCTAAACTACGTTTAGTGTTATTATAACGAAACTTATTTAAAGTGTCTGAAAACTTAAAGGATGGATTGTTTTTCATCATCCCCATTTGTTGTTTTGATGCACTTCTTATACCTTCCATTTCTTCTCTGTCGAAATTAATGTCGGTTAATTTGAGATGAATAATTTGCATTAATTTCTCCAAATCTTTTACACTTGAAGTACCATTAACATTTAAAGAGTTGTTCGATGACATTACTGATGCATTGGCTGTAACACCTGTCATCATTTTTTGAAGTTCACTTCTGTTATGTGTGCCTAAACCTAATTGGTTTAATACTGCCATATATTTTACACTCTGAATTTCAGCATCTGTAAGGTTTGTATTTCCACCCCACTGATAACCTCTTACCAAAATTTCATCGTTTTTAAAGTCAGTTTTTTTAACAATAACTTTCATTCCATTAGATAATGAATAAATATTTGTTTTAAAATCTGCATTATTATCAGTTTTAACAATAGAACCAGCTTTAGGCATTACATCCATTAATTCTGTAGAAACAGCTTTCTCGGTATATGCTTCAACAGTTTGTTTTTTTGCAGCATCATAAGCAGCCAGTAAAGTTGCTTGTGTAGGAAGATTTTTAGTATTTTCTGTTGCAGTGTACAATATAAAAGTTGGGGCATCTAAATTTAGTTTAGCAATTTCTGCATTTACTTTTTCAAGTGTTAAAGCTGCTAAATATTTATCTACAAAATTTTTCTCAGCTTCAATTCCTGGAGCAGGTTCTTTATCTAAGAAGTTGCTTACATATTCTTGAGCAAAACTTGCAGATTCAGTTTTGTCTTTTTCTGAAGCCATCTCATTGTACATTTCTAGGGTTTCTTTTTTAACTCTATCAAATTCGGCTTTGGTGAATCCAAATTTCTTGGCTCTTAAAATTTCTGCAACAACAGTATTGATTGCAGCAGTTGCATCTTCTTTAACTGAAGCTCTGATAGAAGCTTGTTTGTAGCCACGGAACATACCTCCATCTAAATTAATTCTTGCAGAACTAATAGGTGAAGAGGCTTTAAGACTATACTCTCTTAAACGACTATTGATTAATTGATCTACAAAATTGCTCAAAGTTGCATTGCCATAACTTGTCCATGTTGAAGGATTACCACTTTTGCTTAAACCGAAATAAATTTGAATACCATTACTAGTATTTTCTTTATCAGTAACAACTGCAGCTTTATTTGTTTTGTGCCATTCAACAGGAATAATTGATGGACGAGCAGGTGCTTTTGCAGGATTTTTTAAATCTCCAAACATAGCTTTTATAGTTGTTTCAGCAGCAGCTACGTCAATATCGCCTACAACAATTACAGCCATATTATTGGGGCGATACCAATCTTTATAAAAACTTGTGAAAGCCTCTCTTGGTGCAGTTTTAATTACATCTTCTGTACCAATTGGCAAACGTTTTGAATAAATGCTATTATTTAATAATGAAGGAAAATATTGCATCATCATTCTCATACCAGCACCCAGTCTCATTCTTTTTTCTTCAAGTATAATTCCACGCTCTTTATTAATTTCATCTGTTTCTAACAAAAGATTTCCAGCCCAATCCCTTATAACTTGGTATCCTCCTTGCAAGGTTTTAGGGTCTTTAGATGAAATTGGTAAATCATAAACAGTTTCATCAAAAGAAGTATGAGCGTTTAAGTCTGCACCAAAACGAACACCAGCTTTTTGTAGGTAGTTTGTTAATTCATTTTTAGGGAAATTTTTAGTGCCATTAAATGCCATGTGCTCTAAAAAATGAGCAACACCTTGTTGGTTGTCTTTTTCTAAAACAGAACCTGTGTTTACAGCTAATTTTAGCTCAACTTTTCCTTCTGGCTTAACATTACGACGAATGTAATAAGTTAATCCGTTAGCCAACTTGCCCATCTTAACGTTTTTGTCGAGAGCAATAACATCGGCATTCGTTTGTGCAATGGTTGTGTTGAATGCTACCGCAAGCATCATAAAACCAGCAGCAATCATTTTCTTGTTGCGAATCATATTTAAAATATTTTAAGTTGCGAATGTAAAGCTGAATAAATATGTTAGGTTAAAAATGTTATAAACGAGAAATCCACGCATTAATAGTTTTAAAACTATTTATTGTAAAATGATTTCTATCATAAATTGAAGACTGAAGTTAGTTATAACTTCGCTACTTCAATTCAATTTATTATGTTGAAATATATTATTAAACCTACTTTTTTATTATTGTTGGGGTTGTCGTGCAATAAGAAGCAAGAACAAACAAAACCTGTTGAAGAAAAAATTACTGAATCTGTTTATGCATCTGGTATTATTAAAACAGTAAATCAGTATCAGGTTTTTTCAACAGTAAATGGTTTAGTTGCAGAGAAATTTGTGACAGAAGGTGATATTGTAAAGAAAGGTCGTCCACTTTTAAGAATTTCTAATTCAACAGTTCGACTAAACGAAGACAACGCTAAGATTAATGCAGATTATGCTCTAACACAATCTAACCTTGAAAAATTAAACGAGCTGCAAACCAGTATTGATATTGCAAAAGCAAAAATGAACAATGACATTTTGTTATTGCAAAGACAAAAAAACCTGTGGAAGGAAGAAATTGGAACACAAAATGAAGTAGAGCAAAGGGAACTTGCATTAAAGAATTCAACAAGTAATTACGAAGCTGCAAAACTGAAATATACACAACTCCAAAAGCAAATTAATTTTCTGGAAAAGCAATCGCAAAAAACATTAGAAATTTCTAAGAATATTGTTGGTGACTATACCATTAAAAGTGAAGTGGATGGCAAGGTTTACAATATTTTAAAAGAGAAAGGAGAAA
>CAZTOP010000049.1:0-22194 GCA_964615145.1 uncultured Chitinophagaceae bacterium
AAATCGAAATTATTTTAACCCAAAAACCAACTGTTTTTTACCACATTGCCAAAAAAGGTGTAAGCTCAAAAGCTTACACCTTTTTTATTTTACTTAATTCTTTCCCCTTTGTTCTAAAATAATTTCGAGCAATACATCTAAGTTACATTTTAAATTTTTATCAGGAAAGATGATGGGAGTTCCAATTTTTTTTATCCTGTTTTCTATAAAATATCTTTTAATAAAATTTTTCTTGGCAATATATTTTTCAGGATTTTTTATTCTAACTGTTAAAAACTGCATACTAAATCCTTTTTGCAACTTTGCATCTAAAACATCTTCCCAAGGTATTTCGCCACAAGAAAAAATACTACTATTATCAATAAACGACGTTTCTGTAAGTTTTAATCCTGCGTCCTTATCAAAAATAATTTTTAAGTAACTCAGCAATGAAATTGAAGTGTAAAATAGTGTTACCAGCAACATCAAAAGTTGCAATATAAATATTAATATCTCATCAAAAACAAACTCAAAAGGCAAGGAGCTATATAGGTTGTAGCCTAATAAAATACAAAGCAATAAACCAAAAACTAAAATGGAAGGAAAACGAGTGCGATTCAATGGTATAGCTATATCTAATGCCATAAATAAATTTAAAAAAGAATTTACAAAACAATAAAATTATCAAAAATAGGTTCGCTTTTTAACATAAAAAAACAACACCAGCAATTGCCAATGTTGTTCAATAAAATTAAATAAATTATAAACCTGCTTGCTGAACTTTTTTAACATTAACTGCCGTTAATCCTTTTCTGCCATTTTCAACTTCATATTCTACTAAATCTTTTTCATTAATTTCATCAATTAATCCAGATTGGTGTACAAAAACATCCTCTCCTCCGCCCTGTGGTGTAATAAATCCAAATCCTTTTAACCTGTTAAAAAACTTTACTGTACCTGATTTCATTGTGTTGTATTTTATGTATTAACCTGCAATGTATTTTTTATTTATCAAATCGGAGGTTTTATTTCTAAATAACAGTTTTAGACAATGGTTATAAAAAGTAATTAAAGGTTAATTGTTCATAAATAAACCTCATTATTTTTGTACTTGAAAAATTTTGATATGCAGTTGATGCCCATAGATGTTGTTGAAAACATCTCAAAAGAAGATTTTCAAAAAAATTATTATAATGCCAACCGACCTTTAATTATAAAAAATTTAGCTAAGGATTGGCCTGCATTTCATAAATGGAATTGGGATTATTTTAAAGAAATTGTGGGCAATCAAAAAGTAGCTTTATATAACAATGTTAAAAGCGATTCTTACACACCTATAAATACAGCAGATGACTACAAAACTTTTGGCGAGTATATTGAAATGATAAAAAAAGGACCAGCAGGATGGAGGATTTTTTTGTTCAACATTTTTGACCATGCTCCACAACTTATTAACGATTTTAATTGGCCCGAAAATTTGATGACGGGGTTTGTAAAAAAATATCCAATGCTGTTTACTGGTGGTAAAACAAGTATTACACATATGCATTTTGACATAGATACAAGCCATATTTTGCACACACAGTTTGCCGGCAGAAAAAGAGTTTTGTTGTTCCCTTTTGAAGAACAATATAAACTATATCGAAAGCCTTTTGAAGTTTTGAGCCTTGCTGATTTTAGTTATTATTACGACTCTGATAAAAGTAAATTAGACCTAAATAAATTTCCCGCTATTAAAGCAGCAAAAGGATACGAAGTAATTTTAGAACACGGCGATACTTTGTTTATGCCAGCTGGTTTTTGGCATCACATGGAATATTTAGATAGTGGTTTTGCTATGAGTTTACGAGCCTTGCAACCTTCCATATCTGGCAAGCTTAAAGGTGTTTGGAATTTATTTGGAATGAGAACAATAGATACATTGATGAAAAAAATAGCCCCAAAGCCTTGGTTTCAATGGAAAGAAAAGAAAATTTTCTTCCAAGCAGATAAATACGTTTCACAATAGTTTTATATAAGTAAAATCGTTTAGTTATAACATTTAAGCTTACTTATATATTTGCCGCCCTTAAATGTTATGTAATGAATTTTAAAAAAACTTGTAAAGCAATAATTGCTTTATGCATTTATAATAGTAGTTTAATAGCCCAAGAAAATAATTTAGATCCTGTAACAATTACAGCTTCAATAGCTCCCATTAACACTTCAAAAACAGGCAGAAATATCACAGTTATTAAAGGCGAGCAAATTGCTAAACAGCCAATACAGTCTATTGATGATTTATTAAAATACATTCCAGGTGTAGAAGTTCAACAAAGAGGCCCAATGGGTGCACAAGCAGATATTATAATTAGAGGTGGAACTTTTCAACAAGTATTAGTAATATTAGATGGTATTAGACTTAACGACCCTTTAACTGGTCATTTCAGCAGCTACATTCCAATTGCATCCAACGAAATTGATAGAATTGAAGTATTGTTTGGTGCTTCATCTGCTATTTATGGAACAGAAGCTGTTGGTGGTGTTATTCAAATTTTTACAAAAAGCTTTTCATCAGCTAAAACAAATCCAAAAAATCAATTACAAGCTCAAACAACTTTTGGAGAGTATGGCTTGTTTAATTTACAAGTTGGAGGATTATATTCCAAAGGGAAACAAACTTTTTCTGGTGGCCTATCAACGAATCAAACTAGCGGACAACCACAAAGAGGTACAGATGGTTTTGTTCATACAACAACTGGTTCTATTTCTTATGTAAACAAATTAACCTCTGATTGGAGCTTAGCATTTAGAACTGCTTATGACGATAGAGATTTTGCTGCTCAAAATTTTTATACAACTTTTAAAAGTGATACTGCATTTGAAAAGGTAAAAACTTTTTGGAATCATTTGAAATTGAGCTATGAAAAAAATAGCAAAAAACTTAGTGTAGATGTAGGTTATAAAGCTGTCAATGATTATTATAAATTTAATACTGCAGTTACAGCCAATGAAAATGAATCAAGCCTTTTTCAATCACAAATTATTTATACTAATAGCATCAACTTAAAAACAGCAACCACCTTTGGAGGTCAATTTTTACAAAAAAATATTACCAGTAACGATAGAGGAAATCATCATGTGCCACAAGCTGCTGCATTTGCCTTATTAAGTCATCAAATAGGTAATTATTTTTTCATTAATCCTGCTGTTCGATATGATTATAGCGAAAGATTTGGAAGTAAATTAGTGGGTCAAATGAATATCTCTTACAAAAAGAAAAATGTACAATTAAGAGCAAGTGCTGGTAATACTTTAAGAGATGCAGATTTTACTGAACGCTATAATAATTATGGCAAAACATTGGTTACAAGTGGCAGCATTGGAAATCCAAACTTAACAGCTGAGCAATCTTTTAGCTATGAATTTGGAGCAGATTATTGGGTAAAAAATAATTGGAAGTTTACTGCAAGTTGGTTTCAAAGAAATCAAACAGATTTAATAGATTTTGTAACTACACCATATAGTGAAATTAGTAATAATGGCAACTTAGTTCCAACTGGAACTTATGCTTATGCTAAAAATATTTCAAAGGTAAATACTTCAGGATTAGAGCTAACAACACAATTAGTAAAAAACTGGAATCATCAAGAGTTGAACATAATTGTTGGTTCACTTTGGATGCAGAGCAGAAGTGCAGATGCTTCCAGCAAAACATCTTTTTACATTAACTCTCACGCTACTTTTTTATTTTCATTTAATGCGAGATATAGTTATAAAAATTTTGCCATTGCTATAAATGGATTGTATAAAGAAAGAGGAGAAGCTACAGCATCTGCCATTAATGCTACAATAACACCTAACTATTTTTTATTAAATTCAAAAGCCAGCTATGATGTATCAAACAAACATTGTACATTTTTTATTGAGGCAAATAATTTGTTCAATACTTCTTATAGCGACTTGCTTGGCACACCTATGCCAAATCGTTGGTTAATGGCTGGTTTTCAATTTAAATTATAATTAGGATTTATTTTATTTTAAACTCATCCAACATCTTTATTATTTTATCTAACTTTTCAACCTCGAGTTGATTAAGTTTTTTTGTTAATGCTTCTATCTCAAGTTTAGCATCAATATTAGTTTGATAATCTGCTTGTGCTTGTATTCTATCTCTTTCGTTTTGTCTGTTTTGAGACATCATAATAATAGGTGCGGCATAGGCAGCTTGTGTTGAAAAAAGCAGGTTTAATAATATAAATGGATAAGGATCCCAATGGTTCAAAAACCCTACAAAATTTAATGCCATCCAAATAACAACAAATGCAGATTGTATAATGATGAAACGCCAGGAACCCATTCCATTTGCTACAGAGTCGGCTAGTTTTGCTCCAAATGTTAATGATTCTCTATAATCTTGATGCCAGGTTTTTTGCATTTTCATAAAAACATATTTTGGTGAATATATTCAAAAAATATTAGAATATTTTTAAGCTTCATTTTCAAAATATAGTTTATAATACTTACGCCCGTCTGCATCTATCCCCTGCTCAATCATTTCTCTGTTACCGTGTATATAAACGTGAAAATTTTTATCGAGTTTTAAAACACTTTTAAAAATCTTTGCTTGTTTTTTTACTACTTGCTGTGCTATATCAAAACCATCGTTGAGTGCTATTTCATTTTCTTTGGCGTACTGTGTATTAAAGTTTTGGAAAGAAGCAATTAAATCTTGATGATGTAATACTTCCTCTTCAAACTCTTTTTGGGCAAAGGTTTCGTGGGTTTTAAAATATTCAACTGAGCGATTTAATAAATCTATTTGATTAGCTTTTGTTGTTTCAAATTCGTTAGGATATTGTTTTGTAACAAATGATTTTGTAAGCGATAAAAACTGATTGGTGCTATTAATATCGTCATTTTTAAAATTTACTTTTACAAATTCATTTTGCCAATAATCTGTTTCGGAACTAATACTATCAATTAAAAAAATTGTGTATGGCTCATCTGAAAATAAAATTAAACAAGCTTTATCGGGTTTTTTATTTCCAATTCCTTTTTTAAATACTAAGTCATAAGCATTATCAACATTTGTTTCTATAAAAGTTTCTTTGTTTTCTATTTTGTAAATACCAATGCCTTTGTAAAAATTATTATTGAAAACTATATCTTCAAATTCTAATACAAATACATCACCACATTTAATATTAGGATGCTTTGATACAGCTTTTAAATGCTGACAAATTTTTTGAGATTGTGTGGCAAAATCTTCTCCATTAAATATGTTTTTTGAAATGGTGAATAGCACATTTAAATTCAAGTCCACTTCGTGCTTAAACTCAAGCGTAGTGAGATTATTGACAAATGGTTTAAGAAATATTTTCTTTAAAACATCTTCGTGTTCATTCGTATTAAAATGAAAAAGAGCATTGTTAAAATGCTTGATATTATCATCTTGATTATCCAGATGATGGTAGATTAACTTACTAATACTTGCCCCTTCAATTGCTATCATTTAATAAATTTTACAAGCAACAAACATAACAGTTTTGACTGTTTATAATTTTACTGAAATGCTATTGCTTTTACTGGTTCTACTTTTTTTATTAATAGTGTTGGAATTATTAATGATAAAAAACAAATGATAAAAGTTGCTGTACAAATAATAGCTACTTGCCACCAAATAAGTTCAACAGGTGCATAAGCTACATAATAATTTTCTTCGTTCATTTTAAACAAATGGGTTTGTAGTTGCAGCACACACAACCCAACACCCATAAATGTTCCAATGCCAACACCCATTAAAGAAATAATACTAGCGTAGTATAAAAATACTTTTTGAATAACTGCATTATTGGTTCCAAGTGCTTTTAAAATACCAATCATTTTTATACGCTCTAAAACTAAAATTAGTAAGCATGTTATTAAATTTATAATAGCAACAACTGTCATTATTATAAACACAATATTCCTATTGGTGTCTTGCACACTAAGCCAATCAAAAATGCTTGGATAAACTTCCTTTATAGTTTTTGCATTCCATACTATTGGCAGATGAATTTCATTGTTTACCTGACTCATTTTTTTATAGTCGTCAATAAAAACTTCATATCCGCCAATTTGATTGGATTCCCAATTGTTAATTCTTTGAATAAGTCTAATATCGGCAATAACAAAAAGTTTGTCGTTTTCTTCCATTCCTGTTTTATAAATACCAACAACAATAACTTTTCTGTAGTTTGTTTTGCCATCAGCGGCATTAATAAAAACAGATTTTATAGTGTCTCCAACAGATGCTTTAATTTGCTTAGCTATAGGTGCAGATAAAATAATTTCTTTAGTGTATGAGCTATCTGTAAAGTTCAACCATCTACCTTCTTTGATAAATGGTTTCATTTGCAAACTATCGTAATCCTTATCTATTCCTTTAATTAACACGCCTTCAATTTCTTTGTTTTTTTCCAGCACAGCACTTTTGGTAGCAAAAGAATTGATGTGAACAATATTTGAATTTTTTTTAAGAATAGACTCAACAGTATCGTTTTTTGAAATAGGCGTTTCCTCGGCAACAGATGCTTTTCCTAATTCAAAATGTTGCACTCGAATGTGCCCCCAAAAGCTAAATATTTTTTTTGAAATAGTATTTTGAAACCCTGTTGCAAATGCCAATGCAATTATCATTACAGCAACACTTAATGCTGTAGCAGCAACCGACAATCGAATAATAAACCTTGAAAAAGATTTTTGCTTATTAAATGCAATTCGTTTTGCTATAAAGAATGATAAAGACAAATTAGCTGATGGATTATTTAATTAATGAAGTTTTTTTGTGTTACAGACTTGTTTAAACTTTACATATTTTAGGCTTCCACAACATTGGTTTTACTTAAATAGTCGTGTAGTGTTTTATCGTTCAAAAAAGGAATAAAAAACATATCAATAATAGTTAATCTTATTAGGCTACGAATGAATGTTTGCAATATGTTTGGACGTTTGCCAGCATTATTAACCACTTTTGTAAAACTTGCTAGCTTACCTAAGGTTCTTGCAAACAAGGTTTCACAGATAAAATAATAAACAAATATGCTTGCGAAAAAGAGATAACCAAAATTTACATAAATCATTCTATGCTGAAAAGCATAGTATTTATTAACTTTTGCAGCTATATATGCAATTGTAAAAACAATAATGGTATCTATTAAAAAATTAATAACTCTACTGCCAATGCCTACTGATTTCATTCTGCAAACTTATCGCATCAAATACATTTTTCCATATCCGGCTTTAAAGTATTTATCTGTATCAACATCGTAACCCGATAAATCTGTGGTTTTAAGCTTATCAAGTGCATTACCATCTTGAGATGTAATAACTCGATATAAATAAACACCATTTCCTAATGCTTGTCCATAAGTGTCAGTTCCATCCCACTTATATTCAGTAATATTTCTACCAATATGTAAATTGCCTAACTCAGCTTTAGTAATTTCTTTTACTACTTTACCTGTAACAGTAAGAATTTGTATTCGCAAATTTTGTGGTACTTGAGTGCCAGTTAGTGTAAATACAAATGCTGTTGACGTGGTAAATGGATTTGGATAATTAAACACATTTGTAATCATTGGCTTGTTATTTACAGTAAATAAAACTCTGTATTGGTTAGGACCAGCAGCGTTATTACTTTTATCTTTAGCTTTTACATATAATTCATAACTGCCGTCTTGTAGTAAAGTTGGATTAAAATCCACTGTAGCTGTATTGTTACCAGTTGCTGTATTTGCAGGATTAAATCTTAAAGTATCTGTACCATATTTGAATTGCCTTAATTCACCATTTGGCATTTTTAATTGAACAGTAAGCAACGATGTATCATTTAGAGCCATAAACTTTGATTCGTCTTTTAAAGCCACACGAATATTGGGTTTGCTAGAAACTATATCGCCATTTAAAATATGTACTCCATCAAACGTAATATCTAAAATAGGATTTTGCACATCGCCTTTAACATAGAAATTTTTATATGCAAAGTTGTTATATAAAAATTGCTCTTGTGGATTGTTGTTTGGATTAACATCAATATAAAAACTATTTTTTCCAACTAAATTTTCAGTAGCAATGCTTACATTAACTGTTGCAGTATCTCCGGCAAGCAATTTTTTTATTTTAGGAATATTGATGGTTTGAGTAATATTGTTATTATCTGTAACAATTAGTTTTACAGCCAAACTATCGCTGTAAGCCATATCGCTTATGTTTTTAAAAGCTATAGATACATTCAAGGGTTCGCCCTTTTCAAGTGTATCTTTAAATGTAAATTTAAGATTTGGAGCCAATGCTCCTTCTGGCAAAGCATCGGCCAACAATCGCCAATATTTTAACTGATAAGCAGATAGATTAATACTATCTTTTACTTTCATATATAATTTTAAATATGGATAAACTGTTGCATTAATACCACTAATATCATTATTGGTTTGTAATTCATTTATGGATTGTAGTGTATCTAATGAATTATCATTTTTAATACCAATAATTTTCAAGTTCACGATATCTTCTAAATCATTTCTTTTGCCTGCCCAAAGCATGTTATACCAGTTTTTTACAGGTCCGAATTTTGGTGATAGAATATACCCTTCGCCAGGTTTTGTTTTTACATTAACATTAAAAACAAACATATCTGTTTTGTCTTGTGTAAATGTCCATACTGGTGTAAAATCATTTTTGTTTTTTTGATAAACAAATGCAAAAGCTCTCATTCTGTTAAAAGAATCTATATCGGCAAAACCTGCATTTAATAATTTATGGTAAAGGCTTGTGCCGCCAAATAAACTTGCATCTTGTTTCCAATCATTAGCATAAGTTGGAGCAGGCCAAGCTGGATCATCTAAAATAATAGAACGAACTACAACATAACTTCCATCGGGAATATTATTATCCATAAAATCCATTGCACTTTTTCTGCCTGTACTTGTTGTGGTATTAAAAGCAAAATCAAATTCTTTTCCTGGTGTGCACCCTGCTGTATAATCTAGACTTCCGTATTTACCGGGTTGTCCAATATTGCTATTAAAAAGTGCACTTAAGTTAGATGGATTGTAAACTGTATAAGTAATATTAGAGCCTCGCCAACAAATTCCCAAAGTATTTGGGTTTAACGCTTCATTGATGGCTATTGAGTAGTTGCCATCTGAACTTCCTGCATAGGGCCAAACAGCATTTCGAATTGTAAGTTTTTGATTTAAAATAGGAAAATCTAATTTTCTTGAAATTGTATCGGGAGCTAAATCAAATAAATTGCTTTCATTGTGTTGAAAAAAATTCGATTGATTATAACCACCTTTTAAAGCATTTTGTAAGTATACAAAACTGCTATTGTTCCACCGATAATCGCCACTTATTGGCACTGGAGCAACTCTCCAAAAATAAACGGTACTATCAACAAAACTAATAGCAGGGTCAAACTCAATTAAGCCACCAACAGACGAAACTGTTTTTGATATTTTAAATGTCGAGTTAAACAATGTAGTTGTATCTATTTCCATCACGTATTGTTTTAATGTACTTAATGGATTGGCCGTTGACGCAGCAAGTTTTATTTGTGCTTTATTTATGATTGCATAGTTGTAAGGATAAACAGGCTTTATTTCATCTTCAAAAATTACAAAAGATTTGGTTATGCAATTATTGGTTTCGCTAAGTTCATCATACTTATTATCGCTATCTATACAAACTGATATACTATTATTTCCTTTATCTGTTAATGGGTCAATTGGAATTACTAAGCTTATAGAATCTTTGAATTTAATAGAGACAATATTTTTATTAAAAATTTCATTAATTGTTCCATTCGGCAATTGACGTTTTACTGTAACTCTTACAGAATCGCCTGTTCCTTTTCCAATATTATATAGGTATGCTTTTAGGTTAAATGAATTATCTGCAACAGAAATAAAATTTGGTGATACAGAAACTTGCTGATCTTCTACAACAAAATCTGGTTTTGAATGCGAGTAAATTTTTATAGCGGGGTCTCCGTGAAGAATAAATTGCTCACCGTGAGTTCTTCCAAAATAATCGCTAAAGCTGGCTTTGGCTTTCAATTCAGCTAACGCAGCAACCATATTTTGTCCAATAGATTGTCCATAGCCACCGGTGCTCAAAGATTTATAAAAACCTGTTGAATAAAAATCTAAATAACTGGTTAATCCAAAATGAGATGTTGCAATCATTCCAATACTTCCTTTATTTTTTGCAAAAACAAATCTTTCGGCAATAGAACTAATGTTTGTGAATCGAACATTATCATAATCAAAAAAGTTTCCAGCACTACAGCCATTTACTAAGAACACAGGGTATTTTCCTGGATTATTATAATCATCGGGATTATTTAAGTTGTAGGCTAACCCTGTTGCTGCAGAGTGTCCAAAATAAGTAAGTAAGCTAATGCCATTTTCAAAAAGTTTTGCCATATCAGCTTGAGTGGCTGTGCTTGTACTGCTCCCATTTTGTTTATTGAAAGTTGTAACTGTAGCACAAAAATTGGTGTCTTTTATCGTTTTTTCATACGCACCCAGATAATAAGTAAGTAAAGCATCTAAACTTAAATCATCGGCTCCAGCAACGTGAACAATTTGTTTCATCCATGCTTTATTAGCTATAGTTTGATTGGTATTTGCTGCCTGTTGTTCAAATTGTTTTACCTTATCTAAGTAATCTAAAACTTCTTGTTGTTTAATGGCCGCTAATCTTCCAAAAGGATAGATTGGTGCAGGTTCATTATTATTTGGAGATGTAAGCATTGCATCGGAAGCTGGCCAGCCAAAAGTTGGGACCAAATTTTGTGCTTCAATAGTTGAGGTATTTTCTAAAAAACGATATTCATCATAAGTAACTGCTTTACCAATATAAAATACATATTTAGGTTTATTGGTAAATGTTGCATTACTCATTCGTAAAAAATTACGAATTGCCAGAGGATGTTTTTTTATTCCAAAGGCAAACTGATCAACAAGTTCATCAATATCATAAATTTTTGCAACAAAATTTCCTCCATTAGTACTACTTCTATATTGCCTGTATTGCTCAACGGCATTTGCACCAGATGTTAAGTTTTTATGAGATATTATAAGATAATCTCCTTGATTTGAATGAACGCTAAAGTTTGTAAAGCTTTTGTTTTCTAAAGCAGATATATTGTTAATATTATTCGATACCCTGCTTACTAAGATATAGTTGGTTGTGGTACTTGTTGATGGCAAGGCAAACTGAACAAATCCTGCTAAAGAAATATCACCTATATAATATTTAAGATTTGTGATATCGTATAAAATAGGAGCTACTGTACCGTAATTGAAATTAGCAATTTTTAAAAAATTACCTGTTGCAGATGCTGGAATTTGAAAGCTAAAATTGCTATTACCGTCGAAATTAAATTGTCGTGGATATTGCAATTCTACAAAACTTGTAACAATTCTATCAAAAGCATCAGTAGTAACAATTTGAATGGATGCTGTATCGCTGCTGCCATTAAAAGTATTCAAAGGAATGGTTGCAGTATTAGTTGATGCTACAAAACCACTAAATAATTTATCAATAAAAGTGGTACTGTTTATATTGACCTTAATATTTCTTGATTTAGAGGAATTGCCTGCAAGTCCAACATTTAAAATTGCAGCAGGTCCACTATTTGCAATGAACAAATTATTAAGCAATACTTTTTTAGAGCCCGATGCCAAATTAATATCATTGGATGAAAGAAATTCACCAACATCATAACTTGAAGAATATACGTCTTCACCAACATACAATGAATAACCACGATTGGCTCTTTCTTTATAATTAAACCTAAGCGTGTTTATAAAATATGGTTCAGCAGGTAGTGTATTCCCTGCTACATTGTTTACAACATTTCCATATCTTAAGTTACTTGTAATATTTGTATTTACTGTTAGAAAAAAAGAAGCTGTATCTGTAAGCAAACTTAATTTATCGGATAGTTGACTTGTTGCAATTTTGTATAAATCTTTATCAAGTTTTCCATCATTCATCTCGCCCCAAAACTCAATAAAATCAGCACTTGACAACACACCACTTGCCACACTTGTAAACAAAGGAACTTGTACACCATTTCTCCAAAGCTGAAACTGTTCTGCTTGTACATTTCCTAATCCGGCAGTAGCCAAAGTTGATTGATTGATTCTATATAAACCTGTAGCTCCAACTTTAAATTTGTAATAGGTTTTATTATAATCAATCCACTCATTATTGAGTGGTTGTGCAAATACTTTATTGCATACAATTACAAACACCCATAGCCATAATAATTTTTTCATCCAATAAAAAATTTAAGTAAAAGTAGCTTTATTTTCTTCGTAAGAAGTTAGTAGGTAGAAATATACAATAGCAGATTGTTCTTGATATATTATTTATGTGGACTGCAATTTAATAGTTTTTAGCAAAGTATGAAAAGAAAAAATGATTTTTATTCCTGTTCCTCTTGCTTTTTATTTACCAGTAAGTAATAAACAGGAATGCCAGTTAATACAATAATTAACCCAGGCCAAGTATAGTTGGGCTTGTAAATAACCAATAAAAAACAAAAAGCAAGTCCCATTACTATATACAAAATTGGTAATACAGGATAACCAAGAGCTTTGTAAGGTCTTTCTGCATTGGGTTGCTTTATTCTTAATATAAAAATTCCAGCAATGGTTAATATGTAAAACATTACGACAACAAAAGAAATCATATCCAATAAATCGCCGTATTTTCCGCTTAAACACCAAAGACTAGCAGCTATACACTGAATCCAAAGTGCAACCTGTGGCACACTATACTTATTAAGTTGCCCTACTTTTTTAAAGAACAAACCATCTTTAGCCATTGTATAATAAACCCTTGCTCCTGCCAATATTAAACCATTATTACAACCAAATGTTGATATCATAATACATATTGCTATAAATTTTGTTCCAAATGCAGGAAATATTTTATTAGCAGCTTCTACTGCTACTCTATCATCTGTTGGAAAAGCAAGTTCCTGTAAAGGCATTACATTCAAGTACATTAAATTAGCAGATACATAAATTATTGTAACTATTAGTGTTCCTAAAAATAAGCTTAAACCAAGATTTCTTTTTGGATTCTTCATTTCGCCAGCAATAAAAGTTACGTTGTTCCATGCATCGCTACTAAAAATACTACCAACCATTGCAGCTGCAATTGCTCCTGCTAAAGCACTACCTCCTATGCCTATCCAATTTTTGGATTGTAAAATTCCTTCGGCATTTTTTTCTCCTAAATTTTGCATTGCTTTAAAACCAGTTTGCAAATTGGCATTCCAAAAACTTTCTTTTACCAAAAAAAAGCCACAAACAATTAATCCAAATAAGGCTAATAATTTAGCAGAAGTAAAAAGCCTTTGTATCCATTTTGCTTCTTTTACCCCTTGTGTATTTACAAAGGTTAAAAATGAAATAATTGCAATTGCCACCAACTGACCTGCATATATTTTTAACCCAACAACTTCGAACAATAAATAATTATTACCAAGTTGAGGAACTAAATATGCTAAAAATTTTGAAAAAGCTACGCCAACAGCAGCTATGGTTGCAGTTTGTATAACTGTAAAAAAACTCCAGCCATATAAAAAACCGACTAACGGATTGTAGGCCTCTTTTAAATAAATATATTGTCCTCCTGCCTTGGGGAACATTCCACTTAGCTCACCATAACTAAGTGCTGCTATCAAGGTCATAAAACCAGTTAACACCCAAACCAAAATCAACCATCCAGCACTACCTACATTTCTAGTTATATCGGCACTTACTATAAAAATTCCTGAGCCAATCATACTGCCTGCAACAATCATTGTTGCATCAAACAATCCTAGTGTTGGTTTAAAATTAGCTGTTGGTTGATTTGTCATATTGTATAATAAAAAAGCTACACAAATTTGTGTAGCTTCGAAGGTAAGAGTAAAATTATTTGCTATTTCTTTTTTACCTTGTATAATTCATTTAACCCTTTTACAATATCGTTTGTAATGTTGTAAGATGAGTCTTTGTAATAAATTAAATCTGATGAATTGGAAAGTATAAAAGAATACGTTTTGTCTTTATTATATTCTTTTAAAAAGTCCTCTATTTTCTTTTTTACATCTAATAATTTAGTTCTGGTTTCATCTTGTAGTTTACTGGCTTCTGCCTGTTCATTTAATTGATAATCTCTGTCTCGGTTTTGTAAATCCTGTTGTGCTTGTGCCATTTGCTCTTGAGTCATTGAACTACCCTTGCCTTGATATTCTTTAAGTTTAGAAATATTTGCATTTTTCTTAGTTGCTAATGATAGCCTAACTTCTTGTTCTTTCTTTGAAAGCTCTTCAATAATTTGTTTGTAATAATCAAAATGATTTTGAATAGAGTCCATTTCAAAATATGCAATTACACAACCCTTGGCACAACTAGATTTTGCAATAGTTCCTTTGTTAGATTTTTTAGATGAAAAATGCAAATAAAAAAGTACCGCTACTGCTATTCCTAAAATTACATTTAATATGGTGTTGATGTTCTTCATTCAAATTTTATTAAACCACAAATATAAACCCTGCATACTAAACAAATTCTTTACAATATTTTTTTATGAAAATCTTATGATTTTAAAATAGTATTTTCTAATATCAATATTCAAGTTTTTCATATATTCGTTTTTGATGACTAACGAGCAACCTAAAGCAGCACAACCCATAGTTTCGAAGTACAATTTAACTGATGCTGAAGAAAAAAAATTAATTCTTAGGCATTATAGAGCTCTATTACGCCAATTAGGCACCAAGCTTAAAAAAGGCGATAAGGTTTTGGTGCGTCAAGCTTTTGAAATGAGCGTAGAAGCTCATAAAAGCATGCGTAGAAAAAGCGGTGAACCTTATATTTTGCATCCGCTTGCTGTTGCATCAATTTGCGTTGAAGAGATTGGATTAGGCATTAGAAGTACTATTTGTGCTTTGCTGCACGATACAGTTGAAGATACAGACATTACACTTGAAGATATTGAGAGGGAGTTTGGAACCGAGATTGCTAAAATTGTGGATGGGCTAACTAAAATATCCAATGTAATAGATGCCAACACATCGCAACAAGCAGAAAATTTTAAAAAGATTTTACTTACTCTGACCGACGACCCACGTGTTATTTTAATTAAATTGGCAGATAGGCTGCATAATATGCGTACACTGGATTCAATGAAAAGAGAGAAGCAACTAAAAATTGCCTCTGAAACCATTTGGGTTTATACCCCTTTGGCTCATAGAATGGGGTTGTACAAAATAAAATCCGAAATGGAAGACCTTGCAATGAAATATCTGGAACCAGATGTTTATAAAGACATTGCTAAAAAGCTTGCAGAAACCAAAATCTCCAGAAATAGGTACATCAATGAATTTATTAAACCCCTACAAGAAAAACTTGACAAAACAGGCTTAAATTTTGAAATTTTCGGTCGTCCTAAAAGCATTCATTCTATTTGGAATAAAATAAAAAAGCAAGGTGTAACATTTGAAAAAGTGTACGACTTATTTGCTATCAGAATTATTCTTAACTCTACATTAGAAAACGAAAAAGCAGACTGTTGGAAAGTTTATAGCATTATTGCAGATGCCTATAACCCACGCCCTGAAAGACTTAGAGATTGGTTAAGTAATCCCAAAAGTAATGGATATGAAGCTTTACATACCACTGTTTTAGGACCACAAGGAAAATGGGTTGAAGTGCAAATACGCACCAAACGTATGAATGAGATTGCAGAAAAGGGGCTAGCAGCACACTACAAATACAAAGAAGGGTCTAATACAGAGGATAGATTTGATAAATGGTTTGGACAAATAAGAGAGGTAATTAATAATCAAGATACAGACAGCGTTGATTTTTTACAAGACTTTAAAACATCCTTTCTTGCCGAGGAAATTTATGTATATACACCCAAAGGCGAAATAAAAATGTTGCCAAAGGGTAGTTCTGCATTGGACTTTGCGTTTTCTATTCATAGTGCTGTTGGCAGTAAATGTATTGGAGCTAAAGTGCATCATAAACTAGTACCAATAAGTCATAAGCTACGAAGCGGTGATCAAATAGAAATTATTACAAGTAATAAACAAAAACCAAGTGAAGATTGGCTTCAATACGTAGTTACAGCTAAAGCAAAAACAAAAATTAAGGATGCTTTAAAAGAAGAAAAGAGAAAAATTGCAGAAGACGGTAAATATATTTTGCAAAGAAAAATTGAAGGAATGGGTGCTGCATACACCCCTGGTAATATTGATGAGGTTGCTACTTTTTATAAACTATCCTCTCAGCTTGATTTACTATATAAAATTGCAGTAAAAAATATTGACTTAAAAGAGTTAAAAGATTTTCAGGTAATAGGTAATAGATTAGAACAACCCAAGCCTATTGTAGTTGAAAAAGTTGAATCAAATTACGATCCACAAGCTAAAACACTTACAAAAAAAGACACCGAGCTAATTATTTTTGGAGAAAGCAGTGACCAAATTCAGTATGAATTAGCAAAATGCTGTAAACCTATACCTGGCGATAATGTTTTTGGTTTTATAAGCATTGGTAAAGGAATGGTAATACATAGAACCAACTGCCCCAATGCCCCACAGTTAATGGCTAATTATGGACACCGTGTTGTAAGAACCAAATGGGCAAAAAACAAAGAGATTTCTTTTTTAACTGGTTTAAAAATTATTGGTATGGATGATGTGGGTGTCATTAATAAAATAACTACCATTATTAGTGGAGATATGCGTATCAATATTGCAGGGCTAAGTATTGAAAGCGATTCTGGGTTATTTGAAGGGATGATAAAAATATTTGTTCACGATAAAGAGGAGTTAGAGGAACTTGTAGTTCGTTTAAAAAGCCTTAATGGTATTCAAAGTGTTGACAGGTTTGATACAGAAGAATAATTGCTTAATTAGCTTTTAAAAATAAATTTGTAATAAATATTCATACATACAAAATTCATCAAAAAAGCCACACCAATTACTGCTACAACATACACTAACACATTAGTGAGTGTTTTGCTCTTAAGGCATTTTATTTTAAGCCAAACGTGTATTCCATAAACAGGAACTGCTACCATTACAAAATAAAGTAATAGTAGCAGCTGCCAATGTGGTACATTTTTCATTAATGAAATCTGTGTTATAAATATTTATCTCCTTTACTGCGTTTAACCTCAGCCACATACTCTTTAATAGCTTGTTCTTTATCTTTTTTGCATATTAATAATGCGTCTTTTGTATCTACAATAATACAATCATCCAATCCTTGTAACACTACTACTTTTCCTGCAGGAGCACTTACCATGCATTTAGTAGCATCAATAACAATAGTGCTATCGCTAGCAACAGCATTACCCAAATAATCTTTTTCTAAATTTTCATAAGCACTATTCCATGTGCCTAAATCGCTCCAACCAAATGATGATGGTATTACACAAACACTTTTTGCTTTTTCCATAATGGCAAAGTCAATAGATATATTGGTACACAATGGATAAATTCTGCCAATTGCTGCTTTTTCATTAGCAGTATTAAAGTGCTCTTTTTCGTTATCAAACAATTCATACATTTCTTGTTGCTGTGTAGCAAATTCATTTACTACATCTTGAGCTTTCCATACAAAAATTCCGGCGTTCCACAAAAAATCACCACTGGCTAAAAACGATTTTGCAATTTCTAAGCTGGGTTTTTCTGTAAAGGTTTTTACTTTATAAATATCATCCTCAATAGCATCTGTATCGTACTGTATATAGCCATAACCAGTATTTGGGTGATTGGGTTTTATGCCAAGTGTAATAAAAGTATGGTTTCTTTCCACAAACTCTAACGCTTTAGTTGTTATAGATTTAAAAGTTTCGCCATCTAAAATCATATGATCGCTAGGAGCTACCACTAATGAAGCATTAGGATTTTTTTGAAGTAATTTGAACGCGATGTATGCTACACAAGGAGCCGTGTTTTTTTTACTGGGTTCTGCCAATATATTTTCAGCAGGCATTTCTGGCAATTGAGTGGCTACAATATCTGTATATTCTTCAGATGTTACAACAAAAATATTTTGTTTAGGGATAAATGCAGCATAACGTTCAAACGTCCATTGAATAAGGGTTTTACCGCTATTTAAAATATCTAAAAACTGCTTTGGATAAGATGCTCTGCTCATAGGCCAAAAGCGACTTCCAATGCCACCAGCCATAATTGCTACATAATGATTAGGATTCATTTTATTGATTTTTTTGTCACCAAATGTAAACCTGCAAGCTATTGCGTAAAATAAAATGTGGATTAATAAATTAATATTAATCCACATTAAAAATAATCTTAATAACTATTAATCATTCCTTCCCATTTGTCTCAAAAATCTAACGTGTGCAGCAATCGCTTTTCTTGTTGTTGGGTACTCAATATATTGCAATTGATATTCCATACAAACGGTTTTAATAATATTGCTGATTGCAGGATAGTGAATATGCGAAATCTTAGGAAAAAGGTGATGTTCAATTTGAAAATTTAAACCACCAACTAGCCAGCTAACTAGTTTGCTTTTTGTAGCAAAATTGGCTGTGGTTTTTATTTGATGTGTTGCAAATTCATCTGGCAATTTATTATCATCCACATTGGCTAAAGGAAATTGAGTATCTTCTACCGTATGTGCTAATTGAAAGACAATGCTTAAAACAAATCCAGCAAAAAAAGAAATAGTTAAAAATCCTACTAACCAAGCCAGCCAGCCAACATTGTAAATAGGTATAACAATAAATACTGCTGCATAATACACCTTAATCCACCAAAACATTAAATGTTCTGTAGTGGTCATTTTTTTAAGAGGGGTATCTCCAATTTTTTTGGTAAAATATTTTTCAAAATCACTGTAAAAAACCCAGAAAATATATAATAACATATACAAAGCCCAAAAATATATATGTTGAAATTTGTGAATTTTTAGTCTTTTTTGAGTAGGTGCCATTCTCATTAATATTCCAACTTCTATATCATCATCAAAACCATCAACATTAGTAAAAGTGTGATGAATCATGTTATGCTTCATGTTCCACATAAACTGATTGGCTCCTAACATGCTGCTGGTATATGATGCTAATTTGTTTAACCATTTTAGCTTACTAAAGCTTCCATGGCCACCATCATGCATAACATTAAAACCAATACCAGCAATAACACCACCTAAAATAATACATTCTAATACTCCCAAATACCAAACGGGAGTAAAGAAAACAAGTTGGATGTATAGTATCGCAAATATTGATAAGAAAAGAAGGGCTTTAAAGAAAAGCTTGTTACCACCAGTTTGGCTAATTTTATTATCTGTAAAGTACTGTTGAACTCTTTTTCTTAGTTCGCTATGAAGCGAATCTTTAACAACTGGAAATTTTGGTGTAACCTGTGAAACTGACATTATATTTTTTTTAACCCGGTGAAATTACGGCTAATTGTTGTAAGTGGAGCAGTTTTAACAAATCGACTAGGAAACTTTAGCACCCAACCAACTCATTACACCCATTCCAATTTCTATAGCACGCTCATCAATATTGAACTTTGGCGTGTGAACATTATGAATAATTCCTTGTGCTTCATTTCTTACTCCAAGTCTAAAAAAGCAGCCAGGAATTTGTTGTGTGTAATAACCAAAATCTTCAGCACCCATTCTTAATTCTGTTTCCTCAACATTACTTTCCCCTATAAACTCATTTGCTAACAAAGTACACTGTTCTGTTAAAATAGGTTCGCTATCAACAGTTGGATATCCAATATCAATTAACAAATCATAAGTTGCCCCCATTCCTTCTACAATAGCTTTTACTTGTTGCTCAATAAGCTTGTGAGCTTTATGTCTCCATGTTTCATCCATACATCTTAATGTTCCCATCAACTTTACCTCGCTTGGAATAATATTAGTTGCGTTGCCTCCATGAATAGAACAAATAGATAAAACACTTGGGCTGGTTGGATTACAATTACGAGAAATGATTTGTTGAAGTGATACTATTAAATGCGATGCAATTAAAATAGTATCTTGTGTTAAATGAGGTGCAGCAGCGTGTCCTCCATTTCCTTTAATAGTAATAAAAATTTCATCAGCACTTGCCATTACTCTTCCTTTTCTGAAACTTAGTTTGCCGCAGTTTAAACCTGGATGTACATGCAGGGCCACAATTTTTGTTGGTGCTGGCTTTTGTAACACACCTTCTTTAATCATTAAACTTGCACCTCCAGGATTTTTTTCTTCTCCAGGTTGAAAAATGAATTTAACTGTACCTTCCCATTCACTTTTTAATTCATTCAAAATTTTTGCAGCCCCTAATAAACAAGTTGTATGCACATCATGTCCACAAGCATGCATTACACCATCAATCAAACTTTTATATGGTACATCATTTTCCTCTTGAATAGGCAAAGCATCCATATCTGCACGGAGTGCTATAATTCTTGATGATGGATTGTTGCCCTCAATTACAGCAACTACACCTGTTGTTGCCATTACAGAAAATGAAATGCCAAATTCGGTTAATTTATTTTGTATAAATTTTGAGGTATTAAATTCTTTATAACTCAACTCTGGATTAGCGTGCAAGTGATGCCTTATATTAATAAATTCTCCTGAGTATTGAGACGCTAATTTTTTTATTGCCTGTTCCATTCATTTTATTATTTATTGCTGATATCTTCATCGTCGACAGGAAAATATTCGATAGCATCTGCTACCACAAAAATGTTAATATTCATTTGCTTCGACAATTGCTTTCTCAACTTTTCTGCTTCATCCTTATGTAAAAAATTTCCCATCCGAACTTTAAAGTAAGGTGCTTGATAAGTAACATAAACCTTATGCTCAGGATAATTTGCAAGTAAATCATACTTAAGTTTAAATGCAGCATTTCTATTATTAGTGCTAGTTAGCTGTAATCTAAATCCTTTGTACAAGCCATTGCTAGTCATCATTTGAGAACGCTTATTAACAAGGGCTTGCTTTTGTGCAAGAATATCTAAACGAGGATCTTTGTTTATAATAATGGTATCTTCAATCTTTCTTATTGAATCAATTTGTGCAGTTGCTTTATTAGAAAAAAAGTAAAAAATAAAAAGTAAAAAGCAGACAGATTGCTTCATTTATCATTAAAATTTAGAGTATTTTTAGTATCCAGCCTTTGCACCACCAATATTTTCAATTGGATGCCAGGTTGTTTTTATTTCTTGTGTATCCATAATAAAATATGGTGTTTCGGATTCATCAGTATTCCATTTTACCTTATCATACAACACAACTCTTTTTACATTTAATGCTGCTTTTTCCTGAATCAATTTTTTTGTTTCAACGTCACTTTCACAGTAGATAATTGAATTAACATCCATATGGTCGGCAAAATACTTTACCAGTTCACTAGGTTTTCCTGTAAGAATATTTACAACGCCACTACTTACATCGCTACTATTTAAAACTTCTGCAAAAGTTACAGCACAAAGAGGCTTTACTTCACTTGCTAAAACAATGCAAGTATTACCTCCAGCAATAACTGGTGCAATTACAGAAACCAATCCTAACAATGAAGTTTGTTGTGGTGCAACAATCGCTACAACACCTGTTGGCTCTGGTACAGAGAAATTGAAATGCGATGATGCAACAGGGTTTACACTACCCATTACTTGTTGAAACTTATCGCACCAACCAGCATAATAAATCAATCTATCAATACAAATATTTACTTCTTCCTCTGCTTGTTTTGCAGTTGAATCTTGCTTTATTAATTCATCAATAAATTGAACTTTTCTACCTTCAAGCATTTCAGCAATACGATATAATATTTGCCCACGATTAAAAGCAGCTTTTGCACTCCAACCTCCAAAGGCACCACGAGCAGCAACTACTGCTTCACGAAAATCTTTTCTGCTACTTAAACAAACATTGGCTAATGCTTGTCCAGCTTTATTTTTTGGTGTATAATATCTGCCACTTTCAGTTCTTGGAAACTGACCACCAATATAAATTTTGTATGTTTTTAAAACTTCCAATCGAGTCATTGTTTTTTGTTTAATCTGTTAAAGATTTAAATAAGCTCCCAATCCGTGCAAACCACCTTCTCTACCAAAACCACTTTCTTTGTATCCACCAAATGGTGATGTTGGGTCGAACTTGTTATAAGTATTAGCCCAAATAA
>CAZTOP010000050.1:0-22193 GCA_964615145.1 uncultured Chitinophagaceae bacterium
TTTATGGTATTAATTTACAGCCAATTTTACCAACTGTTTTTTACCACATTGTCCTAATTTTTAAATAAAAAAAAAGTTTAGTGAAACTGATTTCACTAAACTTTTTTTACCAATGTTATACTGGTAATTATACTATCTAACTTTTCTGTTGTATTACACTAGTTAATTGATGTACTGATTACATTATGTCCATTCCTTTAGCAAAGTGTGTACATACGCCAGGCAATGCTAGCCAAAACCATTGCCTTACATCGGGAGTAGCAAGTAAATACACTAATATTCCTGTCCAAATTGTGAAATAAAGCCAATACTTTGCAGTTGATTTTTTTGCTTCCATATCTAAATTTTGTAGTGCAAATATATAAGCGATTGCTGAATCGATATAATTTGAATTAAAAAGTATTGAAAAAATAGTCTGTTTACTTTGGAAAAAAGATAAGCAGTTATTTTCCCTTTTGCAGAGAGGAAGGGATTCGAACCCTCGATGCGGTTTCCCGCATACACACTTTCCAGGCGTGCTCCTTCAACCACTCGGACACCTCTCTATATATTTATTCCCACATCAAATTCACAATTAATAATTTTGAATTTATCGGGGTTGCGAAAATAGTCTTACAAATCTAACTACCATAAACTTTTTCGGTATTTGCAGAAGTTTTTTCGGCTACTTCCTTAATACAAATATTTTTTATTTCAGCTATACGTTGTGCGATTATTCTTATATAAGAACTTTCGTTTCTTTTACCCCTAAATGGAACAGGGGTTAAATACGGTGCATCGGTTTCTAAAACAATAAATTCAAGAGGTATATTTTTTAATGTTTCTTCTAAACCAGATTTTTTATATGTAACAATGCCCCCAATTCCCATTAAAAAATTCATATCCATAATTTGTTTGGCTGTTTCAATGCTTCCTCCAAAGCAATGAAAAATTCCATTTAAACCTTTTTTTGAAAAGGGTTTAACTAAATTAATTGTTTCTTGAGTTGCATTACGGGTATGAATATTTATTGATAGATTATAATCCAAAGCCCATTGCATCTGTTGTTCAAAAACAAAATACTGTTCTTTAGCAAAAGTTTTATCCCAATAAAAATCTAAACCAATTTCCCCAACTGCAGCAAACTTCCTTTGTTTTAGTAAACTTTCCGTAATTTCTAATTCATCTTGATAATTTTCTTTTACTGAGCAAGGGTGTAAACCCATCATGCTAAAACAATTTTCTGAAAATTTTTGTTCTAATAAAAACATTTCTTGATGATGTGTAGAATCAATGGCTGGTAAAAATATTTTTTTTATACCTTCTTGATTGGCTCTAAGCATTACTGCGTCTATATCCTGAGTAAAATCTTCTAAGTAAATATGCGAGTGAGAATCAATAAAAATCATAATGTTTTTTTTGCATTACAAAATAAAACCAAAGAGACGCCGTTTATATATATGTCAGATTTAAAGACGAATAAAAGCACCGATAGATAGGAATTATTATTAAAGTTTGTTTTCATAGGGTACGGATTAAACACGGGTCGAGGTTTCTACCTCTGGCCCTTTTTTATTGTTTAAATAAAAATTTATTTTACTTTTCCGTTTTAAAATTCTGTTGGTTCAGTTAAAGCACCCTCCCATTTACTTACAACACTTGTAGCCAAAGCGTTTCCTAAAACGTTTGTTGCTGTTCTAAACATATCACAAAAATGGTCTATTGGTAATATTAATGCAACTCCCTCGGGAGGGATTTTGAACATCGCACAAGTAGCTAAAACTACCACCAGTGATGCTCTTGGAACACCTGCAATACCTTTGCTTGTTAGCATTAGTACTAACAGCATGGTAAGTTGTGTACCAATGCTCATATCAACTCCATAAATTTGAGCAATTGCTAAGCTGGCAAATGTCATATACATCATACTTCCATCTAAATTAAAGCTATAACCTAAAGGGAGAATGAATGAAACAATTTTATCCTTACAGCCAAATTTTTCCAACTCTTCAGTTAGTTTAGGAAAAACAGCTTCACTACTTGTAGTACTGAATGCTATTAATAATGGGTTGCTAATTCTTTTTAATAATTCAGGCATTCTATTTTTCAGAATTAAAATACCTATTCCATACAGCAAAATCCAAAGTATTAAAATTCCCAATAAAAAGTAACTAAAGTAAACTCCATAGAATTTAAAAATTCCAGGACCATTTTTTGCAACCACAGCAGCAATAGTTCCAAAAACACCTAAAGGAGCAAAATTCATTACGTAGCCAACTATTTTTAAAACAATTTCACTTACAATATCCAATGCCTTAATTATAGGTTTGGCACGTTCTCCAATGGCAGCAGTGGCTACACCAAAAAATATTGAGAATACAACTAGTTGCAAAATTTCATTAGTAGCCATCGCTTCAAAAACACTTTTAGGAATAATATGTTCAATGAACTTTGCCAACGAAAATTCTTGTGTTTTACTAATTAAATCTTTTAAACCGGCATCATCAGCTTGTTGTATAATAATGGCTTTGCCAGGTTGTAACCAGTTTACGAGTACCATTCCTATTAATAAAGAGGCTAGTGATGCTGAAATAAACCACAACATAGCCTTGCCCCCAACCCTGCCAACTGTTTTTAAATCGCCGAGTTTTGCAATACCTACAACTAATGTGCTAAACACCAATGGGGAAATAATCATTTGGACAAGCCTTATAAAGACAGTTCCCAATAATTTAATATTTTTTGAAAAATCATTTTTGAATTCTATCGTAGAATAATTGAAAACAACTAATCCGGCAACAAAACCTAAAATCATTGCAGCGATAATAAATATTGTGAGTTTGCTTTTTGAACTTTTCGCTTGAGAGTTTTGCATATTATTTGTTCTTAAGATAGCAATATTAAAAGTTTTATTTGTGCAATAAAATAAATCCCTATTTTTCCATCTCAATTTTAAAATAAAACAAACTGTTATGAGTTTATTTAGAAAGAAATCGCTTGAAGGTATTATGGCTCAAGCAGCAGACAATGAAAAGGGTTTGAAGCGAACACTTGGTGCTGGAAATCTTGTTGCATTAGGAATTGGGGCAATTATAGGAGCTGGTTTATTTGTTAGAACTGCTGCAGCTGCAGGTCAAGCAGCTGGGCCAGCAGTTACTTTATCTTTTATTTTAGCTGCAGTAGGCTGTGCTTTTGCAGGCTTATGTTATGCAGAGTTTGCTGCAATGATTCCGATTTCGGGAAGTGCTTATGCATACAGTTATGTAACAATGGGAGAGTTGGTAGCCTGGATTATAGGGTGGGCGTTGATAATGGAGTATGCACTAGGTGCCGCAACTGTTTCTATTGCTTGGAGCGAATATTTAAATAAACTGCTCGGAGGTGCAGTTCCTTATGAATGGTGTCACTCGCCTTTTGAAAGTTTTACCGATACTTTAGGTGTAATGCATAGTGGCATTATTAATGCTCCAGCATTAGTAATTTTACTATTAATAACGCTTCTGTTAATTAAAGGTACGCAAGAGTCTGCAATTTTTAATGCTATCATAGTTTTTGTAAAAGTTGCAATTGTACTAATATTTATAGCTATTGGGTGGCAGTTTATTAAGCCTGAAAATCATAATCCATATTTTATTCCTGCTGGAACAGCTGCTGTTAAAGATGCAGCTGGAAAAGTAATAGCTGACTATAGTGGTTGGAATAAGCATGGATGGGGTGGTGTTTTGGGTGGTGCAGCAATAGTGTTTTTTGCTTTCATAGGTTTTGATGCAGTCAGTACTGCTGCCCAGGAAGCTAAAAATCCAAAAAGAGATATGCCAATAGGCATTTTAGGTTCACTGGCTGTCTGTACTATTTTGTACATATTGTTTGGACATGTTTTAACGGGAGTTGCTAATTGGAAAGATTTTGTTGACCCTGAAAAAGGTCGTGAAGCATCAGTAGCCTACGCAATTTCTAATTTTATGATAGGGTATGGTTGGCTGGCAAAAGCAGTTACCATAGCTATACTTGCTGGGTTTAGTTCAGTAATTTTAGTAATGTTAATGGGACAGAGCCGAGTATTTTATAGTATGAGTAACGATGGATTAATACCAAAAGTTTTTGGGGAATTACATCCCAAGTTTAAAACACCATATAAAGCTAACTGGATATTATTTGTTTTTGTTGGGGGGTTTGCTGCATTTGTTCCTGGTCATGTAGCGGGAGATTTAACCAGTTTTGGAACCTTATTTGCCTTTGTGTTGGTTTGTATTGGCATATGGATTTTAAGGGTAAAATCTCCAAATATGGAGCGTCCTTTTAAAGCTCCTGTATATCCAATTGTCTGCACTCTTGGTGCCGTTATTTGTACAGCCATGATTATTGGTTTGGACAAACAAACTTTGCTAGCTGCTTTTGGATGGATGATTTTAGGGTTGATTGTATATTTTGTTTACAGTAAAAATAATAGTAAGCTGAACCAATAATTTTTTTGCTTACACCAAACTATAACCTGCAAAAACTATTATTAATAGGCTTTGTAGGTTATGTTTTTTTGGGAATATTCATAATTACAGTTATGTCTTTAAAAAATCGTTTACATTACAAATACTTATTGTATCCATTTGGTTTAATGCGAACCAAAGAAATTTTAAAAGTTAATCCAACTATTATTCCACAAAGAGTGGAGTCTGATGAATCTGTAATAACCATTTATGAATATAACGAAAATTTTATTACAGAACATAAGTGTATTAGTGTAAATGAATGTTGTAAATTTTATATTAATCCTAATGTTAAATGGATAAATGTTGATGGTATAAATAAGAAAGCAATTGAGAAATTATGTTTGGAATATGAAATACACAATCTAATTGCAGAGGATATACAAAGTGTTGGTCAAAGACCCAAAATGGATGATATTAACAACCATCTATTTTGCCTAATGAATATGATTTATTTTAATGCAAATAATAATTCAATAGAAACAGAACAAATTAGTATTGTGCTTGGTTCTAATTACGTAATCAGTTTTCAGGAAGATGCAAATAGAGATGTTTTTAATGGATTGAGAGAAAGATTAAAATTAGCCACAACTAAAACAAGACAATCTAAAGCAGATTACTTATGCTATGTTTTAGTTGATATGATAGTGGATCATTATTTTATTGTAATGGATAAACTTGGCGATAAAATTGAAGCTTTAGAAGAAGAAATTATTAAAACACCTAACACAAGAAGTCTTGCACAAATTAACCAATTGCGTAAAGAATTAATTGTATTGAAACGTAGCATTGCTCCTGTAAGAGAAGTTGTCAATGGATTTATTAAAAGCGACAGTAATTTAATAAATGAAGCTACTAATAAGTACTTTAAAGATGTCTACGATCACGTAATTCAAGCAAACGACTTAGTAGAAAATTATCGAGATATGATGGTGGCAATGCAAGACCTTTACATTAATCAAGTAAATTTAAAAATGAATGAAGTAATGAAAGTAATGACTATTGTTACTTGCTTGCTTGCTCCTGCGGCTGTCATAGGTGGAATTTTTGGAATGAACTTCGATAGAATTCCATACTTGCATAACCAATATGGTTTTTACATTGCAGTGTCTCTAATGCTATTAATTCCAGTTTGGATGATTTTTGTTTTTAAACGCAGGGGTTGGTTTTAATGTGTATTAAAAACTTGCACCAAAAGTTATAAAAAAGTTTGTAGGCTCTCCAGATAATATTCCTGGTCCGGGATAACCACCAGAACGACGAGTAAAATACTTTTCGTTTAATAAATTATTAACGCCACTTTTTATATAATAGTTATTATTGATTTTATAAGATGCTGTAATATCAACTATTTTGTATTCTGGAATCATTCCATTTGTACCAGTATTTACAGGGGTTACAGTATTATTTGCATCGCTAAATGCACTGCCAACAAAACTATATTGTGCAGTTGCAACAAATCCTTTTTTGGTAATTGAAATACCTGACCTGATAATTGTTTTAGGAGCGTTTTCTACTAAATTTCCTTTTAAAGAAGTTTCTACTAATGCACTGCCTTGTTTTGTTACTACTTTAAAATCTTCATATTTAGCATCAATTAATGCTATGGATGCAAATATACTTGCATTAAAATTTTTAGGTTTTGTAGCTAGTTTAGTTGGTGTAAATTCTGCAAACAATTCTGTTCCTTTACTAATACTATTACCTACATTAGTTTTATAATTATAAAAACCACCTGCAATGTTTTGTTGAGTGATGGTACCGATTCTATTATTGTATTTTAAATAATACACACTCAAATCAAACGTTAAAAACTCTTTTACTTTTCCTCTAAAACCTAAGTCAATATTGTATCCTGTAGCATCAGATAAATTTGGATTAATAATATCTGTAGTTGGATTTGCAATTAAGTCGCTAAACAAAACCGGGCGATACGCCTGTGAAATATTTCCATAAATACTAGTTTTTTTAATTAAATATTCCATACCTAAACCAGCCAAAATAAAGTTTCTACTTTTTTGTTGAGGTGTAATAATTATTTCAGTTCTATCTATATTAAAACCAACTCTACCTTTTGCATTATTACTAATGTTCTCCAATCTAATTCCAGGAATTAAAAGTAAATTTTTATTTAGCTTGAAAATATTTTCGGCAAATGCTGCAAAGTTCTTTGTTTTAAGTATTACATCACCAATATATGAACCAACTAAATTTGTGTTATAGTCACTATAAATATCACCAACACCATTTTGCAAACGGTGTGTATTACCTTCAAAATATCTAACTCCAGCAGCAGCGGTGCTTTCAATTTTTCCAATTTTACAATGATTCACATATCTAATTTCTAAAGAACCATTTCTATATTCATCTCTATCCAATCTTCTGTTATTATAATTAAAAGTTGTTTTATTTATGGTGTCAGCAATGTTTGGTGTACTTAAAAAACCAACACTATTTCGCTTACCCAACATTCCAGAAATTTTAATTTCAAATTGACTGTTTTTATTAATTTGATAATTGGTATTTAAGGCAAGAATATTCCAATTAACATCAAACCAGTTTCTAGTTCTAAAACTTTGCAAATGATTTTCGGCAAATTGCAAATCGGTTAAACCTCCTGCTTGTTTTGATAAATAATTAAAATAAGTGTACTCTAAATTTACCTTTAACTTTTCAGTAGCTTTTATTCCAACTGTTCCATAAGCAGTACTTACATTAAAATTGCTGTTAGGTTTAGAACCATTGCCACTTCTTCTATCTAAAAAACAATAATAATTCAGCTTATTTTTAGTGCCGCCAATTGAGTTAAATGAATTGTACAACCCAAAGCTGCCAATAGTTTGCTGCGTTTCAAATTTTACAGGTTTTAAAATATCGCTACCATCTTTCATAATAAAATTTACCATTCCGCCAAACTGTGGACCATATTGTAAACTGCCTGCACCTCTTACAATTTGAACTCTTTGTACAGCATTTAATTGTGGTGTATAATAGGCTTCAGGATAACCAAATGGATCGCTTGAAATATCATATCCATTTTGACGAATATTGAATTCCCAACTTCTATTTGGGCTTAAACCTCTTGCTGCAATGCCTATCTGAATTCCACTTGGATCACTTTCCCAAATTTGAATGCCTGCTACTTTTGCAAGCACTTGACGCATTGTATTTGTAACAACATTCCCTTGAACATTATCTGTAATAATTAAAGCATTTTTTTTGCCTGCATTTATTTGTGTGCCCACAACTTCTGGCAAAAAATGAAAATCTTTTTTTGAGTTAGCACCTACCAAAGTTATTTGTGGTAAATATTCAGTTCTTAAAGTTGTATCGTTAATATTTTGCTGTGCATTTAAATTTATAAGTATAGTAAAACTAACAGCCAGTAAAGCAAATTTCATTGTTAAATATTTTTTGGAATGCAAATATGATTGCACACAATATCTATAGTAATAGGAATTGGGAAAATGAAATGCCGAATCGGGAAAATGAACTTTCTATAATGAATAATTTTCTAAAAAAGAGTTGATAAATTTTGGAAAAGAGAATTTTGAAACTTTGTCTTTTTCAATCCAAAAATAATTTTCAATTTCAACCAGTTTTGAAATTTCAAGCACAATAAATTGACCTTTAATTGTTCTATGAGTAAGCCTTTGTTGTTGTTCTTTTGAGATAGATTTTATCTCAAATTTTTCTATGTAATTTAGATTTTCTTTCAACCACTTTTTTATAGTCGTCTTTGAAACATCTTGCTGTTCTTGGGTTTCAACCAAATAAAATTCGTGCAGGTTTTGCCAAATGTCTTTTGCAGTTCTTTGTTGAATAAAAATTTTATTATTGCTTTCTAATATTAAATAATAAAACCATCTTGTTGTAACAGTAAGTTTTTTTTCTTTAAAAGGATATTTTGAAATTGTGTTTTTATGATACGATTCACACATTTTTTGCAAAGGGCAAGCATCACAAAGAGGTTGTTGTGGTTTGCATACGGTTGCACCCAAATCCATTATTGCTTGGTTATATAATGCAGGCTGCTTAGCATCAATTAATGATTGAGATAAACTAGTAAAATATTTTTTTCCTTCATTGCTATCAATTGCCAAATCAATTGCAAATACACGAGATAAAACTCTGTAAACATTTCCATCTAATACTGCATAAGGTTGATTGTATGCAAATGATGCAATGGCGGCAGCAGTGTAGCTTCCAATACCTTTAAAGTTTATAATATCATGGTATTTTGTTGGAAAAATTGCATCATATTTTTCAGCAATTTCTCTTGCTGTATGTAATAAATTTCTGCATCTGCTATAATATCCCAATCCTTCCCAAAGCTTAAAAACATCTTCATCTTTTGCATTTGCCAGAGATAAAATATTTGGATATTTAATAATGAATTTATTGTAATAAGCTAAGCCTTGTTCAACTCTTGTTTGTTGCAAAATAATTTCACTCAACCAAATTTTATATGGATCCTTTTCTTCTTTCCAAGGCATTGTTCTTTTGTTGTGATGTTGATGCCAATGAAGAAGATGCTTGGAAAAGTTTCTCGTTTGTAGTTTCTGGTTTATAATTTCTTCTTTGATTTTTATTGATGCTTTCATTGCAGCGAAAATTTATTTGCCACAAAGGCACTAAGAAACAAAGTTTATGTAAAGCTTGAAATAGAGGATAGTTTTACATTCCTTCTGTAATTTTTTTATAGCTTGTAACAATTCCTTTAATCAAAGAGGAACTGAAACCTTGATGTTCCATTTCGTTCAAACCTGCAATAGTGCAGCCTTTTGGAGTTGTTACTTTATCAATTTCTTGCTCGGGATGCGTATTTTTTTGCAATAGTAATTCTGCTGCACCTTTTACAGTTTGGGCAGCAATTAAAGATGCAACTTGTGCCGAAAATCCAATTTCAATACCACCTTGAATATTAGCTCTAATAAAACGCATTGCATAAGCAGTTCCACAAGCTGCGAGTACAGTTGCTGCATCCATTAACTTTTCTTCTATAAAAACAATTTTCCCAAGTTGATTGAAAAGACTTGAAGTAAACTCATTCGAAGCATCTGTTGAATTAACGCTACATATACAAGTCATGCTTTGTTGAATTGCAATTGCAGTGTTTGGCATTGCACGATAAATAGTAAAATCATTACCAACAATTTCCTGAATATCTTTTATCCAAATGCCAGTAATAACACTCACTAATATATGTTGTTGAGCATTTAGGTAAGGCTTTAGTTGCTCTAATATTTCTTTTATCTGAAAAGGTTTCACGGCCAAGATAATATAATTTGCTGCTTCAATTGCTTCAAGATTATTGCTTGTTACAACAACTCCTTTTTCTCTTAACGAATCTAGAGTTGTTACATTTCTTTTGGTAACAATAATATTTTGTGGTTGTGTGAAACTAGCTGCTATTAAGCCTTCTGCAATTGCCGAACCTAAATTTCCACCACCAATAATTGCAATTTTTTTGTTCATTTTAGTAAATTTTTAATCCGGCATTCAAATAATTTCTCACATAATCATCAATCCCATCTTCTAAGCTAAAAAACTCTTTTTTATAACCTGCATCCACCAATTTCTGCATATTAGCTTCTGTAAAATACTGATACTTATCTCTAATATCTAAAGGCATGTCAATGTATTGTATATTAGGTTTCAAATCAAGTCCTGCAAAAGTTGCGTTTACTAAATCTTCAAAACTTCTTGCCTTTCCTGTACCCAGATTATACAAGCCACTGTCGACTTTCGACTGTCGACTTTCGACTGTCTCCATCATCCAAAAAATCACATTAATCAAATCTTTTACATAAATAAAATCTCTCAGTTGTTGTCCATCTTCAAAATCTGGTCTGTGAGATTTAAACAATTTCACAACGCCATCTTTTTTTATCTGATTGAATGAATGCCAAATTACACTTGCCATTCTTGCTTTATGATATTCGTTAGGGCCATAAACATTAAAAAATTTTAAACCTGCCCAAAATGGTGGTTGAGTGGTTTCTTGCAAAGCCCATTTGTCAAACTCATTCTTACTTACACCGTAAGGATTTAATGGTTGAAGCTTAAATGGAATTTCGTGGTTATCATCATATCCAAATTCTCCATTACCATAAGTAGCAGCTGACGAAGCATAAATTAAGGGAACATTGTTTTGAATACAATATTTCCAAACATTTTTTGAAAATTCAACATTCAATTCTTGGTGTATCGCATAGTTAAATTCTGTAGTATCGGTTCTTGCTCCTAAATGAATAAAACCAGCAACTTTCGGTTTGTTAATTTCAAGCCATTCAAACAAAGATTGTCTTTCAATTGCATTTAAAAATTTCTTACTCTGCCAGTTAATTCTTTTTTCTTCAACGCCAAAATCGTCTACAATAATTAAGTTTTCGTAGCCATTATCATTCAGAAATTGAACCATACAAGAACCAATAAAACCTGCTGCTCCTGTTACAATTATTGTTGAATTTTTATTCATTTACTTCAATTGAAGTGCAAATATGATGCAATCTGCATTATTATGGCTTAAACAAACGTGGGTAAATGCAAACGAATTCAAATGTTCCCCAAACTTGTTTTTGGTAATATCCCCTATATTTGCCCCTCGAAAAAAAATTAAGCAAGTGCCAACAAAATTTTCAAAAGAAACTTATCTGTATTGGTATGAGTTAATGCAACTTATACGACAGTTTGAATTAAAAGCTGAAGAAATGTATAAAATGGCTGGAAAAATCAGGGGATTTTTCCACGCTTACATTGGTCAAGAAGCCATTGCAGCAGGTTGTATGACAGCCACAAATCCTGAGGATCCTTTTATTACTGGCTACAGAGACCACGGATTGGCTCTGGCTAAAGGAACATCTGCTGATGCCTGTATGGCAGAGCTTTATGGCAAAGCAACAGGTTGTGCAAAAGGAAAAGGCGGAAGTATGCACTTTTTTGATTTGCAAAATAAGTTTTTTGGTGGTCATGGTTTGGTTGGTGCACAAATTGGAACAGGAGCAGGATTGGCATTTGCCGAAAAATACAAAGGAACAGATAATGTTTGTTTAGCTTTTTTTGGAGATGGGGCTGCACGCCAAGGTATGCTGCACGAAACTTTTAACTTAGCAATGCTTTGGAAATTACCTGTAGTTTTTATTTGTGAAAATAATAACTATGCAATGGGTACCTCCATTGAAAGAACCAGCAATGTGGTTGATATTTATAAGTTAGCTGATGCTTATGATATGCCTGGCGATAAAGTTGATGGAATGAGTCCTGAAGCTATTCACGAAGCAGTGGCAAGAGCAGTAAAACGTGCAAGAGAAGGTGATGGTCCAACTTTATTGGAATTTAAAACTTACAGATATAAAGGGCATTCGGTTTCCGATCCTCAAAAATATCGTAGTAAAGATGAAGTTGAAGAATACAAAGCTCAAGATCCAATAATCAAGGTAACTAAATCTATTCTTGATAATAACTTTGCAACACAAGCTGATTTAGATGCTATAGATGCAAGAATTAATGATGTGGTTGAAGCCAGTGTTAAATTTGCCGAAGAAAGTCCTTGGCCAAATGATGATGAAGTTTTAAAGGATGTGTATGTTGATTCTAACTATGAATTTATTGTTGACTAATTATATAAAATAAAAAATGTTGCTTAGAGCAACAAAAAAATAACATTATGAGCGAACACGATTACTTATTGAAAGCTACTGAGTTTTGGAAAAAGTCTCAAAAAACCATTTTAACTATAGTTGGTGGTATTGTTGTAGTTGTTGGAGGAATTTATGCTTACAACGAATTTGTTAAAGAACCTAAAGAACAAAAGGCTCAAGAAGCGTTGTTTAAAGCAGAAGAATATTTTGGACAAGACAGCAGTCGTAAAGTTTTAGATGGTGATGGCACCAATAAAGGAGTATTATTTGTTATCAAAAACTTTGGTGGAACCAATGCTGCAAATCTTGCTCATTACTATGCTGGAGTTAGCTATTTACATTTAGGTGAATACGCTAAAGCTGTTGAGCACCTGAAAGACTTTTCAACTGACTCTAGACCCATTCAAATGGTGGCTTATGGAGCATTGGCAGATGCTTACAGTGAGTTAAAGAAAAATGACGAAGCTATTAGTTATTATAAAAAAGCAGCTTCTACATTTACTGAAGACGATTTGACCAGTGCTGAATATTTATGGAGAGCTGGACAGTTTTGTGAAACCATTAATAAAAAGAAAGAAGCATTGGATTTTTACAAAGAAATTAAAGCAAATTTCCCTAAAGCTAAGCAAGGCGAAATTGATAAATTTATTTATCGCTTAAGTATCGAAAAAAATGATTTTAGTGTAAACTAATAGCAATAAATTATACAACATAAAAGGCATTCTTATTGAATGCCTTTTTACATTTGTAGTATTCTTTGCTTTAAAATAATAAAATGAACGTTCAAATATTTATTCCTTGTTTTATTGATCAATTATATCCGCAAGTTGCTTTTAGCATGATTAAAGTGCTTAAAAAAGCAGGCTGTGAAGTTACTTACAATCCAAATCAAACTTGTTGTGGACAGCCGGCTTTTAATGCTGGGTTTTGGGGCGAAGCAAAAGATGTTTGTGACAAGTTTATGAAAGATTTTGCAGGTAGCGATTATATTGTGGCTCCTAGTGCAAGCTGTGTGGGATTTGTAAAAAATTATTATAAAAAAATATATGAAAACTCAGCTCGAAAAGACAGTGTTAATAGACTTTCAAGTAGGATATATGAAATAAGTGATTTTTTAGTAAATGTATTAAAAGTAGAAGATGTTGGTGCTTCTTTTGATGCTAAGGTAACTTATCACGATAGTTGTGCAGGTTTAAGGGAGTGTAATATTAAACAGGAACCACGCAAATTACTCAGTAATGTTAAGGGGTTAGAACTGGTTGAGATGAAAGATGTTGAAACTTGTTGTGGATTTGGTGGAACATTTGCAGTTAAGTTTGAACCTATAAGTGTTGCAATGGCCGACCAAAAAATTGTGAATGCCACAGCTACAGAAGCAGAATATCTGATAAGTACCGATATGAGCTGTTTAATGCATATTGATGGTTGTTTGCAACATCAAAATAATAACTTAAAAATACTTCATTTGGTTGAAGTGTTAGCAAACTTTTCGGATGAAAATAATGTTGATTAAAGTAATAAAATTGTATCTATGAACTATTGGTTAATTAAGTCGGAGCCATTCAAATACAGTTGGGATCAATTTGTAAAAGATGGCGTTACTTTTTGGGATGGCGTTAGAAATTATGCTGCCAGAAATAATTTAAAGGCTATGAAAAAAGGTGATTTGCTTTTTTGGTATCATAGCAATGAAGGGCTAGAAATTGTAGGAATAGCCAAACTTGTAAAAGAATTCTATCAAGATCCAACAACAGAGGAGAATGCTTGGGTGGTTGTAGATGTTAAACCCTTTAAAAAACTTAAAAAGCCTGTTAGTTTGCAGCAAATAAAGGCTGATGCAAGACTACAAAATATGGCTTTGGTAAAATTGGGAAGACTTTCTGTACAACCTGTAACTGCTGAGGAATGGGATATTGTAATGGAGATGTCAAATTCATAATTTAACTGAGTATTTAGTTAACTATACTCTATCTAATAAAAAAGCTGCCAAATTTGACAGCTTTTTTTATTATCAGTTAGTTTCGAATTACTTATTTTTTAGGGTTTCTAATTCTTTTTTTGTTTGATCTAAATCCTTTTTAAGTTCAATTAGATACAATGTGAGCTCCTCTACCTTTTTTAATAATAAACCTTCTGTTTTGCCCAAATCCAAACCTTTAGTTGTAACTTCTTGAGTTGTGGGCATATCTGGCAAATGTTTGTTAGCTGCAATAAATTGTTCTAACTCTGTCAATGAAATTAATTTGTAATCATCGTTAAAAACGTGGTCGAACCAATCCTGACCATTCTTTACCGCTACTTTTACTTTTTCTGTTAAAATGCCTTCTTCAACATATAATTTATAGCCATCAAAATTAGTAGCTACATTACCTATTTTAACTCTGCCTTGATAAGAATCAATTGAAAAATACTCGTGCTCATCATTTTCATTAGGAGCTTTAAATCCAATTTTGAAAGCAATAGGTTCTTTGTCAACTTCATTGCCCGAAACTCTGGCACCCAATGTCCAATAGCTTTTATTGCCAGGGTTTACATCTCCATTAGAAAACATAATGGTTGGCTCATTTAAGCCTTTGGGAGACCAAGTGTTACTAAGCTGTAGTAAAAAGTTTTTATTAAAGCCGTCACCTGCATTCTTCTTTATTTCTAGTGGAGCATAAGGTGTATTAGTTCCAATACCAATATTGCCCGACGAAGGAAAAAAGTTTTCAGCATTCTTATTAGCGGTATCTACATATTGATAAACTATGTTTCTTAAAGCAGGTTTTTGAGGTGCAGACCATGTTGTTTTTTTGGATATGTAAACTGGTTTTTTTGCAGTTCTATACTTTGGCTTTGCATAAGTTTGAGCCTTAATTGTTTCTGTTGCTAGTAATAAGGTAAAGCCAATAGCGAGTAATAGGATTAACTTTTTCATTTGGGTATAATTAAAAATTGACATACAAATAGCTAGTCAAATATGATAACGTATAAAATTTAAAAAAAGTATATCCTAGTTTAAATTGAGTATAAATAATTATTAATTGTGCTTTGTATATGTGTTCATTAATAAAAAAGCAGGCCGCAGGCCTGCTTTTTTATTAATGAACATTTTTTAAAATTAAAATCTTTCCAGCTTAGAAAAAAAGAAGTCTCCTTCAATGCTAGCATTTTCGTCACTATCACTTCCGTGTACTGCATTTTCACCAATAGAGGCAGCATATTTTTTTCTAATAGTTCCTTCTGCAGCTTGAGCTGGGTTTGTAGCTCCAATTAGGGTTCTAAAATCGGCTACAGCATTTTCTTTTTCTAAAATTGCTGCGACTATAGGACCACTACTCATAAAATCTACTAATTCGCCAAAGAAAGGCCTTTCTTTATGAACAGCATAAAATTCGCCAGCTTGTTCCTTAGTTAATTTAACCCACTTCATTGCTTTTATTGCAAATCCACCAGCAATAATATCATTAATAATTGCACCTGTATTGCCTTTAGCAGTTGCATCGGGCTTTACCATTGTAAATGTTCTGTTACTCATATAAAAAAATTTGGCGGCGAAGATAAGGGCTAGAATGTTTTGGTAGATGTAGATTTAGTGTAGTTGGTTATTGGTATGATAAAATTAATATTGAGGATTTGAATATAAATTCATAAGTCGATACTACATGTTGATAGTACAAGTACTATTTTGTATTTTTTTTTCTGAATATTTTGTAGAGTTGTTTATTGCTTAAAGTGGGAGTTAGGAGGGGTGTCATCGAGGGGTGGACGAAGAATAGACGAAATATTTTTGTAGTGTTTTACTGATTTGCCTCAATCAATTAAAAATCAATAAAATTTTGTTGTTTAAACAAGTTCTAACTAATTTCATTGCCAAATACTATTTATGAAAAAAGCTATTATTTTTTTCGGCTTATTTATCTGTTTAATAATTGCGAATGCACAAACGAATGTTACCAATTATGGTAAAGAATTTTGGGTAGGTTATGCTCACCATCAATTTATGGAATCATCGACAGATAATAGCCAAAATATGACTTTGTATTTTAGTGTAGATAGTTTGCCTGCTGGCTTTACTTATGCCACTGTAACTGTAACCATTGATAGTAGTGGATTAAATCCATCACTATGGTTTAAGAGGGTTTATCATATTCCTGCCAATACAGTCATATCTATAGATAATTCTGCAACACCTGCTTTTTCTTTTAGTCCTGCTGCATTGTCTTGGGGTCCAATACCTAAAGGTCCAACTAATGCAACAGCAAGCAATACAGGTACTAGTTATGACGCAAGACTTTTTTCGGGCCCACCCCCTAGTGGTAGTAGCAGCACGGGAATTTTTAGAAAAAAGGGAATTCATATAGAGAGTGATTGCCCGATTGTGGCGTATGCACATATTTATGGAAGTGTTTCCTCTGGAGCAACTATGCTTATTCCTGTTGAAAATTGGGGAAGTAGATATACAACTATTAATAGTAAGCAAGGCGATGCTAGTGGTGCCTTTAATTTTTTATTTGTAATTGCAACAAAAGATAGTACAGCTATTAAAATAATACCATCTCAACTAAGTAGATTAGGAAACCTAGCGAATGTCCCCATTTTTATTACCCTACAAAAAGGGCAAATTTATCAATATGTGGGTGATGCAGATGCCTTGGGAAATGGAGTGAATTTAACAAATTCAGTTGTAACATCTCTTGACCCTAATAAGCCTATTGCTGTTTTTGCTGGCAGTAGTAGAACTTCAGGAGAAAGTAATGGTGCTTGTACTTCATCTAGCAGGGATAATGATATTCAACAATGCTATCCACAAGAAGTTTGGGGCAAAGAATATATTACTACGCCCTTTTCAACATCAACAGGTGTCACCATAACATCATCAGTTTTTGCTGGTTCTAGTTATAAAATAATTGCACGAGATTCTGGCACAGTAGTAAGAATTAATGGTATCAATATTGTTTTGCCTGTTGGTAGTGTTTATCAATTTACCAATTCATTGCCTAATTATATTGTTGCCAACAAACCTATTGCTGTTGCTCAGTTTATGACGAGTGGAAATTGTGGTACTGGACAAGGAGACCCGGATATGATTTATTTAAGCCCACTAGACAGAGGTATTACCAGCACGGGTTTATTTAGAACTACAAAAGAAAATATCACAGTTAATTATGTTTCATTGATTGTACCAAGCGATGGACTCAACTCATTAACTATTGATGGATTGGTGTATCCTTTTGGTGGGAATAGTTATGTTACATCTATTAATGCAATTGGTAATAGCCCTAGTTATAGTTTAGTAGTTAAAGGATGGGCGGCAGCAAGGGAACAAACAATTATTAAGTGCAATAAAAAATTTACTGGTATTACTTATGGGTTGGGAGGTGCCGAAAGCTATGCATACAATATTGGAGCTAACTTTTTTTCAAACTCTCCTAATAATATTCCTTTTCCAAAGCCCATTATTGAAGGACGGGTTTTTGTTGATCATAATTCAAATGGTACAAAAGATACGCTTGAGCCATATAAAGCTAATGTTAAAATGCAATTGAGTAATGGAACTTTTACGTTTACTGATAAAGATGGATATTATCAATTTCAAACAGATAGTTTAGGTGCCTTTACAGTAAGCGTAGTTCCTAACAATGGTTATAGTAGTTTGCCTGCAAGTGTTACATTTAATTTTTCAAATTGGGATACGCTTGTCACAAGAAATTTTGCATTACAGCCCAACATCGTTTTTGATAGTATTTCTGTTAATTGTATTCCAGTTGTAATGAATGCTATTCAAGGAAATCCAATGCCGTATTATGTTACGTATGAAAATAATGGTACTACTGTTTTATCGGCTATTTCAAGTTTGACCTATAATAATTTTATTTTACAATATGATTCTTGCAGTGATGTTGCTGCACAGCCCACAGCTAGTGGTATTGTTACTGGTACAAATAATATGCAGCCGGGTTATTTAAGCAGTTATGTAGGTTATTTTACTGTAAATCCTGCTGCAAATGTTGGCGATACCTTAACAACTAAGTATGATGCAGTAACGAGTACTGTTGTTGCTGCTGATAGTATTAATATGATAGTTGAAGGAGGTGTGCCTAGCCCTGATGCACAAAGAGCTACAAAGGCTTTAAGTACTTTACAAATTTTAAAGGGAGATGCAATAAATTATACTATATATTTTCAGAATATGGATAATGATACAGTTACTAAATTAATAATTATCGACACATTGAGTGCATTGTTGCAACCCAACAGTTTTAAAATGATTGGAAGTAATTTTAAATGCCGGGCCACAGTAAAAAATAATGTAGTGAGTTTTGCTTTTGATAAAATTAACCTCGCTACAAAAAATAATAATTTATTATCTAATAAAGGATTTGTAAGCTTTTCTATTAAACCTCAAACCAATTTAAGTGCTGGCACAATCATAGAAAATGTAGGATATACCTACTACGACTATAAAAAACCAGTTATGAGTAAGGCTTCTACTGTTATAAATGGTGTTATTACTCCATTGCGTTTTATTAAGTTTGAACTTAAAAATGCTGATGAAAAGATTATTGAAAACAACTGGAATACTGTGAACGAACTCAATGTTTCGCATTTTAATATTCAGCGTGGCTTTAACGGTAAAGATTTTATGAATATTGGTGAAATAAAAGCAAAAAATAATTCAAATAATGAATATAGATTTGATGATAAAATTGGCAATTGGGGTGTGGGTACCAGAAAAATTTATTATAGGATTGAAGGTGTTGACAAAGATGGTAGCAAAATCTATAGTGACATTAGAAGTGTGACGTTGATTAATAAAAACGATGATGTTAGTATTTACCCAAATCCTGTGAAAGACAATATATATATAGAATGCAGCACTGCTAAAGACGTTGAGATTGTTGATTTTTCTGGCAGAGTGATACAAAGGGTTTTGTTAAATCAATATCCAGTAATTGTTCCTTCAAAACAAGTATTTAATATTAGTACAAAGGGGTTAAGCAGTGGTGCATTTGTAATGAAAGTAACAATGTTTAGCGGTGTGGTTATTACAAAAAAAATAATTATTCAATAAAAAAAATAGCCCATTGCTTTTAAAAAATAACGGGCTATAAAAAACCACAAACCTCATAAGCCGGATTCTGTTTCTAAACTATCATTTATCTGGTTTAGTTATTACTAACTAAATCTTGCTGCCTACCCTGGTACTTGCTTTGCAGCTTTGAGCGAGCAGCTCTTAAAGCACCTATACGTGGCATTACAGCATTTAAGGTTTACCCGTATACTGTATTACTACAATATACCGTAGGCTCTTACCCTACATTTTCACCCTTACCATAAATGGCGGTTATTTTCTGTGGCACTTTCTGTTCTTGTAAACAAGACCTGGCTATTAACCAGTAAATTGCTCTATGCTGTCCGGACTTTCCTCTTTATTTCTAAAGCGATAGTTCGGGTTTGTAGTAATTAAATTGTTTGTGGTTATGGTAAAAGTTGTTCTTTCAACTGCAAATTATAAATCCCATTTTCCATTTTTCATTTTCCAATTCCTAATTCCCAACTCCCTATACACCATTATCTCTTATTGCTGCGTTGTCTCTTTCCATATTAATGATCCAATCTTTACGTTTTAGTTCAAAATTAGTTCCAAGATATAGCCTTCTTACTTGTTCATCATCTGCTAATTGTTCGGCCGTTCCGTGTTTAAATATTTTGCCCTCAATTAATAGATACGCTCTATCGCAAATTGAAAGGGTTTCGTTTACATTGTGGTCTGTAATAAGAATGCCAATATTTTTATATTTAAGTTTTGCTACAACTGTTTGAATATCTTCAACAGCAATAGGGTCAACGCCAGCAAAAGGTTCGTCTAATAAAATAAATTTAGGATCAACTGCTAATGCTCGTGCTATTTCTGTTCTTCTTCTTTCGCCACCACTTAAACTATCACCATTGTTTTTTCTAACCTTATTCAAATTAAACTCATCCAACAATGATTCTAATTTATTCTTTCTTTCGGTTTTATTCAATTTTGTCATTTCAAGTACAGCCATAATATTATCTTCAACAGATAGTTTTCGGAATACACTTGGTTCTTGTGGTAAATAACCAATGCCTAATTGAGCACGTTTGTACATTGGTAAGCTAGTAATATCTTGTTCGTTTAAAAAGACAGTTCCTTCATCGGGTTTAATTAAACCTACCACCATATAAAACGAAGTAGTTTTTCCTGCACCATTGGGTCCTAAAAGTCCAACAATTTCTCCTTGTTTTACTTCTACAGAAACTTTATTTACAACAGTTCTGTTTTTATATATTTTAACTAAATTATTAGTATGTATGGTTAAACTCAAGTGAAATATTTTTTACAAAAATAGGGTTAAGTTATTGTTGTAATTGTTAAAGGATATTTTAAAAGCAATATCCCAATAGTTTATTCTTTAGACGATTTTAGTTCTTTGATATTTGTAATCCATTCAGTTTGTTTAATTCCTTTTGGGTTAAAAAACTCTACTTTCATTTCTCTGTTTTTTTTGTCTCCACTTAAAGTTATTTTTGTGTAATTCTGCATATTTTCTACCCCAACAACTCTATAAGGATTATTTTTTTCTTCTTTTTCCCATTTATGCGAGCCAGATGTTAAGGGAGATGCTGTGATGTCGTATAGGGGGTAGGTGCCAGGTCTATCCATCTTTATAATTTCACTATGATGTCTATCGCCTGTTAAAAACACCACACCATTAATGTGATTGTCTTTAATAAAGTCCATCATTTCTTTGTACTCAGCACTAAAATGTCTAAAGCAATCGAAGGGGCTCATTGGATTTAAAACCTGGCTGCCGGTTGCAATAATTTTGAATGTAATATTACTATTGCCATTGCTTTGTAATAAAGCGTTTTTTAGCCATTCCATCTGCTGCTCACCATACATTTTTTTATTGGTGTTAACTTGTCCATTAATGCTATCTGGAGTATCATCATTACTTCTAAACCATCTATCATCCAACATAAAAATGTCGATATCGTTCCAGGTAGTTTTTGTATAAATGCCTTGCCCGTTTTGTCCATAAGAAGGATTGCTCCAGAACTTTTTAAATACCTCTCTGCTAGTTTCTTTCAGATTAAAACTTTTATCAGCATCATTAGTGCCATAATCATGATCGTCCCAAATGGCATATTGTGGCATAGCTTTTAAAAAATTTTTGTAAATAGGCATTGCCCTTTCCCGTGCTGGTCTATTGTGTAGTCCCCATTCGCTGTAATAGTCTACTTCTCTGGTGTACCAATTATCGCCCAACCATAACATAAAGTCTGCTTTTTCCTTAGCCATAGTTTCAAATATAGAAGAGTCATTACCATAAGGCTTTCCGGGTCTGTCGTACTCGGGTTGATTGATGTATGCACAACTACCTGTTAAGAAAGAGAATGTAGGCATTCCCTCTGTTTTATCTCTCCATTGCCATAGTTTTTGTGTAGTAACTTCGCCATTAGCAACAGATTCTTTCTTTTTATCAACAAATATTTCATACTGATAAGTTGAACCTGGTTCTAAATCGTACAATAAAGCAGTAGCTGTTCTAAACAAACCCTGAGCTATGTTAAAACTGTTAAAACGATTATTGGTTGTTCCTGATTTATGAAAAGAAATGGTAGCTTCCTTCACATCCTGGTTAAACAACATCCATATTGTTGATGTTCTTAAATCGGTGTGCCCAATCATGGGTCCAGAGATAACTTGAGCCTTAATGGAAATTGTCCATAGTACGCTTGCAATAATGATGATTTTTTTCATAAAACAAAAGTAAGACAATACAGTTTTGAATTGCTTTAAATATAGCTCTAAGTAATTTTTTAAATCGAGATAAAATCTAGGCTAAAGAATGCCATATCATCGACCATTCAATTGGGTTATGTTTTAAGTTTTGTTTTTAGTTAAGCACTCTGTACCCATAATTTTTTTATAATCATACTTTAAATTCAAATGAGGTATAATGCATACTGGGGCTGGGTTTAATAAAGCTTATTGTTATTTGCATAATTTTTTTTTGAAGATTTTCACATTAAATTTGGTAGAATGGTAAAAGGTTCTACATTTGCACTCCCGATA
>CAZTOP010000051.1:0-22138 GCA_964615145.1 uncultured Chitinophagaceae bacterium
TTTGTTTTCATTTATCCATCTGGCAGGCGTTGCCTTTCTGCATTGCCCTTTTAGGACTTTGCAGCATTAAAAAAGCCCCTTTGCAGGGGCTTTAATTTTTCTGTTTCAGTCACCACAACTTTGCAGAAATTATTTTTTAAAATACTTTAAAATTTTCTTTAATAACAACGATACCACAAAACTAACCACAGCACCTACACCAGCCAAAACAATTGTTTTAGCAACATCTTCACTTCGTATGTTATAAAACACTGTAAGTAAAGTGCCACCAATAGTGCCAGCTTTTGTTCCTGTGTTACTTTCCATCTGTTGTTGTTATTTGGCTCACTGCACTAATCACACCACTTGCCACAGCAACATATCCTGCAACAGTTACAACAGCAGCAGGTAAAGCAATGGGAGCAGTTACAATAGCTGCACTAATTGCTGCAAGTGCTAATCCAATATTGCGAAGTTTCTTAAAGAATTTCGGTGTTGGAGCTTTCGCTCTATCAATTATTTTTTTCATAATAATGCGTTTTTTATTTTATCAAAAATCTAACTACTAAATACTTTGTACTAACTACTTTTGATAGTAAGAAATACTTTTTCATTTCGTTCCAAAACAAGAAAGACAAAGGCTTTCAACTTCTCAAACACTACTCTACTCTTATCGCCCTTGCCTTCACCTGTAATAGTTGTTACTGGTGCAATACAGCCCTTTGCTTCTTTCATAGCATCATTGTAAGGATGTATCAAAATCAAATCCCTATTGGGTACATTCTGCACCCACAAATGCCACTTAAACTTTGGGCTGTATCGCTTTACTAATTCATACCTTCCTTCAGGTATGCAAGAAATATTATGTTGATTTTCTTTCCAAGGCAATTCTATTGTGTGACACAGTCCTGTGCCATCAACTAATAAATTTCCATTTGTTCCATTAGTACAATATGTTCTTAATAATTCCAGTTCCATTTGTTTTGTTTTTTAAGCCCCTTTAGGGGTTTGGGGTTTACACACCACTAACTTTAATGATGGTTAAGGCATTAAATGCACCATTTTTCAATGGATATTTCACGCCATTAACATCTTGATAAAACTCAATACCTAACACCAAAAACAAAGGGTGTGTACTGTTAGCAGTTACAGCATTGTTAAGGTTAATAACAGCAGTTGCGGTTGCATCCCAAGCCAATACATTGCTAACTTTTGTATCAGCAATAAAAGTTTCATTTTCAAAATCAACTTCCATTCCACTTGATACAATTTTAAAATGTGTTGTGCCACCAGGTGCAGCAATCATTGATGCAGGTACAAAACTTGCGATAGCAATTTTTAGCGTTCCTGCAACCCTATCAATCGTTGGAACATAAGGAGCATACAATGTATTGCTTAATTGTGCATTGATATTAAAATCAAAACTTTCAAGCAATTCAGCTTCGCCATCAATTACATTCCTTTGCCCTCTTACACTTGTTGCATCAGCTTGAATCACTGCAACCATTTTCTTTGTTAATCTGCTCACCATTCGGTTATCGCTTGAGTTCTGTAGCAATACCCTCAATGAGTTTCTTAACACCTTACCTGCTTTACCTGCACTTCCAAATTCACTACCATTTTCACGGGTTCTTTGAAATTTTGGGTCAGTAGCAATACGGCTACCATCAATGCCACCTTTGCCTTTAGCCAAGTAACCATCTTGGCTCTTGTAGAAAGTAATATCACCAATAGTACCTTCCAACTTTAAAATCCCTTTTTGCTTTGCCATACTTTTTTGTTTTAGCAATTAATAATCGAAATGTTTTAAACAAGTTTTAGCTTTTCGCTTTTGCTTTCTCGCTTATTCTCGGCACACTTCATAAAGCCTTTTGTTACGCTTACTTAGCTTTCGCCATATCCACGGAGGAACATTGTGTTCACAACGCCATAGCCCCAAGCCTTTCAGTTTAGCTGCAGCTTCGTAAATCCTTAAATCAAGTTTGTGAGAATATTTTGTATAAAACCAAGCCCAGCCTTTAGCAATTAAAAGGCTATCAAGGCTCATTCCTTTGTAGGTCGCAGTAACTAACGTTCTGCCATAAATATCGTTGCTATGCAGCTCTAATGAAAGTACAGAGCCTTCTAATAATTTGGCTATACTGTCTTTTATGGCTTTGCCAAAATACTGGTCAAGTTCAGGGGCATCTACATTTTGCAATCTTATGTTTTGCAGCTTGCCATTTAGCAACACTTTGTAGGTGTCGCCATCAATTACTTTTACTACTAATTGTGCATTTGCAGTAAAGCAAATCGCAGCCATCAAAACCAATGTGTGTATATGTTTCATAACCCAAAGCTGAAATGCTTTGTGTATTCAACACTCAACCCACTTCCGTTATAAACACTTATTGCCGAAATGTGTATTTATTGCTGCAACTAACTATTTTAGTGCTTTAGTATATTTGCTTAGTCATTATTTCCGTTATAGGTAAAGTATAGCAAAGGCATAGATAGTGTATGAAAATAGAAACAGTAAGGCTTTGTGTTTACCCAAAAGATGTGCAGCGTATCACTGGCAAGTCTGAACGTTACAGCCGAATGTTACTGCAAAAAGTAAAGGATAATTTTAGCAAACAAGAACATCAGTTTGTTAGCATTGAAGAGTTTTGCAGTTACACAGGTTTGAAAATGGAACAGGTGCAGCCGTTACTTTTGGGGTAGTTTGTTTGTGATTTTTAATCGCCTGAAACCCTTTGCTACATAGCAAACTTGTTCAAAAAATAGTGTGGTTAAGTTGGTTGATATTGTGTAAAGGCTTAAATTTGTATCAATAAGATTTATAGTTCTTTGGGTGGTTTTGATAGTGACCTATTCAGTGACCTGTCAAATATTAATACAGTGAAACGCAACACTGGCAAGGGTTTTGTTATAAAGTACAAATCCCGTCCGGTCCGCTAACCATTACATAAAAAGCCCTGTAGGTACAACTTACAGGGCTTTTTATTTCTTCGAAGATAAATTACATATAAAAACAAGTGGCACGTAACTGTTTATTGTGAGCATAGAAGCAAATTTATTTGTTGCTGTTTTTAAAAACTTGCATAGTAATGCATCAATATCGTTTATAACAAAACAAAAAAAGCCTGCATACAAAAGCTAAAATAAATATTAAGCAGTTTCTAAAAGCTCTTGATGATATACATTTTAAACAAAATATTTCTATATTACATAATCAATTACTAATGATGAAACACGCTAAGTTTGCTCACAAACAATTTTTAAATGACGATTAGAAGAGTAATATTAGAAGATGCTGAGGTGTTAAGTAAGCTTGCTGCTGATACCTTTTATAATACTTTTAAAGGCACCTGTACCGATGAAGATATGGAAGGTTTTTTAGTTGACTACTTTAATATGGAGCAGGTAAAAAAGGAACTTTCGGACTTTGACGATTATTATTACTTTGCAGAAGTTGATGGTAAAGCAGTGGGTTATGTTAGGTTTAAAGAGGATTATACTGCCTTTGAAACAATGAAACAATGGAAAGCATTAGAACTTAAAAGACTTTATGTTGATGAGCATTTTCACGGGAAAGGTATTGCACAAGCACTCACTGATTTTGTTATTGACTATGCAAAAGAAAACGCATACGAGGTAGTGTGGCTGGGCGTTTGGGAATATAATTTCAGGGCTCAGAAATTTTATAATAAAATGGGGTTTGAAAATACTGGTCAGAAACACGATTTCCCTATTGGAAATACACCTCAAACAGATTTATGGTATTGGAAGTTTTTGAATAAATAATGGCACTACTTAAAAATTTTAACAGAAGAGCAAAAATAGAAAACGAAACAGGTTTGGGTACTAATAGTACCCTCAATGCCGGGCGTTTTTTTAATAAAGATGGCTCGCCAAATATGCTGGTGGGTGGTATGAATTTTTGGGAAAGAATCAACTGGTATCACGCTTTGCTAAATATGCCACGTTGGAAATTTGCCTTGTTAATTCTCATTTTTTTTATTGCCACAAACCTTCTTTTTGCATTAATTTATCTGGTTATTGGGATTGAACATTTGGGTGGAATGGTGGCTAATTCAAATGCCGAAAAATTTGGCGAAGCATTCTTTTTTTCTGCACAAACATTTACAACTGTTGGCTATGGAAGAATTAATCCCATTGGTTTTTGGGCTAGTGTTACTGCTGCATTTGAAGCATTATGTGGCTTAATGAGTTTTGCATTGGCAACAGGTTTATTGTATGGAAGATTTGCAAAACCAAAAGCATATATACGCTACAGCAAAAACGCCCTATTTGCTCCTTTTAAAGATGGTGTTGCATTAATGTACAGAATGGTACCTTATACAAAAAACTATCTGGTAAACGTGGAAGTGAAAATAACTATTGCAATGAAAGTTACTGAAGATGGGCAGGTAAAAAATCGCTTTTATAACGCAGCTTTGGACATTGCAAAAGCCAATACAATGACATCAAACTGGACATTGGTTCATCCAATTAATGAGGATAGCCCTTTGTATAATTTATCAAAAGATGATATTAATAATGCATCTGTTGAAATGCTGATTTTTGTTCAGGGTTTTGATGAAAGTTTTTCGAATACCGTTATTTCAAGAACATCATACACAGCAGATGAATTTATTTTTGGTGCTAAGTTTTTGCCAATGTACGAACCCACTGAAAACGGCAGCAGCACTATATTGCACATTGACAAACTAAATGATTTTGAAAAAGTGAAATTGCCAATTGATTATTAATTATTGATTATTCTACCGAGAATGTTTACTACAGAAATTGGAACTGATATTGATAAAGCTATTGCATTGCTAAATGCTAATGAAGTAGTTGCTATACCCACAGAGACTGTGTATGGATTGGCTGGAAATGCGTTAAGCAATGATGCTGTAATAAAAATATTCGAAGCAAAAAATCGCCCTTTTTTCAATCCACTTATTCTTCATTTAGCAACTATTGAACAAATTAAAGACTATGCTTTTTTAGATGATGTCAGCAAAAAGTTAGCACAACATTTTATGCCCGGGCCTTTTACCTTGTTGTTAAATAAAAAAGAAATTGTGCCCGATTTAGTTACAGCAGGCAGCAATAAAGTTGCTATTAGAATCCCTAATCATCCATTAACACATCAATTATTATTACAACTAAATTATCCTTTGGCAGCACCTAGTGCCAATCCTTTTGGCTATGTTAGCCCTGTTAGTGCAGCCCACGTATTGCAAGGATTACAAGGCAAAATACCTTATATATTAGATGGAGGTAATTGCACAGTGGGACTAGAATCTACCATTGTAGAAGTGGAAAAAGAAGAAGTATTATTACATCGTGCAGGGGGTTTGGCATTAGAAGATATTGAACAAGTAATTGGTAAAAAAATAACGATTACAACTCAGCACTCAAAGCCACAAACAAGCGGACAATTAAAAAGCCATTATGCAACAACAACAGATTTATTACAGGGAAATATTAAAGCATTAATGGAGTTATATCAAGGAAAAAAAATAGCTATTCTTTCTTTTCAAAAAGAATATGATGGAGTAGATGAGCAAGATCAATTTATTCTTTCACCCAATGGCAATTTAAACGAAGCTGCTCAAAATTTATTTGCAACAATGCGTGTTCTTGATACGATGAACTACGACATTATTCTTGCAGAAGTCTTTCCACAACAAGGTTTGGGACTTGCTATTAATGATAGATTAAAAAGAGCTCAGGTTACTGAGAAGCACTAGAAATTAGGAATTGCCAGTTAATTATTGATTATTGCTCATTGCCTATTGCCTATTGCTCATTGCCCATTGCCTATTGCCCATTGCCTATTAACCATTATTAGCATTAATATCTTTATTCAACAATTCCCACAATGCATCTTTCAATTCTATTAATCCTTTTTGAGTGATAGATGAGAAAAATAAATGAGGGACATTAGCTGGTAATTCGGCACTGATGGCTTCTTTTAATTCATCATCCAGCATATCACTTTTACTAATGGCAATCAGAAAATCTTTTTGCAGCATTTCAGGGTTATACTGTTCCAGTTCATTGTGCAAAATCTCAAATTCTTCTTTATGATTATTGCTATCTGCAGGAATAACAAATAGCAAAATAGAATTACGTTCTATATGTCTGAGGAATCTATGCCCAAGTCCTTTCCCTTCAGATGCTCCTTCAATAATTCCTGGTAAATCGGCAATACAAAAACTTTTTCCATTTCTGTATTCAACCATTCCAAGCTGAGGTGTTAAGGTTGTAAAAGCATAATCTGCTACCTTAGGTTTTGCAGCAGTAATCACCGATAATAAAGTAGATTTTCCAGCATTGGGAAAACCAACCAAACCCACATCTGCCAATACTTTCAGTTCAAGTGTTTTCCATCCTTCACTGCCTGGTTCTCCTGGCTGACAATGGTCGGGAACCTGATTCGTTGGTGTGGCAAAGTTTGAGTTTCCAAGTCCTCCTCTCCCACCTTTAATCCAAATTACCTGTTGACCATCTTCTAAAATCTCCACCTCTTGTTCACCTGTTTCCTGGTCTCTTGCAATAGTACCCAAGGGTACTTCAATAATAATATCGTTACCATCTGCACCAGTTCTATTATTTTTTCCACCACGTTCACCATTTTCGGCTAATACATTTTTGTAAAATCTCAGGTGCAATAATGTCCACAATTGAGAATTGCCTCTTAAAATAATATGTCCACCACGACCACCATCTCCACCATCGGGACCTGCTTTTGCATCGTGTTTGCTACGTTCAAAGTGTTTAATACCTGGCCCACCGTGACCACTTCTTGTAAAAATTCTGATATAATCAATAAAATTCTTATCCATTATTGCAAACTAACAGCAATTAACTAACTACACCAATAAAAAACTATTCTACCAATAACTTTTCAGTTTTAACATCGCCATTATTCAGCATCACTTTTACTATATAAATGCCCTTTGAGAATCGTTGAACATTCATTATTGATTCTTGATTATTGATTATTTTTTTTCTATAAACCTCCTTGCCCAAATAATCAATAATTAATAATTCCTTAGCTCCTTTGCATTCAATAGTTACAAAATCTTTAGCAGGATTAGGATATATGTTTATTGCCATCTGCTTATTGTCTATTGCCAATTGCCTTACCTCGCTATACGTTTTGCTGCCATCTTTATCTACCATTTCAAGTCTGTAATAAACCACCCCTAACCCCTCCAAAGGAGGGGAATCTTGAAACTCATAACTGCAACAACTAGCATTTACCTTACCAATACCTGTAAAATCTTTACCATTATTGCTACGCTGAATATTAAAATGTGAAACATTAACCTCGTTAGCGGTTTGCCAGTTAAGGGCTACGCTGTTTGGTGTTTGTAGTTTGGCGTTGAAGGAAAGAAGTTTGAGGGGAAGAATATTTGTGAAATGATTTTTCCTAGTCGGACTTAAAAAGCTGTTACAATTTATGTTATCAGAAAAACTAATAGAATCATTTTGCTTTTTAAAACAAACAAGTCTATCATCTGCATCTGCTATTGCATTTGAACATACACTTAAACTTAATGCCCCAATCCCTTCAACTAAACAAGCATTAGAAGGATAATATCCCCAAACACCACATTCTCTTTTTAAAAATCTTTGATTAAGCTTGACTGAATCTATAAAACCAATATTACACATTGCATCATAATTGTAAGATGATCCCCTAAAAATTCCATTTAAAGTATCTTTAAACAAAACTGAACTATCATCAAATAATACAATTTCATTATAGGCACTAATATTATATTCAACAAACTTTAAAGATTGAGTTTCTCGTAAAAATTTAGGTCCGATTATATTTATCTGTTTATATAAAAAAGTACCAGAGTAAGAATAAACACTATCCAAATCCAAAGAAAATTGTTTGTAGTAGTATTGATTATTTATGAGTGTGTCCCCATCAAAATATTTAGTAATAAATTTAAAAATAATATCACCAGTAAAAAAATCAAAACTACTTGAGCGATACTTATACTCAACGGTAGAGTCCCAGTAGTTGAAATAATTGCCCTGAGATTTCGCTTTTAAAAAACTAAAAATTATAATTGTAAGTATTATAGAAATTTTTCTCATAAAATTATTTTTACTTTTATTTAGATTCGTTTTTTATACAAAATACTGCTGAGTGTAAAACAATCTTATTCATAACCTCGGTTTTAAAACTCTAAAAATAAGCATTTTTCACTTTCAGATGTGTCGGAAAGGGTGTTTTTTGAATAAAGAAGCTTTCCGACACAACGGATGTTATGTTTTTTCAATCACGATGCTTTCTTGCTCACAAGAAACCTTATTTTTTGGGTCAGGATACTTTCTTGTTCACAAGAAACTTTGTTTTTCCAATCAGGAAACTTGCTTGTTGACAAGAAACCTTGTTTTCTCAATCAGGAAGCTCTCTGCAAAATAAAAAACGACCGCTTGAATGAAGCGATCGTTTTATTATTGTTAGTATATGAAACTATTAAGGGAAAATGCCTAGTTCAGAATAGCTGGTTGCTACTTTGTTAATAGCATTTACATAAGCTGCAGTTCTCATATCTGGAATTTCGGGATTAGCGTGCCAAATGTCCATAATTTCTCTGGTAGCACTAATCATACTTTCTTCTAATCCGCTGTGTACTAAATCCACCTCATCTGGTCCGTGTTGAATAAAGCTTCTTTCTGCATCGGTAACTGTTTTACCAGTTAAAGACTCAATTTGATTTAAGATATGTGTATTTAGGTTTTCGGTAAAACGCTTTTCCATTCTACCATAACGTACGTGACTTAAGTTTTTTAACCACTCAAAATAGCTTACCGTTACACCACCTGCATTTAAAAACATATCAGGAACCACAATAACACCCTTAGCTGTAAATATTTCATCGGCTTCTGGAGTTAAAGGACCATTAGCAGCTTCGGCAATAATTTTAGCTTTTACTCTTGGTGCATTTTCGCCATTGATTACATTTTCCAATGCTGCAGGTACCAGAATATCGCAATCTAATTCAAGTGCATCGCCATTTTTAGCAAGGTTGGTGGCTCCAGGGAAATTTAATATAGAACCTGTTGCTTTTCTATGCTGAAAAAGCTCTTCTTCGTTGATACCATCTTCTTTGTAAATAGCTCCTTCGTACTCTGCAATTGCTGTTACCACAGCACCCGCTTCTCTAAAAAATTTGGCACTATGATAGCCCACATTTCCTAATCCTTGTACAATTACTCTTTTACCAACAATACCCATTGGCAAACCAAGTTTATTCATTACTTCTGGCATGTTACAAATTTCTCTGATGCCAAAAAATACACCTAAGCCTGTAGCCTCTTTTCTACCACGTACTCCACCTTGAGTTACAGGTTTTCCTGTTACACAACCTGCTGCATCAATTTCTCCTGGCTTTAATGATGAGTAGGTATCTACTATCCAAGCCATTTCTCTTTCGCCAGTTCCGTAATCAGGTGCAGGCACATCGATACCTGGACCAATAAAATTTTTCTTCACTAATTCAGCGGTATAACGACGAGTTATTTTTTCCAACTCATAAGTGCTATACTTTCTTGGATTAATTTTAATACCACCTTTACCACCACCAAAAGGAACGTTTACAATAGCACATTTATAGGTCATTAATGCTGCTAGTGCCATTACCTCATCCTGATTTACCTCATCGCTAAAACGAATACCACCCTTACAAGGGCTTTTGTGCTGGCTATGTTGCACTCTGTAAGCCTCAATTACTTCAATTCTTCCATCATCCATTTTAACGGGAAAACGCATTCTATAAACGCTGTTACAAGCCTTAATTTGCTCTAACAGTCCTTTGTCCCATTTTGTAAATTTTGCAGCCTTGTCGAAGCTAGTTTCAACACTTTGAAAAAAGCTGTAGTTTGTGTTTGACATAATTTAATTTTTATATGTTTTGCAATCGTTTTTAAAGTAAACTAATCTTTATAGTTATTTTCAAGTTTCGAAATTTTTCTGTCCAATCTCCATACATAAGCGAATAATCCAATTAAAATAACCAATACAACAGCCACAACTACGTATATTTTACCATTGCTTTTCATAATATCCAGCGATGTTTGTGTACTTATAGTTTGTGCAGAGGCTATAACAGAACTAAATATGAGTAATAATAGTATGAGTGTTTTCATTGTATTAATAATGGGGAACGACGGTGAATAATTAGTCTTTATTTTCTATTTTTTCGTTTAATACTTTTAGTCTTATTCTTAGAGTGGTTATCCAGGTTGCCAATAATGTCCAACCAATTATTGCTGGTAAAAAAACAAACTTCATTGCTGCATTAGAATCTTTTGGGTTTAACCCAGGATTACCTTCGCTACCCATTCCTCCAGGATGCAAACTTTCCACTAACCTTGGCATAATAAATAGTGTAGGAAAAAGCATAGCAAAAGCGAAGATGTTATAAACAGCACTGATTCTGGCTTTTTTATCATCAATAATATTTCCTCTAAGTACAAAATATGCCATATAAATCAACACTGCTATGGCAGCACCAATTTGCTTTGGGTCGCCACTGATTGGTTTACCCCATTGATAATTTGCCCATATCATACCAGTAATGTAGCCTAGTAAACCCAGTACAATTCCAGTTCTGGCAAATTCAAAACTGTTGGTATCGTTTTCTAAAGTTGGGTTTCGCAAATATTTTATAGCATAAAATACAGACACAGAGAAAAGAATGGTCATTCCAAACCACATTGGAACGTGAAAAAATAGGTTTCTGATGGTTTGTTGTAATGGAACGCCTGCAGGTTCTGGAACTGGTATTAAAAAACCAGCTATACAAGTATAAACAAGTAGCACAAAACTTAGTATTTTCCACCAGGGTTTACGAAACATAATGTATAAACTAACGATTGTTTGTAATTGGCAAAAGTAGGGGAATGTATTTTATAATTGAAGTAAGAATTATTGAATGTTGATACTTTATGTTTGCACATCAAAACAAATTAACAATAAGCTAAATTTTCTAACAGTGCCTACTATATTAGCCATAGAATCTTCTTGCGATGAAACATCTGCATCAATTTGCATTGATGGAAAAATAGTAAGCAACATTATTGCCACACAATCTATACACGAAAAATATGGTGGCGTAGTTCCAGAATTAGCTAGTAGGGCTCATATTGAAAACATCGTTCCTGTGGTTGAAGAAGCTATTAAGTCGATAGCCAACAGTCAGCAGACGACGAATGAGCAAACCTTGAACCATAAACCTCAAACTTTAAACTTTATTGACGCCATTGCTTTTACTCAATCGCCAGGATTAATTGGTAGTTTATTGGTGGGTGCTCAATTTGCAAAATCTATAGCATTGGTTTTAAATAAACCCTTGATTGCTGTACATCATATGCAGGCACATGTGCTTGCGAATTTAATTAATGACAATAAACCTTCATTTCCATTTTTATGTTTAACAGTAAGTGGCGGACATACACAAATTGTAATAGCCCACACGCCTACTCATCTTGAAATTATTGGTCAAACAATTGATGATGCTGCTGGTGAAGCTTTTGACAAAACTGCTAAATTGTTGGGCTTACCTTATCCTGGTGGACCCTTAATAGACAAATATGCAAAGTTTGGAAATCCTTTAGCATTCAAATTTGCTGAGCCACAAATAGCTGAACTTGATTTTAGTTTTAGTGGCTTAAAAACCTCTGTACTTTATTTTTTACAAAAACAAAATACCGAATTTATTCAGGAAAATTTGAGCGATTTATGTGCTTCAATTCAATTTACAATTTGCAATATTTTAATAAAAAAAATGAAAAAAGCCATTCAACAAACTGGTATTAACCAAATTTGTTTGGCAGGTGGTGTAAGTGCAAATAGTGGGCTTAGAACAGCATTTGAAAACCTTGGTAAACAAATGAACTGCGAAGTATTTATTCCTTCATTTGAATACTGTACAGACAATGCTGCAATGATTGCTATTACTGGCTATTATAAATATTTGGCTAGTGAATTTTCCGATTTATCTACAAGTCCAAATTCAAGAGGCGAATGGTAAATTATTTTTTTTCAAGCAATACTGTTGCATAAGCAACCAATCCCTCTTCCCTTCCTACAAAGCCCATTGTTTCTGTAGTAGTTGCTTTAATAGAAACATCTTTAATTGTAACGCCACAAATGTTTGCAATTGTGTCTTGCATTTGCGAAACATAAGGCTTAATTTTGGGAGATTCTAAACACAGAGTAGCGTCAATATTTACAACCTTGTACCCTTCTGCAGCAATTAAATCAATACTTTTTTTCAGCAATATTTTACTATCAATGTTTTTAAATTCCAATGATGTATCTGGAAAATGAGTTCCAATATCTCCCAAAGCCAAAGCTCCTAATAGTGCATCGCAAATAGCGTGAAGCAACACATCAGCATCACTATGCCCTAATGCACCTTTGTAATGTGGAATTTTGATACCTCCTATCCATAAATCTCTACCAACTACTAATTGATGAAAGTCAACGCCAGAGCCTATTCGCATGATGTTAATAGTTTAATGTTTAAGTTTATAGCTTGTTGATGAATTATAAATTATTTAACCAGTTTTCAAATAAAAAACCACAGACTACAAAAAATTATTTGTGAATCTGTGGTTAAATATAGTTTGATAAATTATTTGGTTTCTTGCGGGTCCAAATCAAATGAAATTCCAAATCGCAAGGTATTTGCCAAAGGGCTTGTTCCCCCAGCAGTTCCTGAACCTGATGGCACTAAATATGAAAAGTTAAAGTTCATTACATTGTATTTGATGCCTGCTCCGATTGTAAAATATTTTCTATTCCCCTCTGTTCTACTTTCAGAAAAATAACCTGCTCTAAAAAAGAATTGATCATTGTATGAATATTCAGCTCCAATTGATATTTGTAAAGATTTTAACAAGCCATCACCATCGCTTAGAGATTTTCCCCAACTACTGATAACACTCATACTTCTATATTCTGCCAAAGCAACAGAGTCGTCATAAGTATTCCCAGTAGATAAAGGTGGGGCTGGCACTAAAAGTTTGTTAATATCAGTAGCAAAACTTATTTTATTAGCTTCATCAATTGGATATGTGTATTGGAATCCCAATCCTAGGTTTGCAGGAATATAATCTTTATTCAAATTATCGTTAGTGTAGCCAATTTTTGAACCAAGATTTGTAAGTGTTACACCCCAGGCAAAACCTCCTCCATTAGCTTCAGTAGTTCCATCATAGTATAAACTTATATCACCAGCAATTGCATTTCCTGCTTTATATGATACGCCACCATAGGTTCCTGTTGCAAGGTTTGAGTTAATGTATCTAAGTGCAACTCCTAGCGAAAGTCTATCACTTAATTTTCTTGCATAGCCAAAATCGAAAGACATTTCTCTTGGTCTAAATTGAGATAAATTATTACCTGCGTAATCAGTGAATTGGATGTTACCTAAACTAAAAAATCTTAAAGAGCCACCAATTGCACTTTGCCCATCATTCAATTTTGAATTAAACCCTAAGGTTGCTAAATAAACATCGCTTAAACCTAAAGCCTTTAACCAAGGAGCATAGGTTAATCCAATACCAGTTTTGCTTTTTGAAAAAGGCGTTTTGGCCATATTCCAAAAACTAGAATTTGCGTCTGGGGAGGTGGCAATTCCCATATCACCCATTCCCGATGCCCTGGCATCTGGAGAAATTCTTAAAAAAGGAACAGCAGTAGTTCGTGGATTTACTGTTTCGGAAACAGTTGTACCTTGTGAAATTGAATTTTTTGATAGTAACAATGAAATAGTTGCTACACTAATAAACAAAATACGTTTTCTCATTAAAAACATTTTAAATTAATCGAATAGAGCGAAACAATAAAAAAATTAGCGTAGATGTTTAGTCATTAAGTTTATTTACAGTAAGAAATACAGGCTTATATTTTCTTACTATCTTTTGAGAATGCAATAATAAAGCAAATATTTTCAAATTTCTTTTTTTTTTGATTTTACCTGATATTATTTTTTGCTAGTCTCAAATTTAGTTTCTATAAAAGCTTTTATTGAACAAAAAATAAAATTAGTTTTTTTTTAACACTTGTAACCTCTAATTTTGAGGTCAGAAACAAAACTTTTTAAAAATTTATTTTTACTTTCGCCTCTGACCATTATTTTTACCCAATCTTTTTATTGTTTTAAATTAAATTACAACTTATGCAAATGCAAGCAGCTGTAAAAAATTGCTTTTTAATGTTAGCCTTATCTGGCGTTATGGTGTCGTGTAGTAAAAAATCTGGTGGCACAAAAAAAGGAGAATCATCTGTTACAGGCTGGAAGTACAATGATAAAACTCAAGGAAATTTTAATGTTCCAAAACCTAAAGATGTTAAGACTGCCCCAGGTTTAGTTTTTATTCAAGGTGGTACTTTTATGATGGGGCAGAGCCAAGAGGATGTGATGATGGAATGGAATAACGTACCTAAAAGAATGACTGTAAATTCGTTCTTTATTGATAAAACAGAAATTGCAAATGTTCATTATCGTGAATTTTTGTACTGGCATGAAAATGTCTTTCCAGATCAAGAACAAATGTTAGCTGCACTTAGACCAGACAGTTTAGTTTGGAGGAGTGAGCTATCTTACAATGAACCTTATGTAGAATATTATTTCCGTCATCCAACATTCAATTATTATCCAGTAGTAGGAGTTAGTTGGAAACAAGCTGAAAGATTTTGTCAATGGAGAACCGATAGAGTTAATGAGCTTGAGTTAATGAAAACAGGTTTTTTAGATCCTAAAACTCAAATTTCAAAAGAATTAAAAGGAAGTGGACAAGACAATTTTGTATATGAATCTTATTTAATGGGAGAATACCAAGCTACTCCAGGACCAAAAGTCAAAGGTGGCAAAAGCCCATTAAAAGATGCTCAAGGAAAACCTCGTAAAACTGTAAAGTTTGAAGATGGTATTATGTATGGTAAATATAGATTACCAACTGAAGCTGAGTGGGAATATGCTGCTTATGGTTTTATAGGTCAAAACCCTCAGAAAAAATTAAATGCTAACAAACGTGGAGAAGAAGTTCATGCCAATAAACAAATGTATCCTTGGAAAAATGATGGATTTGACAACTTACGTTATACAAGAAAAGGTGCTAATCAAGGAGCTTTCTTAGCTAACTTTAAAAGAGGAAATGGTGATTATATGGGTGTAGCAGGTGGCTTAAATGATAACGGTGCTTATACATCAGAAGTTGATACTTACGCACCTAATGGTTTTGGAATTTATAATATGGCAGGCAATGTGAATGAGTGGGTATTTGATGTATTTAGGCCATTAAGAGATGATATTAATGACATCTCTGGTATTCGTGGTAATGTTTTCCAAGTTGTAGATAATAAAGCTGGACAAGGTAATTTAAGAGATAGTTTAGGTAGAATTAAAATGGTTGCACAAAGCGATTCTGCATTACGTAACAGAAGAAACTATCAACACTCTTATGCTGTAAATTACTTAGATGGAGACTCTCTTAGTGGTGCAAATTATGGTTATGGAATTACTACGTTAGTGTCAGATAAGTCTCGTGTTTACAAAGGTGGTAGCTGGAATGACCAAGCTTATTGGTTAAGCCCAGGAACAAGAAGATACTTAGAAGAAACTCAGTCAAGCAGCACAATTGGTTTCCGTTGTGCAATGGACCACGTAGGTTCTCCAGAAGGAACAAGCATAAAAAGTCGATCTGGCAATAAATTTCCTACCAGAAAATCGAAAACATAATTAGGAAAGGTAAGTTAGCTCTTTAAAGTGTGAAGAGTTTATAAAGCAAAAAGCCATCTATAACAAGGTGGCTTTTGTTTTATCTAAAATCGTTAGAAATAAAAGCCGCAAGGTGTTACTTTGCAAAAATTTAAAAACATGGCGAGAATTGCAATTAATATAGCAACTGGAAGTTTGCAGCAAGCTGAAATGATTGTAGGTATTGACTTAGGTACAACTAATAGTTTAATTGCGATAGTGCATCCTGAAACAAAAAAACCAGTTTGCTTAAAAGAGTATAACACAAATAGCATTGTTCCTAGTGTAATATATTTTGATGAACAAAACAATATTACTGTTGGCGAACTAGCACATCAACATTTAGAGCTTTCCCCCGAGAGAACAGTTTTTTCAGCAAAAAGATTAATGGGCAAAAGCTATGATGATATAAAGGCAAATGCTTCATTCTTCTCATATAAAGTAATAGACGACAATTCAGAAAGTTTAGTGAAAGTTCAGATTGGTGAAAAATTCTATACTCCTATTGATTTGTCTTCTTTTATTTTAAAAGAATTAAAACAAAGAGCCGAACACATTTTAAAAACACCTGTAACAAAAGCTGTAATAACTGTTCCAGCTTATTTTAATGACGCTCAAAGACAAGCCACAAGAGATGCAGGCAAACTTGCTGGTCTTGATGTGCTTAGAATAGTCAATGAGCCTACAGCAGCAAGTTTAGCTTATGGATTAGGTACAGATACAGATGGAGAAAAAAATATTGCAGTTTATGATTTGGGAGGCGGCACTTTTGATATTTCCATCCTAAAAATTACAAATGGAATTTTTGAAGTACTAAGTACAAACGGAGATACTTATTTGGGTGGTGATGATTTTGATAAAGCAATTTTAAATTATTGGATTGAACAGAATAACATTGATAAAGAAGCTTTGTTAAAAGATAAAACCTTAACACAAACTTTACGATTAACTGCTGAAGTTGCTAAAAAAGAATTAAGCTACAACAATTCATATTCTATCAAAATCAACAATATAGACTTATCAATAACAAAAACAAAATTTGAAGAGCTTATACAATCAATAGTTGACAAAACAATTAACTGTTGCGATAATGCTTTACAAGATTCTGGCTTAAAAAAAGAAAATATTGAAACTATTGTAATGGTTGGGGGGAGTACAAAAATCCCTTTTGTAAAAAACAGCGTAAGTAACTTTTTCCAAAAGCAGGTAAATGATTCAATAAATCCAGATGAAGTTGTTGCATTGGGAGCCGCTATTCAAGCAGATATTCTAGCGGGGAATAATAAAGATTTTTTACTTTTAGATATTACTCCTTTAAGTTTAGGAATTGAAACAATAGGTGGATTAATGGAAGTACTTGTACCTAGAAACTCCAAGATCCCGAATAAAGTTTCAAGGCAATACACGACTCAGAGAGATGGTCAAAGCAGTATTAGAATTTCAGTTTTTCAAGGCGAAAGAGATTTAGTAAAAGATAACAGAAAACTTGCTGAATTTAACCTTACAGGTATTCCTGGAATGCCCGCAGGAATGCCTAAAATAGAAATTAGCTTTTTAATTAATGCAGATGGAATTTTAACAGTTTCAGCTAAGGAACTTAGAAGTGGTATTGAGCAAAGCATTGAAGTTAAACCTCAATATGGAATTTCTGACGAAGACGTTGAAAAAATGTTGTTGGATAGTATTACACACGCTAAAGATGATGTTGCAAAGCGTGCACTTATTGAAGCAAAAACAGAAGGAGAGCAAATTTTATCAATAACTGAAAAATTTTTATCGAAAAATTCGAATATTGTTTCAAAAGAAGAGTTACTAAAAACTGCTGCATCAATACAGGCTCTTCAACTTGCAATTACTATGGAAGATAAAAATCTCATCCAAACCAAAATAGAGGAATTGAATGAAATAACAAGACCATTTGCTGAACGTGCAATGGATGCTGCTATTAGTAATGCATTAAGTGGAAAATCAATTCTGTAATTTTTAAAGAGAATATTTTAAAAGTAAAATTAAGATTTCAAAATTTCTTAAATAAACCCTTTAACTACTACCACTCCAAATGAAAAAGAGGCTGTCTCAGATTTTTGAGACAGCCTCTTTTATATAAAATCAATAAGTTCTACTTAACTAAAGCAGCTGCCATTGTCTTTCCAATATCTGCAGGACTATCAACCACAGCAATTCCACATTCTGCCATAATTTTCATTTTAGCAGCTGCAGTATCATCAGCACCACCAATTATTGCACCTGCGTGTCCCATTCTTCTACCGGCTGGAGCAGTCTGTCCTGCAATAAATCCAACAACAGGTTTAGTTTTATTATCTTTAATCCATCTTGCTGCATCAGCCTCCATACTACCTCCAATTTCTCCAATCATAATAATTCCATCGGTCTCAGGATCATCCATTAACAGTTTAACAGCTTCAACAGTAGGTGTACCAATAATTGGGTCTCCGCCAATTCCAATTGCTGTTGAAACACCTAATCCTGCCTTTACAACTTGATCAGCGGCCTCGTAAGTTAGTGTTCCACTTTTGCTTACAATTCCAATTTTTCCTTTTTTAAAAATAAATCCAGGCATAATTCCAACTTTTGCTTCATCAGAAGTTATAACACCAGGGCAATTTGGACCAATTAATCTTGTTGTCTTTCCTAGCAAATAATTTTTTGCTTTTACCATATCTTGAACTGGAATACCTTCTGTAATACAAACGACTAAAGCAATACCAGCTTCAGCAGCCTCCATAATTGCATCTGCAGCAAATGCAGGAGGAACAAAAATGATGCTAACATTAGCTTGAGTAGCTTTTACCGCGTCTGAAACTGTATTAAAAACTGGTCTATCTAAATGAGTTGTCCCCCCTTTACCAGGAGTTACACCACCAACTACTTGAGTTCCATAATCTATCATTTGAGTTGCATGGAATGTACCTTCTGTACCAGTAAAACCTTGTACAATTACTTTTGAATTTTTATTGACTAATACTGACATATATATTATAAATTGATGGCAAAAGTAAGGGATTGAAGTGGTTTATTTAACTATGTTTTTTTTAAGATAATTTAAAAAATATTAATATTAAATAAGATTATAGAAAATAAAAAAGCCATTTCAAAAAGAAATAGCTTTTCAAAAAAATTGTAAAGAAATATTATTCTACATACCACTCTTTCACAACATATTTTAATTGACGTTCTAGGTCCCAAGCTTCTAATTCTTTTGCAATATCACTTAAAAAACTAGCACCAACACTACCATCAATGATTCTATGATCATAACTTAATGATAAGTACATCATATGTCTGATTCCAATAAAATCACCCTTATCCGTTTCTATAACTACTGGACGCTTTTTAATCTCTCCTACGGCTAAAATTGCAACTTGAGGTTGATTGATTATTGGTGTACCCATTAAGCTTCCAAAAGTTCCAACATTTGTAAAAGTAAAAGTTCCTTCAGTAACATCATCAGGGCTCAATCTTCCATTTCGGGCATTATCTGCTAATGTGTTTACACTTCTGGTTAAATCAATAAAACTCAACTCTGAGGCATTTTTGATTACTGGAACTATTAAATTACCATTTGGTAAGGCAGTAGCCATTCCAATATTAAAGTCTTTCTTTATTATAATTCTATCGCCAACTACAGAGCTATTAATAATAGGATACCTTTTCATTACTTTTAAAACGCACTCAATAAACATTGGAGTAAAAGTAATTTTCATCCCTTCTCTTTTTTCAAACTCTTCTTTTGTTTTATTTCTCCAAGTTACCATATTGGTAACATCCGCCTCGGTAAAACTAGTAACATGGGGACTAGTTTGCTTACTGTTCACCATATGTTTGGCAATCAATTTACGCATTCTATCCATTTCAACAATCTCTGCATTTTTATACATTGCAGGGTTAAATTCAGGGGCTGGTGTTGAAGCTTTTATTGATTCAACTGGAGGTGCAGTAATTTCTTTTGATAAAGTTTCTTCTGCTGCTACTTCTGATACTGTTGTTTCTTCTTCAGGCGTTTCAATATGTAAATCTTGAGAGGTTTCAGACGCAGCGAATGAGCTATCTTGCATTTCCTGAACTACATTTTCTACCTTGGTTTCATTGATTGGGTAATTATCAACTTCTTGTTTTTGAAATACTACTTCATTTTCAATAGCAGAAGCTACCTGTTGTGTTACTGGGGCAACAACTTCTTGAATGTTTTCAACTACTGATGGTACAGCAACAAATGATTCAGTTGGAGGTGTTGGTGTGTATGATGATTGATGAAAACTTGACTGGGGTAAAAAATTTGAAACTCTCCCCGCTCGTTTATCGGCAATATATTGCAAAACATCTTTTTTAGAAACCCTTCCATCTGCACCTGTTCCTGTAATTCTTTCCAACTCACTTAAACTTAAGCCTTCGCTATTGGCAATGTTTAAAACTAACGGAGAGAAAAATCTGTTATTGCTAGGTACTCCTATTGGTTGTACTGTTTGTGGCACAAAAGGAATAAACTCTTGAGCTGGAGTTGGTGTAACAAATTCTGGCTGAGGTTGATAATATACTGGTTCAGAAACTGGGGCTGAATAGATTTGTTCGGTAGGAGCAGTATATTCTGGAACGGTAGCCTCAGAAAAGACTTCAGTTTCAATTCTTGCTAAAACACTACCTACAGGGACAACATCATTTACATTATATAATAACTCTTTAATAATACCTTGGGTAGTAGATGGAACTTCACTATCAACTTTATCTGTGGCTATATCTAAAACTGTTTCATCCATTTTTACAAAATCTCCTACTTGCTTGTGCCAACGCAAAATAGTAGCTTCCATGATGCTCTCTCCCATTTTGGGCATAATTAATTCAGCAATTGCCATAAAACTTTTTTATATTATAGATAATAAAATTGATTAAGAATAAAGACAAATATCTTAACTACAGATAGCAATGTTAGTTTATTCTTATCTTAAATCAGTATTCAAAAATAATTAACAATATCAATATGTTTATTCAATGGTTATCCACAATTAATTCACGTATCATTAACAAAGCAGTAGCTGCGGTTTGTTGAATATTTTTTATTCTATCAAATCTGAATTTCATTTGCTTAGCAACTAATTTATTTTTAGAGGCAACTGCTATCCACACAGTACCAACTGGTTTATCCACAGTTCCACCATCTGGTCCCATAATACCACTTACGGCAATTGCGTAATCAGTGTGTAAAGTTTTAAAAACGCCTAGTGCCATTGCAGTAACTGTTTGTTCACTTACAGCTCCATATTTTTCAAGTGTTTCCTTTTCTACTTTCAACAAATTTTCTTTTGCGGCATACGAATAACTTACAACGCTGCCTTCATAATAGTTAGATGAGCCTGGAACCGAACTTATCAAATGTGCTATATAACCACCGGTGCAACTTTCTGCTGTTGCTATTGTCGATTTTTTTTCCAGCAACAAATTACCAACTACAACCTCGAGTGAAATATCCTTATCGGCTATTAAAAAATTGGCAGTAAGTGCTTTGAGTTTACTAAAATATGCATCAATTTCATCTTTTATTAATGTTGTGTCATTTCCCAAAGCGGTAAGTCTTAATCTTACCATTCCATAATTTGGTAAATAAGCAAGTTTTATTTGGCTTGGCAAACTCTTTTCAAATTCAATTAATAACTCTGCTAAAAAAGATTCGCCTACACCTGCCGTTAATAATGTTCTGTGTTCGATAAATTGCCCAACAAATTGTTTTGAAACAATATTGATTACGTGGTTATTCATCAACCATTTCATTTCGTGTGGTACACCCGGTAATGCAAAAAATAGTATTCCGTTTTTTTCAAACATCATTCCAGGTGCAGTTCCAACTTCATTTTTTAATACAGTACAAACATCTGGAACTTCTGCTTGCTTTCTATTTCTATCAATCATGGGGCGTTTAAAAACATTTTCGAACAAATGTGTAATTTGTTGCAGTGTCTCTTGATGTGTGACCATTTTACCATTAAAATATTCACATAACAAAGGTTTAGTTATATCATCAGCGGTAGGGCCTAAACCGCCAGTAATTATTATTATTTTTGATAGTTTTGACTCGTAATCCAACGCGTCCCAAATATCTTTCCAATCGTCAGCAACAGCTATCCTGTGTTTAACTTGAATACCAATTTTATTAAGTTCTTGAGCTATATAAGCACTGTTGGTATCAATTACCTGTCCTATTAAAAGTTCATCCCCAATGGTAATAATTGAAGCGAATGTTTTTTGTGTATTCATATTATTAAAACTAAAAAAGACTTCATTAAAGAAGTCTTAAAATATAGTGCCCAAGACTGGATTCGAACCAGCACACCCTTTCGAGTACCACCACCTCAAGG
>CAZTOP010000052.1:0-21677 GCA_964615145.1 uncultured Chitinophagaceae bacterium
TAAAAAATGTAACTGTAAATGCAATTCCATCAGTGCCAACAATAACCTATGCACCAACTACATTAAATCCTCAGACTGGTGCTGGTGGTGGGTTTTGCAATAACAGAACTTTCGATATTGTGGGCACACCTGTTGGGGGTGTTTGGACCAGCAGCAATAATAGTGTGATGACTGTAACAAATCTTGGAACTGTTACTACTGTAGGGCTGGGAACTGCAACATTAACTTATACAATAACAAATAATGGTTGTAGTAATGTTAGAAGTATTACAGGTAATGTTGTGGGTTGTGCTGCTCGTGGAATTTTAATTAATGATAAACAACAAACAACAAACGATTTTTCTATATATCCTAATCCTGCTAAATCATTTATTAACTTAAGTATTGAAACCTTAGTTGGTGCTGGAAGTATTATTGTTACAGATTTGTATGGCAAACAAGTAAAACAACAATCTTTAAGTATAGGAACTAATACTATTGAGATAGCTAACTTAAGTAAAGGAATTTACTTTGTAAGTGTTATTTCATCTGAAGGTAAAACAACTAAAAAACTAATTGTGAATTAGAAGTTTTAAAAAAAATCTGAAGTCCTCGAGAGTATAATTTTCTTTCGAGGACTTTTTTTTGATAATGCAATCAAAATTAAAATGATTAATTAATTAACTTATATCTCGAATATTTTTGTTCAAGCTTTGCACACATAAAAAACATAAATTAGTTTAATTAATTTTTTATGTTCTCATCCTTTTTTTTTAAAAAAAAGCTATCGATACCCGCCTAAAAAAATCAATAATTATTTGTTTTTAAACAAGCCGTTTTACAACTCACAAAGCAATTTAAACGTTTCACAAACTTGTTTCACTTTTAGCGACTTAACATATTTTTTTTACAAATTATAAATAAAAAATATGACTAAAAATCAAACTAGCGAATACATTTTGGTAAGTTATAAATATTGTAAAGTATTACTATTTGCGACATTAATGTGTTTTTGTGGCAACCAAGCTTACTCACAAATTGGTGCTCCAACAACTGTAGATGTAATGATTCTAAGTGCAGATACTTGCCAGAGAATGACAGGTAGTTTAAGATGGGAATTTCAATCAGGCAATCCTATCGCTGTATTTGTAACAAATATGAATAGTGGTACTCAGTATTTTGGTTCAGCAAATGACCCACAATTGTTTGAAAACTTGCCTGCTGGAAATTATGTGGTAGATCCCATTCCGGGAATGGACTTTGATCCAATATCGGGAGAACCTGTAATAGGTTTTGGAATCTCCACAATAGTTACTATTGGTGCCACTAACATCAGCTATGTAACTAATAATTTGGTTGGGTGCGGTTCTTATACTTTTAATGGAACTAATTACACACAAAGTACAACATTACAATCAACTGTCACAAGTGGTAATTGTATAGAGCATCATACAACTAATATCCAAATATTTCCAACCAACAACGTTCATTTAAATTCTAGCAATAATAATTTCAATTGTAACGACAGTTCTTTATTATCAATTACAGGAAATAACATCAATCATATTCAAAGTATAAACTGGATACATAATGGCGTTTCATTTGCAAATAACACATCAAATATTTTGGTTGTAACTGCTGGTGGAAATGGAAATGGTAATGGGTTAAACCAATTTAACAGACCATTAGGTATTGCTTATGACGCACAAGGAAATATGTATGTATCAGATTATAACAATAGTAGAGTACTTAAGTTTCCACCAAACTCAACAAGTATTACACAAGCTATAGTTATTGCAGGTGGAAATGGAAGTGGTAATGGGCTTAATCAACTAACAAGACCTGCTGGAATTTTTGTTCAAGGAAATTTTTTATATGTGTGCGATTATGATAATTTCCGTGTAATGAAATATCCAATCAATCCTTTAAATAATAGCGGTGCAGGTGTAATTGCAGCAAAAAATGGATTAAGTTATAATAATGAAGTTTTTGTTACAGCTGCTGGAGAAATTTATGTAAGTGAACACACACAATGTAGAGTTTCTAAATTTGCTGCAAATTCAGACGAATTTACACAAGGAGTAGTTGTTGCTGGTAGTACAGTTGGAACGATTGTTGGAGCTTTGGGTGCAACTTGTGGAAATAACCTAAACCAATTGAATGCTCCAGTAGGTATTTGGGTAGCAAACAATGGAGATTTATATATTGCCGATAGACATAATCATCGAATTGTAAAATGGGTAGCAGGTGCAACAAGTGGTATCGTTGTAGCAGGGGGAAATGGCCAAGGAAGTGCTTTAAATCAATTTGACCATCCAGTTGATATTGCATTTGATGCTATTGGAAATATGTATGTAAGTGAGGAGCAAGGGGCAAGAGTAATGTACTTTCAACCCAATTCAAATAGCACCTCATACGGATTTGTGTATATGGATAATACTTTTTTAAACTTTGTTGGACACATTGCTTTCAATGCAGATGGAAATTTGAATATTTCAGATGGAGGAAATTACAGAGTTGTAATGCTAAATAAAATTGCAAGTAATTGGGTACATTCAACTGGCACTTACTTTGCAAATGTTACATTCGACAATGGTTGCCCTGAAACAGTTGGACCCATTCAAATAAATAGTAATGTGCTTGCAACAACAGACACAATGATACTTACAGCTTGCGACTCACTTATTTACAAACAAATTATTTATACCAATTCATCAACACTTTTTGATACTTTAAAAACAGTTGAAAATTGTGATAGTATTTATAGATTTGTTATGATTACAATTAATCATTTATCAACTTCAACAACCAACACAACAATTTGTACTTCAGCATTGCCTTATATTTGGAATGGAAATAGCTACAATGCAGCAGGAACCTACATTGTAATATTAACCAATGCAGTAGGATGTGATAGTGTTGCAACTTTAAATTTAACGGTTAGTTCAGCACCTGTTTCACAAACAATTAATCTAGCTGGTTGTAATAATGTTTTGTATAATAGTAACAGTTATAATACATCAACCATTTTAAACGAAACCCTACAAAATATCTATGGCTGCGATAGTGTTTATAAAACTATAAACATCATTGTAAATGCTAACCCAGTTTTGCAAATCCAAATTCCCATCGATAGTTGTGCTACAACAGCTACTACTATTTCAACATCAGTATCTTATAATACATATAGTTGGGCGTTGCCGAATGGAAGCATCCTCAATACTTCAACCATTACTGGTTCGCAAGCTGGTATTTATCAATTAACTGTTACCAATTCTCAAGGTTGCAGTGCAACGGCATCTTTTGCATTGCTTAACTGCATACAACCAAGCATTACTATTATCGGTGATTCGATATTATGTGGTGGGGAAGGAACTAGCGAAATTACTGCAATCATTGCGGGATATCCAAATGCTACTTTTGAATGGACTGATCCTTATGGTGGAACAAGTTCAAGCAATCCTATCGCAGTTAACAATGGTTCTGAAGGTTTATATACTTTAGTTGCTACTTTACCAAATGGTAGCACCATTACCAAAACAATTAATATATCATCGACAACTGCTATTACTTATTCTGTAACAGGTCAAAACCTTTGCACTGGTGCAACTGTAGGTAGTTTTGACATAACCACAACTGGTGGAACAGCACCATATACTTATGCCTGGACAAATAATGTAACATCGGCAATAAATACCAATGAAGATCAGTTTAATATACCTTACAACCAAGGGTTTTATGGTACCATAACCGATGCCAATGGTTGTAGCACAGTAGCAAATATGTACTTTCAAGTTCACAGCCCTGTTGCAGTTTTTGTTAATGGTACTACCTTGCCTTGTGGTGTAACCAGTGGCAATATTACCATATCTGCTACTGGCGGTTTGCCTTTTTATGATACAAGCGGTAATCCTTATTACATTGGTACTGGTATTCAAAATTTAAGTGTAGGTAATTATACCATTTACGTAAAAGATTCTATTGGTTGTGAAACCGCAGCCACTTTCTCTGTTACAGCTCCTTGCGTTTGTAGTATACCACAAGTAAGCATATCAACTGATTTCAGTCAAACTGGTATCAGAGGCGGTAAAGTTTATTATTGTTATGGGGCTGCACTTACTTTAACGGGCAGTTTAATCAATAGTGCAACTTATAGTTGGACAGGGCCAAATGGATTTACAGCTACTACCAGAACCATTCAAATAAACCCTGCAAAACCCATAAACAGTGGCCGTTATACAGTAACGGCATCTTTAAATGCATCTTGTTTTTCTACTGGATATGTAGATGTGGTTGTATTACCGCAATTAGTAGTTACTACCAGTTCATCTATTAGTGTTTGCCCTAATACACCAGTAACGCTCAGTGCAACGGCTTCTTCAACTCCAGTTACATTTTATTGGACATACAATTTCGCAACTGTAAATCCAACAACATTTATTGCCACAAATGCCAATCAGGGCGTATATCTTGTGAAAGCGGTTGATGCTTATAAATGCAGTGGAATTAGTACTTTAAAAGTGAATCTATTACCAGTTCCTGCACCCGTCATTTCAGGTGCTTTAAGAGTTTGTGTGGGATCAACAATTCAATTGGCAGCTACGCCAACTGGTGGTGTATGGACTAGTTTAAATAATAGAGCCGGCATCAATACCAATACAGGAGTATTAACTGGATTAACTGGTGGTGGTGCCAGTATAGGATATACTGTTACTAATACTAATGGCTGCAGTGCATTTACAAATTATAATGTAACTGTTAATGCAATACCAGCTATACCAACTATCACCTATGCACCAGGAACACCTAACCCACAATATGGTGCAGGTGCTGGCAATTATTGTTTAAATAGAACTTTTGGAGTTGTAGGAACACCAAGTGGTGGCATTTGGTTAAGTAGCAATAATAATACAATGACAGTTAGTCCATTAGGAATAGCTAATACTATTGGCTTGGGATCAGCTAGCTTGACCTATACAATAATAAATAATGGTTGTAGTAATAGCAGAAGTATTACAGGTAATGTTGTAGGTTGTGCCAATAGAAGCAATTTTACAAATGCTGAAGTTAATATTCCGAACAATGATTTTATTCTTTATCCCAATCCTGCAAAAAATATATTATATCTAAAAATAGAGCGTCTTGTTGGACAAGGGAAATTAATATTATACGATATTCTAGGCAAAGAAGTACTAAAACAAAATTTAAGTATTGGGTTAAATGAAATAAATATTTCTAACCTTAAAAAAGGTATTTATTTAACTAGTATTATTACCAACTTAGGTATTCAAACTAAAAAAATAATAGTAGAATAATGGAAAGCCAATAGTTATTTTCTTTGTTTTTTAACAAATAAATTAACTAATACTAAAAATGGATTCTGTAAAAAGAATCCATTTTTTATTTTCTGATGACAATCGATTCCACAAAAAAAATAAACCTTTGTAAATACAATAGCAATTTGCCTTAATTTCACGCCCTCAAACAAAACCGAACAATTAAGATTGTATAAGCAAATCAATCTTATCTAAACTTAATATTTATGGCTGAAGTGATTTTAATGCCCCGATTGAGTGATACAATGACAGAAGGTGTAATTGCATCCTGGAATAAAGCAGTTGGCGATACTGTAAAAAAAGGCGACTTATTGGCTGAAATTGAAACAGACAAGGCAACACTAGAACTTGAAAGTTATCAAAATGGAACATTACTACATGTTGGAACTGGCAAAGGTGGTAAACTACAAGTAAACGACTTACTTGCAATTATTGGTACAGAAGGTGAAGATATATCTGCATTACTTTCTGGCAAACCTGAAGTTATTGTAAAAGAAAATGAAACTGAAACTAAATTACCAAGCAATGAACCTGCAAGTCCAACAAATGTTGATTATTCTGCTTTAGAAGAAGTAGTGTTAATGCCTCGATTAAGTGATACTATGACAGAGGGTGTAATAGCTGGATGGCAAAAACATATTGGCGAAGCAGTTAAAAAAGGAGATGTACTTGCAGACATAGAAACTGATAAAGCTACAATGGAGTTGGAAAGTTATAAAGATGGAATTTTACTGTATAAAGGTGCCAAAGCTGGTGAAAAAATTCAGGTAAATGACCTGCTTTGTATAATTGGTAAAGAAGGTTTAAATATTGATGAAATTGTAGCTGGATTAAAAGGTGGAAGTTCTAAACCTGTTTTGGCTGTAGCTCAAGAACCTGCAAAAACTGAAACTAAGAAAACAGTTGAAGCTGTAGTTGTTTCAAATCAGGTTGTTGTTAATGAAGGAAGAATCTTTGCCTCACCACTTGCAAAAAAATTAGCTACTGAAAAGGGCATTGATTTGAAATATGTTAAAGGCACCGGTGATAATGGAAGAATTATTAAAGCTGATATCGATAATTACAATCCACAAACTCAACCCTCTGAAGAAAATAAAACAAATCAAGTAAAGATAATCAACGAAACACCACAGAGTACAACTGCATCTTACACAGATACTCCTGTTTCTCAAATGAGAAAAGTAATAGCAAAACGTTTAAGCGAAAGCTTGTTTACAGCTCCACATTTTTTTCTTACAATGAGTATAGATATGGATGCTGCAGTAGCTGCAAGAACAAAGTTAAATGCTGATGGAAAAACAAGAATTAGTTTCAACGATATGGTTTTAAAAGCCACAGCGATGGCTTTAAAGCAACATCCGAAAGTAAATAGTAGCTGGATGGGGGATTTTATAAGATATAACAATCAAATAAATATTGGCGTTGCAGTAGCTGTTGAGGATGGATTATTAGTACCAGTTGTAAGAAATGCAGACACACTAAGTTTTGGCAAAATCGGTGCATTAGTAAAAGATTTCGCTCAAAGAGCAAAAGATAAAAAATTACAACCAAGCGACTGGGAAGGAAATACGTTTACTATTAGTAATTTGGGAATGTATGGTATAGATGAATTTACAGCAATCATTAACCCACCAGATAGTTGTATTTTAGCTGTTGGAGGTATTAGTCAGGTACCTGTTGTAAAAAATGGAGTAATTGTTCCAGGAAATATTATGAAAGTAACATTAAGTTGTGATCATAGGGTAGTTGATGGTGCAACAGGTTCTGCTTTTTTACAAACATTAAAAAGTTTGCTAGAAGAACCTTTAAGAATGCTAGCATAATTTTTTTAGCAAAAAATGATATTTTTTAAAAGAGGCTGTAAACTAAAATTTATGGTCTCTTTTTATTTTTAACAATAAAAAAGCAAATTCTTATGTTATTAACTTTAAATTTGTTCAAATATTACCCCCTTAACACAAGAAAGCCTATCATTAATTCGTTCATACAGTTGTATATGAACTGCAAACTTTAAGTTTATGAAAAGACTATCTTTTTTATGTTTTAGCTTATTGGCTTCTCAGAGTAATTATTGCCAAGGTCAGTTACTAAAACAAGGTGTTCTTAAACCTATCAATGGTAAGCCTATTGTTATCATACCGTCAACAAAGAACGAACCATATACCACAATTGTAAATGGTGTTTCTTCTCAAAAAAATATTGCTACAAATGGCGGTACTTTTAACTTGTTATCAGGAAACACAGAGCCAAATTATAATAATGATAATAGTTTAACAAGTTTGACTGGAAATTACGCAACTACAAACATCTCTAACGAAAAAAATAGTTTAAACCAATCAACATCACTAAATAATGAATTGGCTCCTTTAATTACAAATACTTCTGTAACTAATAATAATGCACAGCAAAATATTAACGCTCCAAATAAAATCGTAAATAAACCACTTGAACCATTAACTTACACTCCATTAAATGCTCCTGTAAAAAATATTACGGAATCTGTCGACCCTTCCAGAATAACTAAAGATGTATATTCGGCTTCAAGTGTTAATAAACCCACATACAACTCATCATTAATAAAAAATAAAACTGAGACAGTAGGACCTAGAACTATATCAAATAACAATTCACTTGCAATGATAGATTTAGCTCCAATAAGCTCAAGTGAAATTAAAGTTAAAGACAAATCTGGCATGCCAGAGTTAGCTCCAATTCCTTACGCGAGTAAGCCCAATAATACTAGCATAATGCCAGAGCTAGCTCCAATTGTAGGTATTGAAATTAAATCTGATGAAAAAAAATCAAGCAACATTATGCCAGATTTGGCACCAATAGAAGACAATTCAAATATTAACAAAACTGGTGAAAATATAAACTCAAAAAATGATGGGAAACCACGTGGTTTCATTCTTCCAACAGGTACATTGTTTAAAGCAACAGATAGCAAAACTTATATTATAAAACCAATTTCTTCACAAACTGATATAGAAAAAGATGAAACTAATCAGCAATCATATAAACCATCAGCGGGCGGTGGCATGGGACTAGTTTTGGAAGAAAACCTGAGTGACATTATGGTTACTCAAAATACAAATCCAATACAGCCAACCAAACAACAATTAGAACTAGCTGCCAAACAACATAAACACGATCCCAATAATCCCTGTTGTAAAGTACAAATGTATAATGCTAGTAGTCCTAAAAAGATAATAAAAAAGAGGAAATATACTACCAAAAAAATAGCACCAGTTTTATATACTTACAAACAAGATCCTGCTCAAACCAAAAATATTGAACGCATTGTTTATGTTCCTGTGCAACCTAATCAACAATACCAACAACCAAAGCAAGAAACATATAGCAATAAGCCAACCGAAACTTTAACACAAGTTAATCCGCCAAAAGAAAAGGTGGTGTATCGTGATTATACAAATACTTACACTAAACAAACGGTGTCTAATAATAGTAACAACTGTGTTTGTCCAGGAAATAATACACAACAAAAAAATAATGTTAACGATCCAAAAGCATACTACAATGCGAGTAATTATGCAAATGGATTAAATGCTGGACCAACATCAGGTGACTATCCAATGAATAATAAGTCAAGTGAAGCTGACATGAAGTATACTTTCTACGTTAACCCAAGAGGCAAATACGGCGTAAGTTTGTATAATAGCTTCTGCTCTGTTTTATTATTACAGAATGGCAAAGTAGTCGAATTTAAAGAATATGGAGATCCTAATCAACCAAAACCTAAACTAAATTATTTTGGTTCGCCTGAAAGTATTGGTGGCATTCCCATAGAATACAACTATAATAGGTCTGTCCACAAAATTGGAAATATTGTTCTTGATTATGATTTTGAGGGCTTTTTTAAAACTGTTGGAAGTTCAAATGTATTTTACACTTCAAGATCTAGTTTATCAAAAGTAGATAATGTTAACGTTAGGTATGATGGAATGGGAAATGTTACTAGTGTTGACCAAAATGATGGATTAATAAAATATAATCCTTAAGTATCTAAAATTGAATAATTTTCGAAGGAGAAAGGTTAATATTATCTCTCTCAGCCTTTTCAATTATACTATAATCAGAAAGAATTAAAGCTTTATCTTTCTTTACACAAACATCGTGTTCAAAATGAACAGAGGGCATTCCATCTTTGGTCCTTACTGTCCAACCATCAGATTCAGTATAAACATCTTTCGTACCCATATTAATCATTGGTTCAATAGCTAAAACTAAATTATTCTTCATTTTTGCACCATTTCCTCTTTTCCCATAATTTGGTACTTGAGGATCTTCATGCAGTGATTTTCCTAAGCCGTGACCTACCAATTCTCTTACAACTCCGTAGCCATTATTAAATTCCGTATGCTCTTGAATCGCATAAGAAATATCACCAATTCTATTATTAACTATGGCTTTTTCAATACCTTTGTACAAACTTTCCTTAGTAACATTAATCAATCTAGCTTTTTTATCATCAATTTCTCCAATTGCAAAAGTATAAGCATGATCACCATGCCATCCATTCAAAATAACCCCCATGTCAATAGAAACAATATCACCATCTTTTAATTCAATACTATTGGGAAAACCGTGAACCACAACATCATTTACACTTGCACAAATGGTAAAAGGATAGCCATTATAATTTAAAAAAGATGGTATTGCTTTATTGTCTTTCACAAACTCATTACAAAGTGAATCAATTTGTAAAGTATTAATACCTGGCTTTAAAAAAGACGCAACTTCAGAAAGTGTTTTACTGACTAAAGTAGCTGCTTCTTTCATTAAGTAAACTTCCGCTTCTGTTTTATATAAAATCATACCGTTGGGTCTTCTCATTAAAAAATTATAATTAAAAAACTTTTACATATTAAAAGACCTGTTGAGAATCTCAACAGGTCTTTTAATATAAAATTTAAAAAACTTATAGACCAGATGTAATTACAGGAGAGGTAGTTTGACGCCCCTGTACTCGACCACTACTCATTAATCCGTCATATTGTTTCATTAATAAGTATGTTTCAATTTGTTGCAAAGTATCTAATACAACACCTACCATAATTAATAAACTTGTTCCACCAAAAAAAGTGCTAAACTGACTGGTTACTTTAAAACCCATTGCAATTCCTGGCATAATTCCTACGAACGCAAGAAAAATAGCTCCAGGTAAAGTAATTCTATCCATGATTATACCAATATAATCAGCAGTTGGTTGCCCTGGTTTAACCCCTGGAATAAATCCATTACTTCTCTTCAAATCCTCAGATATTTGATTTGGATTAAAAATTAATGCTGTATATAAAAATGTGAATCCAATAACCATTATCGAATATATAACCATGTACCAAATGTTACTATGATCATTAAATATTCTTGAAATTCCTTTCCCAGAATCAATATTGGTGAAAGAAATTAATGTTGGCAAAAACATAATTGCTTGTGCAAATATAATTGGCATAACACCAGCACTATTAACTTTCACCGGTAAAAATTGTCTTGAACCAGCAATATCTAAGTTTTTGCTTCCAACAATTTGTTTAGCATAGCTTAATGGTATTTTTCTTATCCCTTGTACTAAAATAATCAAACCCATAACTACAGCAACAAGAACTACTATTTCAATTAAAAATATGAGTAATCCGCCTCCCTTGCTTTCACTTTTAGCATTAAATTCTTGTAAAAAACTTTGGGGCAAACGAGCTAATATACCAACCATAATAATGATTGAAGTTCCATTTCCCAGCCCTTTGTCTTGAATTCTTTCTCCCAACCACATTACAAATAAAGTACCAGCAGTTAGTGTAACAATAGTGATAAAAGTAAATAAAACACCCTGTATCATTATTGCTTGGGAATAACTTCCTTGTGGGGCAGTTAAATAGGCTACATAAGCTCCAGCTTGAAAAGCTGTTACAATTACTGTAAGATATCTAGTCCATTGATTAATTTTTTTTCTTCCACTTTCACCCTCATTTTGAACCTTTTTTAATTGTGGTACAAGTATAGTCATTAACTGCATGAAGATTGAAGCAGAAATATAGGGCATAATTCCAAGTGCGAAAATTGAAGCTTGTGAAAAAGCACCTCCAGCAAATGTGTCAAAAATCCCTAATAATCCTTTGTTAGCTGCTCTTAATTTAGATTCATCCAATAAATTAGGGTTAATACCCGGGAGTACTATGTGTGATCCTATTCGATAAATAAAAATTAAAATTAGAGTAAAAATGATTTTATTCTTAAGTTCGTCTATCGACCAAATATTCTTTAGTGTTTGTATGAATTTTTTCACTGTAATAATGAGTTGTAAATGTTAGTATCTTTAAAACCAAAAAAGGTGCATCTGTGATGCACCGCAAATTTGTAGAAATTATTTTACAATTTCAACTGTTCCGCCAGATGCTTCAATTGCAGCTTTCGCTTTTTCACTTATTGCATTGACTTTGAAAGTTAAAACTGATTTTATTTCGCCTGTAGCTAGTATTTTTACTCTGTCGTTTTGACTTATTAAACCATTGATATATAAATTTTCCAAAGAAAATTCTGGGAAAGAATACTTTTCTTGTAGCTTATCTATTTGACCTAAATTGAAAACAACATATTCAATACGATTATTGTTTTTGAAGCCTCGTTTAGGGATACGTCTTTGAATTGGCATCTGACCACCTTCAAAAGCATTTTTTCTTTGATAACCTGCACGGCTTTGACCACCTTTATTACCTTGTGTTGAAGTTCCTCCTTTACCAGAAGCCTCACCACGACCTAATCTTTTTTGTTTGTGTGTTGAACCTGCAGCAGGTGTTAAATTGTGTAATTTCATATTTTTGTTACTTACGCAGTTTCCTATTACTGCTCGCTATAAATATATTACTCTTTAGGAATCAGAGTTTAAAGTTTTTCAACTTTGATTAAATGATTTACTTTGCTAACCATTCCAAGAATTTGTGGTGTAGCTTCAACCTCTCTAGTACCATTTACTTTCTTTAGCCCTAAAGCTATAAGAGTTTGTTTTTGGCGTTCAGATCTATCAATACCACTTTTTACTTGAGTTATTTTAATTTTTGCCATTTTAAATTCTTTTACAATTAATATTAACCTAATGCTTTAAATTAAGTACTAAATTATCCGTTAAATACTTTACTTAATTTAATTGTTCTATTTTTTGCCACCTCTATTGGCTCTCGCAAACTGGCTAAAGCTTTGATTGTAGCTTTTACAACATTATGAGGATTAGCTGAACCTAAGTTCTTAGCTAAAACGTCTGTAATCCCAGCACTTTCTAAAACAGCACGCATTGAACCTCCAGCAATAACTCCTGCTCCGTGTGCTGCAGGTTTAATTAAAACCTTTGCTGCTCCTGCTTTACTCAATTGTTCGTGAGGAATAGTGCCGTGCATAATTGGAACTTTAACCAAATTCTTTTTTGCATCTTCAATACCTTTTGTAATAGCTTCTTGAACTTCTTTAGCCTTACCTAAGCCTTGACCAACAATTCCATTTTCATTACCAACAACCACTAGAGCTGAAAAAGAAAAAGTACGACCACCTTTAGTTGTTTTTACAACTCTGTTAATGGCAACAACTTTATCTTTAAGCTCAGTATCACCACTTATTTTAATTTTGTTATCTATTGACTTTGACATCTTAATTTTTTACGAATTATGAATGATAAATTTTAAAATTTTGAATAACTCAATCATTTAAAATTACACTTGAATTAGAATATTAATCCTCCTTCTCTAGCACCTTCAGCTAAAGATTTAATTCTACCGTGGTATAAATTTCCCCCTCTATCAAAAACAACATTTTCAATGCCTAATTCCTTAGCCTTTCTCGCGATGGTTTCACCAACTAATTTAGATTTTTGTACTTTGTTAATGCCTTTTTGAGCAACAATATGTTTATCTCTTGATGAAGCTCCAGCCAATGTTACTGCTGCTTCATCATCTATTAGTTGTGCATATATTTCAAAATTACTTCTGAAAACAGACAAACGCGGCTTAGTAGCAGTTCCAGATACTTTTTTTCGAATTCTGTATCTTATTTTTTGTCTTTGTTCTAATTTAGTACTCATTATTTTTATTTTTTATTCCGATTCTGCCGGAATATATTAACTATTTTTATTTACCTGCAGCTTTACCAGCTTTTCTTCTTAACACCTCACCAGCAAACTTGACACCTTTACCTTTGTATGGTTCTGGCTTACGTAAACTTCTTAACTTAGCACATACTTGTCCAATAAGTTGCTTATCTGCTCCTTCAAGTATAATTAATGGGTTTTTACCTTTTTCCGTTACTGTGGCTACTTTAAGTTCTTTAGGAATTTCAAAAATGATATTGTGAGAATATCCAAGGGCTAAATCCAATACATTACCTGTATTAGCAGCTTTAAAACCAACACCTACTAATTCCATTTCTTTTTTATATCCCTCTGTAACTCCCTTAATTTGGTTGCTAATTAGAGAACGGTATAAACCGTGCATGGCTCTGTGACGTATCTGTTCTGTGGGTCTAGATATCAATACTTGGTCTTCTTTAACTTCAACAATAATATCACGGTCAACCGTTTGTTTAAGTTCACCTTTAGGACCTTTTACTGTAACAATATTATCCTTAGAAACAGTTACAGTTACACCGCTTGAAATATTTACAGGTTGTTTACCAATTCGAGACATAGTCGATTTATTTTAAATTTATTATATTTTTTCGTGTTCAGCCACGACTAAGAGGCTTAATTATCGAAACTATTTTTTAGCTAATGTAGCAAAGAACTTCACCACCAACATTCTGGGCTTTTGCTTGCTTATCAGTTAGTACACCTTTTGAAGTGCTGATAATTGCTATACCTAAACCGTTGATTACACGTTTTATTTCTTGTGGTTTAGCATAAGCTCTCAAACCTGGTCTACTAACTCTTTCCAAACTACGTATAGCAGGAACTTTAGCAGCATCATATTTCAATGCTATTTTAATTACCCCTTGTTTGTTATCTTCTTCGAACTTGTACTTTGAAATATAACCTTGTTCGTATAGAATCTCAGTTATTCTTTTCTTCAAATTTGAAGCAGGAATTTCTACAATTCTATGACCAGCCATTTGAGCGTTTCTTACTCTTGTTAAAAAATCTGCTATAGGATCTGTTACCATTTTTTTGCCCTCCATCTCCGTACGGAGATTATGAATTATTTAATAATTTATTTTTATTTAGATTACGGTGTTGTGCTTAATTACCAACTTGCTTTTTTAACACCAGGAATCAATCCATTTAAAGCCATATCTCTGAACATAATTCTCGATAGACCAAAATATCTCATGTAACCTTTCGGACGACCAGTTAATTGACATCGATTTTTTAATCTTACCGGTGAAGCATTTTTAGGAAGCAAATCAAGTGCAGCATAATCGCCTGCTTCTTTTAATGCTTTTCTCTTATCAGCGAATTTAGCTACGAGCTTTTCGCGTTTTGCTTGACGGGCAACTATTGATTTTTTTGCCATTTTTTTTTATTTATTATTAGGTAGGATTTATACTACCTTATTTAAAACAATGAATAATAGATTAATTTGATTGAGCTTCTTTAGCTGCACCTTTAAAAGGCATACCTAACTCTTTTAACAAAGCATAAGCTTCTTCATTACTTGCCGCTGTTGTTACAAAAGTAATATCCATACCTGTGATTTTATTAACCTTGTCGATATCTATTTCAGGGAAAATTATTTGTTCAGTAACTCCCATAGTATAATTACCTCTACCGTCAAAAGCCTTGTCACTTATACCCTTGAAGTCTCTGACACGTGGTAAACTTACACTAACCAAACGATCTAAAAATTCGTACATTTTCTCTCCACGTAAAGTAACTTTTGCACCTATTGGCATTCCTTTACGCAGTTTGAAGTTTGATATATCCTTTTTACTTAAGGTTGCAACAGCTTTTTGACCTGTAATTTGCTCTAACTCACCAATAGCTACATCAATCATTTTCTTATCATTTACTGCCCCATTTACACCTCTATTGATACAAATTTTTTGTAGTTTAGGTGCTTGCATAACAGTTTTATAAGAAAATTTTTTCATTAAAGCAGGTATAACTTCATTTTTATACTTATCTGCTAATCTCGGAGTATATTTAGTTGAACTCATTTCGAAAAATTTTTTACTCAAAAATTGAGGTATTCTTTATTTAATTGTATTTCCACTTTTTTTGCTAACTCTAACTAGTTTGCCGTTTTCTCTAGTTCTTTTTACTTTTGTAGCAGACTTGGCTTTAGCATCCCACAACATAACATTGCTAATACTAATGGGTGCTTCTACCTTTACAATTCCACCACCAGTATTTTGTGCTGTTGGCTTTGTATGCTTTGTTGCAATCGCAACACCTTCAACAACTACTTTTGCCTTGTCAATGATCACTTGCAAAACTTTGCGAGGTTTTGCTAAATCCTTATCATCGCCTGCAATTACTACAACCTCATCACCTTTTTTTATGTTGAACTTTGGTTTAAATCTTGTTGTCATAACCTTTATTTATTTCCTTATTTGATTAAGGCTTTTTAATTAACTTATACTGATTAGTGATTGAACTAATTAGATTGAAATTTATAGTACTTCTGGAGCTAATGAAATTATTTTCATGTAACCCTTATCTCTCAATTCTCTGGCAACTGGACCAAAAATACGTGTTCCGCGTGGCTCATCTGAGTTGTTTAATAGTACTACCGCATTATCATCAAAGCGAATATAAGTACCATCTACTCGACGCAATTTATTTTTGGTTCTAACTATTACTGCTTTTGAAACAGTACCTTTTTTTATACCACCGGCTGGAATTGCATCTTTTACAGTAACTACAATTTTGTCTCCGATTTTTGCATAATCTTGCCCACTGTTTCCTAATACTTTAATACAAAGTACCTCTTTTGCACCACTATTATCAGCTACGTTTAGCCTACTTTCTTGTTGTATCATTTTATTAATTTTTGTTTTGGGTTTTAGCAAGTTTTATTATTAAATTACTTACTAAAAAACAAAATTCTAAAAAATTGAACTATTTTGCTTTTTCAATTACTTCAACTAATCTCCAACGTTTTGTTTTACTCATCGGACGAGTTTCCATTATTTTAACTATATCGCCTATTGTACATTCACTCTTTTCATCGTGTGCATGAAACTTAGTGGTCTTTTTAACGAACTTACCATACATAGGGTGTTTTACTTTACGTTCAACAGCAACCGTAACCGTTTTATCCATTTTGTTGCTGGTAACAACACCAATTCTTATTTTTCTTAGATTTCTAGTTTCCATTTTATTAATTTGAAATTTGAAGAATTAAGATATATAGTAATATAACTTAAGGCTCGCCTTTGCTAATTTGCTAATTAATTTCTTTTACTTAATTCTGTTTGTAATCCCTCTTCTCAACCCTCTTATCAACATCGGATTTTCTAACGGTGTCATTGCATGAGCGAATTCCATTTTTTTTAATCTTAATTGATCTTCTGAAATTCTACCTTTGAGAGAATCAATATGCATTTCACTTAAATCCTCTTTTTTAGTCGCTTTCTTTTTTGCCATCTTTTTAAAATTATTGATTAACTTATGCTAATCTAGTTTCATTTATTAAGCTTGTAAATCTCTTCTTACAACAAATTTTGTTTTTATTGGTAATTTTTGTGCTGCTAAGTGCATCGCATTTTTTGCAACTTCCTCTGTAACACCATCACACTCGAATATGATGCGACCTGGTTCAACAACTGCGGCCCAAAATTCAGGATTACCTTTACCTTTACCCATCCTTACTTCAGCAGGTTTACGTGTAATAATTTTATCAGGAAATATTCTGATCCATACGTTACCCTCACGCTTCATGGCACGTGTCATACTTTGACGAGCTGCCTCAATTTGACGATTGGTTAACCATATAGGTTCTAACGCCTTTAGAGCAAATGATCCAAAAGATATTGAGGTACCGCGTTTTGCAACTTCTCTTATACGTCCTTTTTGTTGTTTTCTATGCTTACTTCTTTTTGGTTGTAACATTTTTCTTAATTTGAAAATTTGAAAATTTGAAAATTGCCTACAAGCTAATTTTCATATTTGCTAATTTGCAATTTGCAAATTATCTTCTTCCTCCTCCGCCACTTGGTCTTCCACCACCACGTCTGTCATCTCTTCTGTCTCCACCTCCTCTTCTGTCTTCAAAACTACCACGTCTATCATCCCTTCTATCACCAGCAGTGTCTTTTCCACTGATAAAATTAGGATTCAAATCTCTTTTACCTAAAACCTCGCCTTTACAAATCCAAACTTTAATACCGATTTTACCGTAAACTGTTTGTGCAAAAACATTTGCATAATCAATATCCATACGAAATGTGTGTAGTGGAGTACGACCTTGCTTTAGTTCTTCGCTACGTGCAATTTCAGCACCACCTAAACGGCCACTCAACTTTACTTTTATACCCTCAGCTCCCATTCTAAGTGTTGAAGCAATTGCCATTTTTGTTGCACGCTTGAAATTGATACGATTTTCAATTTGTCGAGCAATAGTATCTGCTACGATATTTGCATCTAACTCGGGACGACGAATTTCCAAAATATTAATTTGAACGTCATCTTTACTTGTTAGCTTTTTCAACTCTTCTTTGATACGATCAACCTCTCCACCGCCTTTACCAATTATGATTCCTGGTTTGCTAGTGTGTATTGTTATAATTAGTTTTCCTAAAGTTCGTTCAATAACAATTTTAGCTATACCACCTTTACTAATACGAGCTGTAAGGTAAGTACGAATTTTATGGTCTTCGATTAACTTTCCTGCGTAATCTCTCTTATTTCCAAACCAGTTACTGTCCCATCCACGGATGATGCCTAATCTGTTACCAATCGGATTTGCTTTTTGACCCATTATTTATAATTTGATAATTTGGTAATTTTTATTAATTCTTTGTATCAACTATTAAAGTTACGTGATTACTTCTTTTTCTGATTTTGTATCCACGACCTTGTGGTGCTGGTCTCATTCTTTTTAGAACTCTTCCACCATCAACAAAGATTGTTTTTACAACTAAATTGCTGTCTGCTGCACTGCTACCTTCATTTTTTTGTTCCCAGTTATTCACGGCACTTTTTAACAGCTTAGCTAAAGGTACTGCATTGTGTTGTGGGTGAAATTCTAGAATTGCTAAAGCCTTCTCTACTTCCATTCCACGAATAACATCGGCCAGCAAACGCATTTTGCGTGGGCCTGTTGGGTAATTATTTAATTTAGCTATTGCTTCCATTTTTATTATAGTTTGTAGTTTACAGTTTATAGTTTGATGATAACTCTTTACTATGAACTCTTAACCTTTAAATTTTTATTTTGAACCTGCGTGTCCTCTGAAATTTCTTGTTGGTGAAAATTCACCTAATTTGTGACCTACCATAAACTCAGTAACATAAACAGGAATAAACTTATTACCATTATGAACTGCAAAAGTGTGACCAACAAAATCTGGAGTGATTGTACTGCGACGACTCCAAGTTTTAATAACGCCTTTCTTCGCTTTTCCATCATTGATGCCTAGAACTTTACTCTCTAGATTGGCATCAACGTAAGGACCTTTTTTAATTGAACGAGCCATATTTGTTTTGTGTTTATGATGTAAAATTATTAACTATAAATAATACACCTTTTGTTTATTAGTCTTTCGAAAAGACCATTTTAACTTAAATTTACTTTGCTAATTTCTTTCCGTTTTTGCGTTGGATAATTAACTTATCACTTCCTTTTCCTTTAGTTCTTGTTTTTTCACCTTTAGCATACTTACCAGTTCTACTTCTAGGGTGTCCACCACTTGATCTACCTTCACCACCTCCCATAGGGTGATCTACAGGGTTCATTGCTACACCTCTTGTTCTTGGACGAATACCTTTCCATCTATTAACACCTGCTTTACCAGCAGTCTCTAAATTGTGATCGCTATTAGAAGTAACTCCAACTGTTGCATAACAGTTAATCAACACCTTTCTTAACTCACCACTAGGCATTTTTAGTACTGCATATTTTTCTTCTTTATTGGCAAGTTGTGCAGAAGTACCAGCACTACGTGCCATTTTACCACCTTGACCAGGTTGTAATTCGATGTTATGAATCATAGTACCCAATGGCATATTTTTCATTTGCAATGAATTACCAACTTCAGGTGCTACATTGTCTCCACTTCTTACAGTGGCTCCAACTTGTAGACCTTGTGGTGCTAAAATGTATCTTTTTTCATTATCTGCATATTGCAAAAGTGCAATAAAAGCTGTACGATTTGGGTCATATTCAATAGACACTACCTTAGCATCCATATCACGTTTGTTTCTCTTGAAATCAATGATACGATATTGTTTTTTATGTCCACCACCAATGTAACGCATTGTCATACGACCTTTAGAGTTACGTCCACCGGTTCTTTTTAATGGTTCAGTTAATGTTTTTTCAGGAACATTTGTAGTAATTTCAGCATACGCATTTCCAATTCTCCAGCGTGTTCCTGCTGTCATTGGTTTGTATTTCTTTAGTGCCATTTTATTTTCTATTTTTTCATTTGAAACCGCAGTTTCAATTTAAAGTTTGCAAATTTTGCGGTCTTGCGTTGACCATTCATTTTTATATTTAGTCAATACTAAATATTTCCGTACAAGTCTATTGTTTCACCTGATGCAATAGTTACCATCGCTTTTTTATAAGACGATTTTGTACCTTGGATATATCCGGCTTTTGTAAAACGACTCTTATTTTTAGCAGGAGCAACAGCAGTGTTAACACTTGTAACATTTACTCCATAAAAAGATTCTACTGCTTTTTTGATTTCCAATTTATTTGCTTTTTTGCTTACTTTAAAAGCATAACAACTTAATTTAGTTTGCTGCAAATTAGCTTTTTCTGTTAAGATTGGCTTTATTAAGACTTCTGATAATTTCATTTCTGTTCAATTTGAATAGTTCGCTAATTAGGCTTCGTTCTCTGCAAATATTTTTGCAGCATTTTCTGTTAAAACTAAAACGTCAGCATTCATAATATCATAAGTATTGATATCAGCTAACAAAGTACTTGCTACATTTGGAATGTTACGAGTGCTTAAGTAAACATTATCGTTGTATTCTGACAAAACTATTAATGTTTTTTTGCTAGCAATGTTCAATCCTTTCATTGCACCAATTATTTCTTTAGTTTTTGGACCTGCAAAGTTCATTTCCTCGACAACAACAATTGCAGCATCTTTAGCTTTGTAACTTAAAGCAGATATTTTAGCTAAGTCTTTTTCTTTACGATTCAACTTAACATCATAACCGTGAGGCTTTGGTCCAAAAACAGTACCACCACCTTTATATAAAGGATTACGGATATTACCTTTACGAGAACCTCCTGTTCCTTTTTGTTTGTGAAGTTTTTTACTAGCACCTTTAACTTCTGCACGAGTTTTTACTTTATGGGTACCTTGACGTTGAGCACCCATATATTGCTTTACAGCAAGGTACATTACGTGATCATTTGGAGTTACCCCAAAAACTTCTTCAGGCAATTCAACTGTTCTGCCAGTTTTTTGACCTTGTATATTTAAAACATCTAATTGCATCTCTTATATTTTTATTAACCAAAAAGGTTATTGAAAATTATTTTTGAATTAAAACGATTGAACCATTGTGACCAGGAACTGATCCAGTTATTAATATGTAATTTTTTTCGTTGAAGATTTTAACTACTTTCAATCCTTTCATTTTAACTCTATCACCACCCATTCTTCCTGCCATTCTCATACCCTTGAATACACGGCTAGCATCAGATGAATTACCAATAGAACCAGGTGCACGCTGACGATCATGCTGACCGTGAGAGGCTTCACCAACTCCTGAGAATCCATGACGTTTTACAACACCCTGGAAGCCCTTACCTTTGGTGGTACCAATAACTTCAACAGTATCACCTTCGGCAAATATGTCTAGTGTTATAGTTTCACCAATAGTTTTAGCTATTGAATAATTACGAAATTCTTTTGAAAACTTTTTAGGTGCAGTGCTGGCTTTTGCAAAGTGTCCAACCTCAGCTTTAACTGAGTGTTTTTCTTTTTTGTCACCAATTGCAAGTTGTAGTGCGTTGTAGCCGTCTGTATCAGTTGTCTTAACTTGTGTAACAACATTCGGTTCTACTTCAATAATGGTACAAGCTGTTTGCTTACCGTCGGCAGCAAAGATGCTTGTCATACCAATTTTTTTACCAATAATACCTTTCATCGTTTTGCGGTTTTTGTTGCCCCGCGGAGGTATGTAGGACATTTCAGTGATGAGTACTGAAATTCAATCCTTGTTCGCCATCGACCTTT
>CAZTOP010000053.1:0-21497 GCA_964615145.1 uncultured Chitinophagaceae bacterium
AAAAATAAAATTAAGCGTTATGCCTAATCCAAAGCGTCGCCACTCACAACAACGTGGTGCAAAAAGAAGAACACATTATAAAGCACAAGAAGTTACCTTATCTAAGGACACTACAACTGGCGAAATTCATGTTCGTCATCGTGCTCATGTTAGTGAAGGTAAACTTTTTTACAAGGGTAAATTAGTTTCAGAAAAAGCTCCATTAAAAGCGTAGTAGGTTAAGGCTAAATCTTTATCTACAAAATGAATATAGGCTTTGATATGATGGGTGGCGATTTTGCCCCCAAAGAGGCCGTTAAAGGTCTAAAAAAATATTTGCAGCAACATCCAAATGTTGCTGCTATTGTTTTTTGTATAGGTAATAAAGATGAATTGGTGCCTTTATTAGAAGAGTTTCAAATTCTCGATAAGGTTAATTTAATTCATACTACTGAAGTTATTGGCTACAACGAGCATCCAACAAAAGCACTTCGTGAAAAACAAAATAGTTCAATAGCTGTTGGGTTTAAAATGTTGGCAAATGGCGAGTTAGATGCTTTTGCAAGTGCAGGTAATACTGGTGCTATGTTAGTAGGTTCAATGTTTAATTTAAAACCTATTGAAGGGATATTAAGGCCAACAATTGCTACTATAATTCCTAAGATTAATGGACAAACTGGTTTATTGTTAGATGTTGGTTTAAATGCAGATTGTAAACCTGAGCAGTTAAATCAGTTTGCTTTACTTGGTAGTATTTATGCTCAAAATATTTTAGGAATTGAAAAACCCAGAGTAGGACTTGTAAACGTTGGCGAAGAAGAAGGCAAAGGCAATATTCTTGCCCAAGCAACCTACCCTTTGCTTAAACAAAATGAATCTATCAATTTTATAGGCAATATTGAAGGAAGAGATTTTTTTAATGATACTTCCGACGTAATGGTTTGTGATGGGTTTACAGGGAATATTGTACTAAAAATGGCTGAAAGTTTTTACGAAATCGCTCAACAGTTAGGACTCAGTAATAATGCTTATTTAAGCAGATTTCATTATCAAAATTATGGGGGTACTCCTGTTTTGGGTGTTGCAAAGCCTGTTATTATTGGACATGGAATAAGTAATGATATTGCTTTTCAAAATATGATTGAACTTTCTGTAAAAATGGTTGAAACAAATTTTTGTGGTAAGTTAGCTACAATAAATAAAATTAACTCATAAAAATGGGCATATTACGTCAATTGGCAGAGTATCTTTACCTGAAAAAAAGAGATCCCAAAGAGCAACCAACTCAATGGATGAAATATATGCACGGAATTAACAGAATTTCAATAATAATGTTTTTGCTTGCAATAATATTTATGGTAGTAAAGTTGATAATTCTTCCAAGGATAAAATAAATATAAGGACTGACTATTTCCCATTTTCATTTTCTTCATACCAAACATCTACACTTAAGTTTTTTCCATCTGCTGCGGTAGTAGCCAATTCATCACAACGATTGTTAAAAATATTTTCTGCGTGACCCTTTACCCATTTAATTTTGATTACAAAGTCTTTGGCTAATTGATGATATTGTAACCACAAATCCTTGTTCTTTTTACCCCCTTTGAAATCTGTTTTAATCCAGTTATTAAGCCATTTTTTTTCAATGCTATTTACTACATATTGACTATCAGTATAAATAGTTAGTGAAATATTTTTTTTTGTAAGATTTTGCAAGGCCACAATAACTGCCATTAATTCCATTCTGTTGTTAGTGGTGAGTCGAAAACCCGCTGAAAGTTCTTTTCTTTTATCGCCCCACATCATAACAATACCATAACCGCCTGGCCCTGGATTGCCACGAGAAGATCCATCTGTATAAATAATAAGTTCGTGCAAATTCTTTGTGTTTATAGTTTGAGGGTTACCGTTTTGTATTTTATGAACAATCATAACAAACTATCAACTGAAAACTTTACTATGCTACTTCAATCACTTTTGTTTTGGGTAAGTTAGCATTACGAATGGCAATATTTCTTACAATATTTGAAACGGAACTTGCAAATGCTTGTTTAGATAATTCATCATTACCAGCCATAGCAGGAGTACCTTCGTCGCCACCTTCTCTAATACTTTGTATTAATGGAATTTGACCCAAAAAATTTAATTCATATTCCTCAGCAAGTTTTCTTCCGCCCTCTTTACCAAAAATATAATATTTATTTTCTGGTAATTCGGCAGGAGTGAAGTAAGCCATATTTTCAACTAAACCTATTATGGGCACATTAATTTGTGCTTGACTAAACATAGCAATGCCTTTTTTTGCATCGGCTAAAGCTACAGGTTGTGGGGTTGTTACAATTACAACACCAGTTACTGGCACTGTTTGCATAATTGTTAAATGAATATCGCCAGTACCTGGTGGCATATCAATTACAAGATAATCCAACTCGCCCCAATCAACTTCTGTTACAAATTGTTTAATAGCAGAGCTTGCCATTGGGCCACGCCAAACTACAGCATTTTTTTCATCAACTAACAAACCTATACTCATTAGTTTAATACCAAATTTCTCTAAAGGCACAATCATTCCTTTACCATCTACATCACGCATCATTGGTCTTTCACCACGAACACCAAACATAATGGGTACACTTGGTCCATAAATATCAGCATCCATTAATCCTACTTTGCCACCACCATGAGCCAATGCTAGGGCAAGGTTTGCGGCAACTGTACTTTTACCAACACCGCCTTTACCACTAATTACTGCAATTACATTTTTAACTCCGGGTAAAACATTATTATCTTTTCTGTTAGAACTGGTGTTTGAAGTGAAATTAACTTTTACATTAGCATCTTTATTAACTAGTAATTTTATAGCATTAGTACTAGCTGTACTCATCATATCCTTCATTGGACAAGCTGGTGTTGTAAGTACAATAGTAAATGACACATCACTACCTTTAATACTAATATCTTTCACCATATTTAGTGTTACAAGGTCTTTACCTAAATCCGGTTCCTGAACATTGGAAAGTGCTTTTAGTATGTCGGCTTCGGTCATCATAAACAGAAATTTTTGTTAAAAGTTTGAATAGTTGGCAAATGTAGCGACTGAGTTGTTTATTTTGCATACACATCATTTCTTAATAAGAAATATTTTGTTTTAATTTTAATGATGATGACTAAATTCGTTTTTTAAAATGATGAAAATATCTGTACAGCTATTCATTACTATACTGCTGGGTTTTATTTATACCACAGTTAAAGCACAAGGTTATCCTCAAAAGGATAGTGTAATTCAATTGTATGGAGTTGTTATGACCGCAGATAGTTTGCGAGCAATTCCTGCTGCAAGTATTGTTGTTGTTGGAAAAGGGAGGGGAACTATAACGAATGGTTATGGCGTTTTTTCTATTGCTGTTTTAAAAGGGGATAAAATTAATTTCACCTCTGTTGGCTATAAAGATAAAGAAATTACAATTCCTAGTAATTTACCAGATAATCAGTATAGCGTTATTCAATTATTGATTGATGATACCTCTTACTTACCAGCAACTATCATTAAAGCCAAACCATCGAGGGAGCAATTTGAAAGAGATTTTGCTACAAGTAGAATGGATGATGATGCTTACGAAATAGCTAGACAAAACACCGAGGAAAGCAAAATGCGAGCATTAATGGCTACATTGCCTGCTGATGGAAAAGAAGCTGTAAACTTTCAGTTTAGACAACAAGCTGTAAAGTATTATTATGCTGGTCAAGTACCTCCACAAAATATATTCAATCCATTAGCTTGGGCAGATTTTATCAAGTCTTGGAAACGAGGTGATTTTAAGAAAAAGAAATAATTAGTTGATAACTGATAATTGAAAATTGATAGTTATTATTTACTGTTGCATTGTCAATTATCAATTATCAATTATCAATTAGATATAAAGTGCAACAATACCATCAACTTCTACAACACATTCTCGACAATGGTGTTTTCAAAACAGACAGAACTGGTACAGGAACTATAAGCTGTTTTGGATATCAAATGAGGTTTAATTTACAAGATGGATTTCCATTAGTAACTACAAAAAAACTTCATTTGAAAAGCATTATTCACGAACTACTATGGTTTTTAAAAGGAGAAACTAATATTGCTTATTTAAAAGAAAATGGTGTTAAAATATGGGATGAATGGGCTAGTGAAACTGGTGATTTGGGGCCAGTGTATGGTAAACAGTGGAGAAGCTGGCAAAGTGTTAACGGAGAAACCATAGACCAGATTAGCGATGTTATTTATCAGTTAAAGACAAATCCTGATAGTAGAAGAATTATAGTAAATGCGTGGAATGTTGGCGAATTAAAAGAAATGGCATTGATGCCTTGCCACGCTCTGTTTCAGTTTTATGTAACACCAGCAAATGGTAACCAAAGACCTAAATTGTCTTGCCAGTTGTATCAACGTAGTGCTGATGTTTTTCTCGGAGTTCCTTTTAACATTGCATCCTATGCTTTGCTGACAATGATGATTGCACAAGTGTGTAATATGGAAGCCGGAGATTTTGTACATAGTTTTGGTGATGTACATTTATACAACAATCATATTGAACAAGCCAAACTTCAATTGACTCGTGAACCTTTTGCTTTGCCAACAATGAAAATAAATCCAGTGGTAAAAGATATTTTTTCTTTTAAGTTCGAAGATTTTACTCTTGAAAATTATCAGGCTCATCCGCATATCAAAGCAGAAGTAGCTGTTTAAAATCATCTCTAAATTCTAAATAGTTTGAATATCTCTATCATCGTTGCAGCATCACTAAATAATGTAATTGGTAAGAATAATCAATTGCTCTGGCATTTGCCAAATGATATGAAATTCTTTAAGCAAACAACTTGGGCTTTGCCAATTGTTATGGGACGAAAAACCTTTGAATCTTTTGGTGGCAAGGCTTTGAATGGAAGATTAAACATTGTTATTACCAACCAAAAAGATTACAAAGCTGTTGGTGCCGTTATTGTAAACAGCATTCAAGACGCCATATTTGTAGCTCAACAACACCAGTATAAAGAAATAATGATTATCGGAGGAGGAGAAATTTACAAACAAGCTTTGCCTAATGCCAACAAGGTTTATTTGACAAGAGTTGATACTATCATAGATGGCGATACTTTTTTTGAAATGAATGAAGATGATTGGCAATTATCTTTTGCAGAGAAAAAAGCTACTGATGAAAAGCATCCTTACAACTATACTTTTGAAACCTGGATTAGAAAATAATTAATGGAATTTTTTGACACTGCATATATATGGCTGGCACCCATTTTAATACTGCTTAGCTTCTTTGCCAAAAGCAAAAAAATATATGTATTAAACGTTCTGGCTGTGGTAAATGTATTGCTTATATTCCACTCCATATTTATCATCAGACAGTTTTATGCTTTTATACAAATGGCATTGCAAATGGATGTAAAGCCAGACCCTAATCAAAAAATCGAAATTGGTTGGAACGAAGTGAAATTGTGGCTTATCATCTTATTGCCATTTTTCTTCTTAATTAAGAGGATTTCAGCTAATACATTACTAAGCTTGTTCATGCTATTTTTGTTGTTGAGCGATTGGTTTAAGTTATATCTCATTTCCTTAAAGAGCAATTGGAGCATGTTCGAAAGTCACAATTTCTATGTGTATAATCTCTGGCTTAAAATAATGCACTACACAAGTTGGTTAGTGTTTGTTTATGCTTTGTTTTGGTTTATTAAAAAACTTCCTTCACAGCATAAACTTCAATCAAAAAACTGATATGCTTTCTCAGCTAAAATCGATTGTAAAACATATCCTTTGGTGGTTCAGTGCATCAAATAGCAAAGGGCATGGGATGCACTCTCCATTTGTATTTAATTTTATTATAAAAGTGTTGAATGATGATAGAGAGTTTTATGCTTTCCAACACATTGAATCTGCCAATATTCAAACAAAATCCATAAAAAAAATAAACAGATTATTGTTCAGAATGATGGATTACTATCAACCAGAAAATGTTATCAACATTGAAAACGAAAGAACAATTTTAGTTAAATATTTGAGTGCTGCAAATCCATTAATTCCCATTAAAATAATGGATGCTAAAGATGATGTTTTAGTGAAATCTGTAATGGAAGAACTTGTAAATGCAGGTTTTGTAATTTGTAGTAATTCAAAATGTTTTTACGATTTTCTTCCATTCGTAGACAATAATTCATTTTTTATTATCAAAGATATTTATGCTAATGAAGAAATACAGGCGAGTTGGCAAACTATACAAAGCCATTCAACTGTAAAAGCAACGATTGACTTACACTATTTAGGAATTGTTTTATTCAATCCTGACTTTAAGGTGAAGCAGCATTTTAAAGTTCGTTTTTAAAAAATAAACTAACGATTGATAGTTTCGTAATCTAAATTCCTTAATCTTGCACTTGTAAAGAAAAAAAATGGAATTTCTTCTTCAGAATTTAGACTTTCTAGACCACCATCTTCAATAATCAATAATTATTAATTAAATAATTATTGTCAAGACTTTCTTTTTATTCAAAATTTAAAATTTAACATTCAAAATAATTTGTTATGCTTACACATAATTTATCAACTCGTGCAGTACATTATTTAGAACTTGAAGACAAGTTTGGTGCACATAATTATCACCCTATTCCAGTTGTGCTAGAAAAAGGCGAAGGTGTTTTTTTGTATGACGTTGATGGCAAACGTTACTACGATTTTTTAAGTGGTTACAGTGCAGTTAATCAGGGCCATTGTCATCCTAAAATCATTAATGCTCTAATTGAACAAGCAAAAAAACTAACACTCACATCCAGAGCTTTTCATAGTAATCTTTTGGGGGAGTATGCACAATACATAACCAGCTATTTTGGCTTTGACAAAGTATTGCCTATGAACACGGGTGTTGAAGGTGGAGAAACAGCTATCAAACTAGCTCGCAGATGGGCCTACAGTAAAAAGGGTATTGAAGAGAATAAAGCAAAAATTGTGTTTGCAGAAGGCAATTTTTGGGGTAGAACTTTGGCAGCAATTTCATCATCGACCGATCCCAGTAGTTATGAAAAATTTGGACCATTTATGCCAGGTTTTGAATTGGTTCCTTACAATGATTTGGTAGCACTAGAGAAAGCCTTTCAAGACAAAAATGTTGCTGCATTTATGGTTGAGCCAATTCAAGGGGAAGCAGGTGTTGTTATTCCTGATGATGGATATTTAAAGGGAGTAAGAGATTTGTGCACAGCATATAATGTATTGTTTGTTGCAGATGAAATTCAAACTGGCTTGGCAAGAACAGGTAAAATGCTGGCTTGTGACCACGAAAATGTTAAACCAGATATTTTGATTTTGGGTAAAGCATTAAGTGGTGGTACAATGCCAGTGAGTGCAGTATTATGCAACGATGATATAATGATGAATATTAAACCTGGAGAACATGGAAGCACTTATGGTGGAAATCCATTAGCCTGTTCGGTTGCGATGGTTGCATTACAAGTTTTAAAAGATGAAAAAATGGCTGAGAATGCTGAAGCGATGGGACAATTATTACGAGAAGAATTAGCAAAACTTGATTCCCCATTAATTAAAACTATTCGTGGTAAAGGTTTGTTGAATGCTATTGTAATCAATCATTCAAACCCAGATGCTTCTTGGGATTTGTGTTTGGAGTTAAAGAATAATGGTTTGCTGGCAAAACCAACTCACGGAGATAAAATTCGTTTTGCACCTCCTTTATCAATAACACGTGAGCAAATTTTTGAATGTGTGGAAATCATCAGTAAAAGTTTAAAAACCTTGCTATAAACAATAATTTATCAACTCTTTAACATCTACAAATCAAATAGCATATCTAAAACCCTAAATTTGCACAAACTATTTCTATGCAGATACAAGCAGGAGATTTATTAAAAAATATCAACTCACCCGAAGATTTAAAAAAGCTAAGCAGCCACCAGCTACATCAGGTATGTGATGAGCTAAGAAATTACATTATTGATGTAGTGAGTGTTCACGGTGGACATTTTGCTGCAAGTCTTGGTGTGGTTGAATTGTCTGTTGCATTGCACTACGTCTATAATACTCCTTACGACCAATTGGTTTGGGATGTTGGGCATCAGGCATATGGACATAAAATCCTCACAGGTCGCAGAGATAACTTTCCTACGAATCGTAAGTATAAGGGCCTGAGTGGTTTTCCAAAACGCAGCGAAAGTGAATATGATACATTTGGAGTAGGACATTCATCAACTTCAATAAGTGCAGCTTTAGGGATGGCAATGGCTGCTAAATATAAAGGAGAAAATAGAAAGTCTGTTGCCATTATCGGTGATGGAAGTATGACAGCTGGCATGGCTTTCGAAGCAATGAACCACGCAGGTGTGGCTGATAGTGATTTATTAGTTATCCTCAACGATAACTGTATGAGTATTGACCCAAATGTGGGAGCTTTAAAAGAATATTTAACAGATATCTCTACCAGTCCGACTTATAATAAAATGCGTGATGAGGTTTGGAATTTAATGGGCAAATTGCCTGTTGGCAAGAACTTTAGTCGCAGTATGGCTAGCAAGCTGGAAGCCAGTGTAAAGGGTGTTGTAAGCCAAAGTAGTAACTTATTTGAGGCTTTAAAGTTTAGATACTTTGGTCCGATAGATGGACATAATATCACCAAACTTGTAGACACTTTAAAAGATTTAAAAAATATTCCAGGTCCTAAATTATTACACATTGTAACAGTTAAGGGCAAGGGTTATGCATTGGCAGAAAAAGATCAAACCAAATGGCACGCACCAGGTTTATTTGATAAAGTGACGGGTGAAATTTTAAAGAAAAAGATTGAAGTGCCAATGCCAATGAAATATCAGGATGTATTTGGATATACAATGATAGAGCTGGCAAAAAAGAATGATAAAGTAATGGGGGTTACACCTGCAATGCCAAGTGGTTCCTCACTAAAATTTATGATGGAAGCAATGCCTCATCGTGCATTTGATGTGGGCATTTGTGAGCAACATGCAGCAACATTAAGTGCAGGGTTAGCCACACAAGGGTTAAGAGTTTTTTGCAATATCTACAGTTCGTTTATGCAACGTGCTTTTGACCAAGTGGTGCACGATATTGCTATTCAAAAGCTTCCAGTTACACTTTGTTTAGATAGAGCTGGTTTAGTTGGTGAAGATGGCCCAACACACCATGGATGTTATGATGTGCCTTATTTCAGATGTATTCCCAATATGATTATCTCTGCTCCAATGAATGAAAAAGAGTTGAGAAATTTAATGTACACTTCTCAATTAGAAACTACAAAATGTCCTTTTGTTATTCGTTATCCTCGTGGTGAAGGTGTGATGGCAGACTTGCAAAAAGATACAATGGCTGAAAAATATCCATTAGAAGAAATTCAAATTGGTAAAGGTCGTAAGCTGAAAGATGGGGAAGAGATAGCTATCTTGTCTTTTGGACACCCTGGTAATTTTGCACAAGCCGCTATTCGTGAGTTAAGAACAAATGATATTAATCCTGCACATTATGATATGCGTTTTGCAAAGCCAATTGATGAGGAAATGCTGCATGAGGTATTCGCAAAATACAATAAAATCATCACCATTGAAGATGGAACGACTATTGGTGGTTTTGGAAGTGCCGTGTTAGAATTTATGGCTCAGCATAACTATACAGCACAAGTTAAAATGCTTGGTATTCCTGATAGATTGGTTGAACACGGTACGCTGAAAGAATTGCACAGAGAGTGTAACTATGATGCACAAGGTATTGTTGAAACTGTAAGGGAAATGATGAGCGATAAAGTTAAAGTGAGTGAGTTGATGGGGTAGTTTAACAGTTGAATATATGAAGCTAATTTATGTAACAGTGTTTTTGATTATTTCCCTCAATTATGACGGCATTTCTCAAGATTTGTTTTCAAGAAAAATTTTGTCGTATGAACTTGGAAAAACTGGACTAGTACACAACTTGTACTTCGATAATAAACTTTCAAATAGTTCTTATGGGTATAGAGTTGGTGTAGGGAATAATCTTAGTGGACAGTTATTTTTTGGTAAACTGAGCATAGGATTCTATAAATTAATGGGAAAAAAAAATAAATTTTTTGAATTTGGATTAGATATAGACAGAATCGTTGTTGAATCCTATTCATCAGACACGCCAGGACTTGGTAATCTTGCATTCCCAGATTATACTACCAAAATATTTAGCCCCAATCTAAACATTGGTTATAGAAGTTATTCAAAAAAGGGAAGATTATTCAGAATTGGAATTTCACCATTCTATGCTGATAAATTTTTACTTGGAGGCTATATTAGTTTTGGACTTAAACAGTTCTAAAAGAGAAAAATTAATGATACAAACAGCAGAACGTGTAAGCCACAGAGATATGAGTGATAATTATGTTTATCAACGCTCAATCTTGGCTTATTTAGAAACAGAAAAATTAATTAGTGGCAAAGTGCTTGAAATAGGTACTGGCAGTGGCTATGGCATTAGCATTGTATCGCCAAAGGCTGAAAAATTTGTTACCATTGATAAATTTGCAGACCCGAAAGTAAAAGAGGAAAATGCACATTTAACCAATGTTGAATTTGTGCAAATGACCATTCCACCAATTGCAGGAATTGCTGATAATTCTTTTGATTTTGTAATTTCTTTTCAGGTGATTGAGCATATTCAAAACGATAAAGAATATGTGAAAGAAATTCATCGTGTGTTGAAACCTGGAGGAAAGTTTATTGTAACTACTCCTAATAAGCCAATGAGTTTATCTCGTAATCCTTGGCATATTCGTGAGTACAAGGTCGAAGAGTTAAAAGCCTTGTTATTAAAGAGCTTCAAGAGTGTAGAAACCAATGGCACTTATGGTAATGAAAAAGTAATGGAATACTACAATAAGAATAAAGAAAGTGTGAATAGAATAATGAAATATGATATTCTAAACCTTCAATATATACTGCCACGTCAGCTTTTACAAATTCCTTATGATATTATGAACAGAAGAAACAGAAGGAAAATGCTTACTGCTGATAACACATTGGTAGAAAGCATCCATCATTCTGATTTTTATGTAGCACCTGCTAAAGAAGATTGTTTAGATTTATTTTATATTGCTGAAAAATAACTTCATACTAGAATTTAATATTAATGGATGTAAATATCGAAGCATCTTGGAAAGAAGTTCTTAAGTCTGAGTTTACAAAATCATACTTTGAGCAAATTGTTTTTCACCTAAAAATGGAAAAGGCAAGTGGTAAAATAATATATCCACAAGGGAATCAAATTTTCAATGCCTTTGAAAAAACGCCTTTTGATAAAGTGAAGGTAGTTATACTTGGTCAAGATCCATATCACAACCCAAAACAAGCAATGGGATTGAGTTTTAGCGTTCCAGATGGTATTGTTTCACCTCCCTCTTTGATAAATATTTATAAAGAATTAAAAGCTGATATTGGAATGGAAATTCCTGCAACTGGCAATTTAATTCACTGGGCTCAACAAGGAGTTCTATTGCTTAATGCTGTGTTAACTGTAAGGGCAAATGAGCCAGCAAGTCACAGTAAAATTGGTTGGATGAATTTTACCGATGCAGTTATAAAAAAAATTTCTGATGAAAAAAAAGGTGTAATTTTCCTGCTTTGGGGGAAGTTTGCACAAGATAAACAAATACTAATAGATGCCTCAAAGCATTATATCTTAAAAGCTGCTCACCCATCGCCTTTAAGTGCTCACAATGGTTTTTGGGGTTGCAAACATTTTAGTAAAACAAATGAACTACTTACCAAACAGGGATTAGAACCTGTTGATTGGAAACCTTAACAAATGAATAAAATTTTCACACATTATTTCAAAGAAATTTTTGCTAGAGTCTGGGCAATATGGGGCTTATTAAGTTTCTTAGTAACATTTCTACTCATATTTATTCCTTCAATGCTTACCTACTTGATTAAAGGAAATAAAGGGCAATATGCTTTTATTTTAGTATCGAAAGTTTGGATGCGGACTTGGCTTTTTTTAATTGGCTGTTCTTTAAAAATTAAAGGATTAGACCATTTTAAAAAAGGCGAAACTTACATTATCACTTTTAATCATAATACACTTTTAGATGTTCCAATAACTTGTCCTTTTATTCCTGGTGCTAATAAAACCATAGCAAAAAGCAGCTTTGCAAAAATTCCTTTGTTTGGCTCTTTTTACAGAAAAGGAGCAGTATTGGTGAACAGAAAAAGTGATAAAAGTCGCAGAGAGAGTTATCTTGAAATGAAAAAAGTTTTGGCAAAAAAAATGTATATGTGCATTTATCCTGAGGGTACAAGAAATAGGACTGAAAATTTGCTAAAACCATTCTATGATGGTGCTTTTAAACTATCAACTGAAACGAAAGTAGCTGTATTACCAGGACTTTTATTTAACACCAACAAGGCACAGCCTAATAATAAGTTTCTTTATTTACTACCCACAAAGTTAGAGATGCACTTTTTGCAACCTATCGCTCCAGATGAATTATCTGCTAAAGAGCTACGAGATAAGGTATACAGGGTAATGCTAAATTATTACTCTGAAAAAAAAGATAACATTTAGACAGCGAATGATGTACCACACCCACAAGTTTTACTTGCATTAGGATTGGTGAAAGTGAAGCCTCTGCTGTTTAAACCATCTTGCCAATCAATTTGCATACCAGCTAAGTAAAGTCCATGACTTTTATTCATAATAAACTGCAATCCATTTGCCTCATAAACTTCATCATCTTCAAGTTGTAAGTCAAAACCCAAAACATAGGTCATACCACTGCATCCCCCACCTTTAACTCCAACTCTTAGTTTTTGATTCACGTCAAAATTATCTTCATTCATCAACCTTTTTATTTCAACCACAGCGTTTTCAGTGAATTTTATAGGTGTATTAACAAGCATTTCCATTTTACATTCTTTTTGCAAAGAAAAGAAAATGATTGGTCAAATAATTATTTGAGATTTCGATTCAAGAAACAAAATTTATTCAAATGTCCAAGCTGCAATACATTTAGGAAAACTCTTACAAACAAGTATCGCTCAGAATCTATATTTGCAAAAAAAATTATGGACAATACATCGAACATTTTTTTTATCATCATTGCCATTTTTGTTGTTGGCTCTTTTATTGCTTGGTTCAAATACTTCAAAAAGCAAACAAAAAGAGAAATGTCTTTGGATCAAACTAAACCTACGCAATTGCAAGCTTATGAAAGATTAACTTTATTAACCAGTAGAATTGCTTTGCCAAATTTGATTACAAGATTACACGTTGCCGATGCTACTTTGTCTGATATGCAAATGCTATTATTACAAACTATTAGAGAAGAGTTTGAGTTTAATATATCTCAACAAATTTATGTAAGCCCCGATGCTTGGAATGCTGTTAAAACTTTGAGAGACCAAAATATGCTAATTGTTAATCAAATCGCTGCATCCCTTCCTGCACATGCAACAGGCGGTGATTTAAACAGAATTATATTGGATTTTTTAATGAACGATAAAAGAGGTAATCTTCACGAACTTGTAAGTGATGTGTTAGCAGAGGAAGCAAAGAAATTAATGAAAACTTCTTCTGCAGTGATTTATCAAGATTAATTATTGCTGAAAACTTGCTTATGAAAAAATATACAGATAGTGGTATTGAAATAAAGGAAATTTATACACCATCATCAAAAAAAACAAAAGCAGTTGAATTGCCGGGTCAGTTTCCTTACACCAGAGGGATACAATCAGATATGTATCGTGGAAAACTTTGGACAATGAGGCAATATGCGGGATTTTCAACTGCTGAAGAAAGTAACAAGCGTTATCATTATTTGTTGGCTCAAGGTGTTAATGGCTTAAGTGTTGCATTTGATTTACCAACACAAATTGGGTATGATAGCAGCCACGAATTAGCAGATGGCGAAGTTGGAAAAGTTGGTGTAGCCATTGATAGTATTGAAGATATGGAACGATTGTTCAACGGAATTAAATTAGAAGATGTTTCCACATCAATGACCATTAATGCTACTGGCTTTATTCTTCTTGCTTTTTATGTAGCACTTGCCAAAAAACAAGGAGCTGATTTAAGAAAAATATCTGGAACAATTCAAAACGATATATTAAAAGAGTATGCTGCACGTGGCACTTATATATACCCACCAAAAGCATCAATGAGAATTATTACAGACATCTTTGAATGGTGTAGTAAGGAGTTGCCAAAATGGAATACAATATCTATTTCAGGGTATCATATTCGAGAAGCAGGAAGTACAGCAGTTCAAGAAATAGCATTCACTTTAAGTAATGGTAAAGCTTATGTAAAAGCTGCATTAGCAAAAGGTTTGGACATAAATATATTTGGCAAAAGATTGTCTTTTTTCTTTAATTCACATAATAATTTATTTGAAGAAGTAGCCAAATTCAGAGCTGCTAGAAGAATGTGGGCTATTATAATGCAAGACCTTGGTGCAACTGATGATAAAGCAATGATGCTACGTTTTCATACGCAAACAGGAGGTAGCACATTAACAGCTCAACAACCATTAAATAATGTTAGTAGAGTTACTATTCAAACATTGGCTGCAGTATTAGGTGGTACACAAAGTTTACACACAAATGGGTTTGACGAAGCATTAAGTTTGCCTACAGAAGAAGCAGCAAGGATTGCTTTGCGTACACAACAAATTGTAGCATTTGAAAGTGGTGTGGTTGATACTGTTGACCCTTTGGCAGGAAGTTATTTTATAGAAAATTTAACCAATGAGGTAGAGAAAAAAGCTTGGGACTTAATTAATAAAATAGACGCAATGGGTGGGAGTGTTGCGGCAATAGAATCTGGGTTTATGCAAGATGAAATTGCAAAAAGTGCCTATGAATATCAACGTAACATTGAAAGTGGCGAAAAGATAATTGTTGGTGTAAATAAATTTACAATTAATAAAGAAGAACCTGTTCCTCCTTTTAAAATCGATGATAGTATTAGGCAATTGCAGGTTGATAAGCTAAATAAGTTAAAAAGCGAAAGAGATATAAGTAATGTAAATAAATGTCTTGAAAGCATTGCCATTGCTGCAAAAAATGGTAATAACATAATGCCTTTTGTTATTGATGCTGTTGAAGCTAAATGTACACTTGGCGAAATTGCAGATGTGTTGAGAAAGGAGTTCGGAGAATACAAATAACTTTTAGGTTTTTTATAAATTTGAGCCATCCTTCGGGATGGCTTTTTTATTTTGAGGCATATTTTTTTTAATCTCACAAAGAACTTTTTTAGACTAACTAATTTTAATGTATTTTTAATTTTTAATTCAATAATATGCGATTTTTAATTTTTCAAGCACTTACAATCTTTTTTTCAAGTCAGTTATTTGCACAATATGATAAAATATATAAAACCACTGAAGGTTATACACTTGTAAAAAAAGGAGATAAATATGGTTTTACTGGGTTCAATAATAAGTTAGTAATTCCATTAGAGTATGATGCTGCGAATGGTTTTTTTGAAGGCTTATCGGCAGTAAAGAAAAACGGCAAAGTGGGTTATATTAACAAGCTTAATGAGGTTGTACTGCCATTTATTTATGATGGGGGAAGCAATTTTATTAACGGTAAAGTTGTTGTTTCAATATCAAAAAAATTCTTTTTGATAAACAGAAAAGGGGAACAGGTTAGTTTACGTAAGTATGACGCTTTAAAGTTTGAAAATAACTTAGGTATAATTCTTTTGGATAAAAAGTGGGGATATATCAATAGGAATGGAGATGAATTGATACCACCAGAGTATGATTATATCCACAACTTAAGCGAAGGGCTAATTGGTGCAAAAAAAGACAAACTATGGGGTTTTATAGATACAACGAATCAAATTGTTTTACCATTTGAATACGATGATGTTTCATTATTTGATAATGGTATCGCCGTTGTGAGTAAAAATAAAAAGTATGGTACTATAAATAAGAAAGGAAAAAATATTATTTCCTTTAATTATGATGGTCTTGAACTTGACAATTTCACTGGTTGGTACATTGCAGAAAAAAAGGGGAAATTCGGTATGATCGATGCAAACGGCAAGGAAAAAATATCTTTTGACTTTGATGAGATTCAAGACTTTTCTGACATAAACGAAAATTATGCTGTAGTAGAAATTGATAATAAGCTTGGAATGATTGACCAAAAAGGTAATATTGTAATTCCTACGAAGTACGACAAAATATATACCTGCAAAGACGGTTATTGTGGAGTGGAATCTGATAAAAAAATAGGCATAGTAAAATTGAGTAGTGGAAAAGAAATTATAGCTCCTAAGTATGATGGAATGGGGAATATCAAAGACAATATTTTTATAGTAAAGCAAATGCAATATGATAATACATACTATTTCAAAATACCCAAATTTGGATACATTACAATAGAGGGAAAGGAGATTACCTCAATTAAATATGAAGACGCAAAAGAATTTTCAGATGGGATGGCAGCTGTGAAATTAGGTGGAAAATGGGGATTTATTGATGTTGCAGGAAAAGAAGTGATTTTTGCAAGATATGAATCAGCAAGTGATTTTATTAATGGCAAGGCAGAAGTTAAACAAGATGGTATTGTATATTATATAGATAAAAAAGGTAAAATTGAAAAAAAGTTAAATTGATAGAATCTGCATTACAGTTCCCAATAAAACATTTGTTCCAATTGCCAAATCCTCGTAAGATGAATATTCTAAAGGATTATGGCTGATACCATCTTTACTTCGAATAAAAATCATTCCATAATCTGTGGCATAACTCATAGGCAAAGAATCGTGAAAAGGACCACTCATTATTTCAGGTGCATCAAGGTTTAGAGCCTTGCATTGATTGTGAATTATTTCTTTAATCCAGTCTGCACAATAACGTGGTTCGCTGTTAGTGTCTTCAGAAATTTCGTAAGCTAATTGATGCTTTTTACAAATTTCATTTATTTTACTACGAAGTTGTTGTTCGTATTTATTCCTTCTTTCTAAATCAATATCTCGTAAGTCAATTGTCATTGTAATTTCTTCTGCTATGATATTTCTACTTGCAGGAAACACATTCAAAGTGCCAACCGTTCCTACAGTTGGTGCATTGGGTATTTGTGTTGCTATTTGATTTAGGGCTACAATAATTTCAGCAGCACCAAGCATTGCATCTTTACGCAAGTGCATTGGCACACTACCAGCGTGACCAGCCATTCCTTTTAATTTCAATGTCCACCACAACGGACCTGAAATACCTGATACCACTGCAATTGGTTTATTGGCTACATCTAAAACAGGACCTTGTTCTATGTGCAATTCCAAGAAACAAAAGATACTTCCTGTCTTGTACTCATCTTGTTTAAACTTGGTGATATCACAACCAAAATCTTTTAATGCTTGTTCACGTGTAATGCCATCTTTATCTTTTCTTGCCAAATCACCTTCCTCTAATTTGCCTAAAATTCCTCTACTGCCAAACAAACCTTTATTAAAACGCCAGCCTTCTTCATCAGCAAATGAAATGATTTCAATTGATCGATTTGGAATGACATTATTTTCCTTTAAAGTTGTTGCAACTTCAATAGCACAAAGCACTCCAGCTACACCATCAAATCTGCCACCATAAGGTTGAGAGTCTAAATGTGAGCCCATCATTAATATGGGTAATGATGCATCTTTACCTTCTAAACGACCAATCAAATTTCCAAAATTGTCAATCTTAGTTTTCATTCCTGCTTCGTGCATCCACGATGCAGCAAGCTCAAAAGCTTTCTTTTCATCTGGGGAATGAGCAGGACGATTAGTGCCTGTTTCTCCTATTTTACCTATCAGGCTCATTGCCTCGAAGTGTTGCTGTAAGCGGGTGTTATTTATTTTCATTTTTTTCTTTTTACCACAGAGTTAGCAGAGATTTTACACAGAGAAAACAGAGAAGAAAACTCATCTAACTCTGTGTTAAACTCCTTTTCTCTGTGGTTAAATTGTTCCATTAATAATTCTCTTAATTCCATTTTTGAGTAATACAACATTAAAATTCAATAGTAACCCTATTTTATAATTACCCAATTTTAGATAAGTAAGTATTTGAGCAGTGTGTAAATCGTTTAATGCTTCCACACTTTTTATTTCTATCACTATTTTATTTTCAACTAATAAATCTATTCTATAGCCACAATCTAATTTTACTTCTTCATAAATAAGTGGCAATGCTTTTTCTTTTTGAACGTTTAAACCACTTTTCGCAAGTTGATAATATAAACATTCTTTGTATGCACTTTCTAACAAGCCTGGTCCAAGTGCTTTGTGCACTTCGATTGCCGCGTTTATTACTTTGCTTGTTATTTCGTTTTCGTGCATATTTTTTAAGTTTTTTACCACAGAGATAACAGAGATTTCACACAGAGTTAAATGAGTTTTCATTCTCTGTTTTCTCTGTGCAAAACTCCTTAACTCTGTGGTTGAAAAAAGCTCAATAAAGAACCGAAGGTTGAAGTGTGCGACGCAATAGGCGATGAATAGAATTACAATTGCTGGTTACATAATAATAAAATTGCAAAGCAATTTATTTATTCAAACTAATCTAATGATCATTCAAAGGTCGTCCTTCTGCCTGCCACATTTTCCAGTTCACATATTCTGGTGCAACACGATGTTCTTCCATTGTAATGCAATTATCAACAGGACAGACTAATTTACACAAATTACAACCAACACACTCATCTTCTTTTATAGTGTAAGTATTGTAAGGATGACCTTGTTGAATATTGATAGATTGATGCGAGGTATCTTCACAAGCAATATAGCACAAACCGCAATGAATACAGGCATCTTGGTTAATTTTTGCTATATGATGATAGTTGATATCAAGGTCTTCCCAATGAGTAATTTTTTCAACAGATTTGCCGATAAAATCAGCTGTTGTTTTATATCCTTTTTCATCCATCCAATTACTCATTCCTTCACACATATCTTCAACAATTCTAAAACCGTGTTTCATAGCTGCTGTACACACTTGCACACTTGTTGCACCCAACAACATAAACTCAACTGCATCTTTCCAAGTGCTTACACCACCAATGCCACTAATTGGAACAGTTTTAGTTAATTCATCTTGTGCAATTGTGGTCAACATTTTTAAAGCAATTGGTTTTACTGCTGGTCCACAATAACCACCAAAAACACTTTTTCCTGCAACATAAGGATTAGGAACAAGCGTATCTAAATCAACACCAGTAACACTTTGAATAGTATTGATTAAACTCAATGCATTCGTTCCTCCTTGCACAGCAGCACGACCAGTTGGCACAACGCTATGTACATTAGGCGTAAGTTTTGTAATAACAGGAATAGTTGCTTTTTCCATCACCCATTCCACCACCATTTTTGCAATCTCTGGGTCTTGACCAACAGCAGCACCCATTCCACGTTCTGTCATACCGTGTGGACAACCAAAATTGAGCTCAAAGCCCATCGCACCAGCATCTTCACATTTTTTAATGAGCTCGTGCCAGGCAGTTCTGTTATTGTCTGCCATCAACGAAACAATCATTGCTCTATCAGGAAATAACTTCACACATTCTGTTATCTCTTTAAGATTAATATCAAGTGGTCTATCACTAATCAGCTCAATATTGTTGAAGCCCATTACACGACTACCGTGATAATCCACAGCACTATAACGTGATGAAACATTCTTTACTTGTGAGCCCAATGTTTTCCATACAACACCACCCCAGCCTGCTTCAAAAGCTCTTAACACATTTATTTTTTTATCAGTTGGTGGTGCACTTGCTAACCAAAAAGGATTAGGTGATTTAATGCCGAGGAAGTTTGTTTCTAAAGATGCCATATTATTTTTTTTGATTTCACGCAAAGCAGCATAAAGTGCAAAGACGCAAAGTATTTTATAAATTATTTACAACTCTTGTTATTCCATCCTTTATAAGTTCGGTATGAAAATTAATTAATAAACCTAATTTCATATCTGTAAGTTTTAGGTAAGTCTGTAATTGTTTATAATGTACAGGGTTTAAATTTTCAACTGATTTTAATTCGAGTATTACCTTGTTTTCAATAATTATATCTGCCCTAAATCCTATCTCCATTTTAACTTCCTTATGAATAACAGGAATTGCTTGTTGTCTCGTAAAAGAAATGTTTCTCTCATTCAATTCGTAGCAAATTATTTCTTCATAAACAGATTCAAATAAACCCGGACCGTATTGCTTATGAAGATGAAAACAAATATCAACAACTATTCTTGAAATTTCGTTTTCGGTCATAATTTATATTTTAAGTATGCTTTTCACGCAAAGCAACATAAGCAGCAAAGTTTTGTATGATAATTTATTATAAATCCTTGCCCCTTATGTCCTTTGCCCCTTTGCGTGAAACATAAAATTCAAAATAGCATTCGCTCCATCTTTACCTGCTTGCACTGCATCAACAACCTCTTTACCTCCATTAACACAATCGCCACCAGCAAAGACTTTTGTCACATTTGTTGCTGATTGGTTGATGTTGATTTTCCCTTTTGTATTATCAATCCCATATCTTGAAACTAAATTTGCAAATGGGTTTTGACCAGTTGCTTTAATAACCATATCAACAGTAAGAGTTATAGTTTCACCTGTTGCAATTGGTGCTGGTTTTCCTTTTGCATCAGGCTCTCCCAATTTCATTACATCACAAACCAATGCTTTTACTTTTCCATTTTCACCAACAATTTCTTTTGGTGCAGCCAACCATAAAGTGGCACAGCCATCTAATCTTGCAATATCCAGTTCGTGTTGCGTACAATTCTTTTCAGCTTCAGTTCTACGATACACCATCGTAACTTCATTTGCACCTAAACGTTTGGCTTGTGTAGCAGCGTCAATAGCAGTCATACCCATTCCAATTACAGCAACTTTGTCGCCAACTTTAATTGCTGAATATCCTTCATTTCTTAATCTATAAATAAACTCAATCGCATCTTCAACACCATCCAAATCTTCACCAGGAATATGTAATTTATTTGCTAAACCAACTCCAATAGCGAGATACACGGCATCATAGTTTTGTTGTAATTCTTCCAGAGAAATATTCTTACCCAACTCTTGATTATACTTTACTTCAATGCCACCAATACCTAAAATATAATTCACTTCATCTTCGCAAAACTCTGGTGTTACTTTGTAAGCAGCAATTCCGTAAGTCATCAATCCACCTCCTTTAGCCTCTTTTTCATAAATCGTTACATCAACACCTTCTCTCGACAGAACGTGAGCACAACTTAATCCAGCAGGACCAGCACCCACAATAGCAACCTTTTTACCAGTAGGTTGTTTGCGTTCAAACAACTGCCAGTTGTTTTTCATTGCTATTTCTGTACTATAGCGTTGCAGCTTTGCTATATGAATTGGCGTTTCATCCATATTATTATACACGCAAGCACCTTCACATAATTTCTCTACTGGACAAACCTTGCTACAGCCTGCACCCATTATGTTTGATTGAAAAATAGTATGTG
>CAZTOP010000054.1:0-21307 GCA_964615145.1 uncultured Chitinophagaceae bacterium
AAAATCGAAATTATTTTAACCCAAAAACCAACTGTTTTTTACCACATTGCCTAATAAAAACAAACCCCCTTCAAAACATCAAGTTTCAAAAGGGATTTGCTATACCAACTAATAACCTCTCTTTGTATTAGCTAATTACTCTACAACAAGTTTTTGTGTCATTTTATTTTCATTAGTTATAATACTTACTAAATATAAACCTTTGCTGAAGTGGCTTATGTCTATTGTATTAATACCAATACTCAAAATTTGAGTTTTTACAGTTTTTCCATACAAATCAGTCACTATAATTTTACCACTTCCTGTGAGTTGATGAACGTTAATTTTACATAACATTTTTGCAGGATTTGGATACATTTCAAATGAATCATCATTATTTAAAGATGCTTCACTAAACAAAACATTTTTCGATGCACACACCAATCCATTGCCTTGTAGTATCCTACTATTACTGCATCCATTAGCATTTGTGTATGTGTACTGAATACTGCCATTACCACTTGAATTAATGGTTACTATTCCTGTATTAGTAATGCTTGCAACCCCAGTACTACTCCAAGTTCCAAAACCAGGAGTGCTTGGAAAACCTACTACACCAAAAGTTTTACCAACGCAGTAAGCACCAGCCGGAGCCCCGGATTGTGGATTGATTGTAGTTCCAGGTGCATAAGAAATTGAAGGAATTGCCGGAATTGAGTTTACCATTATATTTTTTGTTACATATGCACTACATCCTATTGAGTTATAAACTGTATATCTAACAATAGCAGCATAACCTCCATTTAAACCAGTTAATAATCCTGTGTTTGCATCAATAGAAGCCCTATTATTTAAGCAAGTCCAATATCCACCTACAGTTGCGTTTGTCAATAATATTGAACTTCCAACACAAATACTGTTTGTACCCGAAATAGCTTGTGGCACATCAACTGCTGAAACATTGTATAAAGCATTAGACATATAAATAACATTGCCAATTTTATATGTATAAGTTATGCTTACACTGCCATTTGAAATAGATGTAACAATACCACTTTGAGAAATTTTTGCAATGGTAGTATCACTACTTTTCCAAATTCCGTTTGGAACTGAACAATACAACCGATTACTACTTCCAATTTCACAAGATTTTAAATTTCCCGTTATAGCTGCTCCATTGATAATTGGCTTCACAGTTAAAATTAAAATGGCACTACTATCACAACCATTTGCATTTGCAAAATGTACTGTATATGTTCCAGAAACTGTGTAACTGTTTCCATTGAATAAATAACTATTTCCAGCATATATACTATCAATAGTTGTAGATGAAGTTGCTTGTAATACTGAAAATTGTAATGTTGCTATACTGTCACAACCTTGGGTATTCATAAATGTTTTAGAATAAATTCCTGAAACGTTATAGCTGTTACCATTCCATATAAAGGGCAATTGATTTACACATTTATTTATGACTGTGTTGCTATAAGATTTACTGCGGATTATTGGGGTGTTATTACTTGAAGTTAATAAATACATTTCCTCATCGAACAAATCGCAGCTCACAATGTCTCCATCAATAAATATTTTAGAAATACTACTAGTAGTATCTCCAGTATAAATTCCATTTATTTTCCATCTGTAAACAGGCATAATAACATTTTGAGCACTAGCACTAAAAGTGATTGACACTCCTTCACAAACAGATTGATAATTAGGGGTAATGATGATATTGGGAATACGCTTGTCGGTAATAAAATCAACACTATCAACATTATTAAGAACATTAAATTCTTGTGGATTTGCTCCAACAATTTCTGATATAATTCTACCAGAATCAACTGCAACAATCCAATTAGTGGAAATTTTTATACTGTCGTGATCATTTAGTCTAAATGGAACGCTATCAATTAAAACCTTAGATGATGGTGTTGAATAGAAAAACTTAACAACTGCTCTACCTGTATCACCTCCATAATTTCTAATATAATTACTAATAGTAATTCGTTTACCAAGTCTAAATAACTGCCTATTAAAAGTGATTCCTTCATTAATGCTTCTTGCAAAGTCTGGAGCTCCACCTACAATTATAGCTCTTGTTGCAGTATTGTTTGTAGTATCACTTTCTGTTACTTCATGATTGATATCAGCTTTTACTTTCAAAATTTTTGGTCCCACAATTAAATTTGAATAATTAATTGTTGCAGCAACAGTTGTATCTCTTCCGGGTTTAATTGAATTTATTGCAACGTCCACACCTAACTGTATATCATCGACCCAAAACCTTACCATTGCAGGTGTTGAAGCTAAGTTACCAATATTTTGAACTGTTGAAACAACATTGATTGATTGTCCAGGAGCAGGGTTCAAATTACTGGGAGAAATGTGTTGAGAAAGAATACGTAAGTCAGGCAAGGCGTTTACTGCATTAACATAAATGTAGCCAACATTATTTACTTCATTCGATTCGCAATATTGATTGTCATAATCAGCTTCAATTGTTATTACATGAGTTCCAACTGAATTAAATGTGTGTGAAATATAAGTTGGTAAAGAACTGTTGTTTGCAAGATGATAAACATTATCGCTACCAATAATTGTAGAGCCAATTTTAAATTGGATATGTGTTGTATCAACATCACGCAAACCTACATTTGTAATAATGGATTGCATATCTAAGTTTTTTCCAATATACACAGTGTATGGATTACAACTTGAGCCTAAATTATTACAATTATAACCACTTCGTAAATCGCTTGCAAAAGCGATAGAATCAGAATTATTTGTTTCTACTAATTCAGTAATTTCATCATCAACATCTGCAATAACTGTAATAGATAAAGGGCAATTACCAGATGGTATTATGTATGCGTCAGAGCTAATAGTAGTAATGCTTCCAGCTCCTAATGATGCGATGTTTATTTTACTACCAACAGCTACATTATTTACTTTAAATTGAACTTTAAATGCACTGGATGCAGCTCCATTGTTTTTAATTGACGCCACAAAATTCACAACATCACCGGCATGTACATCATTATTTGAAACATCGATATTAGTTACAAATAAATCTGGCTGAGGAACATAAATAATAACATTAACACTGTTATTATTTTCATTCAATTCATCGACAACATTAGATCCATCCGTAACTAATGTAAGATAATGGTAGCCAGGTGTCCAGATTGGTCTGTTGTAATTCAATAACACTGATGTGTTACTACATTTCCCCCCAGAAACTGATATCGAAACAACAGAATCAATCAATACCGGACTACCATAGCTACTATTGGTTTCATAGATAAATAATTTAGAGGCACTGGCAACAGTACAAGTTGAATTATAGTTTCTAACACTAAATGATGTATTGCCATTTTGAGAGAAATTAGCTAAGTATAAATCAGGTAAATTTTGCTCAATATAAACAGTATTTGAACCATTCACTTCACTTCTTATACCAGCTGAATTATAATAGCTATGTTTATATGATAATGTATGATTACCCACAGATAAAACAAAAGCATCATTATAATTCACTATTTGACTTATTTGCAATGAATCAAGTATATGCGTATAGCTCAAATTGCCATCTACAAATACCTTAATGGTGTCTTTGTAAGAACTAGCAGTTCCGTTATTTGTAATAGTCAATGCATAGTTAAATGATTGATTATTGATTAAACAACAAGGTGTAGATGATGATGTATAGTAATTAGGTTGATAATTATAATTCCCATTACCATAAGATCCACAGCTTACACCACAAGGAATTGAAAAATATTGAACAGATGTGATACCTGTTAAAGTAAAATCTGTAACTTCAACCAAATAGTTATTTGTACCACAATTATAAGGCACATAAACACTCCAGTTTCCATCAGTAACTGTATAAGTTGAACCAACATCAATGCCATTAATTTTAACTGTAACTGTTGCACCTAATACAGGCGGATTACCTTGCAAATTTAATCCACTATATCTTGCATTGCCACTGAAGACTACCCCAGTTGGACAAGTTTGTGGATAAGCATTTGAAGTTATTAAAATAGTTCCCGGAACACTAAATGCACCAACAATAATTGGACGAATTGCATAGTTATTCAAGGCATTCGCTTCTCCCAAATTATTAGAACTATCAATCCACACTTTTATTGGATAGAAACCTTCTGTGTTGTAAACAAAATTCATACTTACAACTGCGGTACTATTGGCTCCAATAAATGGCAACGTTGTTTGATTGTAATATACACTATCGGTATAAAAACGAATGTTTACATTGTTTGCACTATATGGTGTATTATTATGTACAGTTGCAGATACAGTAAAAGTTTGTCCTACATTAGGGTGAGCTACGCTGAATGTAATATCATTTGCATAAATGCTTAAATCCAAAGTTTGATCGGTAACTGTTGGACCATGATAATATCCAGTATTGCTTAGGGTTGCAGGGTTTCCTAAACTATCATTTGCGAAGAATCTATATCCAAAATTATTGCCTACACTAAGGCTTGTTGAATAAGTATATTCTTCTCCTGATACCCAATTTTCAGTATTATTTACTTTATTCATTGAAAATAAACCCTCATCATTGTCTATATAATCTCCATCACCATTTTTGTCAATTCCTATTTGTGGATAGCCTAACTGTGGTGGTGTATTTGTACTACTTTTATATACCACTCTATATGTGTAATAACCAGCTTGCCCTACAGACGGATTTACCCCAGCTAATCCATTGTAAGGAAAAGTGTTTGTAAAAAATAAAATTGGCGGTGTATTGTTAATATAACCAGCACCATTAACATTTACAGTAAGAGCTGTTAGACCACTTGTAGCTGAATTAATTGTAATTACTGCATTTGAGCTTGAAATGGTTGATGGTTTATATTTAACTGTAAGTATTGCATTTCCGCCAACTGCTATCATAGCATTTGATATATTTGCACTAAACAAACTACTATTTGAAGTAATAGAACTTGTACTAATAGGAACATTTCCCGTGTTAGTTATAGTAAATGTTTGTATGGCAGAATCACCAATTTGTACATTCCCAAAATTCCTTATTGATGGACTTACAACCCAAGCTGGTGCTGCACTTACGCCCCTGCCTTGAAGTGTTGCAGTAAAATCTCCAATCGAAGTTGATATAGTTAAAATTTTAGTGTAAAACAAGTTTGCAGTTGGTGCAAAAGAAATTGGAATACTTACACTGTTTCCAGCATTGATTGTTTGTGAACCAATAATTCCGCTATAAGGAGCAGCAACACTAATATTATTTAATGTAATTGGCAATGTACCATTATTTGTAATAGTAATGTTGTAATTGCTTGTGGTACTTGTTACAACATTGCCAAAATTGTAATTGTTTGGTGAAATATTTATTGAAGAAAAGTTCACACTTACAGTTACCAAATCCTGAGCAATGCAACCATTATCATTTGTGCCAGTAACAATATAATTTGTATTAACTATAGGTGATACATTAATTGATGCTGTGGTGTCTGCCACATTACCTGTATTCCAATTGTAATGCAAAGCACCCGTTGCTGTGAGTATTGTACTACTTCCTAACAAAATAGATTGATTTGCACCTGCGTCTACGTTTGGTAATGCATTTACATTAACTGTAATCTGCTTACTTACTACACAAACATTTGTTGATGTTACTGTATAAGTAGTAGTACTAAATGGACTGGCTATTACACTTGCTCCTGTTGAACTTGATAGTGAAGTTGAAGGACTCCAAGTATAATTACTACCTCCAGTTGCAGTTAATATTGTTGGGCTTGTAGAACAAACTGGATTAACACTTGCACTAACATCAATAGTTGGCAAAGGAATAATATTAATATTTGTTGTTTTGTAAACACTATCGCAACCTTGATAACTCATTAATGTATCATTTATTGTTGTTGATAATGTATATTTCGTACCATTAAAAATAACACTATCACAACCATATAGATTTATTACTTGTGATACAGCACTTACATTAGTTACATCAATATTTACAATATTATAAATACTATCACAACCACTTACAATGCTTCTTATCGTATCTCTTAAAATTATAGAAGAAGTGTAAGTATTAGAATTGTAAACAATACTGTTACAACCACGAATATATGCTGTATTAGTGGTTGGTGTTAAATGATACACATTAATATTTACAGTTTTATAAACGCTATCACAACCCTGATAAGATGATAATATTTGATTAAGAACCGTACTATTCATATAGGTAACCCCATCATAAACAACACTATTACAACCAGCATAATTAACTGTTTGAGATAATGGAATTATGTGATTAATAGTTAATATTGCATTAATATAAATACTATCACAACCCAAGATATTTTTTATTGTATCCTTTACTATTGTTGAATTTGAATAAATAATTCCTTTATACAAAATACTATTACAACCAAACAAATTAATATTTTGTGTTGTTGAATTTAGCACAACAATATTCACAACTTTATATATACTATCACAACCAAAGTGACTGTACAAGGTATCATTAACAACAGTTGAAATTGCATATCTTACACTATTATAATCTACATACCCACATCCTAGTCTTTCTTCATATTGAGTTGTAGGATTAGTAACAATTATGTTGTGTATATTATAAATACTATCGCAATTGTGGATGCTTTTAACTGTATCTCTAACTGTGGTATTGTTCACATAATTAATATTATTGAATGTGTATGAGCCGCATCCAAAAAGTGTTTCATAGATTGTAATTGGCGTCAATGGATGTACAACAATATCTATGAACCGATAAATATTATCGCAACCTAAACTAGTTTTAATAGTATCTGTAAATGAAGTAGAGTTAGTATATGTGATACCATTATATACCAAGCTATTACACCCCTCAACTATAACGGTATCATAAGTAATAGCATTAGTATATACCGTAATGGTTACATTTCTGTAAATACTATCACAACTTTGAAATGTTCTTAAAGTATCAATAAAATTGGTAGATGCAGTATAAGTAGTGGAATTATACGTTGCATTAAAACAACCAAATACATTTACATTCTCTACAATAGGATTAATTACAGTTGTTACAATTTTGTTGCTTGCAGCATTCGGTATAGTATAGCAACTAGCATTCGTTGTTAAAACACAATAAACTGTATCGTTGGGATTCAAAGAATTATTAACATAATTATTTAAGTTAAAACCAACATCATTTCCATTTAATTTCCACTGATACATTGGAGAAGAACCACCATTAGTTATTATAGCAGCATAACTTGCATTTAGTGCATTACATACATTTGCCAGGCTTCTGTTTACAGTAATTGTTGGGGTTACCAAACTTGCACAATTACTTAGTATGTATTCTGTATTTTGTCCGGTAACTTGCAAAGTTTTATTAATGCTGTTCAAACTAGCATCGCTATTTGTCCAGGTTGAAGTAGCATTATCTGCCCTTTTAAATAATCCTAATTCACTTTCGTTTATACCTGAAATAAACGGGTTATAGGAATATTTGTAAAAAGCTGTATGATTTGAGTTAAGAACATTACATGCAAACACACCAAAATACCTGTCATTATTTGTTGCTATACCTCCCAATCCTACCTGTGAATTAGGCTTTGTATTTACAAGATACAATTGTAGTCCAGCTTCTGAAGTGTATGTTCCTGAGTTTATAACCACAGATAAGCTATCCTGAAAATTGCTGCTAATTAACGCACTAGGCAAACCAGAAGTTACATAGCTATATATACTAGTATCACCAATTGCAGCACCACTCAAAATTCTTGACGGAGCGTTTAAAAGCGTGGCATTATTATTAATTGAGAACTTGTTGAAAACTGTATTTCCAGAGATTTCGTCGAAATTATAATTAATATATAAATTACTATACAATGGATCATTCTCTGTAATCTTTCTACACATTCTTTCTCTAATTTGGGTTTGTGATAAAGGCACATCCCAAATTCTAAATTCATCTATAGAGCCTGAAAAATTACCATAAGCACCACCACCAATTTCTGAATTTGTTGCATATACATCTGTTTTTGTACTTGTTAAACCTGTAGCAACAAGTTTACCATTAATGTAAAGACTTGGTTGTTTGTTTGTGTAAACAATTACAATATGATTCCAACCATTTAGTGTTCCATTCCAACTTAGTAATGATGGCAGATAACTTGCATCGTGTTCAAAAACACAAACACCATTTGTTCCTACTGCAAAACCAACACCTGCTGTATTAATACCAAAATTTAAAGTTCCCTGAGCAGGCATCACAACATATTTATCATTTCCACTTGTACCACTTACACCATTGTTTGCTTGAGTTTGAATTGGTGTAGTTGCTGTTGCATTCACCCATACCTCCATTGTAAAATTATTCTTAATTGCAGTTTGTTGTGTAGCAACAATTTTTTTGCCGGTACCTGTAAATTGTAAACAATAACCACTACCAGATTTAGGAACTACATGATCAAATGAAATTGCATTAGTCAAGCCCCATATCCCATTTGCATCCTGCGTTCTAACAAAAAAAGTGTGCGTTCCTTCTGTTAATGTTGCTGGTTTTGTAAGTGAATGAATTTGGTCTGTGATGTTTAATGCTGGGTTAATTGGCAACTCAATTGCATTTCCAAAACCAGGATCACTGTCAATAAAATACTCGGCTTTAACTATGTTTAGATTTAATGACTGTCCAAATTTGAAAAATGTTTGTCTGTTAGTTAAGCTCCAAGCTCCGTTACCATCTTGAGTTCTAAAATTAAATGAATGAAACCCGTTGGAAACAATGCTTAAATCAACAATGTATACTTCATCTGTTAAATGAGTTGTATCGGCAAAATCAATTGCGAAAGCATTACCAAAGCCGGGATCACTATCAAAAAAATATTCAGCTTTTACTAAATTAGGAGCACTGTTATTTGAGCCTGTTTTAAAAATAGATTGAGTATTTGTTAAACTCCATCCTCCATTTGCATCTTTTGTTCTGATAAAAAAGCTATGAAAGCCAATATTAATAGCACTTATATCAATATTTAAAATTTGATTTGAAATATTAGATGATGGTGCAAATGAAATTAATGAACCATTTCCAAAGCCGGGATCTGTATCAAAAAAATATTCGGCTGCAACAATATTGGGATTACTAACAGCAGACCCAGTTTTGAATATTGCTTGATTATTTGTAATACTCCAGCTACCATTTTCATCTTGAGTTCTTATGTAAAAACTATGAAATCCTGTTGAAAGATTTGATAAATCTATATTTAAAATTACATCAGAAATATTATTTGATGCTGTTAATGGTATAGTTGTTCCATTACCAAAACCAGGGTCCGAATCAAAATAATATTCAGCTTTAATTAATTTGGGGTTCGATGTAAAACCATTGCTTCTTCTAAAAACTGAAGTTATGTTTGTAATACTCCAAACACCATTTTCATCTTTACTACGAATATAAAAATTATGAAAGCCATTGCTAATGTTCGAAATATCAACATTGTATAGTTGGTCTGAAATGTCTGTTGCTGCAGTTATAGAGATGTTGTTTGCCAATCCAAAACCAGGGTCTGTATCAAAAAAATATTCAACTTTAGTAACATTAGTTTGAGACTGAACATTGATTGCAATAAGCAAATACATTGTCACAAATAGCCAACGGCATTTTGTTATTGTATTTGAAAAAATTTGCATTTTGTTTAGTTTAAAGTTTTTGATATGTAGTTAAATCATTTTGTAAGTTCAGTTATAAATCAGGATAAATAAAAGAACTACAAACAATAAACTAATTATTACTTCTTGTACTAAACTTTATGCTCATAGTATTTCCTGCAGGAGTAGAAGGAACTTCAAGTTTATATATTGATGGAATGGGTGGAGTAACTGCCAATTTAAAGGGAGTAGAACCACCAAAAGCTCCACAATCTACACCGCTAATACCAGCAGCAATAGCTGGACTTCCAGATTTTAACTGATAAACATTGTCTAAATACCCTCCAGTATTATCAATAAAAACTGTAGCCATATTAACATTATTTTGATTGCCATTTCCTGATGGCAATCCTGCATTTGAACTTAAATTATTTCTAACTAGACAACCACTAAAACCTACTTGAACACCTTGATTAAAAATATTATTATCAATGGTGCAGTTATATAAACTACCTTGACCATAGTTCGTAGAATATGCGTGAATAACATTATTAGCAATTGTTCCATCACAATCACTCGAATTAACAATTGTATTAGCAATGATATTGTTTACGATAATAATGTTGTTGCAATTGTTGGTCATGTTTATATTATTAACAAAACAATTTTTAATAATAATATTGTCTGCATTATTCAAATTAATTCTCCCCAAATCAGAGTAACCACCATAATTTATAGGATCACTGTAAGTGCAAACACAGTTTTGCAATAGTATATTTCCAATATTGCTATTTAAATTTATATCTGAAGAAAATTTAACCATAATAACACTTCCATTAGCACCAGCATTACTTATGGTAAGTCTTGATATAAAACCACTATTTGACTGCACTTGGAAACCCGGATTTTGTGTTATAAAATTTCCTGAACTAATTAAAACTAAACGCTTGGTCATTATTAAATTACCATAACTATTTCCGCTTGGCTCTAAATGTATTGTATCGCCAGCACTAGCTGCATCATGAGCAGCTTGAGCAGTTGTAAAGTCGGCAGTTATTCCACTATTGTTATTTACTCTCCAAATTTTTGCATCTATATTAGTTAATGCAATCAAAATAAGGGCAATTAAAGTATAAAGCTTTTTCATAAAGTAAGTTTTAGTTGTATGATTGTATAAAAAGTTTCTAATGCAAACGAACTCAATTTTTACACATGAACAAATACCGTATGCAGGGTATTTATTCATGTAATACAAGTAAAAACTAATAAAAAAAGTTTTCTAACTATTTATTTTCATTTATAAAATGCTAGAGAAATACAATTCAATTGTACTATGTTTGACTTACTATAATTTCAAAAACAAAGTGTATCATGAAAAATAAAATAATAGGAATTTGTGTTTTATTTATTCTTACAAAAAACACTGTTGCACAAAGCAAAATAATCGATAGCCTTGAAAAGCTAACACAAATTCAAAAGGATTCTCAACTAGCATCAACATATAATGAACTTACTTGGCAATATAGAACCATTGACAAGGAAAAAGCAATTATGTATGGTAATAAAGCCATAGAACTAGCTACTACATTAAATTACCCCAAAAGTATAGCACAAGCATACAACGATTTAGGAATCATATTTTACGATAAAGAAAATTACGACACAGCCATCCTTCTTTACAATAAGGCTATTGAGATACGACGAAAATTAAAAGATGAATTAGGTATAGCTAAACTTTTTAATAAGATTGGAATCATTTTTCAAAAACAAGGTGTATTTGACAAGGCACTAGAAAATCAATTTGCAGCATTGGAGCTTTTTAAAAAATGTAAAAACGACTTTGGAATTTCTTATACATTGAACAATATTGGTATATTAAACCAAAACTTAGGACGTTATCCTGAAGCAATCGAGTATCATACCCAATCATTGTCAATTAAAGAAAAAATTAATGATAAGATTGGTGTAGCTGGCTCGCTGGTGAATATTGCCAATATTTATTTAATTACTGAAGATTTTGTTAAAGCTGAAACTTCATATTCAAAAGCTATTAAAATAGCTAGAGAACTTGGAGATAAAGAATATTTATCAAACGCCTTGAATAATCTTGGTAGTCTGTACAAAAAAACCAATCAGTATGAAAAGTCTATTTCTTGTATTAATGAATCATTACAATTACGTATTGCTTTGAAAGATACTAAAGGAACTGTAAGTTGTTATAGTAATCTTGGAGATATATATCTAGAAAAAAAAGACTTCAAAAAAGCAGATTCAATTTTTACAAAAGCAATTAGTATTGGCTCAAATGCTGTTAACTGTTTACCAGAATTGAACAAAATATATTTATCGTATGCTAATTTATTTGAAAAAAATGGTAATCCTTTAAAGGCTTTACAGTTTTATAAATTGTACGCAGCTACAAAAGATTCATTATATACCGATAAAGTAGGTACAAAATTTGCCGAACTTGAAACCAAGTATAAAACACTTGAACAAGAAAAGAAAATACAAAATCAAAAATTTGAAATATCAAAAAGAAACTATTGGATTATAGCTATTACTACCTTACTAATTTTAGGTAGCTTAATTACATATTTAATTTACCGAAGATATCAACTAAAACAACAATCAAAATTACAGGCAGAAGTTTTACATCAACAAGATTTAGCAACCAAAGCAATCCTATTTGCCGAGGAAAATGAACGTAAAAGAATAGCGAGTGATTTGCACGATAGCATTGGACAAACAATGAGTGCAGCAAAAATGAATTTGAGTGCATTACAAAATGAACTTCCACTAATAAACAATGAACAAAAAATATCGCTACAAAAAATTATCGAGTTAGTAGATGATAGTTGTAAAGAAGTAAGATACGTATCGCATAATATGATGCCTAATGCTTTACTGAAAGTTGGATTGGCTAATGCCATTAGAGAATTTACTCATCGGATTGATAAAAATATTATTAAGATAGATTTATACACAGAAGGCATTAATGATAAGTTAGATAACAACATAGAAACTGTTTTATACAGAGTTATACAAGAATGTGTAAACAATGTAATCAAACACAGCAATGCCAATCATTTAGATATTGCAATCATAAAAGATTCAGACGGCTTATCTATAACCATTGAAGATAATGGTAAGGGTTTTGACACTAGTGACAAACAAAAATTTGATGGAATTGGAATGACAAATATTCAATCTAGAGTAGCTTATCTAAAGGGGACTGTTGAATGGCAATCAACAATTGGAAATGGAACTTTAGTGGCTATTCACATCCCATTAAAAAATAATTAAAACTAAACGTATTTTACTGTTATCTTAGTAGTAAAATTAAATAAATTGACTTTAACTGAAATTAGAGTAGCTATAGTTGATGACCATCAAATAGTTATTGACGGTATTACAGCCTTATTAAATAAACATCATAATATTATAATTACAGTTACTTCAACTTCTCCAATTGAAATGTTGAAATTATTGCAAACGAACACAGTTGATATTTTATTAACCGATGTTACAATGCCAGAGCTAAATGGTTATGAACTAGCAAAAAAAGTTAGACATAAGTTCCCCGATATTAAAATTTTGGTTCTAAGTATGAGTGGAGAAGGGAATATTATAAGTGAAATGATTAATGATGCTGATATTTCTGGCTATGTAATGAAAAATATAAGCAAAAACGAATTAGTAGAAGCCATTGAAAAAATTTATAATGGTGGAAATTATTTTACGGATGAAATATTATCTGTTCTGGAAAAATATAATTCAATTCAAAAAGAAAATGAGCAAACACATTTAACAGCAAGAGAAATTGAAATATTGAAACTAATAGAAAAAGAATACAATAACAAGCAAATTGCTGATTATTTGTTTATTAGCGAAAGAACAGTAGAAACTCACAGAAAAAATATTTTTAGAAAAACTAAAACAAACTCACCACTAGGATTGATAAAATATGCTTATCAGCATAATTTAATACAACCAAACTAATTTTATTTGAACAAAATGAAAATTACCAAATATTAATTTTTTGTAAACTTTCATTAATTAATTGTTATTAAAACAATATGAACTTACGTTTGCATTTCAATGAAAACATTAAAGAACCAAGTAATAAATAACAACATAAATAAAGACGGGTGTATGCCTGTCTTTTTTGTTTTATAAAATGATTGAAACTATTGGCATATTAGGGGGTGGGCAATTAGGAAGAATGATGGCTTTGGCCGCTAGGTCAATGGGCTATAAAATTGTTGTGCTTGACCCAACACCAAATTCCCCTTGTGGGCAAATAGCAGATAGACAAATTGTTGCTGCCTTTGATGATGTTGATGCTGCTAAAGAATTGCTGAATAGCTGTGATGTGATTACTTATGAATTTGAAAATGTAAATCTGAATGTTGCAAATGCTTTAGCAGCAAAGCTTCCACAAACAAGCTGGCTGTTGGAGATAACACAAAACAGAATTATAGAAAAAGAAGAAATAAGAAAAGCAGGCTTAAAAACAGTGGAGTTTATTTCCATAAAAAGTGAAGCTGATTTAGATACTTTTGTTTCAAATTATGCTGCTAATCCAAAGAAGCTAATCATCAAAACCGCTTTTGGAGGATATGATGGCAAAGGTCAGTTTGTGGTACGAAATTCTGAAGATTTGAACGAGTTTATTACGAAAGAGTATAAAAAAAAAATACAATATATTGCAGAAGATTTTGTGAAATTTGAAAAAGAGATTTCTGTTATTATTTGTAGAAATGCAAAAGCTGAAGTGAGTGTATTTCCTGTAGCAGAAAATATTCATCGCAATCAAATTTTGTTTCAAAGTATTGTACCTGCAAGGATTTCATCCAACTTGAATGCTAAAACTACTGCTTTAGCAAAACAATTGGCAAATCATTTAAATTTGGTAGGAACTTTAGCAATAGAATTATTTGTTTGTGGTGAGGATTTGGTTGTAAACGAACTAGCACCACGACCACACAACTCTGGTCATTATAGCTTGAATTCTTGTACTACTTCTCAGTTCGAACAACATATACGAGCAGTTTGTAATTTAAGCTTAAGTGATACAAGATTGTTTTCTTCTTGTGTTATGTTAAATATTTTAGGAGAAGATAAACATTTAATGGATAGAGAAAAAGTTGGCAAACATAAGCTTCATTTATATGGTAAAGAAGAAGCGAAAATTGGTAGAAAAATGGGACACATAAATATATTGGAAGATAGTGTTGAAAAGTGTTTGATAGAAGTAGAAAAGCTTATAAATAATAATTAGTAACCAATTATAATATAATGGAATTGTTATACGAAGGAAAAGCAAAAAAAGTATTTGCAACCGACATTGATAATATACTTAGAATCGAATATAAAAACGCTGCAACCGCATTCAATGGAGTTAAGAAAGATGTAATTGAAGGCAAAGGCATTTTAAATAATTTGTTCTCTAGCTACTTTTTTGATGTACTCAGAAAAGCAGGGATTGAAAGCCATTTTTTACAAAAAATTTCAGATACAGAACAGCTTGTAACAAAAGTTACAATAATTCCTTTGGAAATAATCGTAAGAAATGTTGCTGCAGGAACTTTAGCAAAGAGAATTGGGGTAGAGGAAGGATATGTGATGAAGCATCCAATAATTGAAATGTGTTATAAAAGAGATGATTTAGGAGATCCAATGTTGAATGATGATCACATTACTTCACTCGAAATAGCAACTACAGAAGAATTAAAAGAACTCAAACTTAAGGCACTAAAAATAAACGAAGTTTTAATTAGTTATTTTAAAAACTTTAACTTAGACTTGATAGACTTCAAAATTGAATTTGGCAAAACAATTGATGGAGAAATTTTACTAGCAGATGAAGTATCACCTGATACTTGTAGATTATGGGATACGACTACAAAACAAAAATTTGATAAAGATGTATTCAGAAGAGACATTGCTCCATTGAGAGAAACTTATCAAGCACTAGCAGATAAATTAGGAATTAGCTAAGCAAAAAAATATTAGCTTGTATATGCTCATAATAGGGTTGGGCGTTTCTACAGTTTACCATTAATAAACTACTACAAGTGGATGATTGTATTAATATAATCACTCATTTGTGTTTAAGAAAAAAAAATTGAACACAAGAATTTATATAGCACAAAAAGCTGGTTTTGATAATAAAACCAATCAACTACAAAAGCAATTACAACAATTGCAAATAAATGCAACTGCAAAAGTTTACACTACTTATGATATTTTTAATATACAGCAACAAGAGCTTGAAACTGCTGTAAACAGTGTGTTTTGCGATGTTGTTACAGAAAATTATTATACTACGCTACCACAACATCAACAAATTTTTGCCATTGAATATTTGCCAGGTCAATATGATATGAGAGCAGATGCAGCAATGCAATGTTGTCAACTTTTATTTCATCACAACAATGTTTATATTCAAACATCACAGGTAATTGGTGTGGATGATATTGATGAAAAAGATTTGCATAAAATAAAACAATATTTAATTAATCCAGTTGATAGCAGAGAGAAAAATCTTAATCAATTAGAGAAGCCAAATTTATCCAAGGCTGAAAAAGTCAAAATCTTTGAAGATTTCACAAGTCTTGATTTACAAGGCTTGCAGCAGTTTTTAAAAGAGCAAAATTTATCAATCGATATTGAAGATGTTAAATGTATTCAACAATATTTCATAGAAGAAAAAAGAAATCCAACCGAAACAGAAATTAAAGCATTAGACACTTATTGGAGTGACCATTGTCGTCACACAACTTTCCTTACAGAGATTGAAAACATTAGCATTGAAGGAGATTATAAAACAGAAATTGAGGCAACGCTTCAAAAATATTTAGATTGTAAAAAGGAATTAGGCAGAGAGTACAAACCCACTACCTTAATGGATTTGGGAACTTTACCTGCAAAATATTTACACAAAAAAGGTTATTTAAAAAACTGGCATCAATCAAAAGAAAATAACGCTGCAACTAATGAAATTGAAATTGATGTAAAAGGGAAAACTGAAAAATGGCTATTACTTTTTAAGAATGAAACACATAATCATCCCACAGAGATTGAACCATTTGGTGGTGCAGCAACCTGTATTGGTGGTGCAATTCGCGATCCATTGAGTGGTCGTTCTTATGTGTATCAAGCAATGAGATTAAGTGGTGCAGCAAATCCTTTAGAATCAGTAACAGCAACACTTTCAGGTAAATTGCCTCAACATAAAATTAGTAAAGAAGCTGCTTTGGGTTATAGTTCTTATGGCAACCAAATTGGTTTAGCAACAAGTTTAGTTAGTGAAATTTATAATGATGGTTACAAGGCAAAGCGTTTTGAATGTGGCTTTGTTGTGGCAGCAGTAAATAAAGAAAATGTTATTGAGCAAGACCCACAAGAAGGTGATATTGTTTTGTTGTTGGGTGGCAATACTGGCAGAGATGGAATTGGTGGTGCAAGTGGGTCATCAAAGCAACATAATGAAGTTTCCTTAACAACTATGCAGGCTGAAGTGCAGAAAGGAAATGCATTAACAGAAAGAAAAATTCAAACACTTTTCAGAAAACCTGATGTAACAAAGTTGATTAAAAAATGTAATGACTTTGGTGCAGGTGGCGTGTGTGTGGCTATTGGCGAAATAGCTGACAGTATAGAGATTGATTTAACTAAAGTTCCTTTAAAGTATGAAGGCTTGAATGGCACTGAAATAGCTTTGAGTGAATCGCAGGAAAGAATGGCAGTTGTTATTGCTAAAGAAAATGTAGAACTCTTTGTCAATAAAGCTTTGCAAGAGAATGTTCAAGCTACACCAATAGCAATTGTAACTAACGATGGTTATCTTAGAATGAAATGGAATGAGGAAGAAATTGTGAGTTTGAAACGTAGTTTTTTAAACAGTAATGGAGCATCAAAAAAAGCAAATGCAAGTATTAATCTTGCAAAAAAGTCAACAAATAATTCTGTAGAATTTACCAAAGAAAATTTCTTAAAAATACTATCATCAAAACAAGTTGCTTCTCAAAAAGGAATGGTTGAACATTTTGATAGCACTGTATTAGGAACAACTTGTTTAATGCCTTTTGGTGGTAAATATCAGTTAACACCCAGTGATGTTTCTGCCCATTTTATTTGTGATAATAGTTATACAACAAATACTGTAAGCCTTGCTGCGTGGGGTTATCATCCAGAATTTACAACTACTAACACCTACATTGGTGCAATGTATGCTATCATTGAATCTGTTAGCAAATTGGTGGCTGCTGGTGTTGATTATTCAAAATGTTATTTAACTTTTCAGGAATATTTTGAACGATTAAAAGATGATGCAGCTAAATGGGGTAAGCCATTTTCTTGCTTGTTGGGAGCTTTTGAAACCCAATGCCAGCTTGGTATTGCAGCAATTGGTGGCAAGGATAGTATGAGTGGAAGTTTTAATGAATTAAATGTGCCACCAACTTTTGTTAGCTTTGCTATAGCTACAGAACAAAGTGAAAACATTATTTCTACAGAATTTAAAAATGTTGATAGCAAAATTTATTTATATAAAGTTGATGCTGATGAAAAACAAATTCCAAATTGGGATTTATTAAAACAAAAATGGAAGAGAATTTATAAATTAATATTAGATAAAAAAATTGTTTCTGCTAAGCATATTAAAGATGGTGGTATAACAACAACAATTGCTCAAATGAGTTTTGGAAATAAAGTTGGTGTTGAGATTAATACAACAGAAAATTTATTTGATGTAATGCTTGGTAGCATTGTGTTTGTAAGCACTGAAGATTTAAGTAGTGAATTTATTTTGTTGGGTAAAACAACAAAAACTTCTCAATTAAAAATAAATAATGTTGCTGTAGAAATTGATGAAGCTATTCAGCATTGGACAACCACATTTGAAAATTTATTTCCAACAAAAACAAAGCAAAGCGACGAAAATATTTCAATCCCTGCTATAAATATTTCCTCTAAAACTATTGCCAATATTGGCTTTGGCAAACCAAGAGTTTTAATGCCAGTGTTTAATGGAACAAATTGTGAGTTTGAAACCAAACACGCTTTTGAAACTGAAAAAGCAATTGTTGAGACGATTAATTTCAATACGCTGAATGAAAAATTGATAGAGCAATCCATTGAAAAAATTGTTGCAGCAGTGCAGCAATCACAGATATTAATGTTCAGCGGTGGCTTTAGTGCTGGCGATGAACCTGATGGCAGTGCAAAGTATATTGTGAATGTTTTGAAGAATAAGTACATAGCTGATGCTGTGCATAATTTATTGGAAAAAGATGGTTTAATTTTAGGAATTTGCAATGGCTTTCAAGCACTCATAAAAAGTAGTTTATTGCCTTATGGCAAAATTATAAATCGTACAGAAATGTCGCCAACATTAACTTTCAACGATATTGGAAGACACGTTTCTCAAATGGTTGACATTAAAGTTGTAAATGATAATAGTCCTTGGTTGCAGGGAATGAAAAATAAAATCTTTACTGTTCCTGTTTCTCACGGTGAAGGGAAATTTTATGCCTGTGATGAAACATTGCAACATCTTATTCAACAAAATCAGGTTGCTACACAGTATGTAGATTTAAGTGGAAATGTAACAAATATTTTTCCTTATAATCCGAATGGAAGCCTTGCTGCTGTTGAAGGATTGCTAAGTGAAGATGGAAGAATATTTGGCAGAATGGCTCATCCTGAAAGATACAAACATGGACGATTTAAAAACATTCCAAACATAGCCTATCACAATATTTTTAAAAATGGGGTGGATTACTTTTTATAACAAATGATAAAAGATTTTTTACATAGCGATACATTAAAAGAAGAGTGTGGTGTGTTTGGTGTTTACAGCCATCATGACGCCGCAACCTTTACCTACTATGGCTTAAATGCATTGCAACATCGTGGACAAGAAGGAGCGGGAATTATTGTTGGTAATAATCAAAAACTTTGGGGGCACAGAGCTTTGGGTTTGGTTACTGATGCTTTTAATTCCAATGTAATTCAACAATTAAGTATTGGTTCAAACAATGCTATTGGCCACGTTCGTTATTCAACAAGTGGTGGAAATCTATTAGTTAATGTTCAGCCATTTTTGATAAAAAGTAACGAAGGTTATTTTGCTGTGGCACACAATGGAAACCTCGTAAACGCTGACCAGCTAAGAGTTTCGTTAGAGGACAAAGGTTCTATATTTCAATCAACAAGTGATACAGAAGTTATTGCACATCTAATTCGTCATAGCAAGGAAGCAACAGATTTGTTACAAATAAAAGATGCCATAAAACAGATTGTAGGTGCCTTTTCTCTGGTTATTCTTACTCAAAAGGCTCTGTATGCTGTGGTTGATGAACAAGGCTTTCGTCCTTTATCATTAGGACAATTAGAAAATGGTAGTTACGTTGTGGCAAGTGAAACCTGTGCTTTTGATGTGGTGGGTGCAAGTTTTGTGAGAGACATAAATCCAGGTGAAATTGTTGAAATTTCATCAAGTGGTTTACAGAGTGTATATTTTGCGGAACCCAAACCAGCAAAGTGTTCTATGGAGTATTTATACTTTGCACAACCTAATAGTGTAATTGATAACGTAAGTGTATATACAGCACGCAGAAGAATGGGGGAGCAACTTTGGATAGATGCACCAGTTGACGCTGATGTAATTATTGGTGTGCCTGAAAGTGGAAGTTTGGTTGCAATGGGAATGGGTAGAGCAAGTGGCTTGCCTGTTGAACGTGGCTTGATTAAGAACAGGTATATTGGTCGTTCATTTATTCAACCAACACAGGAGTTGAGAGATCAAGCTGTCCGTTTGAAACTCAGTGTAGTCAAGCATATTATAGAAGGCAAAAGAGTTGTGGTTGTTGATGATTCTATTGTTCGTGGTACAACAAGCAAAAAAATTGTAAAACTTTTAAGACAGGCTGGTGCTAAAGAAGTTCATTTTAGAAGTGCAGCCCCACCTATTAAAAACCCTTGCTTTTATGGTATTGATACCTCAACAAAGGAAGAATTGTTGGCCGCAAACATGAACATTGAAGAAATGAAAGAATATATGAATGTTGACAGTCTTGCTTTTTTAAGTGTTGAGAGTATGATAAAAGCTATTAATAGAAATTATGATGGAGCATTAAAAGGGCAATGTGTGGCTTGCTTTACAGGAAGCTATCCAACACAATTATTTGATGGCAAACTAGTATTTCAGGAAAAATGTTAAAATAATAAAATGTCAGAACTATATAAACAATCAGGGGTTGATTTAGAAGCAGGTTATGAATCTGTTGAGTTAATCAAAAAGCATACACTACGTACATTTCGGGCTGGGGTAATGGGTAATATTGGTGCATTTGGCGGGAACTTTGATTTAAGTTTAATGAACTTAAAAGAACCAGTTTTAGTAAGTGGCACAGATGGTGTTGGAACTAAATTAAAGTTAGCTTTTGAGTTGGATAAACACGATACAATTGGTATTGATTGTGTGGCAATGTGTGTGAATGATGTTGTTGTTCAAGGTGCTGCACCATTGTATTTTCTGGATTATCTCGCAGTTGGAAAAAACCACCCAAAACAAATTGAACGAATTGTAAAAGGTGTTGCCGATGGTTGTGTGCAAAGTAACTGTGCATTGATTGGTGGCGAAACTGCTGAAATGCCAAGTATGTAT
>CAZTOP010000055.1:0-556 GCA_964615145.1 uncultured Chitinophagaceae bacterium
AGGGTGTTTTTCATCACACAAAGTATCACCAGTTTTAATTTCTTTAAATCCTACAGCAGCAGCAATATCACCAGCTTCGATAAAGTCTATTGGATTTTGTTTGTTAGCAAACATTTTCATAATACGACTGATACGTTCTTTTTTTCCACTTCTTACATTCAATACATAAGAACCAGCATCAAGATGACCAGAATAACATCTGAAAAATGCTAAACGCCCCACAAAAGGATCTGTCATAATTTTGAATGCTAGGGCAGCAAAAGGTTCTTTAGCGTCCGCCTTTCTTGTAATTTGAGCACCAGTTTCAGGATCTGTACCAACAGTATCTTCTATATCAACAGGTGAAGGTAAATAACGACAAACAGCATCTAAAGCAGTTTGTACAGCTTCCCGCATCATTTGTTGAAGTTCTTCCCTCGAATAACCTTTTCGCGCTGGCTGTTCGGTAGGGTGGGAGTGTTGCGCCCTGGCAGCATCTTGTTCTTGTCGTATGCGTTCTTTGACTTCTTCGTCTGATTCGTACCCTTCGCCAACTTGCAAATCGGTCAATTCATTG